>JAFVYZ010000030.1 GCA_017508425.1 Clostridia bacterium | reverse complement strand
GTTGCAGCGGTCGCAGAGCGGAAGCGAGCGTGAGGAGCGCAACGCGATGCGGGCACCGCAAAAGTGCGACGGCGCGAAGCGGCTAGATAATAAAGGATAAAGCATTTTTTTCGTGGGGATGCCCTTATTTTTTATCGTCGAAGTCGAGCTTTGAACCGAGCGCCGGGTACCGGCGAGAGGGACGTGCGCGACCGCCGCCGGTGGCGGATGCAGGGAGCGCTAAGGAGTGGCAGCCGTCGCAGAACGCGAGCAAACGACGGCTTGCGAAGCGCGATGCGGTAACGGCAACAGTGCGACGGCGCGAAGCGGCGGAGAGTGCGCGACCGCCGCCGGTGGCGGATGCAGGGAGCGCTAAGGAGTGGCAGGCGTCGCAGAACGCGAGCAAACGGCGGCTTGCGAAGCGCGATGCGGTAACGCCAACAGTGCGACGCCGCGAAGCGGCTAGATGATCGCATCCCCCTCGTGGGGATGCCCTTGTTTTTTGGCGTCGAAGTCGAGCTTTGAACCGAGCGCCGCGCGCGAGAGGGAGTGCAAGCACGCGCTGCCGGTGGCAGGGGGAGCGTGCTTGTACGAGTTGCAGCGGTCGCAGAGCGGAAGCGAGCGTGAGGAGCGCAACGCGATGCGGGCACCGCAAAAGTGCGACGGCGCGAAGCGGCTAGATAATAAAGGATAAAGCATTTTTTTCGTGGGGAGTGCCTTTGTTTTTTATCGTTGAAGCAGGGCCTTGGGTTTTACCTCGGCCGCAAGAATGCCTGCTTGCTGCGTGTGATATTTTCTCAACGCTAAGGCGGGGAAGATCGCTAACGTGTGCGCGGTCCTTATGGGTTGACAGTATCCCTCTTTCTATGTTATTATTAGACTGTACCGCTTTGTTTTAAAAAGGAGGATATGACGATGAAAAGGGTATGGATGAGATCGATCGCTTTGCTGCTTTCGGCATTGCTTTTGATCCCGGTGCTTTCCGCGTGTGAGATGGGAACTGCGGGGGCCGATGGGAAATCCGCGTATGAGCTGGCCGTGGAAAACGGCTATCAGGGGACGCTGGAGCAATGGCTTGCATCCCTTGTGGGGCAACCCGGTAAGGACGGACAGCAGGGTCTTTCCGCCTACGAGATCTATAAAAAATATCACCCCGAATACACGGGTACAGAGGCCGAGTGGCTTGAGACCCTAAAGGGCATGCCCGGTGGTGTGGGTGCGATGGGCGTCGGTGTCATTAACGCTTACGTGGACGAGGATCTCCACCTTTGGCTGGTGCTTTCCACGGGTGAAACGATCGATGCCGGCTATGTGGGCACTGAGTCGGCAGGTGCGGCAAAATGCAGTGTCACCTTCCTCGATTACGATAATACGCTTCTCAAAAATGAGCTGGTCGAGAAGGGCGGTGCCGCCACGGCTCCCGCGGCTCCCACGAGAGCCGGTTACACCTTTATTGGCTGGGACAAGACATTCCAAAACGTGACCGAGAGCATCACGGTACGTGCCGTATATGAAAAGGACGAGTGCTCGGTGCACAAGGATGCCGACAAAAACGACCTTTGCGATGAGTGCGGTGTATCGGTCGTCATCATCCTGGATCTTTTTGCCTTAAATGATCTGCACGGCAAGTTTGACGACGGCGTCGGAGCTGTGGGTGTGGATGAGCTGAGCACCTACCTTGCCAATGCCGTGCTTGAAAATTCCAACACGATTTTGCTTTCCTCGGGAGATATGTGGCAGGGGTCGGCGGAATCCAACCTCACCAAGGGTGCCATCATTACCGATTGGATGAACGAGATGGGCTTTGTGTCGCTGACACTCGGCAATCACGAGTTCGATTGGGGCACGGACCATATTGCGAACAATGCCGAGATCGCGGATTTCTCGATCCTCGCGATCAACGTGTATGATAAGGATACGGGCACACGTGCCGACTTTTGCGAGGCCTCGGTCATCGTGGAGCGCGGCGGTGTGAAGATCGGCATCATCGGTGCCATTGGCGACTGCAAGTCCTCGATCTCGTCGAGCTTGGTTACCGATCTTGATTTCAAGGTGGGGGCCGATCTGACGGCACTGGTCAAGGCCGAGTCCGAGCGTCTTCGCGAGGAAGGGTGTGAGCTGATCGTGTACTCGCTTCATGATGGGTACGGCTCCTCCTCGTCGGGCACGAGCTATCCCTCGGCCTCATCGATGAGCAGTTACTATGACGTGGCACTCTCCGACGGGTACGTTGACATTGTGTTTGAGGGTCACTCGCATCAAAATTACGTACACGTGGATACAAATGGCGTATATCACCTGCAAAACGGTGGGTATGACGAGGGCATTTCGCACGTGGAGATCAAGCTGAACTATGCCGCCGATATCGTGACGGTGCGTGAGGCCGAGATCGTGGAAAACAGTGAGTACGCCACTCTTGACGACCACCCCATAGTGGATGAACTGCTGGGGAAATACGAGGACGAAATCGGATTTGCAAGTAAGCCCCTCGGCTACAATGAGCAGTACCGCAACGCCACGTTCATTCGCAGTCTGGTGGCACAGCTCTATCTTGAAAGAGGACTGGAAAAGTGGGGGCAGCAGTACGACATCGTGCTCGGCGGCGGTTACATTTCCGCACGCGATCCCGGTATGTTTACGGTGGGCAACCTGACCTATAACGACCTGATGGCGGTGCTTCCTTTTGACAATGTGATCGCGCTTTGCACGATCAAGGGTCAGGATCTTAAACGGCAGTTTATCAACACCACCAACGGCAATTATTTTGTGGATTACAGCTCTTACGGCTCGTCGATCAAAGACAACATTAACGATAACGCAACCTATTACATTATTTCCGACCAATACTCGATCGACTACGCACCAAACGGACTCACTCTCGTTGAGGTGCTCGAGCCCGGCGTGTACGCCAGAGACCTTGTGGCCGATTACGTGAAGGCGGGCGGCCTCGGCAGGGCTCCGGATGCCCTTGAGGTCCTCAGCATTCCCGAGGCGATCGCCATCGCCACGGCCCAGGCAAACGGCACCTTTACCACCGAGCAATATGTGGTGGAGGGCACCATTGTTGAAATGGTGGCCGGCAACGTTTACGGTAACCTTTACATAGAAGACGGGCAGGGAAATCGCATTTACGTGTACGGTATTTATGATGAAAACGGAAACCGTTATGAGTTTATGGACCAAAAGCCCGAGGTCGGCGACACGATCAAGGTTCGGGCGATCATCGGCAAATACAACAATATTTTGGAGCTGAAGAACGCTACGGTCTTAGAGATCCGATAAATCAAAACGGCACTCCCTTAGCGTGATGTCCTTAACGGACAATCACGCAGTCAAATCCGTCTTCGACGGGTGAAATCCACCTATGGCGGATGAAATCACTTTCGCGAAGAAATCCTGCTTCGCAGGGTTGTATTTAGACGGATTTGATTTCATCCAAGGCGTGTCTTGGATTTCATCTGAACGAAGTGAAGATTTCATCGTGGCTTGCCACGATTTCATTAAAAAACAGAGAAAGAGATAACATTTCGGCGAAGAACCGATTTGTTATCTCTTTTTGTTTGTAATATGGGTTTGGGGTTAGCCCATAAAGTATTTGACCGGTCAAATGTGATGCTCGCACTTCATCATGTCTTTCAAATACTCCGCTAAGAACATCACCTATTTGCGGAGTGCCGTTTTTTGCATGACAATAAAAACGCAATAGATGCTTGACTATCCCTTCAAATTTGATTATAATTGAATTATATAGGCGAGCAATGCTTGACCGGAAAAATGGCCTACAAAGGAGTATGTTATGGTATTTGATACGTTAAAAAACGCGGCACAGTATTACAGCCTGCACGAAAAATTTGAAGCAGCCTTTGATTTTATCAAGGAAGCCGTAGAAAAGGATCTTGCGGTCGGCAAATATGAGATCGACGGCAAGGCGCTCTATGCCTCGGTGCAGGAGTACACCCCCAAGGCCCCCTCTGACGGAAAGTTTGAGGCCCATCGCAATTACATTGATATTCAGTACATTATTTCGGGTATTGAAACGATGGGCGATATGGATATGGCTAAGGCGGTGCCGAAATCCGAGTACAACCCCGAAAAGGACGTGGAGTTTTACTACGACAACGACAAGGCGGGCTACTGTGTGGTAGAGGATGGCGAGTTTTGCATCTTCTTCCCGCATGACGTGCACAAGCCGGGGCTCGCCTATCAAGGCGATAAGGGTACCGTTCGTAAGATCGTTGTAAAGGTAAGGGTATAAAAATGAGCGAAAAACTGTTTAACGTGCTGGATTTTGGCGCACACGCCAACTCAATAGACCTCGATACCGCGGCAGTGCAGGCGGCAGTGGACGCTTGCTCTGAGGCGGGCGGCGGCAAGGTGTATTTCCCGAAGGGGGATTACGTGCTTGCGACCGTGTTTTTGAAGGACAACGTGCATATTTGCTTTGAGGACGGCACGGTGATCTTAGGCGCGCTTGATTTTTACGCCTACGCACAGCAGGAGGAGCTCGATTACCCGCTGTATCAGGATGCCTCGCACAGCTATTTCCATTTGTCGATGTTCGTCGGGCTCGGGTGTGAAAACATCTCGATCACGGGCAAGGCCTATATCGATATGCGCTCGGTGTGGGATGAGGACGGGGTGCGCGGCAAGGCGATCCGCAATCGCGGCCCGAAGTGCATTTCACTGAAGGAGTGCAAAAACGTGCTCATTTCCGACCTTGATATGAACAACGTCACCGACCTTGCCATTTATTTTGCAGGGTGCGAGAACGTGGATATCCACGGCATTAAAATGTACGTTTACATTGATGGCATCTCGCCCGATAACAGCAAAAACGTCAAAATTTACGACTGTGACATCGAGGCGGGCGACGACGGGATCGTGTTTAAATCGAGCTACACCCTCAACCGTTTGGATTACTGCCAAAACATCAGAGTTTGGAACTGCCGCGTCAAGAGCCGCTGCAACGCGGTGAAATTCGGTACGGAGACCAACGGCGGCTTTTACGATACCGTTGTGCAGGATATTGATATCCGTGACGTGCGCATTTCGGGCATTGCCGTGGAGAGCGTGGACGGTGCTGTCATTGACGGGCTCCTGATCAAGAACGTCAAGATGACCAACGTTAACGCCCCCATTTTCATCCACATCGGTCAGCGTATGCGCGGGCCTGAGGGCAGAGAGATCGGTGCCATTCGCAACGTCACGCTTGAAAATATCACGGCGCAGGGCCCCTACGAGCCTTACCCCGTGATTGCCTGCAATTATACCCAGTATAAGCAGGGCGATTTTTACCAGTACCCTTGGCTCTTTAAGGCCGCGCCTGCGGCCGAGGGTGAGGACCTGCGCCTGACGGGTCGCTTCAAGGATTGGCAGATCACCTCGAACTGCTGTGGCTTGAAGGAACGGCATCTTGAGAACATCACGCTTCGAAACGTGCACCTGAAGGTGGACGGCGGTGTGAAGGAATATGAGCGCGAGGTGCCCGACGTGCCCCCCGCTTACCCCGAGGCGTACGTTTACGGTAAGATCTTGCCTGCAAAGGGCATTTTCTTCCGCTATATCGACAACCTTGTGCTTGATAACGTGACGGTCAAGACCTACCGTCCCGACGCGCGTGAGGATTTTGTCCTCGTGCACGTGAACGAAGATTAAAAACCAAGGAGAACTGAAATGGTGATAACCAAGGATATTCGCTACGTCGGTGTCAATGACCGCGAGATCGATCTGTTTGAGGGGCAGTATGTCGTGCCGAACGGCATGGCGTACAACTCCTATGTGATCTTTGACGAAAAGATCGCCGTTATGGATACCGTTGACGCCCGTTTTTCCGGTACGTGGCTTGAAAATATTGCACGCGAGCTCGGGGATCGGACTCCCGACTATCTCGTGGTGCAGCACATGGAGCCTGACCATTCGGCCAGCATCGGGGCGTTTCTCGCGCGCTATCCCGACGCTACGGTGGTGGCATCAAAGCAGGCGTTTTTGATGATGAAAAACTTTTACGGCGTGGTACACGCTGCCGCTATGACGGTCGGGGAGGGGAGCGTTTTGTCGCTTGGCGCGCATACGCTGACCTTTTACACTGCCCCCATGGTCCACTGGCCCGAGGTCATTGTGACATACGATGCCAAGGACAAGGTGCTTTTTTCGGCGGACGGGTTTGGCAAATTCGGCGCACTGGACGCCGATGAGGACTGGGCTTGCGAGGCGCGACGCTACTACTTCGGTATCGTTGGTAAGTACGGCGCGCAGACCGCGGCCCTTCTCGGCAAGGCGGCAACGCTGGATATTGAGAAGATCTGCCCCTTGCACGGACCGGTTCTTTCGGAAAACCTCGGCTATTATCTTTCGCTTTACAAAACCTGGTCGAGCTACGGGGTCGAGAGCGAGGGCGTGGTGATCGCCTACACCTCGGTGTATGGCAACACCAAAAAGGCGGTAGAGCTGTTGGCGCAAAAGCTAAAGGAGCAGGGCGTGGGTGACGTTGTGGTGCACGATCTTGCCCGTACCGATATGGCGGAGGCTGTTGAGGACGCGTTCCGTTACGGTAAGCTGGTGCTTGCCACTACCACCTATAACAACGGCATTTTCCCGTTTATGCACGAGTTTATCCACCACCTTGTCGAGCGCAATTACCAAAAGCGCACCGTAGCACTCATCGAAAACGGCAGCTGGGCACCGGCGGCCGCCAAGGTGATGCGCGGACTCCTTGAGGGATGCAAGGAGATTACCTTTGCCGAAACCACGGTAAGACTGCTTTCGGCCCTTAATGCCGAGAGTGAGGCCGCGCTTGACGCGCTTGCCCGCGAGCTGGCTTAAACAAATAACAAAAACACGCCGCACAGCCGTGCGGCGTGTTTTTTACGTTTTTTGAGGGGTGAAAAGATCCTTTTCGACCCCGCACAGGGGACAAACAAAATCTTCGGGCAGATCCTCAAATTTGGTGCCGGGAGCAATGCCGCCGGCGGCGTAGCCGCGCGCTTCGTCATATACCCATTCGCAAACGTCACATACGTATTTCATTTGGTGCGTTCTCCTTTTGTTTTTACGGGGCTTTCCCCCCAAAAAGTATGGCCGCTTTGCCGGATATTATCCCCTGAAAATGAGGAAAACGGCAGGGAATTGTGCAATGCCAACCTTGCATTGCATTTTGGGGATGAAAATGAAATCATCATCAATTTTTGCAAGGTTCGGTTTGCAAAACTTGTCAAAAAATGTTGAAAAAATTGACAAAAAATAAACAAATGACAAATTTTGCAAATAGTATTGACAAATCCTTTTGTACATATTATTATATAAGGCGTGTGATTAAAAAAGCAAAGGAGATTTTTTATGCAAGACTTGCTCGACCTGTTCTCTTCGATCACCGAATTGAACTTCAAAATGGTGATCATGTGGATCATCGGCGGCGTGCTCATTTACCTTGCGATCAAAAAGGAAATGGAGCCGACGCTTCTTCTCCCGATCGGCTTCGGTGCGATCTTGATGAACTTTCCCGGCGTGGTTACGGTCGTGGACGGTGTCAAGCATTTCGGCGGCATTGCCGAGCCCTTAAACGAGCTCTATCACGCGGGCATTGCCAACGAGCTGTTCCCGCTTTTGCTCTTCATCGGCATCGGTGCGATGATCGATTTTGGGCCTCTCCTCAACAACCCCAAGCTGATGCTTTTCGGTGCTGCCGCACAGTTCGGTATCTTCTTTACGCTTTGCGCGGCATCGGTGTTTTTCCCCGACATCAAGGATGCGGCCTCGATCTCCATCATCGGCGCGGCTGACGGTCCCACCTCGATCGTGGTTGCCAATGCGCTTGGCTCCAATTACATTGGTGCCATTACCGTGGCTGCATACTCCTATATGGCACTTGTGCCCATTATTCAGCCCCCCGTTATACGACTTCTTACCACCAAAAGCGAGCGACTGATCCGTATGCCCTATGAGCAAAAATCGGTATCCAGGCTCACCAAGATCCTGTTCCCGATCGTCATCTCGATCGTGGCCTGCATCTTTGCACCGTCCGCCGGGTCGCTCATCGGCTTTTTGATGTTCGGCAACCTGATTCGCGAGTGCGGAGTGCTCGATTCGATCTCCGAAACGGCGCAAAAGGTGTTGGCAAATCTCGTTACGATCTTCCTTGGCATCACCATCGCCTTCAATATGCACTTCACGCAGTTTTTGGCGCTTGAAACGCTCCTTATTATGGGTCTTGGCCTTGTGGCGTTCATCTTTGATACCGCGGGCGGCGTGCTGTTTGCAAAGCTTTACAACGTGATCATGAAGCTCCTGGGTAAGCCTTTGATCAACCCCATGATCGGTGCTGCGGGCATTTCCGCATTCCCGATGTCGGGACGTATCGTCCACAAAATGGCACAGGAAGAGGATCGCGGCAACTTCTTGTTGATGCACTCGATCGGTGTCAACGTATCGGGCCAGATCGCGTCGGTTATTGCCGGTGCGCTGGTGCTCGGCTTCTTCTCGTAAGAAAGGGGGACGAAAAGAATGGATTTCAATCTCGGAAACTTTGTGGCAAATCTCAAATATATGGGCGTGGGGCTCCTGGGTGTATTTATGATCATCGGCATCATTATCGCCTCCACCTACGCGATCGCAAAGCTCACCGCTCCCAAGAACAACAACAAATAAAGAAAGCAGGTCCGCCGGCGCCAAGCTGCGGACCTGCCTTTTTTTAATTTTTTCGGAAATTTATTTATTTTTCAAAAAACCCTTTATTTTTATATTGATTTATGTTAATATAAAAGCTGGAGAATACTCCACGACGAATTTCGTGTAAATTTAATGAAGGAGAATAACCATGGTAGAAAGAAAAAAAATTTCTATGGACGGCAATACCGCGGCGGCGCACGTATCGTACGCATTTACCGAGGTAGCTGCCATTTATCCTATCACCCCCTCGAGCCCGATGGCCGAGGTGACCGACACGTGGTCGGCATCCGACAAAAATATTTTTGGCGCACCGGCTAAGAATATCTTTGGTCAAAACGTAAAGGTCGTTGAGATGCAGTCCGAGGCAGGTGCCGCAGGCGCCGTGCACGGCTCGCTCGGTGCCGGTGCGTTCACCTGACCTATACCGCTTCTCAGGGTCTTCTTTTGATGATCCCCAATATGTACAAGATCGCAGGCGAGCTGCTCCCCTGCGTCATTCACGTGTCGGCAAGATGTGTGGCAAGCCATGCCTTGAACATCTTTGGTGACCACTCCGACGTATATGCCTGCCGTCAGACCGGCTTTGCGATGCTCGCAGAGACCAACGCGCAGGAAATTATGGACCTCGGTGCCGTGGCACACCTGGCGACCATCAAGGGCAGAGTTCCGTTCCTCAATTTCTTTGACGGCTTTAGAACCTCTCACGAGATCCAAAAGGTTGCCGCTTGGGACTATAAGGACCTTGCTGAGATGGTGGACTGGGATTCCGTAAAGGATTTCCGCGATCGCTCGCTCAATCCCGAGCACCCCGCACTTCGCGGCTCGGCCGAGAACGGTGACATTTTCTTCCAGCACCGTGAGGCCTGCAATACCTACTACGACGCACTCCCCGCCATCGTCGAGGAGTATATGGATAAGGTCAATGCCAAGCTCGGTACCAATTACAAGCTCTTCAACTACTACGGTGCACCCGATGCTGAGCGCGTGATCATCGCGATGGGCTCGGTTTGTGACGTGGCGGAGGAGGTTATCGACTACCTGCTTGCCAAGGGCGAAAAGGTGGGCCTTGTAAAGGTACGCCTGTACCGTCCGTTCGTGGCCGAGAAGCTGGCCGAGGCGATCCCCGCGACCGCCAAGACCGTGGCTGTGCTTGACCGCACCAAGGAGCCCGGCTCCTTGGGTGAGCCCTTGTACCTTGACGTTGTGACCGCCCTTGCCGAGTGCGGTAGAAGCCTGAAGGTCGTTGGCGGCCGTTACGGTCTTGGCTCGAAGGACACCACGCCCGCCTCGATCTTTGCGGTTTACGAGAACCTCAAGGCAGCGGCTCCCAAGAATCACTTCACCATGGGCATCGTGGACGACGTGACGGGTCACTCGCTGGAGGAAAAGCCGGCTCCCGACACGGCTCCCACCGATATGATCCAGTGCAAGTTCTGGGGTCTTGGCGGCGACGGTACGGTCGGTGCAAACAAGAACTCCATTAAGATCATCGGTGACCACACCGATAAGCATATTCAGGCCTACTTCCAGTACGACTCGAAGAAGACCGGCGGCATCACCATTTCGCACCTTCGCTTTGGCGACAGCCCCATCAAGTCCTCGTACTATATCAACAAGGCCGACTTCGTGGCGTGCCACAACAACGCTTATCTTACCAAGTACGATATGATCTCCGACGTGAAGCCCGGCGGCACGTTCCTCTTAGACTGCCCCTGGAGCGACGCGGAGCTTGAGGCACATTTGCCTGCGTCCGTGAAGAGCTACATTGCCAAGAATAACGTCAAGTTCTACACCATCAACGCGACAAAGCTTGCGATGGACCTCGGCAACGCCAAGGTAAAGAATACCGTGCTTCAGTCGGCGTTCTTTACGCTGGCTAAGATCCTGCCCATTGATGAGGCGATCGGCTACATGAAGAAGGCTGCTTACAAGTCCTATATCAAGAAGGGTCAGGCGATCGTAGATCTCAACTACGCCGCAATTGATGCCGGCAAGGATGCCCTTCACGAGGTGGTCGTTCCTGCCGAGTGGACCAATGCAGGCGAAACCGCTCCTGCCGCAAAGGCAACCGGTAAGCGTCCCGTGCTGGTGGATTTTGTGAACAACGTAGTGGCTCCCGTAGGCGGTATGAAGGGTGATTCGCTCCCCGTATCGGCCTTCACGCCTTACGCTGACGGTACCTTCCCGCAGGGCTCTGCCGCTTACGAGAAGCGCGGCGTTGCCGTGATGGTTCCTCAGTGGAATCCCGAGCACTGCATCCAGTGTAACAGCTGTGCATTTGTTTGTCCTCACGCCTGCATTCGCCCCGTGGCAATGACCGAGGAGGAGGCCGCAAACGCACCTGCATCCACCAAGTTTGCCGCAAAGCCCATCATCAAGACCAACTACAAGTTCACCATGGCCGTATCGCCCCTCGATTGCATGGGCTGTACGCTTTGTGTGAAGGCTTGTCCTGTCAACAAGAATGAGAAGCTCGGCACCGCACTTGAAATGAAGCCCATCGCCACTCAGCTGGATCAGCAGGCCGCATATGATTACGCACAGGAAAAGGTTGCCGAGAAGCGCGAGCTTGTGGCCAACACCATCAAGGGCAGCCAGTTCAAGCAGCCCCTGCTTGAGTACTCGGGCTCCTGCGCAGGTTGTGCAGAGACCTCTTACGCACGTCTTATCACCCAGCTTTTCGGTGAGAGAATGTATATTTCGAACGCCACCGGCTGCTCCTCGATCTGGGGTGGCTCGGCACCCGCAACCCCCTACACCGTGAACAAGGAGACCGGCAGAGGTCCCGCTTGGGCAAACTCGCTCTTTGAGGACAATGCCGAGCACGGTCTTGGTATGTACGTGGGTCAAAAGGCCATTCGCGAGAAGCTCATCGGTTACGTGAAGGAGCTTCAGGCACAGGCTGAGAACGAGGATGTCAAGGCAGCGATCGACGGCTATCTTGCCACTCTGAACGACGGTAAGGCGAACGAGGCCGCTACGAAGGCTCTTGTTGACGCACTGGAGGCTTGCCCCTGCGACAATCCCATCAAGGAGAAGATCCTTGCCGAGAAGTCCTACCTTTCGAAGAAGTCCGTATGGATCTTCGGTGGCGACGGCTGGGCATACGACATTGGCTTCGGCGGTCTTGACCACGTGCTGGCATCCGGTGAGGACGTAAACATTATGGTATTTGATACCGAGGTGTACTCGAACACGGGCGGTCAGGCATCGAAGGCATCGAACATCGGTCAGGTCGCACAGTTCGCGGCAGCCGGTAAGTCGATCGGTAAGAAGAACCTTGCTGAGATCGCGATGTCCTACGGCTACGTTTACGTGGCACAGGTTGCCATGGGTGCGGATATGACCCAGACCCTGAAGGCCATGGCTGAGGCTGAGGCTTACCCCGGACCCTCGATCATCATCGGCTACGCTCCTTGTGAGATGCACTCGATCGCGGGCGGCATGGCCAACTGCCAGGCTGAGATGAAGAAGGCTGTGGACTCGGGCTACTGGCAGATGTTCCGCTTCAACCCCGCGCTCAAGGCCGAGGGCAAGAATCCCTTCATCCTGGACTCGAAGGAGCCCACACTCTCTTATCAGGACTTCCTTGCAGGCGAGGCAAGATATACCCGTTTGGCACAGGCATTCCCGGAGCGCGCAAAGGAGCTCTTTGCAAAGGCTGAGGATGCGGCTAAGAAGAAGTACGAGCGCCTGAAGAAGCTCGTTGATTTCTACAACGTATAACGGTGTAAACCGAGAAAAAACCGCCCTCCCCCGAAAAAAAGGGGGAGGGCGGTCTTACACCGCCGACGTGCGGTGAACCATGGGAGAAACGATATGAATATGGATTTTAAACGCAAGCTGCCGATCCCCAAGGAGATCAAGGAGCGATTCCCCCTGACACCCGAAATGGTCGCCGTCAAGGCCGCACGTGATGCGGAGATCAAAGCGATCTTTGAGGGCAGGGATGAGCGATTTGTTTTGGTGATCGGTCCTTGCTCTGCTGATCGCGCGGACAGTGTGCTGGAATACATCACCCGTCTTGCCCGCGTGGCGCAGCAGGTGAGAGAAAAGATCTTTATCATCCCACGTATTTATACCAACAAGCCCCGTACCACGGGGGACGGATATATGGGGATGCTGCATCAACCCGACCCTCAAGGCGGATCGGATATCCTCGGCGGCTTGCTTGCCATTCGTGATCTTCATTTAAAAGTGCTGCGCGATACCGGATTTAGCTGTGCGGATGAGATGCTGTATCCTGAGAATTACCGCTATCTTTCCGATCTGATTTCCTACGCCACCGTGGGCGCACGATCGGTTGAAAATCAATTTCACCGTCTTGTGGCCAGTGGTCTTTCGATCCCCGTTGGAATGAAAAATCCCATTTCGGGGGATCTTTCGGTGATGATGAACTCCATTGCATCCGCACAATGTGCTCATACCTTTCTTTACAGGGGCTGGGAGGTGGAGAGCCAAGGCAACCCCTTGGCACACGCCATTTTACGCGGCTACGTGAGCAAGGAAGGGCAGGCGGTGCCCAATTGCCGCACCGAGGACCTTTTGAGGCTTTGTGAGAGCTACAATGCCCTTGGACTTGCCAACCCTGCCGTGATCGTGGATACCAACCACGCTAATTCGGGCAAGCAGTGGCAGGAGCAGCCGAGAATAGCGATGGAGGTGCTGAAAAGTCGCTGCGAGAGCCGTGACGTGAAACGGCTGGTGAAGGGCTTGATGATTGAGAGTTACCTTGAGGACGGGGCCGGAAAAGCGGGGGAGGGGATTTACGGCAAATCCATCACCGACCCTTGCCTTGGCTGGGAGAAGACCGAGCGACTGATCCTTGAGTTGGCAGATCAGCTTTAAAAGAAAAAGCGGAAAACGCATTGCGTTTTCCGCTTTTTTTAGTGGTGATGGTGATGATGGTGATGATGCCCCGCGGTTGCATGATGCTCGACGTGGCAGTGCTCCTCGTGGCAATGCTCGCCCTCACATTCGGTTTCGAGTGTCGCATGAGCGATGCCGTGCTCCTTTAATTCCTCGCGGATCTTGTCCTTGATGTCGTGTGCCTCGCCTCGGATCACGACGTGCATCGTGGCAAAGTGGCTTTGCCCGTCAAGGCTCCATACGTGCACGTGATGTACGTCAAGAACACCCTCGACCTCCAAAACGTGCTCCTTGATTTCGTTCAGATCCATGCCGTGCGGCGTCTTTTCAAGAAAGAGATCAAGGACTTCCTTTAAATTTTTCAGGGCGTTGACAAGTACAAACAGGGCTACGCCGATCGAGAGCAGGGGATCCAGTATGGAAAGGTCGGTAAAGCGCATGACAATGGCGCCGACCAAGACTAAGGCCCATCCCAGTACGTCCTCAAGCATATGAAGATTGACGGCGCGTTGGTTTAGGGACTCCCCCTCGCGCGTGAAGAGCGCGGCGATCAGGTTGACGGCAACGCCCACCACGGCAAATAAGATCATACCGTCGTAGTGGATCTCCGTGGGAGTGATCAGGCGCGACACGGCCCCGAAAATGACGGCCGCCGAGCCGAAGAGCAGGATCAGCGTGGTGATGACACTGCCCATGACCGAATAGCGCGCGTATCCGTAGGTGTAGGTGTCATCGGGCTGCCTTTTGCTCTTTTTCTCAAGGAGGAAGGAAAGACCGATGCTGGCGGCATCCCCCAGGTCGTGCACGGCATCCGAGAGGATCGCCACGCTACCCGTAAAAAGCCCTCCCACAACCTCAAATATGGAAAAAGAAAGATTGAGCAAAAAGGCAATCAAAATATTCTTTTCGGTTTTCATATTGCCCTCCAAGATATACGTTTAATATCATTATAGTATAGGACGGTACGAAAATCAACGGTATTTTGCAAAAAAATCCCCACGGCAATGGGTGATGTTCTTATCGGAGAATTTACACTCTACAAAAAGTGCGAGCATCGCATTTGACTAGTCAAACGCAAATATGGGCTAAGCCCAAGCCCTTATAACGACAGAAAGAGAGAGCAAATCGATTTTTAATCCGAAATGTTCTCTCTTTTCTGTTAGTTCTTAGTTTAGAGTTATGAGGCTCGCTTTGCTCGCGCTATGAGCTTGGGTAAACCTAAGCGTTATGATATGATTGCCCATCTAACCTGTAACTTGGCGAAGCCAATCATAACTATGCAAGGCATATCATAACTCATAACTTGCCCAAAGGGCAATCATAGTTTAGCGTGATTTGTCCGTTAAGGACATCACGCTAAAGCTGCGGGGATTTTTTTTAGTAATAAATAGAAATGTTGGTACGGTCAAGATCGACTTTAAGCCAGCTTTCAAGGTGCCGGCGGACTTGGGCTGCCTCCCAGCCCGAGACGGAGTAGCCGTGAATGCCCGAGAGCTGCACGATGATCGTGCTGCCGTGTTGCTTCACACCGCCCACGCACTTGGTGCTGGTGCGGTTGTAGGCGCGCATGGCGCTTTCCACCGACGAGAAGGATACCGTGCGTCGGGAGGAGGTGCGAGCGCCCGAGGGAATGACTCCCGAGAAGATGTCGCAAAGCTTGTCGATCAGCAGTGCTGCGGGGATGGAGGCCACGGCGATGATGCCAAGGGGTGCGCCGAGATCCTTGATGTTGGGCGCATAATCAATAAATGCGGGGATGATAAAGAAGGAAACGATCGGCAGCAGCGCATAAATTGTCGCCCATACGGTGGGGAAATTGTGCAAAAACGCGACGTGTAGCGATGCCGTGATAAAGGAGAGTGCGAGGAGCACCATAGCGCCACCGCGCAGCAGGGTCGCGTCATTTTCGCCAATGCCCGAGAGCAGGGCAAGCACGCCGACAGCGACCCATATGCCGATCGTTAAGCCAATGGGAGCTTCATCGAATTGCATGATCGCCCACAGTGCGAATACCAAAATGGCAGTGGCGAAGAAATAAAATTTGTCAAAGCCGCACAAAAGGTCGGTTTTGCCGTGCAGGAAGAAAAGCACCGCAAAGGGAACGATCAGGAGCAGCGCCAAGACAATGTAGAAAATTGTTTTTGCCGTATCACTCATCATAGAATCTCCTTACTGCTTTCCGGGGGAGGCGGTGTCGGCACCGTCCCCGACAAGGCCGAGGCGTTTTGCCGCCTCCTCGCGCATCTTGTATTTGAGGACCTTGCCCGCCGCATTCATCGGGAAGCTATCGACAAACTCGATGTACTTGGGCACCTTGTGGCGCGCCATGCTGGCCTTGATGTAGGCAGTCATTTCCTCGATGGTTACGCTACCTTTTTCCTTCAAGATAATGCAAGCCATAATTTCCTCGCCGTACTTTTTGTCGGGTACGCCGATGACCTGCACGTCACGGGTCTGGGGATGTGTGTAGATAAATTCCTCAATTTCCTTGGGGTAAATGTTCTCACCGCCGCGGATGATCATGTCCTTCAGGCGTCCGGTGATCCTGTAGTTGCCGTTTTCATCGCGGCACGCAAGGTCGCCCGAGTGCAGCCACCCATCTTTGTCGATGGTATCTCGTGTGGCATCGGGCATTTTGTAGTAGCCCTTCATGGTGTTGTAGCCCTTGGCGCAAAACTCGCCGTTCACGCCGGGGCCGACCTCCTCACCCGTTTCGGGGTCAATGATCTTGCAGCGCACGTGGGGGAAGGCGGAGCCTACCGTTTCGGTACGCACGTCAAGGGGATCGGTCCAGGAGCTCATGGTGTTGCCGGGGGCACACTCGGTTTGACCATAGACGCTCACAATGCCCGTCATATTCATTTCATCGGGGCGTGCGGCGCGCTTCATCAGCTCAGGGGGACATCCGGCACCGGCCATAATGCCCGTTCTCATATGCGAGAAATCGGTTTGGCGGTAATTCGGGTGGTTGAACATCGCAATAAACATCGTAGGCACACCGTTGAAGCAGGTGATCTTTTCCTGATTGATGCACGCCAACGATGATTTTGCCGAGAAATAGGGCATCGGGCACATCGTGGCACCGTGCGTCATCGAGGAGGTCATCGAGAGGGTCATACCGAAGCAATGGAACATCGGCACCTGGATCATCATACGGTCGGCGGTGGAAAGGCCCATACGGTCACCGATGCACTTGCCGTTGTTGACGACGTTGTAGTGCGTGAGCATCACGCCCTTGGGGAAACCCGTGGTGCCCGAGGTGTACTGCATATTGCACACGTCACCAGGCTTTACGGCCGCCGCCATTCGGGCCACCTCCTGTCGGCTGACAAGGGGGTAACGCGCCATGGCCTCATCAAACGTGAGGCATCCCTCCTGTTTGAAGCCGACGGTGATGACGTTTCTAAGGAAGGGCAGCTTTTTGGCGTGGAGCGCCTCACCCGGAACGGTTTGCTTTAATTCGGGGCAAAGCGTGTTGATGATATCCTTGTAATTGGAGTCAAGGCAGCTCTCGATCATCACCAGAGTGTGGGTGTCGGATTGGCGAAGCAAATATTCGGCCTCGTGGATCTTGTAGGCCGTGTTGACGGTGACGAGCACGGCACCGAGCTTTGTGGTCGCCCAAAAGGTGATGTACCACGCGGGCAGGTTGGTGGCCCATACCGCCACCTTGGAGCCGGCCTTTACACCGAGCGATACCAGGGCGCGTGCAAAGCGGTCCACGTCCTCGCGGAATTGCGCATAGGTGCGCGTGTAGTCGAGTGTGGTGTATTTAAAGCAGTATTGGTCGGGGAATTCCTCGGCCATACGGTCGAGCACCTCGGAGAAGGTGAGGTCGATCAGCTCGTCCTTTTTCCATACGTACTGTCCCGTGCCGTCGTGATTGAAGTAAAGGCTTTTCTTCATCCCCTTGGGCGAATGGTAGTGGGACATGTAATTGACAAAGTGGGGGAAGATGATCTCGGGGTCCTTCAGGTCCTCGAGCCAATCGGGCTTCCATTCCAGTGAAATAAAGGCGTCGTAATTGACCGAGGAAAGTGCGCGCATCACGTCCTCGATCGGCATCGTGCCCTCACCGATCAGCTGATAATGGCCCTCATCGTCCGAGTCACGCATATGCACGTGCGAGACGTACGAGCCGAGATTTTTGATGGTTTTATCGCCCGACTCACCGCAGTCGCGGTAGGGGTGATGAACGTCCCAAAGCGCCGCCAGGCAGTCGCTGGCAAAGCGATCGAGCATGGCACGCAGGCGTGCCGTATCGGCGTAAATGCCGCTGGTCTTGATGAGGATGCTGACGTTTTTTTCTTCGGCCACGGGGAGCAGCTCCACCAGGGCCCGATAGACGGACTCCTCATCATCGTGCAGGGCGCAAACGACCACGTAAGGGACTCTTGCGTTGTGGGCGACGTCGATGAGCTCCTTGACGCCGGCGACGGCCGTCGGGTCAAAGGAAATGTCGAGTGAGGTGTCAAAGCAGGGAATGGTGAGCCCCTTGTCGCGCAAACGGCGCACCGTGGCCGCGACGTTGTATTTGTGGAACGCACCGCCCTTGCCCATCAAGGGGTCGAATTTGTTGAGGTTATAGACCTCAACGCCAAGGAACCCCATATCCGAGGCAACGTCCAGCATTTCTCCAAAGGAGAGCGTGGGCCAGCCTCTTGTGGAAAAGGAGAGCTTCATTCTACTTCCTCCTCGTAAACGATTTTATTCAGGGCACTGAGATAGGCCTCAATGCCGGCGCCGACGATGTCGGTCGAGATGCCGCGGCCTGAAAAGACCTTGCCGTTCGCGCGGAGCTTGACCACGGTCTGGCCCATGGCCTCGCGGCCCTCGGTTACGGCTTGCAGCTGGAAGTCGTCGAGCTCGTAGTGGCAGCCCGTGATCTTTTCAATGGCTTGGAAAGCGGCGTCGATCGAGCCGTCACCAATGTAAACGCCCTCGGCGGTCTTGCCGTCCTTGATGAGCTTGATGTGGGCCGTAGCCGAAATGGTGTTGCCCGAGGTGATGACATAGGTATCCAGCTTATAGGTGGCGGGAACCTGCATGGCGGCCGAGGCAACGATGGCGTCGAGCTCCTTGAAGGTGACCTTTTCCTTTTTGTCGGCAATTTGCTTGAAGGCGGCGAATACCCTTTGGGCATCCTCGCTCGAGAGGTCGTAGCCAAGACGGCTTGTGGCGGCCGTGACTGCCTCCTCGGTGTCGTGAGCGGTGAGGAACACGCCGTCGTCGTGCTCGGTCTCAGAGGCTACGGTCGCGCTCTTGCCCGTGTGGCAAAGCCACTCGATCTGAGAGGTAATGCGGCCGAGCTGGGTGGCGCTGACTCTTGTCGCGGCACCGAGCGAATCGGATTTGGCTGTGAGGATGCTGACAATGTTTTTCAGCGAGGCCTCAGTGTCGGTTTGCGCTGCGGCACGGATCTGAGAGGCGCCCTCGCGCACGGCCGTGATGGCCGAGGCATCGGCCATGGCGATGGTGTTGGCGCACTGCACGCCGAGCGCGATGCTCTTCAGGGCAGGCACGGCCTCATATTGCGCCTTGATAAAGTCACCGAATTCGGCGGGGAGCAGGGTGCCTGCGGTATCCGCGAGCGTGACGGTCGCGGCACCGGCCTCGATGGCCGCACCGATCGCCTTAGCCAGGAAATCGCTTTCGGCGCGCGTGGCATCCGTAGCCACGAATTCAACGTCATCGCAAAGCGCACGGCAAGCGGCTACCGTTTCGGCGATCGCCGCAAGCATGGCGTCGGGCTTCTTGTGGAAGAGATATTCAATTTGTACAGGGCTGGTGGCCGCTACGACCTGAAGGCGCGGTGCCTTGGCGTTTTTGAGGGCCGCCGCCGTGCGCTCGATGCTGTCCTTGCTGCCGAACTCTACCGGTACGGCAATGCGGCTGTTGCCGACGGCCGCAACGATCGATTTGATCAGGAGTGCGTCGGTACGGGCATCCTCAATGCCACTGAGCTCGATCAAATCGACGCCGAGCTTGTCAAGGAGCTTGGCCAATTCAATTTTTTCTTTAAAGGACAGGCGCAGCTCGCCTGCCTCCGCTTTCATCGTTGCATCGCTGATCACAATGTGTCTCATCATCTAAAACTTCCTTTCAAACAAAAAAGCCCCGAGCCGCAATCGGCTTCAGGGACGAAAAATCTTCGCGGTACCACCCTGATTACCCCCAAGCAGGGAAATCACTCAAAAGCCCCAAAAAGGGCCGGCCCTGTAACGGGGGCTGCCGTGTCCTGCTACTGACCGTGGCGTTGACAGGACAGACTCGGGAGAGAGGGCACCCATACCGTTTGCATCGGCTCACACCAACCGCCGACTCTCTTGGGCATAGGAATATGGGGCAAGATTTCCGTCATAGTCTTTTGCTATTTCATTAAATATATTTAAGCATCAAACAAGGAATTTGTCAAGTGTTTTATGAATAGTGAATAGTAAAATTCTAAATATTTAGTGATAACGCACAAAAACAAACGCGGATGCGGCAAAATTTTATACATTTTTATAAAAGAAAATATTTGACTTTTTTCGCAAATGATGATAAAATATATCTATAAATAGGTAGATATAAAGACTGTGACGGAGACGGTAGGGCATAATCAGCATCAAGAGAGTCGGCGGTTGGTGCGAGCCGATTGCAAAAAGCCGGGCTACCCATCACTTCCGAGTCGGAGCTCCGAGCTTATGGTTAGGCGCTCACGTGTCCCGCGTTAAGGGCAAGGGCTTATTGGAGCTCTGAGTGGCGGTTTTACGCAAGTTGAGTGGTTCCGCGGGTTTTTTATACTCGTCTCAGGATTTTTATTCTTGGGGCGTTTTTTTATTTTCATAATTTATTACACGAAAGGAGTGTCGTCATTATGACAAATCAATCAGATGTAAACCAGCTTGAAAAGGTCGCGTTGCGTATACGCGAGATGCGAGAGATTATGGGCTATACCACGGCAAAAATGGCAGAGCTGACCGAGATCTCCGAGAAACAGTACGTTTCCTATGAGTCGGGACGAATTGATCTGCCCTTTACGTTTATACATAAATGTGCTAAGGCCTACGGCATTGAGATTACCGATCTGCTTGAGGGTCATAGTGCCAAGCTTTCGGGCTATGCCGTGACGCGTCGTGGCGAGGGTCTTGTGACCGCCGCGGAGGATGGTATTACCATTCAGGGCCTCGCCTCGCAGTTCCGCCAGAAGCTCGCCACTCCTTATTGGGTGACCTATCAGTATTCCGAGGAGCTGCAAAGCAAGCCGATCAGCACGGTGACCCACGCGGGCCAGGAGTTTGATATGGTTATTAAGGGGTCGCTGCGTTTCCGCGTGGGCGACCGCGAGGAGATCCTTCGTGAGGGGGACAGCATTTTCTTCAAATCCTCTACGCCCCACGGTATGATCGCCATTGACGGTGCGGACTGCGTGTTCTTGTCGGTCATTATGGCCAGCGACGCGACCGATCAGCCGATGACCATCGGCACCGAGCAGCGTGTGGCGGTGAACGAGCCCCTGCTTTGCGAGAAATTTGTCAAGGCTAAGGAGGATGAAAACGGGCACTTCCTCGGTGTGGAATATACCAATGAGGATGCCTACAACTTTGCGTTTGACACGGTCGATGAGATTGCGCGTCGCGAGCCCGAAAAGCTTGCGATGGTGCATGTTGCAAACGATATGACCGAGCGTCGCTTTACGTTTAAGGACATCAAGGATGCATCCTCGCAAAGCGCAAACTACTTTAAGTCGCTCGGTATCAAGCGCGGTGACCGTGTGCTGCTGGTATTAAAGCGTCATTATCAATTTTGGTTCGCGATCCTTGGTCTTCACAAAATCGGTGCGATCGCGATCCCTGCGACCAATCAGCTGGTCGCGCACGACTTCACCTACCGCTTCAAGGCGGCAGGGGTCAGTGCCATTCTTTGCACCGCCGACGGCGATACCGCCCGTCAGGTGGAGCTGGCTGAGGCCGAGGTCGGTGCACCGTTGACCAAGGTGCTGGTCGGCGGCGTGCGTGAGGGCTGGCGTGATTTTGACAGTGAGTATTCGCTGTTCAGCCGCCGCTTTGTGCGCGAGGCCGATGCTCCCTGCGGCAACGACCCGATGCTGATGCTCTTTACCTCGGGCACCACGGGCTATCCCAAAATGGCACTCCATTCGTACAAGTACGCGCTCGGCCATTTTGTCACGGCCAAGTATTGGCACCTGTGCGAAAAGGATGGGCTCCACTTCACCATTTCCGAGACCGGCTGGGGCAAGGCCCTGTGGGGCAAGCTTTACGGCCAGTGGCTGTGCGAGGGTGCGATCTTCACCTACGATTTTGACCGCTTTGATTCGGCCAAGATCCTGCCGATGTTCGAGAAATACGGCATCACCACCTTCTGCGCACCGCCCACGATGTACCGCATGCTCATTAAGCAGGATATCAGTCAGTACGATCTCTCCTCGATCCGTCACGCGACCACCGCGGGCGAGGCGCTCAATCCCGAGGTCTTTTATCAGTTTGAGAAGGCCACCGGTCTTCGCATTGCCGAGGGGTTCGGTCAAACCGAGATGACGCTCGGCATTGCCAACCTGTTTGGCACTAAGCTCAAGCCCGGCGCGATGGGCAAGCCCGTGCCCGGATACGGCATCGACCTTGTCGATATGGACGGAAACCCTGTTGCCGACGGTGTCAACGGTGAGATCGTCATTCGCACCGAGCCGAAGCCCACGTGCGGCGTGTTCCTCGGTTATTACCTGAACGAGGAGGCCACCAAGGGCGTGTGGCACGACGGCATGTATCACACGGGCGACCTCGCATGGCGTGATGAGGAGGGCTATTACTGGTACGTCGGCCGCGCCGATGATGTGATCAAGTCCTCGGGCTACCGCATTGGTCCGTTTGAGATCGAATCGACCATCATGGAGCTGCCCTATGTGCTTGAATGCGGCGTGTGTGCCGCACCCGATGAGGTGCGCGGTCAGGTCGTGAAGGCCTGCATCGTGCTCGTGCCCGGCACCGAGGGTACCGAGGAGCTGAAGAAGGAAATTCAGAACTACGTCAAGCAGCACACGGCCCCCTACAAATATCCGCGTATCGTTGAGTTCCGCCGTGAGCTTCCCAAGACCATCAGCGGTAAGATCATGCGCAACAAGCTGTAAGCTCTGATCCCAACAATCGTTTAACAAGAGGTGTACTTATGGACACAATGGATTATAAAATAAAAGAGATCGCTCACCGCGTGCACGAGCTACGTCTGATCTCGGGCCTTACTGTGGCCGAGATGGCGTCACGTACGGGCATGAGCGAAGCCGAATATGAGGCCTGCGAGCGCGGTGAGCGCAATCTCAGCATTGCGTTTCTTTACCATTGCGCGCTGAACTTCGGCGTCGATATGAGCGATATTCTGGAGGGTAAAAGCCCCAAGCTTCGCTCCTATGCGCTGACGCGTCGCGGCGACGGTCAAAGGATCGAGGAGGCACACCACATGGTGGGCTACAACCTTGCCGCGGATTTCCGCAACCGTATCGCGCTTCCGCTTTACATGGAAATGAATTACCACGAGGGCGCGGAGAGCGAGGCGATCGATCTCGTGACCCACGAGGGGCAGGAGTGCGACATCGTCATCAAGGGTCAAATGAAGATCAAGATCGGTGACCACACCGAGGTCCTCGGCCCCGGCGACTGTATTTACTACGATTCGGGCATGCCCCACGGCATGATCGCCGTCGGCGGAGAGGATTGCGCCTTTTACGCGATCGTGCTGCGCAACCAGGCGGCACGCGTGGGCGAGCAGGCTGCCGCCTCGCTTATGGCGACCAAGCGCCGCGATGAGGATAAGCAGCAAAGAATCTACCACGATTTCATCACTCCCACCGAAAAGGATGGGGTGCTTACCGATATTGCCTTCAAGGACGCGGACCGCTTCAACTTTGCCTTTGACGTGGTCGATGCACTCGGCACCCGCAAGCCCGATAAGCTTGCGATGCTCCATGTCAGTGAGGACGGGGTCGAGCACCGCTTTACCTTCAGCGATATGAAAAAGGAGTCGGCGAGAACCGCCAACTACTTCAAATCGCTTGGCATCAAGCGCGGCGATCGCGTGATGCTCGTTTTGAAGCGTCATTACCAGTTCTGGTTCTCGGTGCTGGCACTCCACAAGCTCGGTGCCATCGCGATCCCTGCACCCAATCAGCTTCTTGAAAAGGACTTTGAGTACCGCTTTAAGGCCGGCAACGTCAAGGCGATCCTTTGTACTGCGGACGGTGAGGTGGCCGATTCGGTCGATGCCGCCGCCGCGAAATGCGAGGGGCTGGCACATAAGATCTTGGTGGGCGGCACCAGAGAGGGCTGGCATACCTTTGATGAGGAGTACAGCCTTTACAGCAGTCATTACACCCGCACCGAGGACGCCCCCTGCGGCGACGACCCGATGCTGATGTTCTTCACATCCGGCACGTCGGGGTACCCGAAGATCGCGGCGCACAGCTATAAATATCCGCTTGGCCATTTCATTACCGCCAAGTATTGGCATCAGGTCAATCCCGATGGCCTGCATTTGACGATCTCCGATACCGGCTGGGCCAAGGCCATGTGGGGCAAGCTCTACGGCCAATGGCTCTCGGAGGCCGCAATCTTCGTTTACGACTTTGACCGCTTTGACGCCGAAAAGATCCTACCGCTATTTAAAAAATATAACATTACCACCTTCTGTGCACCGCCCACGATGTACCGTATGCTCATCAAGCAAGACCTTTCTCGCTTTGACCTGTCGAGCATCGAGCACGCATCGACGGCCGGTGAGGCTCTGAACCCCGAGGTGTTCCGCCGCTTTGAGGAGCACACGGGCCTGAAGATCATGGAGGGCTTCGGTCAGTCCGAGAGCACACTGATCGCCGGCAACCTTGCGGGTGACAGCTACAAGATCGGCTCTATGGGCAAGCCCTCACCCCTTTACGACGTACGGCTTCTGAGCCCCGAGGGCGAGGAGGTCGGTGTGGGTGAAAGCGGTGAGATCTGCATTAACATCCAAAACGGATTGCCTTGCGGTCTTGCGTATGCCTATGAGGGCAACCCCGAGATCACGGCCGAGACCTGGCGTGACGGATTTTATCACACAGGCGACCTTGCTTGGCGTGACGAGGATGGATTCCTTTGGTACGTCGGCCGCGCCGATGACGTGATCAAGTCCTCGGGCTACCGCATCGGTCCGTTTGAGATCGAAAACGTCATTATGGAATTGCCCTACGTTTTGGAGTGCGGCGTGTCTGCTGCACCCGATGAGATCCGCGGTCAGGTCGTCAAGGCCAGCATCGTGCTTGTCGCGGGCACCGAGGGCACCGAGGAGCTCAAAAAAGAGATCCAAAATTATGTCAAATCGCGCACGGCTCCCTACAAGTATCCCCGTATCGTGGTATTCCACGAAAGCCTGCCGAAGACCACCAGCGGTAAGATCATCCGCAAGCTGCTGTGATGATGGAGCATAAAAGATTAACGCTCTTTGCCGGGCACTACGGCAGCGGCAAGACCAATATTGCCGTCAATTATGCCGTGGCCCTGGCCAAAGAGGGCAAAAAGGTATGCATTGCCGACCTTGATATCGTCAATCCGTATTTCAGGACCAAGGACAGTGCCGAGGAGCTTGAAAAGCAGGGCATTACCCTCATTTCCTCGCGCTATGCCAACACCAACGTCGATCTCCCCTCGATCCCTGCCGAAAGCTATCGCCTGGTGCAGGATAAATCGATCCACGGTGTCATCGACCTTGGCGGCGACGACCGCGGTGCGTACGCCTTGGGACGGTTTGCCGACGCCATTCGGGCGGAGGGGGATTACCGTATGGCCTTTGTCATCAACTGCCATAGGCCCTTGACCTCGACGGTGGAGGATACGGTTGAAATTATGAAGGAGATCGAGGCGGCCTCGCATTTGCAGTTCACCTGCATTGTAAACAACTCCAACATCGGCTCCGAAACCACGCCCGGGACCGTACTCGATTCGGTCGCGTATGCCGAGGGCGTCAGTCGCGTCACGGGTCTGCCGATCTGGCTTTATACTGCTGAAAAAAGTGTGGCCGAGGGAATCGAGGGCCTACCGGTCCTGCCCCTCACACTTCAAAAGAAATATTTTGACCTCACCATTTGACGCTTTGTCGAATGCGGTCGCAACATAGGAGGAAAACCATGAGTAAAGTAACGTTTAACACGGATATGTGTAAGGGCTGCGGTCTTTGCGTGGATGCCTGCCCCAAGGGGTGCTTGGCCATCGCCGAGGATAAGCTGAACCCCAAGGGCTACTCTCCGGCGTTTATGAAGGAGCCCGACAAGTGCATTGGTTGTGCTTTTTGCGCGACGATGTGCCCTGATTGCATCATCACCGTTGAAAGGTAAGGAGGATATTATGGCTGACAGAATTTTAATGAAGGGTAACGAGGCAATCGCGGAGGCTGCGATCCGTGCAGGCTGCCGCCACTATTTCGGCTACCCCATCACCCCTCAAACCGAGATTGCCGCTTACATGGCAAAGAAAATGCCCAAGATCGGCGGCGTGTTTTTGCAGGCCGAGAGTGAAGTGGCATCCATCAATATGGTGTACGGCGCGGCCGCTGCCGGCGTGCGCGTCATGACCTCGTCCTCCTCTCCCGGAGTATCGCTGAAGGCCGAGGGCCTTTCCTACATTGCCGGCTCCGACGTGCCCGCGCTCGTTGTCAACGTTCAGCGTGGCGGTCCCGGCCTTGGCGGCATTCAGCCCTCGCAGTCCGATTACTTCCAGGCCACCAAGGGTGGTGGTCACGGCGACTACCGTATGATCGTTTTGGCTCCCGCCTCGGTGCAGGAGATGGCAAGCCTGACAATGAAGGGCTTTGACCTTGCCGACAAGTATCTCATTACCTCGATGATCCTTGCCGACGGTACCATCGGTCAAATGATGGAGCCCATCACCTTTGAGGATTCCGAGCCCACCGTTTATGAAAAGCCCTGGGCCCTGACGGGTACCGAGTGCAAGCGTCCCCACAATGTGGTGAACTCCTTGTACCTGAAGCCCGAGGAGCTTGAAAAGAAGAACTTTGACCGCTACGAGAAGTACCGTGTGATCGAAGAAAACGAGCCCATGTGGGAGGAATATATGATGGAGGATGCCGACCTTTGCGTTGTCGCCTTCGGTATTGCATCTCGTGTGGCGAAAAATGCCGTGGCCGAGGCAAGAAAGCAGGGCATCAAGGTGGGTCTGATCCGTCCCATTACCCTTTGGCCCTTCCCGACCAAGGCACTGCGTGCGGCCGCTGACAAGGTCAAGGGCTTTATCTCGGTTGAGCTCAGCATGGGCCAAATGATCGAGGATGTAAGACTTGCGACCGAAAGCAAAAAGCCCGTGTCGCTTTGCAACCGCGCAGGCGGTATGATCCCCACGCCCGATGAGGTATTGGCGGCCATTGTGAAGGCCGAGAAAGGAGAGTTTTGATTATGGCAACTGTATTTGAAAAACCGAAGTCCCTGACCGATGCGCCCTTTCATTACTGCCCCGGCTGCCCTCACGGCATTATTCACCGTTTGGTTGCCGAGGCGATCGATGAGCTTGGCATCGAGGGCAAGACCATTGGCGTTGCCCCCGTTGGCTGTGCCGTTATGGCATACGATTACTTTAGCTGCGATATGATCGAGGCTCCCCACGGCAGAGCACCTGCCGTTGCCACGGGCATCAAGCGCAGCCGTCCCGAGAATATTGTTTTCACCTACCAGGGCGACGGCGACCTTGCCTCGATCGGTATGGCTGAGACCGTGCACTCGGCGGCAAGAAACGAGAACATTACCGTTATTTTCGTCAATAACGCGATCTACGGCATGACGGGCGGTCAAATGGCCCCCACCAGCTTGCCCGGTCAGGTGACGCAAACCTCGCCCTACGGCCGTGACGTCAACCATTGCGGTTGGCCGATCCGTGTGAGCGAAATGCTCGCGACGCTCGAGGGCCCCGAGTACATCACCCGCGTGGCTGTGAACAACGTGAAGAATGTAAAGAACGCCAAAAAGGCCATCAAAAAGGCCTTCCAAAATCAGATCGAGGGCAAGGGCTTCTCGCTCGTCGAGGTCGTGTCCGCTTGCCCCACCAACTGGGGTATGACGCCCAAGCAGGCACTCGAGTGGATCGAGAGCGACATGCTGCCTTATTACCCGCTTGGCGTATTTAAGGATCGCACCGAGAAGGGAGGCTGCGCACAATGAAGACCACTGAAATTTTGATCGCCGGCTTTGGCGGTCAGGGCATTTTGTTCTCGGGCAAGTTCCTGGCTTACAAGGGCCTGCTTGAGGGTATTCAGGTATCGTGGCTGCCGTCCTACGGCCCCGAAATGCGCGGCGGCACGGCCAACTGCAACGTCATTCTTTCCGATACGCCCGTCGGCTCGCCCATTATTACGGCTCCCGGGGTCCTGATCGCGATGAACGGTCCCTCGCTCCAAAAGTATGTGGATGCGGTCGTCCCCGGCGGACAGATCTACGTAGATTCTTCGCTCATTGATGCGAAGGTCTCGCGTGATGACGTGGAGGTGTTCTACATCCCTGCCACGCAAATTGCCAAGGAGCAGGGCCTCTCGACCCTTGCCAATATGATCATCGTTGGTCATTTGCTTGAAAATCACCCCGAGCTCTCCTTTGAGGGCACCGCAGAGGTGGTTGAAAAGCTGGTGCCCCCGAAGAAGGCGGCTCTGAAGGACCTCAATATGAAGGCCCTGGAGCTTGGCAAAAATTATAACAAATAATAAGGGAGAAAATAATCATGGCTACTAAGCAACTTGATTGGGCGAATCTTGGCTTTGGATACGTTCAAACCGACAAGAGATTTGTTGCCAATTATAAGAACGGCGCATGGGAACAGGGGACTCTCACTGAGGATGCCAATGTGGTACTGAATGAGTGCGCCGGTGTATTCCAGTACGCGCAAACTGTATTTGAGGGCCTGAAGGCCTACCGTACCGAGGATGGCCGCATTGTGACCTTCCGCCCCGACCTCAATGCCAAGCGCCTTGCCGATAGCGCAAGACGTCTTGAAATGCCCGCGTACCCCGAGGATAAGTTTGTCGAGGCCGTTGAGGCCGTCGTTGCCGCTAACGCTGATTTCGTGCCCCCCTACGGGTCGGGCGCGACGATGTACCTTCGTCCGTATCTCTTCGGCACGAACCCCGTCATCGGCGTAAAGCCCGCAACCGAGTACCAGCTTCGCATTTTTGCAACTCCCGTTGGCCCTTACTTCAAGGGCGGTGTGAAGCCGCTTACGCTTCGCGTGTGTGATCTCGACCGTGCGGCTCCCCGTGGCACGGGTCACATCAAGGCGGGCCTGAACTATGCAATGAGCCTGCATGCGATCGTTGACGCGCACAATCAGGGCTTTGACGAAAATATGTATCTCGACTCTGCAACCCGAACCAAGGTGGAGGAGACGGGTGGTGCAAACTTCCTGTTCGTGACCAAGGACGGCAAACTCGTGACCCCCAAGTCCGATACCATTCTTCCTTCCATTACCCGTCGCTCGCTTTGCTATGTGGCAAAGGAGTACCTCGGTATGGAGGTTGAGGAGCGCGAGGTGTTCCTTGATGAGATCAAGGACTTTGCCGAGTGCGGCCTTTGCGGCACGGCGGCCGTGATCTCGCCTGTCGGTAAGGTCGTTGACCACGGCAAGGAGATCTGCTTCCCCAGCGGCATGACCGAAATGGGTCCTGTCACCAAGAAGCTCTACGATACCCTCACGGGCATCCAGATGGGTCGCATTGAAGCGCCCGAGGGCTGGATCCGCGAGATCAAGGTAAAGTAATATAATAAGGTAAAAAACGCCCTGAAACCAATCGTTTCAGGGCGGTTTTTTGATGGAAAGTGACGTTGGGCGGTCGAGGTGACAGGATATCCCCCACTTACTGCGGCAAGCCGCAGACGCCCAAAGAACGCCTTGATGCCTTGACGGCATCATTTTGCAAGACAAAAATCGGCATTCTTTTCCACCGCATTGCAGTTTGTTTTATTTCCATAATTTGTGCGGCGGTGGAGGTTCTTATCCGTGCCACCGCACAAAGAAAAGGCACCCCGCAAGAGGGTGCCTTTTCTTTGTGGTCGAGGTGACAGGACGGCACACGTGCCTATTCGTTCACAAAGCGCTGTGCGCTTTGTAGGAAGAAACGCCTTGGCGGCTAAACACCGCCACGCAAAAGCGCACGGCGTTCTTCCCCTTGCGCCGCCTTCGGCTGCGCAATTTCTCGCCGCCACGCACAAACAAAAGGGAAAGGGCACCCTTGTGGATGCCCTTTCCCTTTTGGTCGAGGTGACAGGATTCGAACCTGCGACTTCTACGTCCCGAACGTAGCGCTCTACCAAGCTGAGCCACACCTCGATATTTGATTTTGTAAAGGAGGGAATATGAAAATATTGTAATCGCTTTAACTCATGGGGGAAAGCGGCGTGCAAGAACGGCGGTTTTGCAAAGCAAATGGCGGCGTTTAGCCGACAAGACGTTCTTTGGCGAAACACGGAGTGTTTCAGGAGCGACACCTCGATGTTTAAAATGTTACCATAATAATATAGCATATTTTTATCGGTTTGTCAATGCTTTTTTAAAAGAAATCGTGAAATTGAGAAAGGGGCGGATGTGGGTGTACACGGGGGTTCGGACTTGACACGGTTCTGTAATTTATGATATAATTTTTTGAGAAAACGCCCTTGCCCCCCGGGGTAAAATCGGCTCGATTGCATAATCTTGCCCCATTTGGGAAAGATTGAAATAGGTGAAAACCTTTGCAAACGGGAGGTGGGCTTTTTTCCTATGAAAGTGGTGATATTGGCAGGCGGCTTTGGCACGCGCATCAGCGAGGAATCGCACCTGCGCCCTAAGCCTATGGTCGAGATCGGCGGTATGCCGATCTTGTGGCATATTATGAAATATTACGCCTCATTCGGGCATTGTGATTTTGTGGTTTGCGCAGGGTATAAGCAAAGCGTGATCAAGGAATGGTTTGCCGATTATTATATCAACCACAGCGACGTGACCTTTGACTTTAGTGAACGGGAAAATATCACCGTTCATCGCAGTAGCTCCGAGTCCTGGCGCGTGACGGTGGTGGATACGGGTCTTTCGACCATGACGGGTGGCCGCATCAAAAGGATACGTCCGTACTTGGATGACGCCCCCTTTTTCTTAACGTACGGAGACGGTGTTTGTAACGTGGACGTGGCGGAATTGCTCCGCTTCCACCGCGCGCACGGGTGTCTTGCCACCGTGACGGCGGTGCATCCCGATTCGCGCTTTGGCGTGTTGGATGCAACGGGGGATCTTGTCCGTGCCTTCCGCGAGAAGAGCGAGGCGGACGTGGATTGGATCAACGGCGGCTTTATGGTGCTTGAGCCCGGTGTGATCGACTGCATCGAGGGGGATAGCACCGTGTTTGAGCACGGTCCGCTTGAACGGCTTTGTGAAATGGGGCAATTGGTCGCGTATCGTCATCGCGGCTTTTGGCAATGCATGGATACGTTGCGCGATAAGGAAAAGCTGGAGCGCCTTTGGGCAGAGGGCAGAGCCCCTTGGAAGCGGTGGCAATGATGGCCGATTTCTTGGATTTTTACCGCGGTCGGCGCGTGCTTGTGACCGGTCATACGGGCTTTAAGGGGGCGTGGCTTTGCCGCATCCTTTCGCATCTTGGCGCAAGGGTGACGGGCTATTCCTTGGAGCCGAAAACGACACCCTCGCTTTTTGAAATTTTGAAAAATACCGATCAAACTCATACCGTTTACGGGGATATTCGAGATTCGCGGCGGCTTTATGAGGTGTTTGGTGCCGCACGCCCCGAGGTAGTCTTTCATTTGGCGGCACAGCCCTTGGTGCGAGAGGGCTACTGCGATCCTGTGGGTACCTATGAGACCAACGTGCAGGGCACGGTGAACCTGCTTGAATGTGTGAGAAAAACGGGCACGGTGCGCTCTTTTTTGAACGTAACGACCGATAAGGTCTATTTCAACAGGGAATGGGAATGGGGATACCGCGAAAACGATCGTTTGTGCGGCTTGGACCCTTATTCCAACAGCAAATCCTGTGCGGAGCTGGTGACCTATTCCTACAAGCAGTCGTTTTTGGCGGCGCAAGGTGTGGCGGTATCGACTGCGAGAGCCGGCAACGTGATCGGGGGCGGCGATTTTGCCCCCGATCGCATTATCCCCGACTGTGTGCGTGCCGCCGTGGCAGGGGAGCCGATCGTGCTGCGAAATCCCAACGCCACGCGCCCTTATCAGCACGTCCTTGACCCGTTGTTTGCGTATCTTTTGATCGCGGCACGGGGGTATCAAAGCCCGAATCTTGCCGACTGCTACAACGTCGGGCCCAACGACTGTGACTGCGTCACGAACAAAATGCTTGCTACACTACTGGTGCGCGCTTGGGGCGGTGAGATCCCCCTTTGCACGGGGAGCGAAAAGGGACCTCACGAGGCAACCTTTTTGAAGCTGGACTCTTCAAGGATCAAAAAACAGCTCGGCTTTGAGCCGCGTTTGGGCATCGGCGAGGCGGTGGAGCTCACCGTTGCTTGGAGTAAGGCCTTTTACGGGGGGCTTGATGCGGTCAGCGTGACAGATCAGCAAATTGATGATTATATAGAAATGATAAAATAAATGGAGAACAGTATGCATTTTACAGGCAAGACCGAGAGTGAGGCAAGGGCCGAGATCCTCGAGCTGACAAAGGAATATTGCGATCGTTATCACGAAAAAAAGCCGTGGCGAGAGGGGGAGCGTATCCCTTATGCCGGGCGTGTGTACGACGCGACCGATATGGTGAATCTCGTGGACAGTGCCCTTGATTTTTGGCTCACCTCGGGCAGGTACACGGCCGAGTTTGAACGCCGCTTTGCCGAGTATCTCGGCGTGCCCTACTGCACGCTGGTGAATTCAGGCTCCTCGGCCAATCTGCTTGCATTTATGACCTTGACCTCGCCGTTGCTTGGCGAGCGCGCCGTGGCGCGCGGGGATGAGGTGATCACCGTGGCGGCGGCATTCCCTACGACCGTGGCGCCAATCGTGCAGTACGGCGCTATTCCCGTGTTTGTGGACATTACCTTGCCGCAATATAATATTGACGTGTCCGCGCTGGAGGCCGCGCTCTCTCCGCGAACCAAGGCTGTGATGGTCGCACACACGCTCGGAAATCCGTTTAACTTGAGAACGGTACGCAATTTTTGCAACAAATACGACCTTTGGCTGATCGAGGATAACTGCGATGCGCTCGGGGCCGAGTACGATTTTGATGGCACCGTCTATAAGACGGGCACGGTCGGTGATATTGGAACCAGTAGCTTTTATCCTCCGCACCACATGACCATGGGCGAGGGTGGGGCCGTTTATACACGCGACACCTATCTTCATAAGATCATGCGCTCGATGCGCGATTGGGGCCGTGACTGTATTTGCCCTCCCGGGGTGGACAATGCTTGCCATCACCGCTTTGATCGGCAGTACGGCACCCTGCCCGCGGGCTATGACCACAAGTACGTGTATTCGCATTTCGGGTATAATTTAAAGGCCACCGATATGCAGGCGGCAGTGGGGCTTTCATAGCTTGAAAAGCTCCCCTCGTTCGTGGCCAAGCGCCGTGAAAATTATGACCGCCTTCGCGCGGCGCTTTTGCCTGTGGCGGATCGCTTGATCCTGCCCGAGGCCTGCCCCCACTCGACCCCGTCGCCCTTTGGCTTTTTGCTTACCTGCCGTGAGGGGGTGTCGCGGGAGTCGGTGCTCTCGCATCTTGAGGGGAAGGGGATCCAAACGAGGATGCTTTTTTCGGGCAATTTGATTTGCCATCCCTGCTTTGACGGCATGCGTGAGTCGGGCAACGGTTACCGTACGGTCGGTGACCTCCCCGTGACCAACACCGTGATGACCGATACATTTTGGGTCGGTATTTACCCCGGTATGAGCGGTGAGGCGATCGATTATATTGCCGAGGCCATAAAGGAGGCGGTAATGTGATCGGCAGGGTCTATCAAAAATACAGGCGCGTGATCGGAGATTCGGCATACAGCCTTTTGGGGCTTTTGGTGATGAATGCCGTGGCGCAGATCGTGCTTTTCCCATTATACGACCGCCGCTTCGGGGCCGTGGGGTACGGCGATCTGCAATATCTTATGGCTTATGTGAATGTGCTGACGGTCTCGGTGGGATCGGCCGCAAGCTACGCGCGCATGGTGAGCCCCGCAGGAGAGCGCGAGCAAAACGCGGGCGACTATAATCTCCTTCTTTTGCTGGTGTCGCTCCTCGGGCTGCCCGTGACTCTTTTGGTGTGGCGCTTTGGCGGCGCGCCGATGGATACTCCCACCTATATTTGCTATTTTTTGCTTTTTGTGGCCATGACGTTTCGCTATTATGCGGACGTGGCTTATAAGATCACACTGAATTACAAACGGTACTTCTTGTATTATGCCGTGATCGGCTTGGGTTATGTCATTGGAGCCGTATTGGTATGGGAAACGGGCATTTGGCCGCTGGGACTTCTTGTCGGTGAGGCGTTGGGCGTTCTTTATGCGTATTTGAGCTCCGAGCGCCTGTTTCGCCGTGGTCTTCGGCTTTCACCTGCGTGGCGCGCAACACTTCGTACCATACTTATCTTTTCCATTTCCGAGGGTATGGCCAATTTGATCCTGAACGTGGATCGCATTTTGCTCAAGCTCTTGGTCGGTGCCTCGGCAGTCACGGTATATTATCTGGCTACCCTGGCCGGCAAGGTGATGTCGGTCGTGGCAACTCCGTTGAACGGAGTTCTTATTGGCTACCTTGCCCGCTACGATGGGAAACTGACGCGTCGCACGATGCGGTATCTTACCGCGGGGAGTGTGGCGGCGGTCCTGCTTTTCACGCTTCTTTGCGTTTTGGGCGGCTATGTGATGATCTTTTTGCTGTATCCTGCCGAATTCAATACCGTTAAGGGGTATCTTTGGCTTGGAAGCCTTGCCGAGGTGCTTTATTTTGTGACAAGCGTCTTGATGGTGGTTTTGATCCGTTTTGCCAAAAAGAGCTATCAGGTGATCATCAACACGGTCTTTGTCATCCTGTTCTTCGGGCTTGGCATTCCCTTAACGCTGCGGTTTGGTCTTCTCGGCTTTTCGATCGCTATGATATCGGCCTCGGCCACGCGCTTTGTACTGTCACTTGTGGCAGGGTTTGGATGGGCGGCACATAAGACCGACTCCCTCGGATAAGACGTTTATTTTGCGTTTGGGGGAGGAACGGTATGGAAAAATACCGAAAACACATCAGCGTGCTGGTGCCGACGTATAACGAGGTGGGGAACGTGGTGCCGCTGTGTGCGGCACTTGAAAAGGAGTTTACCACGTCGCTGTCTCGCTTTGATTATGATATCCTGTTTATTGATAACGCATCCACCGACGGTACGCGCGAGCTGTTGGAGGAGCTTTGTGCGAAAAATCCTCACGTGCGCGCCATTTTCAATACGCAAAATTTTGGCCAATTCAACTCCCCGTATTATGGGATATGCCAAACGACGGGGGATTGCACGGTGTCTATGTGCGCCGATTTTCAGGACCCCGTTGAGATGCTCCCACGCTTGGTTGAAAAGTGGGAGGAGGGCTACCTTGTGGTATGCGCCGTAAAGACTGCAAGCCGCGAAAATGCGGTGCTGCGATTTTTGCGAACGTGCTACTACAAGCTCATCAAAAAAGCATCACGTGTGGCACAAATTGAGCATTTTACGGGCTTTGGGCTCTACGATAAAAGCTTTGTCGAGGTGATGCGTGCGCTGGATGACCCCACCCCGTTTCTTCGTGGGATCGTGGCCGAGCTCGCGCCGCGCCGTGTCGAGATCCCGTACACGCAAGCGCGGCGAAGGGCAGGGCGCACGCACAACAATTTTGCCACGCTTTACGATGCGGCATGGCAAAGCTTTACCACCTATACCAAATTGCCCATTCGGGCGATCACGGTGCTTGGATTTTTACTACTTGCGCTCGGTGTGGCTTGGGGCGCGACCCTGTGCTTTCGCCGTACGGGGGATACCCCGCTCGGCGTTGTGCTGCTCTCTCCGCTTATGCTGCTTTGCACAGCCTTGGTGCTGCTTTCCCTCGGTGCGCTCGGTGAGTACGTGCTCACCCTGCGTGAAAAGGTGATGCGGCGGCCCCTTGTGGTCGAGGAGCGGCGCATTGGATTTGATCGGGAGGACTGACGTGGCAGGGCGTTTCTTTTCTATGCCAAATCAGTACCCGTCGGCAGGGATATTTTCCTTTTCACACCTACTGCTGCTTGCGGTGACCCTGTGCTTGACAGCCTTGGCCCTTTATGCCTCGCGCGGAATGTGTGCCTTGTCGGTTCGCCGCACGGTGCGTGCCGTGACTGTCGGCTTGTGGATCCTTGAGGCGGCGAAGATCGCATTTGTTCTTTGCGTCATCGGCTCTCGCAACCCCAATGAATTTGTCCCGCTTTATTATTGCAGCATCATTTTGTATGCCGGGTTTTTGGGGTCGCTTGAGCATCCTCTTTGGCGTCGCGTGGGGGATGCGTTTATGGTGATGGGCGGCATAGTTGGCGGTGCGATCTTTTTGATATTTCCCACCACGTCCCTGCCGCAATATCCGATGTTCCATTTCATCTCCTGGCACAGCTTTTTGCTGCACGGTGCGATGGTGTACTTGGGGCTTTTGCTCCTGATGTCGGGCGTGTACCGCGAGAAAATGTCGGACTTGCTTCCGGTTTCCTTGCTCATTGGCGGCGTGTGTGCCGTAGCGTTTTTGTTTAATACCGTATATAACAGACTGGCCGCGGAGCCTGTTGCAAATCTCATGTTCATCTCACGGGATTTTCAGGGCACTCCGTTGTCACTCATTTACCGCTTGTGCGGTCGATTTTTCACCCCCGTTATGTGGCTTGGGCAATCCTTTCTCCCGTTTTTGCTGACTTACCTTGCGATACGGGGCGCAAGAGCCCTTGCCGCAAGGCTTCAAAGGACCGCCGACAAAATTTGAAAGGCGCGGGTGAAAACGAGAAAAATGAGATTTTTTGAAGCTTTTGCGGATTTCTTTAAGAGGGTGCTGTTGTCCTTCGGCCAAACCGCCCCGGCCCTCAACGCGGTGGAGACGGTCGGCTTTTACCTGACGGCCGTCATCGGCACGTTGTTTACACTTTGCTATGCGTATCAATTTTTTTATTTGTTTTTGGCGTGCGTGGTAACACCGCGAAAATATGCCCCCGTCCCCCCCACAAAACGGTATGCCGTGGTGATCGCCGCGCGCAACGAGGCCTGTGTGTTGCCTTTTTTGCTCGATAGTATTCGGGGGCAAACCTACCCCGTGGAGCAAATCGACATATTTGTGGTGGCCGACAACTGTACCGACAACACCGCCGCTGTGGCGCGCGCGTCGGGTGCGACGGTCTTTGAGCGTGAGAACCAACAAAAGGTGGGAAAGGGGTATGCGCTGGCGTATCTTTTCGACTGCATTCGCAAGACGTGCGGCCTTTCCGCTTATGACGGGTATCTTTTTTTTGATGCCGACAACGTCCTTTGCGCGAATTTCATTGAGCAAATGAGTTGGGCACACGCGGCGGGGTACCGCGTCATCACCTCGTACCGTAACAGTAAAAATTACGGCAAAAGCTGGATCAGTGCAGGCTATTCCTTGTGGTTTATGCGTGAGTCGCGTCATTTGCAAAATCCGCGCGCGTGGCTGGGATCCAGTGCCGCGATTTCGGGCACGGGATTTTTGGTGGATCGCGCTATTGTGGAGCGTCAGGGCGGCTGGAAGCACTTTCTCCTCACGGAGGATATTGAATTTACCGCCGATTGCATTTTGTGCGGCGATCGCATTGGCTACTGCCACGCGGCCGAGCTTTTTGATGAGCAGCCCGAAACGCTCGCGCAATCCTGGCGGCAAAGAAAGCGTTGGGCCAAGGGGATGTTTCAGGTCATCCGTCATTACGGCAAGGGCTTGCTTGCCGGTGCGTTGCGCTTTCGCTGGTCGTCGTTTGATATGCTGATGAACATCACCCCGGCGTTTGTACTTTCCAGTGTTCAGCTGATCGCCACGCTGCTGCTTTTTTTGGTGAATTGGGTGGCGTACGGCGAGGTGTCCTTGGTGCTTTTGCAGTGTCTTGCCGATTTTCTTGCCTTTGGGTATGGCATCTTTTTTGTGCTGGGGCTGTTTGCCTTGGTCAGTGAATGGAAAAAGATCCATTGCCCCAAGCTCCGCGCGGTGCTGCTGCTTTTTACCTTTCCCTTGTTTATGCTGACCTATATCCCCATCTCGCTCTCTGCCTTTTTCTCGCGGCACGTGGAGTGGAAGCCCGTGGCGCACAAGCACGCCCTGACGGCACAGGATATTGAAAAAGAGGGAACGGTACGCAAAAAACGATAATAAATTGCTTTTATTAAAGGAGGAATTTTTATGAAATACTTGTTTGCCTCGGACATTCACGGGGATCTCACGGCGGCCCGCGCCGTGGTAGATGCTTACCGCAGCGAGGGTGCGGTGCGCCTTTTTTTGCTCGGAGATGAGCTTTATCACGGTCCGCGAAATTTTATCCCGGATGGGTATGGACCCAAGGGCGTGATCGCCCTCTTTTCGGAGATGAAGGATGTGATCACAGCGGTGCGCGGGAATTGCGACGCCGAGGTAGATCAAATGGTGCTGCCCTTCCCGATCCTTTCGGATTACGCCACGCTCCCGCTTTCAAACGGCGGCACGGCGTATCTCACGCACGGACATTTGTTTGGCGGAGAGGGCCCTGTGCCGTTGGGGGAAAAGGACCTCCTTATTGAGGGTCATACGCACGTGGCGGGCGTACATAAAACGCGTTCCGGTGCTACGTGCCTGAACCCCGGCTCGGCCTCCATGCCGAAGGGGGATACCCCGGCTTGCTATATGGTGTATGATACCGAAACGGGCGTCTTTACCATTCGCCGCTTGTCGGATGCTTCGGTGTTTGCCGAGTATATTTGTCAATAAAAAACGCCCCCGTGTGCCGATATTTCGGCGCACGGGGGCACTTTTTAGTTTTTGTTGTCCACAAAGGTTCGCTCGTAGCATTCGATTGCCTCGGAGATGATCTCCTCGGCTTTTTCCTTCCCAAAGAGCTCCTTGACGGCCGTTTGCTTGTTTTCAAGCTGCTTATAGACCGAGAAGAAGTGCAGCATTTCATCAAAAATATGCGGCGGCATCTCATCGATCGAGCCGATGTTGTTGTAGGTGGGGTCGGAGAAGGGGATGGCGATGATCTTGTCATCCATTCTTCCGTCGTCCAGCATGCGCATGACACCGATGGGATAGACACGTACAAGTGTCAACGGCTGAATGGGGCGGGCACACAGCACCAGCACGTCCAAGGGGTCGCCGTCATCGGCGAAGGTGCGGGGAATAAAGCCGTAATTGGCGGGGTAGTGCGTTGCGGTGTAAAGAATGCGGTCCAGGCGCAAAAGGCCCGTGGCCTTGTCAAGCTCGTATTTGCATTGACTGTCCTTTGAGATCTCGATGACCGCGGTAAAGTCGGTGGCGGTGATCTCATTGGGGTTCATATCGTGCCAAATATTCATGTGCCCTCCTTATTTTACAAACTCAAATTCAAAATCGTAGATGTTTACGGTGTGGCCGTCGGTACAGCCCTTTTCCTCAAGCAGCGCGATCACGCCGTTTTTTTGCAGCGATCGCTGGAAGTAGGACAGCGAATCGTAGCTGTTGAAATTGGTGCGACCCATAAGGTCGATGAGCCACTTGCCTTCCACAAAAAAAGTGTTGTTTTCGCGGCGTACCGTGGTGGCCATTTTGTCCTCGGCGGCGAGATCCTGCTCGGTAATTTCGCTGTCAAATACCATAACGGGGGGCAGGTCGCGCAGGCGTTTGGCCACGGTATCGACCAAAACGTCGAGGTTTTTGCCCGTTGCGGCCGACACGTAAATGAGCTCCCAGCCGTTTTTCTTGACAAAGGCCTCAAAGGCTTGGACGTCGGTGAGCTCCTCATCCAGTGCATCAGCCTTGTTTGCGACAATGATTTGCGGACGCCCTGCCAGCTGCTCGCTGTAGCGAGACAGCTCGTGATTGATGGCCTTGATGTCCTCGACGGGGTCGCGCCCCTCGGTGCGTGCGATGTCCACCACGTGCAAAAGCAGGCGGCAGCGCTCGACGTGGCGCAGGAACGCGTGCCCGAGGCCCGCGCCGTCAGCCGCGCCCTCGATAAGCCCCGGGATGTCTGCCGCCACAAAGCCACTCTCACCGCCCGTGGAAACGACTCCGAGATTGGGAGAAAGGGTGGTGAAATGGTAGGCGGCGATCTTCGGGCGTGCCGAGCTGATGCAGGAAAGGATCGAGGATTTGCCCACACTCGGCATACCGATGAGCCCCACGTCCGCGAGCATCTTCAACTCCAAAATCAACTCTTTTTCTTCACCCGTTGTGCCGTTTTTTGCAAACATCGGCACTTGACGGGTGGGGGTGGCAAAATGCTTGTTGCCCCAGCCGCCTCGGCCGCCGCGGCAGCAAATGAAGGGCTCGTCATCCGACATATCCTTAATGATCTTTCCGGTTTCGGCATCGCGAATAAGCGTGCCGAGGGGCACCAAAATGGTGACGTCGGGAGCGGTGGCACCGTGGAATTTTTCACCCGAGCCGTTGCCACCGTTTTTGGCCACGAACTTGCGGTGGTCACGGAAGTAAAGCAGGGTCGTGGCACCGCGGTCAACCTTGAACACAATGTTGCCGCCGTGACCGCCGTCACCGCCGGAGGGGCCGCCGTGCGACACATATTTTTCGCGGTGGAAG
>JAFVYZ010000029.1 GCA_017508425.1 Clostridia bacterium | reverse complement strand
GGTGCAAAAGGTATCGCCCGTGGTGCGCAGGAGGGCGCCCTCGGCATCGTCGATCACGTGAACGTGCATATCAATTTTGGGAAGCTTTTTCATTTCTTTTTTCCTTTCTATCTTATGCCGTCTTATGCTTCGCCGATCAGGCGCTCGGCGTTGCCGTGGTAAACAAGCTCCTTTACCTCGGCGGGGAGGCCAAGGCTTTCGATCAGCGCCCGATGCTCACCGTCAAAATAATCCCTCGCATAAAGGAAGCGATCCGGGAAGCGGCAGATCAGACGATAGGTGTATTCAAGGTCGCGCGAAAGAGCCACGCGCCCCGAGCCTGCGGAGATATCGCAATAGAGGTTTTTATACTTGCTGAGAAGCTCCTCGATCTTGCCGCCCGGAAGGATCGGCCCTTGATCGTAGGCGCGAGACTCAACGCCCTCGCCGCCCGAGATATGCGCCCAGAAGCCCGGGGCGTGACCGAGGAAGGCCGTATCGGGGCAAAGGGAGAGAAGGTTTTCAAGATTCTTGATACCGCCGCCAAACCACCAATGCCTGCGCGGAAGGGCACGCCCCGTTTTCGTTGCCTCGGGAGAATCAAAATGCAGCGTGACGGGCAGATGCGCCTGCCCGCAGAAGCGGAAAAGATCCACGCAATCGGGATCGTCATAAAGCATACGGTATTTGATCTCGCCGCACACCTGCACCCCGTACAGATCCACGGCGGAGCGAAGCGAAAGAAGCGCATCGGGGCGGTGCGGATCGGGCGCGTAGCCGAGGACGAAGCGATCGGGCGCCCGACGCTTATAATCAAGACATCTTTCAAAGGGGATCGGCACGGCGGTCTGCCCCGAAAGAACGGCGCCGCAAAGAACGCTCACGGTTTCGGGATCAAAATCGCCATAGGGCGTTTCCCAGGAAAGAAGCCAGGTTTTATCAATGCCGTTTGCATCCATATTTTGGAGAAATTTGTCGAAGCCGTGCTTATGCCAATCGGGATGATTGTGCAAAATTACTGCTATTTTTTGAAATAGGCAAATTTTTTCACATTTTAGTGCTATTTTGCAACTTGCATATTACAAAATTACGAAAAACATGCTGTAAAACATATTTTTTCGTCAAAATATTTGGTGGGTATGAAAAAAAGCAGTACCTTTGCACCGTGTTTTTCATGGTATTAGATTTAAGGTTAAGTAAAGATTGGGTTGTCGGGATGACAATCCTTCTTTTTTTTGTATATTCTTGCCTCTAACCTATAACCTTTCGCCTTTAAACCTTCAAAAAATTTGCACATGTGCATTTTTTGTTGTACCTTTGCAGTCGCAATGGAAAATCGTTACGAAAGAGAAGATTTGCAGAATGCACTCCGTGTTCTTCGTGAAGGCGGTGTGATATTGTATCCCACAGATACGGTTTGGGGGATAGGTTGCGATGCCACTAACGCGCAGGCGGTCGCGCGCGTGTACGGAATAAAAAGGCGTGTGGATAGCAAGGCCATGCTGGTACTACTGGACGGAGCAGGCAAACTGCAGGGATACATGGACAAAGTACCTGAGACGGCATGGATGCTGTTGGAAGCGAATGAAGGACAACGCCCCATGACAATCATCTACCCTCACGCACGCAATTTGGCGCCTAACCTGTTGGCAGAGGATGGCAGCGTAGGCATTCGTATCACATCTGAACCATTCAGCAAAGCCCTTTGCGAACAATTGCGCCGTCCGATCGTGTCCACTTCGGCAAATATCAGTGGAGAACCTGCTGCAAAGACATATAGCGAAATTAGTCCCGAACTATTGCAGGCTGTGGATTATGTGTGCGAGTTTCGCCGAAATGACACGACCAAGCATCAACCATCATCGATTATCAAGATCGATGAAAAAGAACGCATAACCATCATTCGACCATGAGCTGTTTCTCTCAATACCGCAAACAACAATTAGCATATATTTTAATAGACTTTCTCTCAT
>JAFVYZ010000028.1 GCA_017508425.1 Clostridia bacterium | reverse complement strand
GACGGGCGATTCGTGAATCGCCCCTACAAAAATATTCTGCCTCGGGGTGACGAGGGCGTGGTGTGTACGCAATCAAGGCTTCCCCTTGAGGAGAAGCTGGCGCAGTGGCGACTGATGAGGTGTAGGGCACAGGGTGCCCGTTATATCGTGCGTTAATGTAATGAAAAAACGCCGGGGCGGGCGAACACAGTTCGCCCCTACAAGATGGCGGCACATCGCAGGGTGAACCACCCAACCGTAGGGGCGAACTGTGTTCGCCCGAAAATGTGCGTGCGAACAAGACGGGCGATTCGTGAATCGCCCCTACAAGGTATATGCAAACATCGCAGGGTGAACCACCCAACCGTAGGGGTGAACTGTGTTCGCCCGGAAATGTGCGTGCGAACAAGACGGGCGATTCGTGAATCGCCCCTACAAGATTACGGTGCGAACAATGTGCGAACGCATTAAATTGAACGGTGCAAACGCACCGCCGAAGATGCCGCACGAACCAATACGGGCTATGGGTGGGGTGTTGAAAAACGGGATGAATCTTGAAATAATCCCCAAAATTGGGCTGAAAATGTAAACAATTTGTGTACAATGTATTTTTTGTGTGATTTTTGTGTGAAGGCGCCATAGGGTTTGACGGGAACGCCAAAGCCTTGTGATATAAGGGTTTCGGGGTGTTGTTCCGGCACGGGAACGATGGTTTTCTACATACATTAAAACGCACGCGCGTGCACGGTGGTAAAAAATCTACAAAAACCCCGTTGACATTTTGCCCCAAATGTCATAAAATGATGGTGTGAATTTGTTCTTGCTTTGCAATAACCGCCGTATTTGCAGGGTAAGGGCGCTTCCAAAAAACAAAATAAGGAGAAAAAACTTATGAGAAAACAACTCAAATTGCTTCTCTTGGTGGCAACGGTCGTGGCATTGTTCGCAATGGCAATGATCGTCGGCTCCGCAGCCTTCGAGGTTGACGGCACGGAGTACGCTACCTTTGCTGAGGCATACGATGCTGTCGATGCGGACGGCACGATCAAGTTGACGTCTGACGTGACGCTGGACGCCAAGTTCACCTTGACGAAGGGCTTTACCATTGACGGTGCAAACCCTGCGGGCGGCAAGTTTAAGATCACGAGCACCTATAGCGATGCGCTTACTTTTGGTGCGAAGATCAACGTTAACATTAAAAATGCTGACGTTGTCGTTTCGGCTGACCGTCTCGCTGCTTGTGGTTCCAGCTATAGGGGCTCCGAGCTTGCTTTTGACAACTGCACGGTAACCTGTGAGGTTACAAGAATCTCGCGTGGTACAGGCCTTATCATGTCGTTTAACAACTGTATTGTGGATGCTGCAGAGCACGTCATGACGGGTAACAACAAGGACTACACGTGTACGCTGAAGCTTACGGGTAACACCACCGTTACCGCAGGTACTTACGTGGGCGGCGGCACGAACGCGGTACAACTTATCGTTGGCACCGCAGGTGGCAGCGATAAGGTTACCATCACCGCGCCCGGCTTGATTGATGATATTGAGAGTAAAGAGCAGAATTCTGCAAAGAAGGCCGTTTCTCAGATCTACAACGGTACCTTTAACGTCACCGGCGCCTATGCCTTTGACCTTTGTTGGGGTAAGGTTGAGATCTACGGCGGTACCTTCAACCTTGAAAAGGCCGGTAGTGCGATGTTCAACGACGCCGGTTCGGCGGTGGGATTCAAGATCGTCGGCGGTGAGTTTAACCTGAAGAACGGCGCTATTATGACCAATAACGCTACCATCACGCTTGAGACTGCAAGTGCAGACGATGTTGTGGTAAACCTTGATGCTGCTTCTGCCAGCCTGTTGAAGGATTTCTTCGAGGCTGAGCCCTGGTCAACCAACGCCACTGTAAACGGCTTGGGGGTAGAGGTACCGAAGCTGTTTATCGTATATATGGGCGATACCGAGATCGGGAAATACGAAAGCCTGAATGAGGCTTACGCTGCTTTGGTGGAGAACGGTGCGGATACCATTAAGCTGCTTGACGATGCAAGCATTATTGCAACGACTACGCTTGAGGGCGATCTGACCATTGACGGCGCAGGCAAAAAGCTCACGCTGAGCACAAATATGTTCTCCAAGCTGACGGGCAATTACAACCTCACGTTCAAAAACGTTGTGCTGGATATTACCGGTGCGGTCAGCATCATTGGCCCCAAGGCAACCGGCAACGGCGGTAACATCACCTTCCAGAACTGCACGATCACGGCTGCGACCACTACCTGTTTGATCTATGCCGACGCGGCAACCGTGACCTTTGATAGCTGTATCATCACGGCAGACAGACTCCTTGAGCACAACACTGCTCCCGCTAACAACAACACCGTTTACGTGTACGGTAAGACGACTATGGTCAGCGGCGATAAGTTCTTCCGTAACTCGTCGAGCAACGGTGCGAACAACATCATCTTCGGTTCTGCAAACGGCTTTGCACCCGACGGCGTAACCAAGAACGAGATCAGCGTGACCGTCAACACCGGCTGGCTGAACAGCTCTGAGGACGCAAGCGGCTACATGACCATCTACGATGGCACCACCATTACCCTCAACGGCTCGTACAGTGCACCTCTGACGGGTCTTTACGCAACCAAGGTTGGCGGCACGCTGAACCTTTACGGCGGTACCATCTACCTCAATGCTACCGAGGATAGGCCCAACGCTTACCTCATCGGCTTTGAGTCCGGCGCTGATTCTGCTGTTACGCTCAACATTACCGGCGGTACTGTTGTGCTTGGCGACGGCTGCGGTTTGGTACAGACCACTTCCTATAACAACGCCGGCAAGTACTACATCACCGCTACCTACAACGTAAACCTTGCAACCCCCGGTGATTTTAAGGTCACCTTCAATGAGACAAACACCGAGGCTGAGGCCTTCTTCACGGATACCACGTGGATCGGCACCGAGATCAACGGCGAGATCCTTGAAAGCGTAGAGAGACTGTTTGAGGTATATGCGGGTGAGGATAAGATCGGCACCTACGCCTCCTTTGCTTCCGCTTACAAGGCGTTGGTTGAGAAGGGCGGCGACCGCATCGTACTCCTTGACAACATGACGCTCGCCGGCGCCTCGCTCGACACGGGCTTCATCATCGACGGCGGTGACAACAAGTACACGGTGACCATTTCCGGCACGATCGTGATCGGTGCGGCGGTGGACGTGAAGTTTGTAAACTGCACTGTTGTAGCTGAGACTGACGTGAAGGCCTTTACGGCAAAGATCTCCGGCGGCTCGATGACCTTTGAGGGCTGCACGATCGATACCGGTAACATGGACTTTATTACGGCAATGGGTCAGACCATTACCTTCAACAACTGTGAGATCGACGCCAGCGGCAAGAACCTGGTCACCTTCCACGGCTCGAACACCACTGAGGGTGCAAACGACATTTTCGTACTTGGCAAGACCCACATCGTGGGCGGCGCCAAGCTGTTCCGCTCCGCGAATATCGCAGGCAACAACGTAACCATCGGCTCCGAGGATGGCGACGACGAGATCACCATGGAGCTGGCAGGCTGGCTCTATGAGGCAAAGTACGACAAGAATTATGCCGACGTTTATGCTGACAACACGATCACGATCTGGAGTGGTACCTTTACGCAGACCGCTGCGAATGATGAGGGTAGCACTTACTGCCTGCTTTCCGTTTACGTTGGCACGGTAAACATTTACGGCGGTACGTTTATTTCCGACGTTGCAGATGGCTGTATTATCAACCGCGGTAGCTATGATATTGCTGACGACAAACTGGCTGTGATCAACATCACCGCAGGTACGTTTGAGCTTTCGAACGGTGCAGCCCTTGCCGGTTCTAGAATCAAAGCTGAGCAGTTCAGCCTCTCCTGCGACGATGAGATTATCGTTAAGCTTGGCGAAGGCTCCTCCGAGAATGCAGCTGCCTTCTATGCAAACGCGGCTTGGGCGGTTGACGGCATGGCACTCATTTACATCACGGGTTGGAATGCAGAGCTCGTAGAGCTTTCTCCCTACTCCTTCACCGAGGACTGGTCCGGCTCGTTTGCCGATTACAAGGCCAAGTTTGCTGCACTTGCTACGCCCGCGAGCGTGTTTGGCAAGTATTTGGATGAAGCAGACTACCCCTACTTCCTGACTGAGGAAATGGCTGAGGAGTACTTTGGCGATGCTTCGCTTGCAACTCTCATCGTTTCCGATGATATCGTTGTGACGGGTGGCTTTGCCTCCTTCACCATTGACGCTGACGTTACCGTAACCCTTAGGGACTGGACCGTTACGCTTGGCACTACGCTTGGTACTGTAAACGCAGGTAAGCTTGTGCTTGAGAACTTTGACGTAACCTACACTGCTTCTGCACCGTTGTTCGTTGTGGGCGACGCTGCCGCACTTGAGGCTACCGGCCTTGTTGCGAAGATGTCCGCTACCGGCGCTACCCTTGTACAGGGCGCAGCTGCCAACGTGACCCTTGCCGACGTCCTCGTGCTTGCTGCCGAGGGCACCACGGTGAAGGAAGGCGTTGTTGTTGATGCCTTTGCACTGAACGTAAACTACGCAGGCGAATCCTTCAAGCTTTGGGTTGCTAACGACGGCGCGTTCACCAATGACACTGAGTTCAAGGGCGCTTCGATCTACGTTGATACCGCAAACGAGGAAACCAGCGGTCTGCGCTTTGAGACTGTGATCTCCAAGGATGCACTCAGCGCATACGCAGGTGCTACCTTCAAGTACTACACGCTCATCGCTCCCATGGACTACGTGGCAGCTGCACAGGGCAAGTTCACCGTTGAGGCACTTTCCGCTCTTAACGTTGAGGGTGATAAGTGCGTGAAGATCCAGGCTGTGAACTCGCTTGACCTTGAGGACGAGAACGTAATCAAGTTCAGCGGTACGCTCATCGGCCTTAAGAGCTTCACCCGTCAGTATGCGGCTGTGGCTATGGTTGAGGTTTGCGACGAAAGCGGCGCTGTGATCGACACCGTTTACGGTGAGTTCAACTCCGCTGATAACGCACGCTCTGCTAAGCAGGTTGCTGACGCTATGATTGCTGATGAAGCAAGTGAGTACTGGACGGCTTACACCAATGAGCAGAAGGCCATTGTTGATAAGTACGCAGGCAAATAATTGAAGGAGGGAAATGAACATGAAAAAGTTTTATGAAGCACCTACCTCCGAGCTGATCGTTATTTCTACGGCTGACATCATTACGGTGTCGCTGAATAAGCTCGATGTCGAGACCGATAACTTCGGCACGGAGATCGGCGATATCACGATTGGTTAATTGTAAGAATTTCTTCTTGCAATGAGGTAAATCGAATCCCCCACGGGCATTTGCCCGTGGGGGATTTTTGCGTTAGTGGGCTTAAGGTTTGCCCCTCCCGCAATCGGCGATACGCAAAATCGGCGCACGGACATTGCCGAAAATGCAAATCAGATGTAGGGGAGAGGCAAGCCCCCCGCGATCCGCGATGCACGAAACGGGAGGGGGAATCCCTCCTTACGATCGATGTGAGCGCGAGGTGCGAAAAACGGGCGCAAAAACCCCCGTCGCTTTGGCGACGGGGGTGAATCTTCATTTGTGGTATTTTGAGCCCTGCAGGATCGACAGGCTGCGGTAAACGGTTTCAAGCAACAGCACGCGCATCATTTGGTGGGGGAAGGTGAGCTTTGATACCGAAAGCCGCAAATGTGCGGCTTTTTTGACGCGCGGCGAGAGGCCGTGCGAGCTGCCGATGATGAGCGTGAGGCTCCCTTGCTCTCTCATGACCTGTGAGAGCGTCTCGGCCAGCTCCTCGGAGGAGAGCTGACCGCCCTCCACACACAGGGCAACGGTAAAACTGCGCGGCGGAATATGGGCCAAAACGGCATCGGCCTCACGGTCCAGGGCCAGATCGATCTCAGCCGGTGTGGGGCTTTCCGCCACGCGGTATTCCTTGAGTTCAACAATATCCAGTTTGGCAAAGGCACCAAGGCGTTTTTCGTATTCGGCCAGGGCCTCGCGCCAATAACGCTCCTTTAAATTGCCGAGCGCAATGAGGCGAATGTGTAGCATAGGTTGCTCCTTTGGGCGTTGTTGGGTGCTCTCGGGGGGCGAGGTCAAGCCTCACTCGGGGCAGTTACACGACCTGTGTGGCTCCCTCGGGGCGGATCGAGAGGACGGTACAGGCATCCTCACCGAAGGCGGCATTCATCAGCTCGGCAAAGCCGGCGACGTCCTGCTCCCTCACAAAGGCCTGTACCGTTCCGGCAAAGCCACCGCCGTGCACGCGCCACGCGCCCTTTTTGTCGCTGAGGTAGCGATCCGCAAGGCAAAGCGCCAGGGAAATGCCCTGCTCGGCAGGGTTTTTGGAGGAATAGACGTTTTGTAAGTAGCAATACGAGGAGCGACCCGAGGCGAGGACGGTGTCAAGAAAGGCCTCAAAATCACCCTTGGCGAGTGCCGCTTGACCGCGGGCCACGCGCTTGTTTTCATCAAAGAAGTGCAGGGCGCGGAGCAGGGCTCTGTCGCCGAGCTTGGCGCGCAGGGCGGCGAGCTGAGAGAGCACCTCTCCCTGTTCCACCTCGCGGAGCACCGTTTTGCCGAGGGCCGCGGCAACCGCCTTCATTTCGGCGGGGACGGCCGCGTAATCGTCGGTCAGGTCGGCGTGACTGCCGCCGGTTCTGACAATGCAAAGGCGGTAGCCGTGGGCCGAAAGATCAAAGGTCATATTTTGGATCGTGGGGGCTGCGGTGTTTTCAAAATCAATGGCGATAATGCCGCCCACAGCACATGCCAGCTGATCCATCAAGCCGCAGGGCTTGCCGAAAAACCTGTTCTCGGTCCACTGTGCCAGCTTTGCCAGCTCTACGTTTGAAATTTCGCCACCGTTATAGAGGTAATTTTCAATATTGCCAATCATAACCTCAAAGGCGGCCGAGGAGGAAAGGCCTGCGCCGGTCGGGACGCTTGAGGTGGTGTATGCCACAAATCCCCCGACACGGTGTCCGTTTTTGCGAAGTCCTGCACACATACCGGCCACAAGGGCACGGGGCTTGCCAAAGGCGGCTTCATCGGGCTCGGTGAAGGTGTTGAGGTCCACGGTGTCCTCGGGGTAGCCCTCCGATTTCAGGCGTACCTCATTGCCGTCAATGGGGGCCGCGATCGCGATCACGTCCAGGTCCACCGCCGTTGCCACCACACAGCCGCAGTTGTGGTCGGTGTGGTTGCCCAGCAGCTCACTGCGTCCCGATACCGAGAATACGTGTACGTTTTTTTGTTCCCCGTACAGAGCTTCAAAGGCCTCCAGTGCGGCCTCGTAACGCTTTTTTTGTGCGTTCACCGCCCAGGCCCCATACAGGGTCGAAAGGCGTTCATCCCACGCACCGTTTGCAAGATCATTTTTTAATTTTGTAATATTCATTGCTCGAGTCCCATTTGCCCTAACAGTTTTTTGTTAAATTCTTCGGCAGTGTTATAGCCCATTTTCTTTTGGCGGTTGTTCATGGCCGCAATTTCCAGTATAATGGCAAGGTTTCTACCGGGCTTTACGGGGATGGTGATGCTGGGCACCTCGTTGCCGAGAATATCCATGGTCTCACCGTCAAGCCCCAAGCGGTCGTACATTTTGCCCTGCACCCATTGCTCCAGGTTGATGACAAGGTCAATACCCTGGGAGTCCTTTACCGCACCCATACCGAAGATGCGGCGCACGTCGATGATGCCGATGCCGCGCAGCTCTACGTAGTGGCGGATGATGGGCGGTGCCGTGCCCACGAGCGTTTTGGCGGAAACGCGCTTGATCTCCACGGCGTCGTCCGCGATCAGACGGTGGCCGCGCTTGACCAGCTCGATGGCCGTTTCACTCTTACCGACGCCCGAGTCGCCCAGCAGCAAAAGACCCTCGCCGTAAACCTCAACGAGCACGCCGTGGCGCGTAATGCGCGGAGCCAGCTGGACGTTGAGGTAGGCGATCAGCCCCGCAATAAAGGGGCTGGTCTTTTCTTTGGTGGAGAGGAAGGGTACACCGTGGCGCTCGGCCGCCTCGCGCATGGCGGGGTAGGGCTCCTGCCCCGTGGTCAGGATCACCACGACGGGCTTCTTCTCGAAAAAGGCCTCGATCTTGCGCTCGCGTGCCTCTTCCTCGCATTTTTTAAGATAGCGGTACTCGGCCATGCCGACGACTTGAACGCGCGACTCCTCAAACTCGTCAAGGAAGCCCGTGAGGGCCAGGCCGGGACGATCTACCTGATTGTTGGATATGATGATGTTTTCGGCATTATCGGGCAAATAAAAGGCCTCAAGCGAGAACTCCTTGATGAGGGATGACAGGGGAATGCTGTAAATTTCCTGCATAATGACTCTCCTTTGCAAACGTCGCGGTTCACGCATCTTTAAAACACTCTCATTATAGCACAGTTTTTAAAAAATGCAACGAGCATTTTTCCTTTTTGGTGAAAAGGTGCGCAATTGCTTGCTAAATTCACAAAATCTTCACAACTTTATTTTATAATATATTTATATAATTCTCTTGAAGGGGGATTTTTATGAATCGTGTACTTCGCGCCGTTTCGGCACTTTTGGCGGCATTGCTTTGCCTTACCCTTTTGGTATCCTGTGGGGCGGCGCGCCCCGTTCACGCCTCGCCCCGTGCCTCGCGTACGGTGGCCAAGGTCGGGGACGTGGAGATCTTGTACGATGAGCTTTATTTTATTACGATGCGAGCCATTAAGGAGCTTCAGCTTACCTACGGTGAGAATGCGCTGGAGAGTGCCGACGTGCGCGCAGAGCTGGAGCATTTTGTGTGGGAGAGCCTGCGCTCGCGTGAAACGGCGTTGATCTCGCTCGGGTACGAGTACGGGCTTGACGTGGAAAAGGGCGACATTGCCGACAGCGTGCAGGCCGAGATCGAGCACATGATCGAAACCAGCTTTGAGGGTGACCGCAAGGCCTATATTGAGGAGCTGAATGCGGCATATATGACCGACCGTTACGCAAGACAGTATTTTGGCGTTGAGAATTATCTTGCCACCAAAATTGTGATCGAAATGGCGAAGCGCGGCGAGGTCGAGACCGATGATGCGAAGATCCTTGAAATGATCAAGGGTGAAAAATTCGTGCGCACGATGCACGTATTTATCAGCAAATCCAACGGCGTTTATACCGACGCCGAGAACCGCGCACACGCCGAGGCCATCCGAGCCGAGATTGCAGCAAAAACCGATAACGATGCGCGTTTTGACGCGATGTTTGATGCCGTGGGCGGCAAATACAACAACGATTTTGGCGATTCGCTCGGCCGGGGTTATTACTTTACCTACGGTGAAATGGATGCCGCCTACGAGACGGCCGCCTTTGCGCTTGCCGAGTACGGAGTCAGTGACGTGATCGAAACCGATGACGGGTACTATGTCCTGATGCGTTTGCCCAAGGATGAGGCGTACATCACCGAGAATTTTGAGTCCCTGCGCGACAAATCCTATTTTGTGACGCTCAACAACCGCGTGGATCAGAAGCTTGAGAATATGACGCTTGAAAAGACGCGCTTTGGCAAGGGGCTGGATCTTGCCGATCTTGCACCCATTGATGCCGATGGCGGCAGCACGCTGATCGTGGTCGGTGTGTGCATTGGATGTGCCGTGATTCTTGCGGTAACGGTCGTTGTGGTGGTTATGCTCCGTAAAAAAGCCAAAAAAGGAGCATAAGCGATGGAGACCTTGCTTGAATATTTGTTTTTGTTTTGCAGCTGTGCCACGGCCGGCTGGTGCCTTGAGGTGGTATATCGCGCCTTTCGGCACCGTAAGGTGGTCAATCCCGGGTTTTTGACGGGATGCTGCTTGCCGATCTACGGCACGGGCGGCGTGATCCTTTACTGCCTTTCGGGGATGAAATTCCGCTCCCTGCCCAATGAGTACGTGCGCGTGGCGGCCATTTTGCTCATTGCCATGGCGATCATGACCCTGATCGAGCTGGTAGGTGGCCTTGTGGCTGTGAAATATTTCCGTGTTAAGCTTTGGGACTATTCGGGGGAATGGATGAACTTTCAGGGTGTCATTTGCCCGAAATTTTCGCTCATTTGGGGCTTGGTTTGCGCGGTGTATTACTTCCTTATTTACCCTTTTATGCACAGCATTGCCTCGCGTGTGATCGAGCTGCCGCTTTTGATCCTTTTTGTGGGTATGTATGCCGGCATTTTTTTGGTGGATCTCGCGCATTCTCTCCATATTATGCAGCACCTGCGCCGTTATGCCTCGGCCATGCGTACGCACATCAATCTCGATCAGCTCAAGGGCAACGCCAAGGAGCATTTCCGTCGGGAGGTTGGCAAAAAGCGGCCCTTTAATTTCTACCGTATGATCAATTTTTATATGAGTGATATGCAGGGCTATCGTAGTGAGATCAACCGCAAATGGGGTGGAAAAAATGAAAAATAAGCCCGTGGACTATACGCTTTTTGACGAGGTATGCCGCGAGGTCGTGACCTCGGGACGGTACGAGGAAATGAAGAGGTACATCTCGCATTCGGATATTACCGTGTATCAGCACTGCCTGAAGGTGGCGCGTCTTGCCTATACCATGGCGGCCAAGCGAAAACGGACCAAGTGCGATCTGCGTGCCTTGGTGCGCGGGGCGCTTTTGCACGATTATTACCTTTACGATTGGCACGACCCGAACAAGGGATTCCGTTGGCACGGGTTTAAGCATCACCGCTTTGCACTGGAAAATGCGAGTCGCGACTTTGACCTCACCAAAAAAGAGGAGCAAATCATCTATACGCATATGTTTCCCCTCACCTTTTGGTGTGTGCCGCGTTGCCGTGAGGCGTGGTACGTGACGCTGGCCGACAAGAGGGTCGCCACCGAGGAAACGATGAAAAAATACCGCGATAAAAAGAAAAAATAATTGCATCAGGGTGCCCGAGGCCAACGCCGCGGGCACCCTTTTTTTGAATCAATTTTCTCAAAAGGCATGCTTGATTTTCTTTTTTTAATATGTTATACTATATTATGTATAAGTATTTCTTAAATCGCGCGAACGCGCGAGCACATACGAAGGAGCTTTTTATGGATCGCGTTTCAAAAACCAATTATTATTTGGATATTGCCAAGACCGTGGCTGAGCGTGCCACGTGCCTGCGCCGCAAGTTCGGTGCCATCATCGTGAAAAACGACGTCATCGTTTCCACGGGCTACAACGGTGCGCCCCGTGGCCGCAAAAATTGCAGTGACCTCGGCGTTTGCCAACGCGAGAAAATGGGCATTCCGCGCGGAGAGCGTTATGAGCTTTGCCGCTCGGTCCACGCCGAGCAAAACGCCATCATTGCCGCCCCCCGTGAGCAAATGCTTGGCGCAACGCTGTACATGGCCTGCATCTCGCCCGAGGATGGGTCGCTTTATGCCGGATGCAACTGCTGTATGATGTGCAAGCGCATGATCCTCAATGCCGGCATTTCAACGGTGGTCGTGCGCGATACCGATACCGAGTATCGCACCATTCGTGTGGCCGATTGGATCGAGGATGACGATTCGCTTTCGGGCAAGCTTGGGTATTGATCGATGAAAAGATTTTTACCGATTTTGTTTGTGCTCTTGCTGCTTTTGACGGCTTGTACGGATCGTGACGCGGTCAAATTCGTGCTGGATGAGGATGGGTACGGCTGTACCGATACCGAAACGGGGATCCATTATACGGCCTTGGATCTCGCCTTTGAGCCGGCGTCGGTTGCGGCGGTAAAGGGCATCTACGAGGCCAAGGGGTCCGATTATACGCGTACGTATTACGAAATCCCGGGTCTTGATCCCACGCTTTATCTCGGTGACAGCGAGCGCGGTGTATGGTGCGCGGGGGAGGCCCCCGATCCGAAGTGCTTGACCCCCACCGCCCTGCTCGTTTGCGAGGAGGGGGCGCAGAGCGTGGAGATCTATCGCTTTTCGGCCGGGAAGGATGATGCGGTGATCGCCGAGATCCTTTCGCTTTGGTTTGAGGGCGAGGGCACGGAAAAGCCCGAGGGCGCACGTGATTTTTCGCGCGGTATAAAGCTGCAGTCGGCCGAGCTCCCCGGCATTCATTATTGCTTTGAGTATTTTGTGCAAGGGGAGAATGCGTATTTTTACGAGATCTTCTCGCGCCGCACGGTGGCGGTGCCGAGCGCTTTGGCCGAGCATTTTGTGGAAAAATAAAAAGGAGGAGCCTATGTCAAACGGTGCTGAGCTTTTGGAATATCAAACACCAGATGTCAAGGATTCGGTGCCCCTGCGCGTGCTTTTTGTGTGCACGGGCAACACCTGTCGGTCCCCGATGGCTGAGGCGCTTTTTAACCACACCGTCAAAACGCGCGAGGGGATACCGTCGCGCATTGCCGCCTCGGCCTGTCTTTTTGCCGCTGAGGGCGCGCCGATCTCCTCGTATGCCAAAGAGGCTTTGGCCGAGGCCTCGGTGGATGCCGCTTTTTATGAGGCGCATCGAGCCCGTCCCGTGACCGAAGAAATGGTGCGTGAGGCCGATGTGGTGGTGGGCATTACCGCCCGTCACGCGATGGAGCTGATCCTGCGCTTTCCCGAGCACGCCGCGAAGATCGAGGCGTTGCCCTTGGACGTAGAGGACCCCTTTGCCGGGGATATGGCGACCTACCGCGCCTGCCTTTCGGTGTTGTCCTATGCTTTGGCCATGCGTTTTTTTGCGGAGGGCAACGTATGAGCGTGGTGACGGTCGGGCGTGAGCATCTTCACGCCATCGCCGCGATCGAAGCACTTTCCTTTGGGGAGCCCTGGAGCGAGCAAGCGCTTGAGCTTTTGCTGGGTGACACGGCCTTTGGTCTTGCTTGTCTTGACGAGGAGGGTGTGCCTGTGGCCTACATTGGGGTGCTGACCGTTCTTGACGAGGGGCAGATCACCAATGTGGCGACGCACCCCGATTTTCGCCGCTGCGGTCTTGCGGACAAGCTGTTGACGGCGCTGATGGAGCAGGCACGTAAGAAGGGGCTTTGGACCCTCACGCTGGAGGTGCGCGAGAGTAATACCGCCGCTATTGCGCTTTATCAAAAGCACGGCTTTGCGGTGGTTGGGAAACGCAATTATTTTTACAGCAATCCGCGCGAGCACGCGCTTGTGATGCTTTGCAGCTTATAAAGGTGACGATATGTATATTTTGGGAATTGAAACCTCGTGCGATGAAACCTCGGCGGCAGTCCTGCAAGCCGAGGGGGACTCGCTTTTGATACGATCGAATATTGTGGCATCTCAGATCGAAACGCATCGCTTGTACGGCGGTGTGGTGCCCGAGATCGCCAGCCGCGCACATATTGAGGCGATCACGAACGTGACTGCCGAGGCGCTGGATACGGCAGGGGTCGCGCTTTCGGATCTTGGTGCCGTGGCGGTAACGGCCCACCCGGGCCTGATCGGCGCGCTGCTTGTGGGCGTAAATTTTGCCAAATCGTTGGCTTATGCCAACGGCCTGCCCTTGGTGGCGGTCAATCACATCAAGGCTCACGTGGCGGCGGGGTATTTGACTGAAACGCCCTTAAAGCCCCCGTTTCTCGCGCTTGTGGTGTCGGGTGGACACACGTCGCTGTTTGACGTGACCGACTATACCGATTTTCGCGAAATCGGTGCGACGCGCGACGACGCGGCAGGAGAGGCGTTTGATAAGATCGGGCGTGTGATCGGCTTGCCCTATCCCGGCGGTGCGGCGTTGGATCGCCTTGCGTATGAGGGGCAGGTCGGTGCGGTCAAATTGCCCTCGCCCGCGCTGGGCGCCGATACGCTTGATTTCTCCTTTAGCGGCTTGAAGACCGCGGCACTCAATTTTGTCAACAGCACCCGTCAACAGGGTGTTGAGGTGCCCCGTGCCGATCTCGCGTCATCCTTTACCGCAAGTGTGGTGGAGGGTATTGCTCGCAAGAGTGAGCAGGCCCTCCTGCAAACGGGTCACAAGACCCTGGTGCTGGCAGGCGGTGTGGCCGCCAATTCGCATTTGCGCCGACGCCTTGCGGACCTTTGCCGTTTGCACGGTGTGACACTCGTCGTGCCGCCCGTTTCGCTTTGCGGTGACAATGGAGCCATGGTGGCGGCGGCCGGGTATTTTGAATACCGAAAGGGTCGCTTTGCCGACGTGTCGCTGAACGCCTCCGCGGTCGATCAATATTGAATTTTGCGCCCTTTTTTATGGGTGCGTTTTCCACAGCACTTTTCCACAGGTCTGTGGAAAAGTTGGCGAATGTGAGAAAATATACGGTCAAATGCAGTGAAATTTTGCCCTTGAAAACCGCCAAAGCCCTTTGTCCACATTGAAAAATGACATTTTTTGTGGAAAAGTATGTGGGAAATGTGGATAACTTTTCGGTGTGCCATCCTGTGGAAAACTAAAATCGCCCTGTCAAAATTGCGTTTTTGAGGGGGATTTGAGGAGCAAATTCCGTTCAATTTTGAACGTTGAAATGAGGAATGAGATATGGAAAAAGAGAACAAAAGAAGCAAGCGCAGCGTGGGTGACGTAAGCCCGGCGGTTATTAAAAGATTGCCGAGATATTTTCGCTACCTGCGTGAGCTGATTCGTAACGGACGCTTGCGTATCAGCTCGGGTGAGCTGTCGGAGCTGATGAACGTGACAGCCTCGCAGATCCGCCAGGATCTCAACTGCTTTGGCGGCTTCGGTCAGCAGGGGTACGGATATAACGTCAATTATCTTTATGCTAAAATTTGTGAGATCCTCGGTGTTGGCGAGGGCTTTAATGCCGTGGTGATCGGTGCGGGCAATCTGGGCAAGGCCTTGGTGCGCAGCCCGATGTTTGAAAAACGCGGCGTCAATATTTTGGGCCTTTTCGACGTGGATCCCGCGGTGATCGGTCGCACGTTTGGTGATGCCAAGGTGTATGATATGTCCGAGCTCGAGACCTTTTGTGAGAATCATACCGTGGATGTGGCGGTGCTCACGCTTCCCAAAAGCTGCGTGCCCGAGATCTCCGAGCGACTGGTGGCCTTGAATATTCCCGGAATTTGGAACTTTACCGGCAGCGAGATCGACGCCTCGGCCACGGGCGCGGTCGTGGAAAACGTACATATCGGTGACTCTTTGATGACGCTGTGCTACGAGCTTCGCCTGAAGGAGCTTTCCGAGGAGAGGGAGGGCACAGATGCTTGATTTTGTTTACGGAAGCCGCGTGCTGGTATTGCCGGCGTCTGCGGTGGCGGCCGGTGCCAATGCTACGGCTGCGGATTGGCGCGTGCTTTGTGCGTTTGCGGCAAATCCCGCCCTGTGCCAGGATGCAGTGAACGGTGTGTCCTCGGTCGCGCAGGCACTCTCTCTTCCCGAATCGGCCGTGGAGGCCTCACTGTCCTTTTGGCGGGGTGCCGGGGTCCTTGCATCGGGTGTGGCTAAGGATGCGCCGAGTGTGCGTGTGTCCGTTAAGGCCGCCAAGCCTTTGCCCGACAAGGGGCTGCCCACCTACACGACCGAGGAGCTGGCTGAGATCGCCGGGGGGAGCAAGGATTTTGCCGCACTCATCGGGGCTTGTCAGCAAACCTTTGGCAAGATCTTTAATACCGCTGAGGTCAATATTATTGCAGGCCTGATCGATTATCTTGGTCTTGAGGGCGACTACATTTTACTGCTTTTGTCGCATTGCGTGCGTATGGAGAAAAAATCGCTCCGATATGCCGAGAAAACGGCGCTCTCGCTTTACGATGACGGTGTGACCGACGCCGCGGCCCTGGAGGAGCGCTTGCAGCGCATTGAAACCATGGCAAGCGTGACGGGGAAGATCCGCGCGATGTTCGGGATGTCGTCGCGTGCCTTTACCACCAAGGAGAAGGCTATGATCGAAAGATGGGTGTGCGTGATGAAGTACGACATCGAGGTGCTGCGCCTTGCGTATGAGGCGACGGTCAATGCTATTGATAAGCCTTCGATCTCCTATGCCAACACCATTCTTGAGCGGTGGTTTGCCGAAGGATACAAGACCGCTGAGGATGTGATGCGTGCCATGGAGGAATACAAAAAAGCGAAGCTTGGCGGCAGCAGCTTTGATGCCGACGAGGTGCTGAATGCGATGTTGAAAAAAACCTACGGAGAACTGTAATATGGGATATAATAAGGAAAACTATAAGCGTGTGCGCGAAGAATATCGTACCAAATATTTGCGCGCGTACGAAGAGGCCGGTCGCCGCATGGAGGAGGTGCACGCCAAATCTTCCGAGCTTGCCGCCATTGACCGTGAGCTGTCGCTGACGGGTGCTGAGATCGCGATGGCTGTGATCGGCACGGGTGCTGACTACAAGGAAAAGCTGGCTGTGGCGAAGGCCAAAAATCTTGTATTGCAGGAAAAGCGCGCGGGGCTCCTGACCGCGCTCGGGTATCCCGCCGATTATACCTTGCCCCCTTACGAATGCCAAAAATGCAAGGACTCGGGCTTTATCGATACCAAAATGTGCGATTGTATGCGCCGTGAGCTGATCCTTGCGGCTTATGAAACGTCGGGCTTGGGTGAGCTGATGCGCACCCAGTCGTTTGAGACGTTTGACCTCTCCTTTTATGGAGCCGCCAGCGGCGATCGCTCGAGAATGCAGTACAATTTCGATTACCTCAAAAAATATGCCGAGGAATTTTCGCCCGAGGCTGAAAATTTACTGCTTTTCGGTGCAACGGGGCTTGGTAAGACGCATTTATCCACCGCGGTCGCGCGCCGCGTCATCGAGCGCGGCTACGACGTGTATTACACCGGTGCTATTGGGATGTTTTCGGATTTTGAGTTTGCTCGCTTTGGGAGCGGCACCGAGCGTGCGGCCGCAGAGCCGACGCGCTATGTGGATTGCGATTTGTTGATCCTTGACGATCTTGGCACGGAGGTCAGCAACCAGTTTACCATGTCTTGCCTTTATATGGTACTCAATAACCGCATCAATCTCAAAAAGCCCACGATCATCAACACCAATCTGACAGGCAAGGAATTGAAGGCGCGTTATTCCGACCGAATTGCCAGCCGTATTCTTTGTGAGTTCAAGCCCTTTATTTTTGCCGGGCAGGACATTCGCTATCGCAAAAAGCTTTGATCATTTTTTAAAAACGGGAAGCCACTTGGTATAAAAAACACGGGATCGCGCACAATAAGCGTATCCCGTGTTTTTTGAAAGGTGGTGGGATCTATGCAATCAACCAAGGAAATGATCACTGAGGAGAGCTTTCTCGGTGCCATTTACAAAGGGGCTAAAATGGGGGCGGACTCGATCATCAGCCTGCTTCCCAAGGTCAAGAACGATGCCCTGCGCAGTGCGATGACGGTGCAGCTGGATGGGTATGAAAGGTATGCCGCCGAGGCGGCGAAGGCGTTAAAGCATCAGGGTGTTGAGCCGAGGGAGGAAAATCTTATGGTTCGTATGTCGGCCAAGGTCGGCATGGCGGTCAATACGATGATCTCCTCGGATGCGGGCCACATTGCCGAAATTATGATCGGCGGCTCCAATATGGGGATTACCGATATGACCAAGCTTGTGAACAATTATGAAACCAAGGACAGCGACGCGGTGCGACTTGCTAAGGACATTATTTTGTTTGAGCAGCACAATATCGAAGTGCTCAAGCGGTATTTGTAAAAAAACGGCCCTGCAGCTGCAGGGCCGTTTTTGGATTCAATTATACTTTTTTGATCAAGCCTTGTGCGATCAGCTCCTCGTTGGACTGGTAGCTGGCAAGGTATTTTTGTGCCTCAAACTTGGGGTTCTTGGCAAGCTCGGCCTTCTCGGCGAGCATTTCGATGAGCTCAAGGCCCCACTTGACGCTGCGCTTGGAGGTCAAGCGCAGACGGCAGGGAACCGTCTCATATTTCTTGGCGGAGCCAACGTCGGTCACATTGTACTTAGAATCCTCAAGCTTTGCAGGGTCGATGGCAAGGAACAGGCAAAGGGTCTTGCCTCGAATGGCGAATTTCGCAAGCTGCGTACGACCCGACTTGAAGGATTCGTAGCTCCAGCTGATGCGTGCGTTTACCTTCTTGTAGGAAAGAAGGGCGTTCTTGAGGGTCTCATAACGCTCCTGCACATCAGCGGGTGCCTGGATCATGCGGGCAGTGAAGGACTTCTTGTAGGTGGAGTACACGACGTTACCGGTGGCATCGGTCTCGGCGATGACAAGGCTGTCGGTGCCGTTATTGTCTTCAACAACGGGAGCAACCGGTGCAGCAGGAGCTTCCTCAGCAGCAGGAGCCTCTTCGGCAACGGGTGCCTCTTCGGCAACGGGAGCCTCTTCGACAACGGGAGCCTCTTCAACAACGGGAGCCTCTTCGGCAACGGGAGCCTCTTCGGCAACGGGTGCCTCTTCGGCAACGGGAGCCTCTTCGGCAACGGGTGCCTCTTCGGCAACGGGAGCCTCTTCGGCAACGGGAGCCTCTTCGGCAACGGGAGTCTCTTCGGCAATGGGAGCCTCTTCAACAACGGGAGCCTCTTTCGCGACGGGAGCCGCAGCCTTCTTGGCACCGTTTTTGGCAGCCTTTGCAGCGGCCTCGGCCTTCTTTTGCTTCAAGAGCGTGACACAGCAAATGATGATCGAAGCGATAAACACAAATGCTGCAACGCAAAGGAAGATGAACTGCTTTACGGTGATGAAGCCGATAACGGGAAGCACGGGGAGAATGGCGTAATTCTTCATTCTTGCCTTGTACGCACGCGTCTTCAAAAGAGTAAAGACGAGGAGCGCGGCGGCTACGGCAAAGAGCACGCCGACCACGACCCAGCTGCCGTAAGCGATTTTCGCAACGCCGAGTGTACCGTCCTCAAAATGGGGAATGAATTTGCTGCTGTTATTGTTGGAGATTGTGAATTGGCCCTCTTTGGCACCTACAACAACGGGGGTGTCCTCCGTGAGGGTCCAACCGCAGTGTACGGAAATGGTCTTGCCGGTGTAGGGGACGGCGTTTTCAGCAGCGCCGTTGTTGCCGACTACAGTGCCTGCATAAGCGGCGTAGATGCCGCCCTTGATGTGCGGAGTGCCCGACAGATAGATCTTGCCGGTGCCAAGGTTTTGAATGGCGTAGGTGTCATTGGAGCGGATGTCGCCTGCAACGATGTGAAGGTTGCCGCCGCGCAAAATGAGTACGGATTTCAGAGCCGTGTTCTTGCTGGTCATGATGAAGCCCTGGTCATCGGCACCGGCCGAGTTGGTGATCGTTACCGTACCGGTGGAAATGATGAGGGGGTTCTTGACGTGAAGGTAAGCGCCGCCGAGGTCGAGCGTGTAGGTGCCGCCGATCTCAAGGCCGTCAATGTCGGGGGTATAGCGCAAAAGGCGGAGCGTGGAGCCCTCATTTTCTTGAGCCTTTTTGACAGCGGCTTCAAAGGTGTCGTAGGTAAAGATTTGCGTTCCTACGGTAACCGTTGCAAGAGGGTCAGCTGCTGATGCGGTGACACTGAGCGTTGCAATCATCGTCAGCACCATGCAAAGGGTCAGGAAACATACAAGTAGCTTTTTCATTAGGTGATCCTCCTAAAGTAAAATTAACCTTTTTGAAGTCAAAAACTGCATCATTTGCACCAATATCACGAACCGTTAGCAGTTTTTCTTTCAATTTAGTTAATTTATTATAACATGTTTTTTTAGAAATTGGAAGAGGTTTTTGTAAAAAATATGAAGAAAATCGCGGCTTTTTTGCATCTTTTGGGCGAAATGACCGTGCGACGGTGCCAACATGAATATTTTTGTTGTTTTAAGTGGTAAAAGTCAAATTGTTTTGGGCAGGTTGCTATTCGCCCGTAAACGGGTGTTGTTTTGTGCGATTTTATGGAGATTTTCCCTCAAAAAACCCCCGCAACGCTGCCGATTTGCAGTGCGCGGGGGATATGCATTATTTCCTGAATCCGTGAATAAATCCGCCGGCTTCCGCCGAGCAAATGTCGCCGCCGATCACGCGGCCGCGCCAGATCAAAAGATTGGCCAAAACCGTTCCGTCATATCCCTCGTAGTTCGTTACCGCGTAGGTATAACGCTCCACGGTGCGCGAGGCATAGGGTGAAAGATCAAGCCCCTGTCTTCGTTGCAGCTCATTGTAAGCGCCGAACACCTTGTCAAATTCAGCCGGGATCGTAACGGTGGTGTCCTCGACGGGCTCCCCTACCACCTCCCAGCCGAATTCGCGCAGAAAGGTGATGCGATCCTCGTTGGTTTTGACCTTTTCGTAACGCACCGTTTCGGTGCTTTCACCGACCTCGGCCGATACGGGCTGTAGCTGGGGGACAAAGGCAACGAGTGCCACCAGCGCCGCCAGCGCCAAACACACCACGCCAAAAAAGCGGATCGTCCCGGCGCGCATTGAGTAGATAAACATAAACTATGCCTCCTTGCCATAAATTCGTTTCCGTTACAGTTTACGCGGGGGCGAGGGCAATTATGACAAGTGGACACGGGAATTCGGCCTTTTGACGTTGCGTCCTTTTTGTGATACGCGAGCATGTCAGTGTGCCGAAAATTTTGATGTAAAGCAAATAAAAAGCCGCGCGTTTGCGCGGCTTTTTATTAAAAGTTTTCAAGCAAATATTTTTCCGCCTCAGGGGACCAAAGTCCACCGGCTTGATCGGTGATGCGGGCAAGTGCGGCAAAGCGCGCGTCGGTCTTGCCGAGCTCCTCGAAATCGTCGATGGCGGTAAGGGGCAGATCGATGTGCGTGTAGATGAGCTTTTTGCCGCCCGTGAGGGTGGGCAGGTTTTTTGTGGTGTCGATGACAGCATCGATGCCGCCGATGTGCGTGATCATTGCGGCGGGCGTGATCCTTGCCGCTTCGATCAAAGATATAATATCTCTCATATCCTCCACCGTACTGCCGCTGGTGCCGGCTACGTGGTGCTGCTCGTAGTGCACGTTGTAGAAATTCATGCGCGCCTCGAATTTTTTATCGAGCGGACCTGCGAAGAAATTAAGGCACCCGTCAAAGCCGAGGATGCTATCGCCAAGCTCTACCACGGCGGCAACGGGGGCGTAAACGAACACGTCGTCAAAGCCCGTGCCCTTCGTGTGGGCAAGAAGGGCTTCCTTGTCGGCGGCGGTCGTGAATATCAGCTCGATCCCGTCCTTTGCCGCTTTTTCGGGGGAGAAGATCTCCCTCGCGCGGGCAAGGCGATCCTCATTAAGATCGGTCACGACAACAAGCGCGGGCTTGACCGCGCCGTGCAGGGCACAGTCAATGGCGCCAAGCCCCATCGGACCGCAGCCCGCAAGGATCGCCACCTTGCCCCCCTTTTTGATGTTCATGTGGGGCATGCCTTCTCCGTCGAGGTGGTAATTTGCCTTGTAGCCGCGCAGCACGCAGGAATAGGGCTCAATGAGCGATCCCTTGAAAAAGGCGTCGGTTGCGATCTTGATGAGAAATCCGTTTTCGATCATGTGCTCAGCTACGATCGAGTAGGTCGAAGCGCCGCCGATGTGGGGGAAGGTGTAGCCAATGGTTTCAAAGCCGCCAAGGTAGCTAAGGACGGGTGGCATAACGACCTTTTCGCCCACGGCATAGCGATCCTTCCATTTTTCGCCGACCGAGGCGATCTCGGCACAGAACTCGTGCCCGATGATAATGGGATTGTCGGCGACGTCATTTGGCACGCGCAAATGCGCCGCCCCCTGCTTTGCCGTTTTGTAGGTGGACATGCAAACGCTGTCGCAGATGATCTTGATGAGGATCTCGCCCGTGTGGATCTCGGGCAGGTCAAACTCCTCAAGGCGCAGATCGTTTTCGCCGTACAGTCTGACTGCTCTTGTTTTCATTTTTAAACCCTCCCGTTGCTGCCGAAGGCTCTGATCTTTTCGCGCACCACGGCTCTCATTTTTTCGCGTGCACTCTCGAAGACGAACACGGGCCAGGTAGAGGGGTTGGTGATGGTGTTCAGCTTTTCCTTGAGCCCCGCGTTCATCGCGCCCACCACGTCGGAATAAATGTTAATTTTGGTGACGCCGTGCTCTATTGCCGCCTTCATCTGGTCATCGGGCGTGCCGCTGCCGCCGTGGAGTACAAGCGGGCGATCGCACACAGCGGTGATCTCGTCAAGGCGGTCAATGCGGAGTGTCGGCGTGCTTCTGTAAACACCGTGGCTGGTGCCGATGGCAACGGCAAGCGCATCCACGTCGGTTTGTGCCACAAAGCGTACCACCTCGTCGGGAACGGTGAGGGTGTCCTCGGCGTTTTCATTAAAGACGGTTGCCTTTTCGTTTCCGACCATGGCGTTGCCAACGTGCCCCAGCTCCGCTTCGACCGTGACACCGCGTTCGTGCGCGTATGCCACCACCTCGGCGGTGCGTCTTGCGTTTTCCTCAAAGGGCAGCTCCGAGCCGTCAAACATCACGGAGCTGAAGCCCGTGGCAATGGCAGCCTTTACAGCATCAAGGCCGGTTGCATGATCGAGGTGGAAGCATACGGGGATAGTGTAGAGCTCGGAGGCGGCACGGATCATTGCCGCAAGCAGCTCACGACCCTTGCCTGCAAAATCGACCTCAAGACCCATCAAAAGCGCGGGGGAACGCTCCTCCTCGCATACGTCAAGCACAGCGCGCATCATCTCGTAATTGCTCACGTCAAAGGCGGGGATGGCGTAGTGCTTTTCCTTTGCGTCACGGAGCATTTCTTTCATTGAAACTAACATGTTAAGTATTCCTTTCGTTTGTATTGACAGTAGGGGAATGTGTTGCTATAATTATATCAATAGAACAAAACGAAAGCAATATATGTTCGAAATGTTTGAAAATGAAAAAATAAGCGAACAGGGGTGCGTTATGGAAAATACGAGAAGGCAGGAGATCCTCGGGATATTATACGAAAAGGGCAGAGCCTCGGTGAGGGAGCTTTCCCGCACACTTTTTGTGTCGGAAATGACGGTGCGGCGCGACCTTGCCGAGCTTGAGCGCGAGGGGTATTTGAAGCGATACCGCGGGGGTGCGGTGCTGAAGACCGATTCACGGGAGCTGCCCATCGATGCCAGACTTTTGGTGGATGAAGCCGAGAAAAAGGAGCTTTGCACACGGTGTGAGGTGTTTTTGAAGGACGGTATGACGGTGTTTCTCGATAGCTCCTCAACCTGTCTTTACATCATTCCGTATCTTGCAAAGCGCAAAAACATTTTAATGGTCACAAATTCGGTAAAGGCGCTGCAAAATGCATCGGCACTCCATATTCCGACCGTTCTCATCGGAGGGGAGTATTATGCGCAGGATATGTGCCTTGTGGGGTCTATTGCGGAGCAGTACGCAAGCGAGCTTAACATCGATGTGGCGTTTATGACAACTGCCGCCTTGGGGAGTGACGGTGTGATCTCGGATTTTGACCTCAGGCAAACGGCAGTGCGCAGGATCGTGATGAAAAACGCGCAGGCGTGTGTGTTTTTGTTTGAGCGAAGCAAGCGAGGCAAGAAGCTGACCTACACGCTTTGCCACAGGGACAACGCGACCGCCGTGATCGTGTTAGACGAAGAATAAACAAAGCCGCCCGTTAAAAACGGGCGGCTTTGTTTAGTTATGATCGAGTAGCTTTTGATAGAGCGGTAGCATACGGGGGGCGCTTGTGGTGAGCGTGATGCGCCCCTCGGCGCTTGACGGGCTTAAAAGCTTTCCTTCGGCAAGCCGGCGGGCAAGCTCGCGCGCCGTGCCTGCCGCGCCGTCAAAAAGCGGCATATCCGCACCAAGAACGCGCGAAATCGCGTCTTTGGCGAGGGGAAAGTGCGTGCAACCGAGCACCACGGCATCGGGGCGACTTTCGTCCTCAAACGGGGCAAGGAGGGCTGTGAGATAGTGCTCTGTATCGCTGCTGTCGGCAAGTCCTGCCTCGATCAACTGCACGAGGCGAGGGGCGGCACATTTATAAAAGGTAGCGTCGCCCGCGTGTCTTGAAAGGAGTGCTTGCAGCTTTTTCTCGCGCAGTGTCGTGCTTGTGGCGAGTATCAGAATGCGTGGGTGCGCAGTGACGGTAAGGGCGGGCTTGATCGCCGGCTCAATGCCGATGATAGGTATGGTGGGATAGCGATCGCGCAACGCTTCAACCGCCACCGCCGTGGCGGTGTTGCAGGCAAGCACCAGAGCCTTGGCTGAGGAAAGCAGTCTTTCTGCGTGCATGAGCACAAGCGACAGGATCTCGGCGCTCGGTCGCTCGCCGTAGGGGGCGTTCGCATTGTCACCGAAGTAAAGGAGATTTTCGTGCGGTAATATCTTTTTTACCTCTCGAAGGACACCAATGCCCCCAACACCGGAATCAAATACGGCGATGGGGGCGGTGAGAGTAGATTTCAAAATGATTCCGCGAGGCGATAGCCGATGCCGCGCACGGAACGAACGGGAGAGCCGCCGCCCACGGAGAGCTTGCGACGCAAGCGATACATATGGACCTGAAGCACGTTGGTCCTCGCTTCATGGGTCGGCAGTGCCGCCAAGAGCGTATCGGTCGGGACCGTTTGCCCACGGTTTTCAAGGAGCAGGGCAAAGAGCTTTTCCTCGGCGGGGCTCAAATGCACACGTCGCTCACCAACCAGGGCCACGCCCGGTAAATGGCGTAGTGCGAGATCGCTTTGCGGGGCAAAATAAGATTTTAAAATGCGTTGCAGTGAGGCACTGGGGTAGGGCAATGATAGCACAAAGTCCGCCCCGGCGGGGGAGGCCTCCTCGGCCGTAAAGCCGATTACGTAGGCATTGCGCCCCTGAGGGAGGGGTCGAGGGGGACGGTCGAGATCAAGGAGCCACACGCGCGCCTCATCGGGGGCGGTGACGGGCACCTCGGCGCGTGCCGCCTCCAACGTCAGCATACGGGCAAGGATCGGGTTGGTGGTGAGAATGGCGATCAAAGCACTTCCTCCTTGTGGTTATTCGCTTGTGCCCTTGAGTGTGGTGAGCAGACGCTTTATTTCTTCAAATGTTTCAGCACGCATCACACCGTCGCGCACGCACGCGGCACCGCGCAGGCCCTTGCAGTACCAGGCCATGTGCTTTCGCGCCTCGGCGACGCCAATGCGTTCGCCCTTCTTTTCGATCATAGCGCGTGCGTGTGCGAGAGCCACGTCCACACGCTCGGCAACGGTTTGGGGGGGAGCGTTGCGCCCCTCGAGCATGGCTGTGATCTCGGTAAATAAAAAGGGATTGCCGAGAGCGCCGCGCGCGATCATCACGCCGTCGCAGCCCGTCTCTTCCAGTATATGCCGTACGTCCTCGGCGGTGAACAGGTCGCCGTTGCCGATCACCGGGATCTTCACGGCCGCCTTCACGTCGGCAATGATCTTGTTGTCACTTTTGGGCGCATAAAATTGCTGTCTTGTGCGTCCGTGCACCGTAATGAGATCGGCGCCGGCCGCCTCCATGCGCTTGGCAAATTCCACGGCGTTGCGTGAATTTTCATCCCACCCGGCGCGGATCTTGACGGTCACGGGGAGCGATACGGTCTTTTTTATGGCGGCAACGATTTTCTCGGCGAGCAAGGGCTCCTTCATCAGGGCACTCCCTTCACCGTTTGAGACCACCTTTTGAACGGGGCACCCCATGTTGATGTCAATGGCGACCGGCATCGGGCCCGGGAGGGCGCCGCGGTAGCTGCCGCCTTCAATGAGGGTGGCAGCCTGTGCCATAAATTCAGGGTCACTGCCAAAAAGCTGTATGGCGCAAGGCCACTCCGCGTGCCCGATCGCGGCCAGTGCCGCCGTGCGCGCGGGTGCGCTCTCGCGCCCTTTTTGTTCGTAGCAAAGTGCTTTTGCGGAGATCATCTCCGATACGGTATATTCCGCCCCGAAGCGGCGGCAAAGCGCACGGAAGGAGGCGTCGGTGACGCCGGCCATCGGTGCAAGCATCAAACCGTGCCTGAGGGTGAGATCCCCGATCCTTACCGGGGCCATCAGCCGTTGTACAGGCGCGAAATATAGCACGCCTCGGTATGTATTTTGCGGCAAAGCTCGGGCGAGATGCCGTCGGCAATGCCGGGATCGTCGATCTTGGTGGGGTCTATGGTGCGCTTGCGGTCGGTGACGGTATAAAAGATCGTCACGGCGGCGGCATAGCCGCCAAGCGGGGTGGCGTGGCACCCATCCTCGCGATACAGATCGTCGAGCGAGAGGGTGGAAAGCAAACGGTTAAACACCTCGCCGGCCGGAGCGAAGCGGCAGCGCTCCCGACGGCAAAACGAAAGGTACCCCTCGGTCATATCGTGCTGTACGGCACGGTTATCCCGCAAGGGCCAGGGCATAAAGAGCATAAATCGGGCATTTGATGCCTCGGCCATTTTTTTCAGTGCGGTAGCACCTGCCTCAAAGGCCTCGGCATCAAAGGAGGAGCCGCGATCTTGGGCAATGACGCAATCGTAGCCGCCGTAGCGTAGGTTAAAAGAAACGCCGGGGTCGGATGTGTGAAAGGAGAAGGCCTTACCACCGCGCGCGAGCATAGTGACATGGGATTTTTCGCCCGTGGCCGCAAGAAGGCGGAGCACGGTACCCGCGACATCGTTAAAATAAGTGTGGCTGTTGCCGATGAAAAGAAGCTTCATAATTACCTCGCGTTTCTTGGAAGGGGGGATGTTTTGCATCTTCATCATAGCATATTCCCCTTGTTTTGTCAAGGGCAGAGGTCTTATAAGCGTTGACCTTCGATGACTCGGCCTTGTGGGAAACGGGCCTTTTTTTCATCGCATTTTTCATCATGCTTCGGTGTCGGTTGACTCCGCTTGACATTCGATGCGAAAAGCGCGGCTTTTTCTTGCCTTTGCCGTCGTTTTGTGCGACCGAAAAGGGATTGACGGGGGAATATCCCTGTGGTACTATCGGGGTACGTCACCAATGAAAATCAAGGAGGAAAGAAAGAATGAAGACGTTTAAAATACTGGGGTGCTTGGTGCTGCTTTGTGCCATTATTTGCTCCTCGGTGATGCTGGCCGCCGAGGCCAAGACTGAGGAGGGGGCCGGCGACGGCTCGAGTGGGGAGGACTTGGTTGTGGAGACACCGCGCGAGGAAAGCACACCGCTTGGCGGCAGCGTGGTCGTTTCACCCACGTATAGCGAGGGCTTGAAATTTCGCAGCAACGGCGACGGTACCTGTGCTCTTTCAGGGCTCGGTACGTGTACCTCGTCCTGCATTTTGGTGCCTCCCAAAAGCCCCTCGGGAGATGTTGTGACCGAGATCTTACCCTATGCCCTCACAGGGAGCATTGTTGGGGCCATCGAGATCCCCGCGACCGTGAGGAGCGTGAGTGCGGCATCCTTTTCAGGGTGTGCTCGCCTTTGCTACGTGCGCGTTGCAGCGGGGAGTGAATTTTACAGTGAATACGATGGCGTGCTGTATTCTGCCGACGGCAAGACCCTCGTGTACTGTCCCTCAGGCCGCGCCGCGGGGGAGCTGAAGCTGCACACCGCCCTTTCGCGTATTTCGGCCGGGGCCTTTGCGGAATGTCACGGACTTGAGACTGTGATCTTTCAGGGCAGCACCTCCGCGTGGCACAGCGTTGTCGTTGGGGATGACAACGAGGCTCTTTACGCCGCGGGCTTTCGGTTTTCCGCACCGTAAAAAAACAGGGCACTGCCGATCGGCAGTGCCCTGTTTTTTTATCACGATGCGTCCTCGTAGTTGGTATCCTCCTTTAAGGTTGCCATCGCATCCTCACTGAGGTATTCCGTCGGATCTACCTGAATGCCTTTTACCGTCATTTCAAGGTGCAGGTGGGGCTCCTCGGCAAGCTCGACCATTGCACTGTCACCCACCGTGCCGATCACATCTCCGGCCTTGACCGTGGTGCCGACCGTGATCCCTTCGGGCTGCTCGGCCTTGAGGTTTTTGTAAATGGTATAGGCATCGCCTCCGTGCTTGATGGCGAGGCACCGGCCCATACGCACGTCATCCCAAATTTGCGCGACCGTCCCGTCGGCCATCGCCGATACGGTGGCACCCTCTACGGTGCCGATGTCGATGCCGAGATGCACGCGGTAGTCGCCCATCGTGGGCGAGAAGACCTGAAGGTCCGCGTCGTGTACCGAGCGAAGAACTCCCGCAACGGGCAGGATGAATTCGGTGGGCAGGGCATCGGTGGGCTTGTCATTGGGCTTTTCTTCCGAAGGGGGGTCTTGTTTATCGGGCGTTTCGTCCCCCTTGTCGTCGGGATCCTTGATGCCGACCTGTGTGTCCTCGGGTGGCAGTGGCTCCTCGGTGGGGGCACGGTTGGCAATGACGGTGGTCACGATAATGGCGGTGAGGACCAACAGCATCACAAGAACGGTCAGGGCAATGGAGCGTGCGCCCTTGTCCTCACGCAGGGCTTGTAAAAATTTATTTTTTTGCATGATTTTTTCTCCTTTTCTTTGTGCTGACACTATTTTTGCCCGATTTTCCCGGAATATACAGGTATTCGGGAAAAATCAAATAAAAAGGGCAAGCACGCCACAGCGTGCTTGCCCAAAGGGATACTTTTGTTTTGAAAGTTGTCGGGGTGCTCCCGAAAAGGGTGAGACAGGCAAACGCCTTCCACTCGCTTTTTAGGGTCTCAGACCCATACCGCCCTCCAGCGTCAGGGTCTCGCCGTTCATATACTTGAAGTCGGGGTTGGCAAGCTGAACGCATACGCGACCGATCTCAAGCTCGGGATCGCCAAAGTGACCTGCGGGAGGCATTTTGACGTTGGCCTTGAATGCCTCGGGGTATGCCTTTTCAAAGCCCTCAAGCTGTGCGGTCCAGGCCAGCGGGCAAACCACGTTGGTGTTGATGCCGTCCTTGGCCCATTCGGTAGCGGCAACGCGCGACAAGCCGCGAATGCCCTCCTTGGCGGCGGCGTAGGAGCACTGACCGTAGTTGCCGAAAAGTCCCGCGCCCGATGCGAAGTTAATGACACTGCCCTTGGTTTCCTTGAGGTAAGGGTAGCACGCCTTCATATAGTAGAAGGTGGCGTAAAGGCCCGAGAACATGGCGAGGTTAAACTGCTCGGTGGTGTGGTCCTGAATGGTCACGCCCGATGCCGATGCCTGCGCGTTGTTGATCAGCACGTCAATGCGGCCGAATTCCTTGATGGCGGCCTCGACCACGCCCTTGGCAACGGCTTCGTTGTCCTGCCCGTCGGAAATGTCTGCGGCAAGGGCCAGAACCTTGATGCCGTAAAGGCGCTCAAGCTCCTCCTTGGCCTTTTCAAGCTTGGAGACGTTGCGCCCGGTAATGACGAGGTTTGCGCCCTCCTTGGCGTACGCCGTGGCGATGCCGTAGCCGATCGAGCCGCATCTGCCGTCAGAAAGTGTGGCGTAGCCGCCGCCCGTAATAATTGCGGTTTTTCCCTTTAAAAAGCTCATAATAAATCCTCTTTTCTTTTAAAAATAAGGTATAATGCTACCAATAGTATAACAAGTTTTTGGCGTTTTGTAAAGTCTTTTTTGTTTCTTTACGCGCGGAAGGCACTGGGGGAGTGCCCGGTGACCTTTTCAAAAGCCTTTGAAAAGTGAGAAGGGTCGGGGAAGCCGACCTGCGCGCCGACCTCGCCAACACTCATTGCGGTGGTCGATAACAGGTCTATGGCGCGGTCAATTCGCGTGCGCGTGAGATATTTGTGCAAAGAGAGCCCCGTGTAGGCAACCATTAAGCGGTTGAGATAGTTCGGGTGATAGGAGAAGATCTCGCCGAGCTCCTTGTTCGTACAGGGCTCGCGGTAATGCTCGCGCAGATACGCCGCGACCTTAGTGGCAAGGCTTGAAAAGCCGGGCGCCTCCGATGCCGCCGTGCGGCGCAGGGCGAGAATGAGCAGGGAGGAGAGCAAAAGGGAGGTGCGCTTTTCTGCGTAAAGCTTCTTGTGGCGATATTCGTGCTCAATATCGCGTATATACCGCTCGCCCTCGCCAAATCCCTTTACGAGCACGGGTGCGCGAAATTCGAGGGGCGGCGCTTCTTTCTCGACGGGCAGAAACGCGGTAAGCTTATCCTCGTATATCGGCGGCACGGCGGTGAAGATATGCGCCATAGATTGCCCGAAATCAAAATTGAGGGCAAACGCCGCAAAGTCGCCCTGCGTATGAGCACCGCGGTAGGGCACACCTGCGGAAATGTACAGCAGATCACCGCGTGAGAGGGTGTGTGTTTCATTTTTTACCGAAATTTCGGCGCACCCTGCGGTGCAGTAAAAAATGCGGTGGTCGGGCGCGATGACGCGGTCGGGGATAAACTGCACGATGCTGTGTGCGTAGCGCACGAAGGGCTGCATGCTTTCAATTGTCATAAATGCTCCTAAAGGTTTATTTTTTACAAATTGTGTTTTATTTTGTATATCGATTATAGCACGGGATTTTGTTATAATCAAGAGGAAAATATATTTTAGGAGGAATTATTTATGATCGAACGTACATACGAAAGAACGGCGCGCGTGGCAACATTTTGCGTCGGACACGCCACATATTGGGGGCAGTTTGACGGGCTTCTTGACAGCCTGCTCGGCTACCACGCCGAAATGGTTCAAAAAATCAAAGCAAACGGTGTTGAGGTGGTGGACTTCGGCATGGTGGACAGTAGCGAGCGTGCCTACGAGATCGTCGCAGGCCTCAAGGGCGCCGCACCCGATGTTATTTTTTGCAATATGGTGACCTACGCGACCTCCTCGGTGGTGGCCCCCATCATTCGCGAGAAGATCGCACCGATGGTGCTCCTCGCGCTCCAGCCGCGCGAGGCGCTTGATTACACCAAGGCATCGACCTTCCTGCAGCTGCAAAACGATAACATCTGCTCCGTGCCCGAATTTACGGGCGTTGCGATTCGCCTGGGTGCACCCATTACCGATACGGTGATCGGTACGCTTCACGGTGACGAGCAGGCAGATGCTGAGATCCGCGAGTGGTGCGAGATCGCCAAGGTTCTGCACGCCCTGCGCGGTGCACGCATCGGCCTGATGGGTCACGTGCTCGAGTCGATGTACGATATGCACGCGGACCCCACCGCCATTTCGGCCGCCTTTGGGCTTCACGTGCCGCTCCTGGAGCTCGATGAGCTGACGGCTCTCCGCCGTGACGTGACGGAGGCACAGATCGAAGCGAAGCGCGCACTTATCCTGCGCGAATTTGACACGCCCGACCCGAAATCCGATCCCGTAACCGAAAAGCTCACCGACGCCGATCTTACCGATGCGGCGACCACTGCGTGCGCCCTTGACCGCTTCATCGAAAAGCATCGCTTAAACGGTCTTGCATACTATTATGAGGGTATGGAGGGGAGCGAGGCGAGAAAAACGGCTTCGACGCTTATTGTCGGCAACTCCATTCTTGCGGCACAGGGCTTTTCGATGTGCGGCGAGTACGATCTGAAGACCTGCATTGCGATGTTTATTATGGACAAGCTCGATATCGGCGGCAGCTTTGCCGAGCTCCACCCGTTTGATTTTGCAGGCGACTTTATTCTTGTCGGGCACGACGGTCCGCATCACCTGCGCATTGCAGAAGGCAAGCCCGTGCTTCGCAGTCTGAAAAAGTACCACGGCAAGCCCGGGCGCGGTGCTTCGGTTGAGTTTAAGATCAAGGAAGGTCCCATTACCATGCTCGGCATTACCACCGACGCAAACGGTAAATGCAAGTTTGTCATCGGTGAGGGCGAATCGAAAAAGGGTCCGATCCCGCCGACGGGCAATACCAACACGCGCGGATTTTTCTTGCCCGATACCAAGACCTTTATTAAGAAATGGGTCATGGAGGGCCCGACGCACCACTTCGCTCTGGGCGTTGGCCATCACGCCATGACGATCAAAAAAATTGCAGACGTGCTGGGGATCGAAGCTGTCATCGTGAGGTAAACGTATGAAACGAGAGCTTTTTGTGTTTGCGGGGCAATCCAATATGATGGGTGCGGCAGTATATATGCCGAAGCACACCCCAAAGATCAGCCGCTCCTACGAATATAAGCACAAGCCGCGCCGCCTCGGCGCGGCGCGCGGGGAGTTTGTGCCGGGAGGGTATCCTGCGGGCGAGTTTTCCTACAAGGACATTGCCCGTGCCTACGCGAGTGATATGTGTGACGGTGCGGGAAACAGCATCCTTGCTGATTTCCGTCATAATACGTATTTTTGCCCCGCTATGTGCTCAATTTTGTCAGATGAGAAAAAGACCGAGCAGCCCTTTGCTGTTTTTTCTGAGGCAACGGCACAGCCCGGTGCCACCCTGGCCCCCCTTTTGGTGGAGGAATATGAGCGCGCGGGCGGTGCTTGTGCTTATGCGCATATTGCCAAGGGAGCTGTGCGTGTGTCGCATTATTTTACCGATGATATGGCACTTGAGTATACAAGGCGCATGGCGGCATACAACCGTCAAAACGGCACGCAGTATCAGGAAACCATCTCGCCTGTGTATCGTATGAAGGGGGCGGCGGATTATTTCTTTGAAAAATGTGCGGATTTTTTTGCCGATGCGACACACCGCTTTTCTGACGATGAGCTGTCGGAGCGTTGCTTCTTTTGGCTGCAGGGTGAGGGAGATGCCGCCCGTAGCAGTGCCGTGGAGTACGAAATTGCGCTTGATATTTTATGGCAGGAGCTGAAAAAATGCGGCTTTACGCGGTTCTTTTGCATTCGTGTTGGCTTTTTCGGCAAGCCCGAGGTTATCGAGATCATGCTGGCGCAGGAGCGCTTTGTAAAAGCACACGACGATGCCTTTATGCTTACCCGTGTGGGGTCTTATCTGCCTTTTAAGGGCCATAACGACAGCGATTGGTTTGTGTCACCCCCCACTGCCGAATATCAAAATTGCCGAGATAGCTTTTTTGGATTTCAAAATCAGCATATCAACGAAAAGGGCTTTTCGGTGATTGCCGCACACGCTACAAAAAATCTTTGCCGCGTACTATGGGAGGGCAAGGAACCCTTGCTTGAGCCCGAAAATGTACGGTCGCTGAAGGAAGGAGAGAAAGCAACATGAAGGAGTATCCTTTTGTAAATCCGGCGGATCGGTTCCGCGGGATGGATCTTTATATGGTCAACGATAAGCTCGAGGACGGCGAAATCGAAAAGCAAATTTTTGAATTTCGCGAGAAAGGGCTTTATTCGGTCATTTTCCGCACCTATAACGGCCTTATTTCCGATTACCCCGGCGAGGGCTTTAAGCACAGCGTGCGCGTGGCTGTTGAGGCGGCGAAGAAATGCGGCCTTAAGATCGTGCTGCAAGCGGGCTTTATGCCCTCGGCATACCCGGCACTCCCCCGTGAATATGCACTTCACCGCATCGTACCCGTGAAGGTGGCAAAGCTCACAGGTGAGGAGCGTGTGCTTTCTACCTATGGGGACACGGCATTTACCGACGTGGTTGCTCCCGCGACCGTGAATATGCTCGATTCGCGATCTGTCGATTATTATATCCATACTGCCTATGAGGAGATGTGGGCGGGATTTACCGATGATTTTGGAAAGACGGTTATTGCGGTTTGGCTTGACGAGCCGCGCTTTGATAACCGTTACCTCACCTGGTCGCCCGATCTTGATGAGAAATTTGCCGTGAAATACGGATACAGCATCAAGGATCATATTTCCTCGCTTTACTTTGAGGTGGGCGATTACAAGAAGGTCCGTTACGACTATTTTACCTACTTGCGCGATACCATGGAGGGGAACTACTACACTAAGGTGCGCGACTGGTGCCACGCGCACGGTCTATCCTTTGCCGGACATCTGATGGGTGAGGAGCAGCTTGTGATGCAGATCGCACAGGCGGCGGGGTGTATGTCCTTCTTTAAGTATTTTGACGTGCCCGGCGTTGATATGCTCCGCTCGGCGTGTGACTGGTACGATAAGCCTCAGCTGGCATACGAAAAGGAGCGCCGCCGCTATATCGAGCGCTCGCTCCATATGTCGGCGATCCAATGCAGCTCCGCCGCTGAGCAGGCAGGTAAAAAGCTGAAGCTGTGTGAGATGTACGGCGTCACGTCCCCCGGATTTAATTTCCGTGATCAGATGCACTTGTTTGATTTCTTTGCCGCCAACGGCATCAATCACCAATGCATGCACGCGCTCTTTTACTCCCCCCGCGGCTTCCGCAAGCGCTTCTATCCCCAAACCTTTAACCGCTATCAGCCGTTTTGGGAGAATTTCAGAAACGTCAAGGATTACGTGGCGAGGGTCTCGAGCTTTATCAGCACGGGCGAGTGCGCGAATGATATCGCGATCCTTCACCCGCTTGAAACGGCGTATGGTCTTTTTAGCGGCCTTGTTGACCCGAATAATGAAAATGGACGCCAAACGGTGCGCGATTATGACGAAGCCTATTACCGCCTGGTCGTGCAGCTCTACGGCGCGCAGATCCCGTTCCATTTTGCCGATCTCTCAACCCTGAACGTGATGGGCACGGCTCAGAAAAACGGCCGCTTTACGGTGGGCCGGATGTCTTACGGTACGCTGGTGCTGGCCGACAACGAGGTGCTCTCGACCAAGGCCCTCGCGATGATCGAGGATTTTGCAAGAAGCGGCGGCCGACTTTATGTGAAGGGCGCATTCCCTACGCGCCTTGACGGTAGGGAAGATGCCATACTTGCCGAGAGGATCGCGGCACTGCCAAATGTCGAGCGCTTTGCAACCAACGAGGAGCTGATCCGTGCGCTGAAGGTGTGCGCTCAACAGCAGTTTGAGTACCGTTGTGATACCGATCTGTCCGAGACCGTCATCAATCATCGCGAGGATGGTGAGGCGCACTATTTCTTTGTGCACAACGGCAATTGCCGCAGAGAAAAGAAGGGCGAGCTTGTGCTCCCCGGCGCACATCGCGCGTATTGCTTTGATGCCGAACGGGGCAAGATTTTGCCGCTTGCTACCTATGGCGAGAACGGCAAGACCGTGATCCCGTTTACCAACCCCATTGGTGGCGCAACGCTTGTGTTCACCGAGCCGACTGATGAGGTTCTGCCCACCGCGCGCGCGGTGGCAAAGCCCACCACCTTGGTGCCGCTCGCGGCCTCCCGCTGTGAGGTCAAGGGCGACAATGTCATGACCCTCGAGATTTGCTCTTACAAAACCGAGGAAATGAACGAGTTTTACCCCAAGGAAATGCCGATCGAGCGCGTGGTGGAAAAGCTCAAGCGCGCGGAATATGAGGGCAATATCACCCTGCGCTTCCGATTTACTACTACCTTTGCCCCCAAGGGCTTGAAGCTGGTGCTTGAGGACGCTGAGGAGTGTCGGGTCAGCTACAACGGCACGCCTGTTGACACCAAAACCGAGGCGTCGTATTATTCCCCTGCCTTCCGTGTGGTAGAGCTCCCGGATGTTGCGAAAACGGGCGAGAACGTGATCGAAATTTCGCGCTATACCAAGCCCCAGATCGCCCTGCCCCCGTCCGACGATATGAAGCACCTGTTCGAGCTTTTCCGCGCCCCCGTGGGTGTTGATCTTGAGCGCGTGCATTTGCTCGGCGACTTCCTTGTGGAGGGTGCGTGTGAGTATCCCACTACGGCAGGCATCATTCGTTTTGGTAAGCAGTTCTTCATGGCACCTCGAACGGGTGAGCCGACGCCGAGTGCCGATATTGCCTCCCGTGGCTATCTCTTTTATCCGGGCGCTGTGGAATATACCGCCGGCCTTTCGCTTGATGAGAATATGCTACAGGGCAAAAACGTCACGCTTCATGTGGGCACGTTTAACGGGTGCACGTCGGCGGTGTTCCTCAACGGCGAGCGCGTGGGATACATCGATCGCGACCCCTATGCGCTGATCTTGCCGAAGGATAAGCTGAAAACGGGTGCGGAAAATGAGATCAAGATCCGCTTGATCGGCACCTTCCGTAACATGTTCGGCCCCTCACATATGCTTGATTTTGACCCCACGGGGTGCAGCAGAACCACGTGGCACTACGATTTTGAGAACAGCGAGTGCACCGAATACGATACCGAGTTTACCACCAACAGCTTCCAGCTGGTGCCCTTGGGGCTTGGTGATTTGACGGTTGAATTGCAAGAGAATTAAGCCAAAATGAAAACCGCCCGTGGCAAATTGCCACGGGCGGTTGTTTTTGTTCGCACTCAAAACATATTAAGTGTGTGTTTTTGGTCGGCGCGAATGAAGCGTCCCCTTAATTAGTACTGTCGGCCCCAAACGACCATATGCTTGGCCGGCTTGCCGCAGCACACGCATTTGTCGGAGAGCTTTTCCTCGGTGAAGGGGATGCAACGGGATTTGACGCCCCCTGTTTTGTCCTTGATCGCGTCCTCACAAGAGGCATCGCCGCACCACATGGCCTTGATAAAGCCGGGCTTGTTTTCGGCCACGTCGAGAAACTCCTCAAGGGTGGTTGCCACGTGGGTTTTCTCCGCGAGGTTCTTGGTGGCGCGTGCCACAAGCTCGCCGTGGACCTGCTCGAGCATCGCGGCAACCTCTGCCTCAACGTTGTCAAGCGATACAAACTTCTTTTCGCGCGTGACGCGGCTGACGAGCACGCAGGAGTTGTTCTCAATATCCTTGGGACCAATTTCAAGACGAACGGGCACACCCTTCATCTCGTACTGGCTGAACTTCCAGCCCGTGGACTGGTCGCTGTCGTCGAGCTTTACGCGCATCGTCTTGGCAAGGCGCTCTTTGATCTCGTTTGCCTTTTCAAGCACGCCCTCCTTGTGCTGCGCTACGGGAATGATGGCCACCTGAATGGGGGCGATCGCGGGGGGGAGAATGAGGCCGTTGTCGTCGCCGTGCGTCATAATGATCGCGCCGATCATACGGGTCGAAACGCCCCAAGAGGTCTGGTGGGGATATTTTACGGTGTTGTCGCGTGCGGCGTAGGTGATGTCGAACGCCTTGGCGAAGCCGTCGCCGAAGTAGTGCGAGGTGCCGCCCTGGAGCGCGACGCCGTTGTGCATCATCGGCTCAATAGTATAGGTGGCTTCCGCGCCTGCAAACTTTTCCTTGTCGGTCTTTTGACCCGTGATGGCGGGAATGGCGAGCGACTCGAGGTAAAAATCACGGTAGATGCCGAGCATCTGCAGGGTCTCGGCCTTGGCCTCCTCGGCGGTCTCGTGCATGGTGTGACCCTCCTGCCACAGGAACTCGGACGTGCGAAGGAACGGGCGCGTGGTCTTTTCCCAGCGCACCACCGAGCACCACTGATTGTAGAGCTTCGGCAGATCTCTGTAGGATTGAATGACGGTCTTAAAATGCTCGCAAAACAAGGTTTCGGAGGTCGGGCGCACGGCCAGGCGCTCGGTCAGCTTGGTGTCGCCGCCATAGGTTACCCAAGCGCATTCGGGCGCGAAGCCCTCCACGTGGTCCTTTTCCTTCGTCAGAAGGCTTTCGGGGATGAACATCGGCATATAGACGTTCTCGTGTCCCGTTTTCTTGAAGCGTGCGTCAAGATCCTTTTGAATATTCTCCCAAATGGCATAGCCGTAGGGGCGCAGGATCATACAGCCCTTGACGCTCGAATAATCCATCAGCTCTGCCTTTTTTACAACGTCGGTGTACCATTTTGCAAAATCCTCGTCCATCGCGGTGATCTGCTCAACCAGTTTTTTCTCTTTTGCCATTTCGGATCCTTTCCGTGCTTTCCCACAAAGCACGCATATCTTGATATATGTTACATTATAATTAAAAATAAACCGCTTGTCAAGGGCGTGTTGACGACAAAGGTAAGAAAAAATTCAAAATTCATTTGCTTTTTTGACAGCGATGTGTTAAAATAATAACAGAACTCTACGAAAGGGGAACAAATATGAACACAACGGAGCTTTATCAAAAGTGGTTAGAGCAAGCAGATCCCAAAACCAGAGAGGAGCTTGAGGGCATCAAGGGTGATGAAAACGAGATCTATGATCGCTTTTATCGCAACCTTGCCTTTGGCACGGCGGGTATGCGCGATCTCATCGGTGCGGGCACAAATCGCCTGAATTGCTACACTGTGCGCAAGGCAACGCTTGGATTTGCCAGATACTTAAAGAAGGTGTTTGGAGATGCCGCCGCTACGCGAGGTGTGGTCATTGCACACGACAATCGCCGCATGAGCCGTGAGTTTTGCATGGATGCGGCAGGGGTTTTGGCCCATGAAGGCATTCGCGCCTTCGTATTCAATGCATTGCGTCCGACCCCCGAGCTTTCCTTCGCGGTGCGCGTGAAGAAAGCGGTGGGTGGCATTATGATCACCGCCTCACACAATCCGAAGGAATATAACGGCTATAAGGTGTATGACGAAAACGGCTGTCAGCTTATGCCCCACCTCACGGACATTCTCATTGATATGATCAGCGAGATCGACGATCCGCTTTCCGTAAAGGCGCTTTCTCCCGACGAGGCGGGCGACCTCATTTCGGTGCTCCCGAAGGAGCTGGACGAGGCATATTATGAGGCGGTCATGGGCATTCGCTTGCGCCCCGACGTATGCGCTAAAGACCTCGCGGTGGTATATTCCCCCCAGCACGGTACGGGAAATCTGCCCGTGCGCGAGGTGCTCGGTCGCTGCGGCTACAACGTCATACCCGTGCTTGAGCAATGCGATCCCGACCCCGAGTTCAGCCAAACGAAGAACCCGAACCCCGAGGTTCCCGCAGCGTATGATCTCTCACTTGACTATGCCCAAAAAACGGGGGCAGATATTGCCATTACCACCGACCCCGACTGCGATCGCCTTGGCGTTGCCGTCAAGGATGGCAAGGGCTACACGCTCCTGACCGGCAACCAATCAGGCGCTATTTTGCTTGAATATATTTTCTCTACGCGCAAGGAGCAGGGCACGCTTCCCGCCGATGCCGTGATGTGCAACACCATTGTGACCTCAACGCTTGGCGACCGCATTTGCGAAAAATATGGCGTGCGGGTGGAAAAAACGCTCACGGGCTTTAAATTTATCGGAGATAAGATCCATACCTATGAAACCAAGGGCGGCGCTACCTACGTCTTTGGCTACGAGGAAAGCTATGGGTGCCTGATTTCCGATTTTGCAAGAGACAAGGACGGCGTGCAGGCGTCGCTGATGCTTGCCGAGGCGGCGGCATACTACAAGGGGCTTGGCAAAACGCTCCTTGACGTGCTCGAGGATCTGTACCGTGAGCACGGCTATTATCTCGATGCACAAACAAACGTGGTGCATAAGGGGGCAGCGGGTGTGTCAAAGATTGCCGCGCTGCTTGAAAACCTCAGAAAAAATCCGCCCCGCAAGGTCGGTGACCTTTCGGTAGTGGCGGTTGAGGATTATCTTGGTGAAGAGATGAGCCGCCAAGGGTTCCCCCAATCCAACGTCCTTCGCTATCTTTTATCCGACGGCAGCTTTGTGGCGGTGCGCCCCAGCGGCACCGAGCCGAAGTGCAAATACTATTATTGCGTGGTCGGCAGCACCGAGGCCGAGGCGGGCGAAAAGCACGGGCTTCTTCGTGCGGCTTTTGAAAAATAACGCAAGCGTATATCCGTTGTGATTAAATTCACAAATTGCCTACTTTAGAAGTCTGTAAAATGTACAATTTGCAAAAAAATGATGAATTTTTCACAAAGCCCTTGTCAATTTGGTAAAAATAGGGTAAAATGTACAGTGGTTCCAAATGGATTATCCAAAAATTAAAACTATAAAACGGAGGATTTTTACAATGTCTGTAAAAGTTGCTATCAACGGCTTTGGCCGTATCGGCCGTCTTGCGTTCCGTCAGATGTTCGGCGCAGAAGGCTACGAAGTAGTCGCTATCAACGACCTTACCAGCCCCGCAATGCTCGCTCACCTTCTCAAGTATGACACCGCACAGGGGTCTTACTGCGGTAGAATCGGTGAGAATGCTCACACGGTTGAGGCTACTGAGAACTCGATCATCGTTGACGGCAAGGAGATTATGATCTACGCTGAGAAGAACGCCGCTGACTGCCCCTGGGGCAAGCTCGACGTTGACGTTGTGCTTGAGTGCACCGGCTTCTACACCTCGAAGGAGAAGTCCATGGCTCACATCCAGGCAGGTGCAAAGAAGGTTGTTATCTCTGCTCCCGCAGGCAACGACCTCAAGACCATCGTTTACAACGTAAACCACAACACCTTGACCGCCGACGACCAGGTGATCTCGGCTGCTTCCTGCACCACCAACTGCCTGGCTCCCATGGCAAAGGCTCTTAACGACTACGCACCCATCCAGTCGGGCATCATGACCACCGTTCACGCTTACACCGGTGACCAGATGATCCTTGACGGTCCCCAGCGCAAGGGCGACCTTCGTCGTGCACGCGCCGGCGCACAGAACATTGTTCCCAACTCCACGGGTGCTGCAAAGGCCATCGGCCTTGTTATCCCTGAGCTCAATGGCAAGCTCATCGGCTCCGCACAGCGCGTTCCCACCTGCACCGGCTCCACCACCATCCTGGTTGCCGTTGTTAAGGGCAAGGACGTAACCAAGGACGGCATCAACGCTGCCATGAAGGCGGCTTCCACCGAGTCCTACGGCTACAATACCGAGGAGATCGTTTCCTCCGATATCATCGGCATGCGTTACGGCTCTCTGTTCGATGCAACCCAGACCATGGTTTCGAAGATCGACGACGAGACCTACCAGGTTCAGGTTGTTGCTTGGTACGACAACGAGAACAGCTACACCAGCCAGATGGTTCGCACCATTAAGTATTTCGCCGAGATCTAATTTAATGATCAAAAATGAAGCACGCGGCTTTGCCGCGTGCTTTTTTATTGCAAAGAGAGACACAACCGATATCGAAAAAATATACTGGATATTGGAGGTGTAAAATGAATTCTTTGATTGGTATGGCGATCGTCGCCACCCTTGGTACGTGGCTTGTCACGGCCCTTGGTGCTGCAACGGTCGTTTTTTTCAAATCTCCCTCAAGGCGAGTGCTGGATATGATGCTCGGCTTTGCTGCGGGGGTGATGATCGCGGCCAGCTTTTGGTCACTTTTGCAGCCGGCGATCGAACGGGCACAGGTATCCTCGCGCTTGCCGCCGTATCTTGTGGCAACGCTCGGCTTTTTATTGGGGGCTCTTTTCGTTGGGGTGTGTGATAAGGTGGTGGGGCGATTGTCATCTCGCACAGATGGGAGCGGAGTGCAGGGGCGCACCCGAATGCTGATGCTCTCGATCACGTTGCACAACATCCCCGAGGGGCTTGCGGTGGGCGTGGCGTTCGGCGCCCTGGGCACCGGGTTTGACGCCGAGATGTTGATGGGAGCCATCAGCATTGCCGTGGGGATCGGGCTCCAAAATTTCCCCGAAGGGGCGGCGGTGTCGGTGCCGCTGCGCCGCGATGGATGCTCGCGCAGGAAAAGCTTTTTTCTGGGCCAGGCGTCGGGGATGGTGGAGCCTGTTGCGGGGCTCCTCGGGGCGTGGCTTGTGGTGTACGTGGAGGCCTTTTTGCCCTACGCACTCTCCTTTGCTGCAGGGACTATGATCCTGGTTGTCGTGCACGAATTGGTGCCCGAATGTCAAAAAGAACGAGAAACGTCCTCGTATTTTGCGACCGCAGGCATCATTCTTGGGTTTGCTGCAATGATGCTTCTTGACGTTATGCTTGGGTAATGGGCCTGCCCGTAAGTCTTTACGGATGCGTCAAATAGAAAAGGAACAGGCGAAAGCGCCTGTTCCTTTTTGGTTATTCCACACTGTGTCCGCGCGCGTTCAACACGGTTGCGATCATATCGGCATACGCGCGGCATTTTTCTTCGGTGCCGGCCTCGGTCATAATGCGAATGACGGGCTCGGTACCGCTACGACGCAGGAGCACGCGCCCCTTTCCGCCGATGAGCCGTTCGACGCGCTCGACCTCCTTTAAAACGGCCGGGTCCTCAATGGCCGCGTCTTTGTCCTTTACGCGGACGTTTTTGAGAAGCTGCGGATAAAGCGTCACGGGCGCGCTCAGGCGTGACAGCGGCGTTTTGTTGTCGCAGACCTCCTCCGTCAGCATAATGGCGGTCAGGAGCCCGTCGCCCGTTGTGGCGTATTTCTTCAAAATAATGTGACCGGAGCTTTCGCCTCCGAGCGCATAGTTGTTTTCCTGCATGCGCTCGTACACAAAGCGATCTCCGACAGCCGTTTGTACACATCGGATGCCCTCGTGCTCAAGCGACTCTGCAAGACCGCTGTTGGACATCACAGTGGCGACCACGGTGTTTCCCTTAAGCATGCCGCGCGACAAGAGGCGACGGGCAAGCACAAACAAAATCTTGTCGCCGTCAACAATGTTGCCGTTTTCGTCAACCGCAATGCAGCGGTCAGCATCGCCGTCAAAGGCAAATCCGATGTCCAAATGGTTTTCTTTGACGAGGTGGCACAGGGCCTCGATGTGCGTAGAGCCGCATCCCTCATTGACGTTCAGGCCGTTGGGCTCGGCTCCGATGACAAAGGTTTGGGCACCGAGGGCACTGAACACCGAGCGTGCGATCGCCCAGGAGGCACCGTTGGCGCAGTCAAGACCGACCTTCAAATTTTTGTAGGAATGTGAGGCCAGGGAAATGAGATAGGCCATATAGCGGTTTCGCCCCGATGCGTAATCCACGATGCAGCCGATCTTTTGTCTTGTGGCAAAGGGCAGATCGCTGCTTGAAATGCCAAGGGCGGCCAAGTTGCCGTCGAGGTAGGCTTCGATCAAAGCGGTGGTCTCGTCATCCAGCTTTTCTCCAAAGCGGTTGACGATCTTGATGCCGTTGTCGTAGTAAGGGTTGTGCGAGGCGGTGATCATAATGCCGCAGTCAAACTCATCACATCGGGTCACGTACGATACGCTTGGTGTGGTGGTCACGTGCAGCATATACGCATCGGCCCCCGAGGCGGTGATGCCGGCCACGATCGAATATTCGATCATGTAGCTGGAGCGTCGGGTATCCTTGCCGACGACGATGCGGGCCTTGCAGCCCGGGCGGCTTTGCTTGCCGGTATAGTACCAACCGAGAATGCGACCGACCTTATAGGCATCCATAGAGGTCAAGCCTACGCCCGCCTCGCCGCGAAAGCCGTCGGTGTCAAAATATCCGCCGCGGTGTGCGGCATTTTTGGGCTTGACGGACACCCCCTCGTGGAGAAGCTCGTCGGTGGTGACGTTAAAGTATTCGGCCAACTGTACGATTTTTTCACATTGCGGAGTGGCTTGATCCATCTCCCATTTTGAAATGGATTGTCTTGAAACCGAGAGAGCCTCGGCCAGCTGCTCTTGGGACAGGTTTGCCCCCGCGCGCAGTTTCGCGATTTTTTCTCCAATCGTCATAAATACCTCTTTTGTAATCGTGATAAGTTCATTATAGCAAAACAGTTTTATAAAATCAAGCAACTTTTGACGGAAAAATATGCAACTCTCGGTTGCAAAAAAAGAAAAAAACTCCCGAACGCGATTTTATTTTGTAAAAAAACGGCGTTTTTGTAAACGAGTAGTGTCAAAAAATCGTTTTTGTTTTGTTTGGCTCTGTTTGCCGAAGGCGTCGGTGCACAGGCGCAAAAAACGCCGTGCTTGTGCGTGATGCTCTATCAGAGCATTCGCTTTTAAACACGGCGTTCTTTTTTATACGTTCAGTTCCAGCTTTTCGGAAAGCTCCTCTTTTTCTTGGTATTTTCCGATGCGGATAAGCTCCTTTTTGCGATCCTCGGCATTCATCCAAATGTAGCTGAAGTGCATTTCTTTGCCTTTGGCAATGCGGACTACGTTTTCACGGTGCCGCCACAGCATCACCAGCGAGGCGATCGAAATGATGGCTGCTCCCCACCAGCCGCCGTCGGCGTTCCAAAGCCAACCGAGGCCGTCGGAGCCCAAGACACCGTAAAGGATCGGGATGAGGATCGATGCCGTAATGGGCACGATGCAAATGAAGTTCACCAAGAGCAGCAGCACGATCTCGGCGGCGAGCAGGATGAGAAACAGGCGTGCATCCATAGCCAGCAGCAAGCCGCCAAGAGAGGCAAGGCCCTTGCCGCCCTTGAAATTCATCAACACGGGGAAGATGTGACCGATGATGGCGGCCACGCCCGCACACTCGGCAATAAAGGGGACGTCCTTGAAGATAAGGGGGAAGATGAGCATCACGAGATAGGATTTGGCAATGTCAAAAAGGGCACTGAAAATGCCGATCCATTTGCCGAACAAAACCGTGGCATTGGAGGCCCCTGCGTTACCCGAGCCCTGGCGGCGGATGTCAACACCCTTAATAAGTCCGAAAATGTAGGAGGGGTTGATGTTGCCGACAAGGTAACTGATCAGTATGGTAATAATGATTTTCCAGGCCATAACACATACCTCTTGCAAAGAAAAGTAATTGATAGTATTAGTATAACATAAAAGTTTTAAAAATACAAGTGTACAATTTTTTCGAAATGTCTAATTAAGGCCCTTATTTTTGCGGATTTTACCATGAATAAAATTGCGTTTTCCGTTGACAAACTCCCGAAAAAGGGATATAATAAAATCAGCAATAAAAAGGAGGTTTTCGCAATGATCGTTACGAAGGAAAGCATCATCGGCGAGGTTCTTGATTTCAACCCCGCTACGGCACAATTCTTTTTCGAGATCGGCATGCATTGTCTTGGCTGCCCCTCCGCACGCGGGGAGAGCATCGGAGATGCTTGCATGGTGCACGGTACGGATGCCGATGCGCTGGTGAAAAAGCTGAATGAGTTTTTGTCGGCACAATAAGAGCTTGCTTTGAGCTCTACGGCAAGGGCGCGCTCGCCACGCGAGCGCGCCCTTTTCAACAAAAAGGAGAAAAAAGTGATGACGGTACAGGAATTATATTGTTTTTTAGAGGATAAGCTGCCCCGCGCGCTCTCGGCCGAATGGGATAATGACGGGCTTTGCTGCCTGCCCGAGCCCACACGCGAGGTGCGGCGCGTGCTGGTCGCATTGGATGCCACGAGTGATGCGGTCGAGTATGCCGTAGAGGGTGGATTTGACCTGCTTTTGACGCACCATCCGCTCTTGTTTCGCGGCATTAAGGCACTGGTGCCTGTAGGGACGGTGCCCTCGAAGCTTTTAAAGCTGGCTGTGAACGGTGTGGCGGCGGTCTCCTTCCACACGCGCCTGGATGCCGCAAGCGGCGGCGTAAACGATATTTTGGCCGCGGCGCTAGGGCTTTCGGATGTGGTACCCTTTGCCCCCGAGGGCGAGGTACCCTGCGGCAGGATCGGTATGCTGAAGGCGCCCGTTGATGCGGCAGACTTTGCGCGTCATGTCAAGGTGGTGCTGGGTGCACCCGCAGTGGTGCTCGCAGGGCAGGGACGGGTGCAAAAAATTGCCGTGTGCGGTGGCGAGGGTGCGGATTTCCTCGGTGCCGCTAAGGCGGCGGGTGCGGACTTGTTCCTTTCGGGCCGCATTGGCTATCACCGTATGCTGGATGCCCCCGAGGAGGGGCTTCTCGCGATCGAGGCCGGGCATTACGCAACGGAATTCCCCGTATGTGCGTATCTTGCCGCATTGGTGCGTGAGGCGATTCCCAACGCTGCAGTGGAAATGTACCCCACCAAAACCTTACAAACATTTTAAAAAAGGAGACCGTTATGACTTACGTAGTCGCTAATTTGCACGGTGAGCTGGATAAATACAAGGCATTGCTTGACAAGATCCGTTTTTCCAAGAAGGATATTTTGTATGTACTCGGTGACACAGCCGACTACGGTAGCGATGCCGTGGCACTCCTCACCGAGCTCAGTATGGCCGAGAACGTGTACCCCGTGGCGGGCGAGCATGATTTTTTGGCACTTCGTATGCTTTCGGGTTTTGACAAAATGCTGAAAAGCGGCAGCATGCCCGAGGCTGACTTTGCCGCAGAGATGACGGCGTGGGCCGCCGACGGCGGTGCCGCGACTTTAGAGGGCTTCCGCGCGCTCAATGAGGATATGCGCGAGGGGCTGCTTGATTACCTCTCGGACTTCTCGCTTTACGAGGAGGTTGAGGCGGGTGGCAAGGCTTTTGTGCTGGTGCACGCAGGCATTTGCGGTTTCGATGCCGACAAGGAGCTTGACGAGTACGAGCCCGAGGACTTCTTTGCTGTGCCCGAAAGTGAAAAATATTACGACGATCGCGTGGTGATCGTGGGGCACGTACCCACGACAAGCGGTAAGATCGAGCGAGAGGGCAACCTCATTCGCATCGATTGCGGCGCAAAGGACGGCGGCGCGCTTGCTTGCCTTTGCCTTGAAACGGGCGAGGAGTTTTATATCTAAAAGCCAAAAGGATAGGGAACGGGTGTAAAAATGCTTCAAAAAAATCAGCAGCTGACGCTCGATATTCACGATCTGAATAATCTGGGGCGCGGCGTTGGCCGCGCCCCAGACGGGTGCGCCGTGTTTGTCGCGGGCGCGGTCGCCGGCGATCGTGTGACGGTTGAGATCATTAAAGTCAATAAGACCTTTGCCGTAGGTCGCCTTTTGCAAACGGTCACGCCCTCGCCCGATCGGGAGGAAGGCTTTTGTGGTGCGCCGCTTTCCTGCGGTGGGTGCGTGTACCGCCATCTTACCTATCGACGCGAGCTTGAGCTCAAGCAGGAGTATGTGCGCCAATGCTTTAGAAAAGCAAGGCTTGCTGACGTCGTGGTGGAGCCCGTGCAGACGACGGGGCAAACGAAGGGGTACCGCAATAAGGCAGAATACCCCATAACGGAGGGAAAAAACGGGCTTTACGGTGGCTTTTACGCACAAAAAACGCACCGCGTGGTGGCGGCAAGCGAGTGTGCACTCCAACCGCCCGTGTTTGGCGAGATCCTGCGCTTTTTCTGCGAATTTTACACACAAAAGGGCGTGGCCGCCTACGATGAGGAAAGTGGAAAGGGGCTTTTGCGCCATCTTTACCTGCGCGAGGGCAAAAACACGGGCGAGCTGATGGTTTGCCCCGTTCTGAATGGCAGAGAATTGCCCCATGCTCTTGAATTTGTGGGGAAGCTGATCGAAAAATTCCCTCAGGTGACGTCGGTGGTGCTGAGTGAAAACACCAAGCGCACCAACGTGGTTTTGGGCGAAAAGTATCACACGTTATACGGAAATCCGTACATTGAGGATGTTCTGTGCGGCAAAAGGCTTCGCATCATGCCCGCCTCCTTTTATCAGGTCAATCACGATGCCGCCGAGCTCCTTTACGGCCTTGCCGCCGAGCGAACGGGGCTGGACGGCAAGGGGCTTTTGCTGGATCTATATTGCGGCGCAGGCAGTATCGGGCTTTCGATGGCGGAGCGCGCAGGGGAGCTGATCGGCATTGAGATCGTCCCCGATGCCATTACATGTGCCAACGTCAATAAATCCTTAAACGGGGTAAAAAATGCGCAGTTTTACTGCGGTGATGCCGCCAATACCGAGGGGCTGCTTGCCGCGGCAGAGCAGGAGCGCGGCACGCTTTACCCCGACGTCGTTGTTCTTGACCCACCCCGTAAGGGATGCGACCGTGCCTTGCTTGAGTTCCTCGCGAGGCGTGAGGTGCCGCGCATTGTCTATGTTTCCTGCGGCCCCGATACCCTCGCGCGCGACTGCGCGATTTTAAAGGAGCTCGGCTACAAGATCGGCACCGTTACGCCGGTGGATCTTTTCCCGCGTACGGGACATGTGGAAAGTTTAGTTTGTCTGACAAAGCAGACAAACTAAAGCGATATAAATCCCTCACGGGATTTGCGATATAAGCACAGCTTGCGATATTTGCCTTACGGCAAGCGATATGCCGCGAACTGCGCGGCGTGAGGATTTATACTCGCGTGCTTTCCTCCACGTTCGTGAAACGAAACATATTTCGTTTCACGAACATATCGCTATTCTGCGTAGCAGAATAATATCGCGCTTGTATAACAAGTATATCGCGCACCGAAGGTGCATATCGCGTGAGCGAAGCGAACCAAATAAGGGACAAAAGTGATTTTCAAGCAAAACCCGAAAGTTCATTTTACAGCAGTTTAGTAAGCAAAACGAAAGGGCTTAATTATGATATACATTAAAATTTATCTTGACAAAGATGAAAACGGCGAGGATATACTCGTTTTTGATTCCGTGAAGCAAAATCTTCCCGACTATCACTCCTTCACCGTAGCGGGAAAAAAGCATATGACATTCCCATTAGAATATGACCATTTTGTTAAAATGACCTCCGTTATCGGTGTCGATCAGGTGGCGATCAGCCCAGAAGCGAAGGAGTTTTTCCTCTCACTTCTGAAAGACGAAAGCACGCACGAAGAAATGCCCTATGGTCAGCGCGGTGATTTTGCTATGGACAGCGGCAGATTTGCCTATTGCCCGCCAGAAATTAAAAATGGAGACACGAGAAAAATCCTCCGCCGCACAGACCGCTTCACGGTAGAGTGCATTTTCTCGCAAGACCCATTGGATTATATGACACGTTGCCTCAACGAAACGCTCAAAAGCCTGGACCTTACCGCTCCCGCAGACGAAAAGCCCCTGCTTGACGCTTACTATGCCGAAATGCGCGCAAGAGGCGAGGAGCTCGGCTGCGATGTGGACACCATACGCAAAACTCCGCTTCGCTATCTGACCGAAGCGCAAAAAGAAGTGATAAGGGCGGAGTATCGCGGACTGGCGTCAAGATACGATAAGCAGGAATGGAACGAGAGGCGAGATTACGATCACGCCGCTATGCTTGAAGATAAGATAAGTGAAGTTATAATTAAAAAATATGGGAAGGTTATCCGCGATTGACAAAACAATCAAATAGCCAAGTCGCAGTTTTAAAGGACAAAAATAGATAAAATATACCTTTTGGAGTCCCCGCCCACATCGGCTCGACAACTAAGTTCGCCTGCGGCGCATTGAGGTTGCAACTCAATTCATGGAACAAAGCGAGAAATCATTATGCGATAGCATCAATTCATGACGGCAACGTCGTCAAATCATTAAACGGACAAAAGTGATTTTGAGCAATACTTGAAAATACAATTTTACAGCTGTTTGGTAAACAAGACGAAAGGAGCAGCACCGTGAAAGAAGAAAAGAACATTGTAGAAGCAATATCTGAAACCATTGCAAATGCTGTCGGTGATGAAAATTTTACTCTGCCGCTTGCGGCATGGCAAACAAACGGCTCGCAATCGGGCGAAATCAATGCTGCTTATATTGAGGAGATCAAGGCGTATCAAGCTTCGCCCACTGCGCCTTGCAATAAGATTACCGCACTCAAGCTCTTAAAGCGTTTTGCTCGCAAGGATTTTCGCGACTTTTGGACTACGCCTGTTCTCGAATACCTTCCTGCCGTCAGCGAGGGTACGATGAAGCTATGCGAAACTGTTTATCCGCACGATGAGGCGATACACTATGCAAAAGAATTAATTGCAACGCTTTCGGTTAAAGAATTGGCAAAAGATTTTCTCTACGGTGTCGCACATAATGCACCCGAATACAGAACAGCACTTGCTTGCTACTACTATATTAAAAATTTGCCCCCTCACGAATTTAAGAAAAAATATGTCGGCTCGGTAGTCGGCAAGGACGGTGAATTTGAGGACAGATACAACGAAAATCGTTGCGAGATATGCGGCTATCAACACACTATCAGCACAGAACCTAAGATGCAATTTTGGTACATCAACGTTGCCATGGAGCAATTCTATTTTAAAGCGTTAATTCCATTCAATTTTGATCTTAACACGGCAATTATATTTTTAGAAGAATACAAAACACTTCCACGCCCCAACCATTCAATTTCGGATTACGAGCATTTCAAAAGAATTATTGAGGTCATAGAAAATTCACCTCAAAACACGACATCGGGAAAGCTACGTCGAGAATTGAAGCAATCCGGACTATTAGCAATGACAATGGAGCAGATCGAGGCGTTTATCGATATGCTTGGCTATCTCAATATTTTGCATACAGACGACTCTTTTGGTGTTACCGCCGGACACATTTGCGAAAGAGATATGCTCTTGCCGCTGAGTGACAGAGGATATGCGGCTTATCCCGTTAACCGTTGGACGAGAAAACATGGCATTGACTATGATAGCATTTCAATGCTTTTCGACAAAATTTACGACTCAAAATGAGACTTTAAGGTATTACAACCCCCGTTTTCGACCATTTTGAGACCTTTTGGAGTCCCCACCCACGTTGAGAGTGTCGTTTGTCTTATAAAATAAAAATATAGAAGAGGTTTGTTATGAAAATTTTATCCATTGGAAACAGCTTTTCGCATGACGCGCAGCGGTATTTGCACCGCTTGGCAAAAGGGGATGGCACGGAATTGAAGGCTGTCAATCTTTATATTGGCGGCTGCCCCTTGCGCAAGCATTATTTGAATATGCTGGATGACAACGCGGCATACGATTTTGAGTTTAACGGAGAAAAAACGGGCATTAAGGTTTCGATAAGACAAGCACTTATCAGCGATGATTGGGATTTTATCACTTTGCAGCAGGCGAGCCCTTTTAGTGGGAGCTATGAAACCTACTCGCCCTACATCGAGGCGCTGGCGGAGTATGTCAAAAGGTATTGTCCGCACGCGAAAATTTTGATCCATCAAACGTGGGCGTACGAGGACGGTAGTGAAAAGCTGATGCACCGGGGATATGCTTCGGCAAGTGAAATGCTATCCGCCATTCGCGATTGCTACAGCAAGGCGGCAGAGAAGATACAAGCCTCAGGCATCATACCCTGTGGTGAAGCCATGATGCGGGCTTTGGAGCTGGGGCTTGAAAAGGTGCACCGCGATACCTATCACGCATCTCTTGGAGCGGGCAGATATTTGCTGGCGCTTTGCTGGTATAGGTTCCTCACGGGAAAGGATATCACGGGCAACTCCTTTGACGATTTGGACGCGCCCGTCACCGAGCAGGAGCGAAAGATCGTCATCAAGGCGGTAAATTCTGTGCTCGCATAATAACTTCTTTTTACGAAAAAGACGGTAACGGTATGGAAAAGAAGATCAACAACATTTTATTTATTACCACAAACGAGGGGGAGCGCCTCACGTTTCGCGTGCTGTTTACCTACCACAGCGACAGGTTCGGGAAGGACTACGCGGTTTTTTATAATGAAAAGGACGAAAATCATTTGCTCGCCTACGAGTATGATGAAAATAAAACCTTGTCCGAAATTGCAACTGCCGAGGAAGGCGCGGAGCTTGAAGCGGCATTGGCAAGATTTGACAAAGAACAAGAAGGATAAAAAGGAGAGCTATGATGAATAGCGGTGCTAAAAAGAAGGAATTACTACTTGACATACTCTGTGCCGTGGTTGCCGGTGTGATCGTTGGCACGGCGTATCATTTTTTTCAAAACAGTAACGGCTTTGCGCCCGGCGGCGTCGGGGGTCTTGCTACCATCACGCACCATTTGATTGCCGATAAGGTCAGCTGGTCCGTGCTGATGGTGGCGTTTAATCTCCCCATCTTTGTGTTGCTGAGTGCGATGATAAACAAAAAGCTGGGTGCTCTGCTAAGCGTTTATATGGTGGTGCAATCCTTTGTACCGTATCTTTACAATGCGATCGGTGCGTTGCCGTATTCTTTGCAAAACAATCAAGACGATTTCAATATCGTGTTTGCCTGTATTGCAACGGGCGTTATTTCGGGCTTTGGCTTTTCGCTCATGTTGAAAAGATTTGGCGCGAGTGGTGGCACGTACGCCATCTCTGCCTTGATCAAAAAGGCAAAGCCGGAAATCAACATTGCCTACATATCCTTTATTCTGGATGCCAGCGTGGTGTTTATCGCCTTCTTCGTCTATGGCATGAGGATCACGCCCGTGATCTGTACGTTGCTCAACCTTTTCGTTGCCAATATGATCGTTGATCACGGTCTTAGCGGTATCAAAAACGGGTACAAATTCGAGATCGTGACCACACAACCAAACGAATTGGCAGCCGAGCTGATGAGGCAGCTTCGCCACGGCGTGACCGAGATCAAGGTGCATGGCATGTATTCCGACACCGATAAATATATGCTGGTTTGTATCATCAACAAGCGCCAGATCGGCGATATGATGAGAATTTTAAAAAAACACCCTGATACCTTTGCAAGCTTTGAAAAGGTCAATGAGGTGTTTGGTAACTTTAAGAGAAGGGTCTGAGGGTATGGTGAAGCTCCTTTTTGAAGCGCTCGCTAAATTTTTAGTGGGGCTACTGCTCTTGGTGTTCCTGCTTTTCTTGCCCGCCGGCACGATTTTTTACCCCCATGCGTGGCTTTTTATGGTACTTTTGTTCTTACCAATGCTGTGTTTGGGCTTGATTTTGTTTATTAAAGCACCGGGGCTTCTTCAAAAGCGCTTGCAAAATAAGGAGAAGCAAAAGGCCCAAAGGAGCGTTGTGGCACTTTCGGGCCTGATGTTTCCCGTGGGCTTTGTGCTCTCGGCGCTGGATTTCCGCTTTGGCTGGTCGAGTGTGCCTGTTTGGCTCACCGTCTTTGCATCCATTCTGTTTTTGATCGGCTACGGTATATATGCCGAGGTGATGCGTGAAAACGCTTATCTCTCGCGTACCGTTGAGGTACAGGAGAACCAAACCGTGATCACCACGGGCCTTTACGGCGTGGTGCGCCATCCGATGTATTTTGCCACTCTTTTGATGTTTCTGCCCCTGCCGCTGATCCTTGGGTCTTTCTTCGGGCTTATTCCGTTTGCGCTATATCCTGCTTTGCTGGTCGTTCGTATCGCAAACGAGGAGAGGGTACTCTTAGCACAGCTTGATGGGTACGACGCATATAAGGAAAAGGTAACGCACAAACTAATTCCATTCGTATGGTAAAGGAGAATGGAGTACGGTGTGCACGGCAGTGAGCTATCAAACAAGATGTCATTATTTTGGCCGCAATCTTGATCTTGAAAGAGGATACGGGGAGTGTGTGGTTGTTACGCCACGCAATTTCCCCCTCGCATTTCGTTTTGTTGCAGGCCCCTCGCGGCGATATGCCATGATCGGCACGGCGGCGGTGGTGGAAAATTATCCGCTTTATTTTGAGGCGACCAACGAAATGGGGCTTAGCGTGGCGGCGCTGAATTTCCCCGAAAGTGCCGCGTACGGTGCGTGCGTGACGGGGCGAAAAAACATTGCGCCCTTTGAACTGATCCCCTTTGTGCTTTCCACTTGCGCGAGCGTTGAGGAAGCCGGGAAGTGCCTTGACGGGATCGAGATCGTAGATTGTAATTTCAGTAAGTCACTTTGTGCAACCCCCTTGCACTGGATCGTGTCAGACAAAAACGCGAGTGTTACGGTGGAATGCACGAAGCGGGGGCTTCGCGTGTACGAAAACCCCTTTGGTGTGCTCACCAACGAGCCGCCCTTTCCGTTTCACCGTGCAAACTTGAACCGATATATGGGATTGCACGAGGGCACGGCAACGAATGCGCTCTCAGACAGGCTCTCTCTTGTGAATCACGGCCTTGGCTTTGGTGCGATCGGGCTCCCCGGTGATTTCAGCAGCGCCTCGCGCTTTGTGCGTGCGGTGTTCGTGAAGGAAAAATCGGTGTGCGATGGGAGCGAGGCGGCAAGCGTGGCGCAATTCTTTCATATTTTGCGAGCGGTCGCGATGCCGCGCGGGTGTGTACTGACCACCACGGGCGAGTATGAATACACACGCTACACCTGTTGCTGTAACACCGATACGGGTGTTTATTATTACACCACGTATGACGACTTATCCGTGCGGCAGGTGCCGCTGCGAGGTGCGGATCTTGACGGCAAGGAGCTGTACGTGTACTCGATGAACAACTAAATTTTAATAATATTTAAGAAGGAGAAATAAGGATGAAAAAGGTTTTGCTGCTTGGAGATTCGATCCGCATGGGCTACGACAAGTACGTAAGAGAGTCACTTTCGGAGGTCGCGGAGGTCTATTATCCCCCCGAAAACTGTCGCTTTTCACAATATACGCTGCGTTATTTGGCCGCATGGAAAAAGGAGCAGAAATGGCCCGGGGATATGGACCTTGTTCATTGGAACGTAGGGCTTTGGGACGTGGGAGAGATCCTCGACGACGGGCCGCTTTCCTCGATCGAACACTATATGGATATGATTCGGCGTATCGATAAGCGCCTGCGCATGCTTTTTCCGCACGCGAAAATTGTGTTTGCCACGACGACGGCGGTGCGTGAAGAGGGGTATAAGGGGAATTTCCGCCGCCACAATGCCGTGATCGAGAAATTCAACGCGGCGGCGCTTGCGGTGCTTGGGGAAACCGATACTGTGATCAACGATCTTTACGAACATACAAAAAATATCGCCCCCGAATACTGCTCGGATATGACGCATTATAACACCCCCGTGGGTGCTGCTTACATGGGTGGCAAGGTGCTTGCCGCCATTTGCCCGATGCTCGGTATTTCGCCGAGGGATGTGAAGGCGGAGGGCTTCGAGCTTGAGAAGTATTCCGCAAAAAACATTGGTATGTGACATTTATTCATGGAAGGGGAGAGCTATGTACCGTATTGGCATTGACCTTGGCGGCACGAACATTGCCGTGGGGCTTGTAAATGAAAAATATCAGATCGTAAGCAAGGATAGTGCCCCCACCATGGCGCGTGAGCGCACCGCCGAGGAGATTGCAGACAAAATGGTGGAGCTTTGCCGCGGTGTTTGTCAAAGCGCAGGCGTTTTGCTCTCGGACGTTGAGGCGATCGGCGTCGCTTGCCCCGGGGCAGTGGATACGACCAAGGGCGTGGTGGGATATTGCAATAATTTTTCCTTTGAGTATTTTCCCGTAGTAGAGCTGCTTCGCGCGAAAACCGGAATCCAAAACGTGCACGCAGAGAATGATGCGAACGCGGCGGCTTGGGGTGAGGCGATCGCAGGTGCCGCGCGCGGCACGAAGGGCTCGGTGATGGTGACTCTCGGCACGGGCGTTGGCGGCGGTGTGATCATCGACGGCAAGCTTCTTTCGGGCTCCAATTTTGCGGGTGGTGAGCTCGGGCACATGGTGATCGAGCAAGGCGGCGCGCCCTGCACGTGTGGCAGGCGCGGCTGCTGGGAGGCGTATAGCTCGGCAACAGCTCTTATCCGCATGACAAAGGAAAAAATGGAAGAATGTCGCCACATGGGGCGCAAAACCCGGATGGATGAGCTCTCACAAAAGCGCGGCAAAGTCAATGGCAGAACCGCCTTTGATGCGATGCGCGCGGGCGATGCGGCTGCCCGTGAGGTGGTAGATACCTATATTTCTTATCTTGCATGCGGTATCACCAATATGATAAATATTTTTCGTCCCGAGGTGATTTGTGTGGGCGGCGGCATTTCGGGTGAGGGCGAGGCACTGCTCGCGCCGCTCGTGCCTCTTGTAAACAAAGAAAAGTACGGCGGCGAAATCCCCCCCGATACCAAGGTCGTTATTGCGGAGCTCGGCAACGATGCGGGCATTATCGGCGCGGCGTTCCTTGGTGCTTGAATAAAGAAAATAACCGCTTTTCTCGCCCCGTGGGGCTTGAAAAGCGGTTATTTTTGTTTGTTATTTTCTTTCGCTGAGCGGCACGTAGATCTTCGAGGGCGTGATGCACTTGTAAGCCGGGCGAATGATGCGCTTGGCGGTGGTATATTCCTCAATACGGTGTGCACACCAGCCCGCAACACGCGCGATGGCAAACAGGGGCGTGTACATGCTTTCGGGAATATTGAGCATGCGGTAAATAAGACCGGAGTAAAGGTCCACGTTTGCGCACATGTCCTTAGAAAGGCCCTTGTACTGGCGGAAGAGCTCGGGGGTCAGGCGTTCAATGGCTTCAAGCAGGGCAAAGTCCTCGGAAAAGCCCTTCTTCTCGGCTAGGTCGCGAGCCTGCTTTTTGAGCATTTGCGCACGGGGGTCAGATTTGGTGTAAATGGCGTGGCCCATACCGTACACAAGACCACTGCCGTCATTGGCCTCACCGTTCATGATCTTGAGGAGGTAAGCCGACAGCTCATCCTCATCGAGCGGATCCTTGACGTTTTGCTTGATGTTGTCAAACATCTCCTGCACCTTGATATTGGCGCCGCCGTGACGGGGGCCCTTCAGAGACCCGATCGCGGCACCGATCGCGGAATAGGTATCCGTGCCCGAGGAGGAGAGTACGCGGCAAGCAAACGAGGAGTTGTTACCGCCGCCGTGCTCGGCGTGAACGACAAGGCAAAGATCCAGGAGCTTTGCCTCCTCATCGGTGTAGGTTTTGTTCGAACGGAGCATGCGCAAGAAGTTTTGCGCGGTGGTGAGCTCGGGGTGGGGATTGTGCAAATTCAGGCTATGTCCACCAAAGACGTTGCGGTTCACAGCGTAGGCGTGCGCGGCAATGATCGGCACGCGCGCGATCAGTGACATGCTTTGACGCAGCATATTGGCCAGGCTGGTATCGTCGGGGTTTTCATCGTATGCGTAAAGAGAAAGCACACCCGTGGCCATTTTGTTCATAACGGAACGGGAGGGGGCCTTCATCAAAATATCCTCGTCAAAGCGGGGCGGGAGATTTTCGTAGCTGCTGATGAGGCGCGAGAATTTTTCCAGCTGCTCCTTGGTCGGCAGGTGGCCGAAGAAGAGAAGGTAGCAGGTCTCAGCGAAACCAAAGCGATCCTCCTTGATAAAGTTGTCGCACAGCGACGTCATACGGTAACCGCGGTAATAAAGCTCACCGTTAACGGGCATACGCTCGCCCTCGTTGATGATGTAGCCGTGGGCATTACAAACACGCGTAACACCGGCCATAACGCCTGAGCCGTCGGGCTCGCGCAGGCCACGCTTGATGTGATAGTTATCAAATGCCGAGGCGGGGATCTGATATTCGCTCTTCGATTCTTCTACCAATTCGCGCAACAGTTCGTTTTGTTCGGCTTCACTTGCAATGTTTTTGCTGTCAAATTGCACGGAACAGGTCCTCACTTTCAAAATATTGAAATATATTATATCATATACTTGAAAAAAATGCAAGATGTCTTTCCAAAAAATTCAAGCCCCCGTTTGCCGACGGCAAACGGGGGGAGGCTTTATTTATGGGGCTTGCCCTGTTTTTTCTTTTTGGCCGAGAATCCAAAGCTGCCGATGCGCTTGCCCAGTGCGAAATATTCACCGTGGGCGTAGGCACAAAGCCCGGCTCGTTCCATGTGAAGCTTGCCCTTGTCGTCAAGGAGCTCTTCGTCGGCATAAACCGCAACTATGTCGGCCAAAAACATATCGTGCGATCCTTGCGGCAGCACGTTGGTGACGCGGCAGCAAAGCGAGAGGGGCACCTCGGCGATGAGCGGGGCCTTCACCTCGTCCACCGTGAGCTTGGTGAGGTTGCATTTTTTGAATTTATCCACCTTTTTGCCCGTGTAGGTGCCGCAATAGTCGGCGGCCCTTACGAGCGAGGATGGGGTGAGATTTAAGACAAATTCACCCTGCTCCTTGATGATGCCGTAGGAGTGGCGTGAGGGGCGCACCGAAATGTAGGCCTTGGGAGGCACGGTGTTCGTGATGCCGCACCAAGCGACCGTAATGATGTTGGCGGCCTCCTCTGTGCCGCAGCTGACCATAACGGGAGGCGTGGGTGCTAAGAGTGCACCGCCGCGGAATTTTACTTTTCCCATACCGTTACCTGCCTTTTTAGAATATAATGCGTCGAACGGCCTTGGTTTTGGCCGTGACGGGATCGATGTCGAAAAGCACACCGTTTGCGGTGATCGGCCCCTCGGCTACCGTGAAGCGGCGGGGCATGTGCGTGCGTATTTTTTCGATCACGTTTTCGGGAGTCACGCCGAGAATGCTCTCGGTGGGGCCGGTCATACCGACGTCGGTGATGTAGCCTGTGCCGTTCGGCAAAATTTGCTCATCGGCGGTTTGAACGTGCGTGTGTGTGCCGAAAATAGCGGCAAAGCGGCCGTCAAAATAGCGCGCGAGGGCGAGCTTTTCCGAGGTAGCCTCGGCGTGAATGTCCAAAACTGCGAGATCGTAGCCGCGGCGGTGACGGTCCAGCTCAAATTCCACGGCGCGGAAGGGGTCCCCCAAGGCCTCCATAAAGACCGAGCCTGCGACGTTTACCACAAGCACCCTCCAACCCTCGGCGGAGGTGATGATGCGCGAGCCCTCGCCGGGGCAGGCGGCCGGGTAATTGCAGGGTCGGATGACCGAAGGGGCATCGTTTAAAAAATCGTGTGCATCGCGGCGGTCAAAAATGTGATTGCCCGAGGTGATAAAATCAACGCCTGCGGACAGCAGCACCTCGGCACACCGCGGTGAGAGGCCGTGGATGTCGCACACGTTTTCCCCGTTGGCGATGACAAGGTCTGCACCCAGCTCACGGCGTTTGCTCCATAATTTTTCCTTTAAAAACGGCAACGTGCGCTCGCCGACCACGTCACCCAAAGCCAAAATTTTCATAATTCCTCTTTTCTATGCGCACCGAGAAGGGCGCGTTTATCAGTATATCACAGCGGCCCCAAAAATGCAAGAGCCGCGGTGCTTTGGGGCAATATATTTACAGGGAAAGAAAAAAATTTGCCAAAAACGAAAAAAACTATTGACAAATCAGGAAAGTACATATATAATAAATAGGTCACTGTAAAAAGCGTTCCGGTTCAGGATACAAGGTATCACCCGAAACACGCTTCCGATTCTAAGTTTAAGGAGGTGCTAAACGATGCTCAGAACTTACCAACCCAAAAAACGTCAAAGAAAGAAAGAGCACGGTTTCAGAAAGAGAATGAGAACTGCCGACGGCAGAAACGTTCTGAAGAGAAGACGTGCAAAAGGCAGAAAGAGACTGACTTACTGAGTCCCGCGCCACATAGAAAACCACCGATGTCTCTGGCAGCTGTCATGGACATCGGTATTTTTCGTTTGTATTCTTTTTTTAAATCAATGGTTCATTTTATCGTAACGGAAGTGTGAAAAGGGGCTTTTGCCATGAAGAATTACGCCATTAAGGAACATCATCTTTACAACAAAGCGTTTCAAAAAGGGGAACGCTTTGTGACGAAGACCGTGGCTGTTTACATCCTGCGTGATTACGCCGCCAAAAGACTGATGCTCGCCAACCCCGAAAAGAAATATCTCAACCGCGTGGGGCTTTCGGTGGGTAAGCGCCTTGGCGGGGCGGTTCTCCGCAACCGCGCCAAGCGTCTTTTGCGTGAGGCCTACCGCGCCGTGAAGGCGGAGCGAGGCATCAAGTGCGGCTATCTCGTGATTCTCGTCGCGCGCGATGAGATCAAAGGAAAAAAGACGGGTGACGTCGCAAAGGACATGCTTCGTGCGTTTCGCGCACTCGGTATGCTGGGAGACGGTACGGTATGAAGTACCTTTGTATCGGTCTTATACGCTTTTACAGGAAATTTTTATCCCCCTTAAAGGGCGGTGCTTGCTGCCGCTTTACGCCCACTTGCTCGGCGTATGCCTTAGAGGCGTTTCAAAAGCGCGGCTTTTTTGTGGGGATGATCTTAACCGTTTGGCGGATACTGCGGTGCAACCCTTACTGTCAGGGGGGCTATGACCCCGTGCCCGAAAAGGGCCTTCGTTATAAGGGTCCGCGTGATATCCCCGACCCTCACGCGTGCTGTGGGAACGGCAGCGACTCCGTGAGGCAAGAAGAAAATAATGCGTTCAATTGTGAAGTAGCGGACAATGTGTCCGACGATACTTCCGTCCATGGAAAGGAAAAAAATCTATGAAAAAGACAAGAATCGTAAGAATTGCGGCCGTAGCATTGGCACTCCTGATGCTCTCGGCGGCAATGCTTTCGCTCACCTCGTGTGGTGGCAATAAGGGTCAGGCGATCGACTCCAAGTGGACCGCCGCTGACGTGGATGCCGTCACGTATTTCACACGCATCGTGCCGATGAGTCCCGAGGCGCGTGAAAAATTTGTGGCCGCCTCGCGTGGCTACAATATGAGTGCCGAGGGCTTTGACAAAAATGCCGAGGCACCCGACAAGGGCACGGTCGATCTTGATGGCGCTAAGGCCGCACTCGAGCTCGTAAAGCCCCAGGATGATGCATCCAAGGTAAAATTCGAGGAATTCCGCACGGCACTTACTGCCGAGCAGGTCAAGGAGATCGTGACTCGTATGAGAGAAACGGTTTCGCTTGAAACCGACAACGGCCCCATTGACACCCTGCTGGTTTGGATCGGTAAGTTCTTGCAGATCATCACCAAGATCACGGGCGGTAAATACGTGCTCGGTCTTTTGGTGTTTGCCGTTGTGGTTGAGATCGTTATGCTGCCCTTCGGCATCAAGCAGCAAAAGAACTCCATCAAGCAGGCCAAGCTTCGCCCGAAGGAAATGGCCATCCGCAACAAGTACAAGGGCCGCACCGACCAGGCGACACAGCAAAAGATGGCGCAGGAGATCCAAAAGATGTATCAGGAGGAGGGCTTCAACCCCATGGGTGGCTGCCTGCCCCTGCTCATTCAGCTTCCTGTGATTCTGGCCCTCTACCAGATCGTAATCGACCCCCTGCGCTACGTGCTTGGCAAGGCGGCTACGCTCACCCAGGCTCTTACGACCTACTGCACCACCGCAAAGGCGGCGGGCGGTCTTGGTATTGCCATTGGCAACGGTAAGGGCTCGATCGAGCTGCTGGCACAAGCCGGCAATAAGCTCGAGGGCCTTAAGAACTTTGCTTATTTCTCGAATGCCGGCGAGTGCTACGAGGCCCTGAACGTTGGTAGTGCTATGCCCGACTTTACGCTCTTTGGCATCAATATGGGTAACATTCCGTCCTTTACCAGCATTTTGGTATTGGTGCCGATCCTGACCTTCGTGTTCTACTTCTTCAGCATGAAGATCACGCGCAAGTTCACCTATCAGCCTGCCGCGCAGGATGCACAAATGGGTTGCTCCAACAATATGATGGACATCACCATGCCCCTGATGAGCGTATATATCGCGTTTATCGTGCCTGCCGCTGTTGGCATTTACTGGATGTTCAAGAGTGTGATCACCACGCTCAAATCCTTCATTATGAGTAGGGTCATGCCGATCCCCACCTTTACCGAGGAGGATTATAAGGAGGCTGAAAAGGCCCTGAAGGGCAAAAAGCCGAGCCGTCACGCCGTGGAACGTCCCGAGGGTGCATCCAAGCCCCGTTCCCTTCACTATATCGACGAGGATGACGAGCCTCTGCCGCCCCCTGTGCCCGACAAGGTTGAGGAGCCCGTGAAGCCTGAGCCGCCGAAGCCGGCCGCGTCCAAGGCTCCCGCAAAGCAAAAGAAGGGCAACGTGCCGAACCTCAAAGAGGACCGCAAAAACGACGACAACGAGAATAAGTGAGGAAATCAATATGAAAAAGGAAATTATTGTAACCGCAAAAACGGTAGAGGATGCGGTAGTTAAGGCCGTAGCGGAGCTCGGCGCACCTGCTGCCGATGCGATCACCTACACGGTTTTGGAGGAGCCCAAAAAAGGCTTCCTTGGTCTTGGCGCCGTAGCCGCAAAGATCAGCGCTTCTTATAGCGCAAAGGGTGTGTACGCCGCAGTCGAGCTGATCCGCGAGGTCGTTCGCGGTATGGGCATTGATGCAACGGTCACTTTGGTGCCCGGCAGCGAGAAGGATGAGAACAAGCTGATCCGTGTGGAGGGCGAGGGCGCAGGCGTGCTCATCGGCCACCACGGCGATACGCTGGATTCGCTCCAGTACCTTGCCAACCTTGCCGCAAACAAAAAGATCGCCGGTGAGAAGCGTGAGTTTTGCCGCATCACCGTGGACGTTGAGAACTATCGCGCAAAGCGCGAGGAGACCCTTCGTGCGCTTGCAAGACGCAAGGCTGAGCAGGTCCTGCGCTACAAAAAGAGTGTTATGCTTGAGCCGATGAATCCTTACGAGCGTCGCATCATTCACTCTGAGGTGCAAAACATCGAGGGTGTTTCGACCAACTCGATCGGCAGTGAGAACAACCGCAAGGTCGTCATGTACCTTGATACCGAGGCAACCGAGACCGCGGCACCCCGTCGCGAGTTTGACGAGTTTGCTGAATTTTAATCAAAAGTAAAGGGCGCGGTGTCGGGCGCTTCGTAAGGCACCCGACACCGTGTTGTGATTTTTATGAAGGTTTATGATACCATTGCCGCGATCTCAACACCGCGCGGCAAGGGCGGTATTGCCGTTATCCGCATCTCGGGTGAGGAGTGTGTCGCCATTTTGAAGCGCGTGTTTGTGCCTTGCGGGAAGGACCCCGTGGAGTACGCGCGCCGCGCTTGCTTTGGCCATATTGTGGGCCCTGACGGTGATGTGATCGATGAAGGACTTGTGACGTATTTTGCGACGCCCCACTCCTTTACGGGTGAGAATGTGGCGGAAATCTCCTGCCACGGGGGTGTCCTTTTGACCGAAACCGTGCTCGGCGCGGTGTTGGCAGCCGGGGCCCGTCCTGCGACGGCAGGGGAGTTTACGGCACGCGCAATGCTAAATGGCAAAATGGGCCTTGCCTCAGCCGAGGCGCTGGGGGCGCTGCTTGAGGCCGGTACCAAGGGGCAGATGCTTTTGGCACGCGGCGGTATGGAGGGGAAGCTTGCCGATGCCACGTCGGCACTGTATGAGCGGCTTACCGCCATTCTTTCCGACATTTATGCCAAGGTCGATTTCCCCGATGAGGATCTAAACAGTATGAGCGAGCAGGAGCTGCGTGCGGCACTTCTTGAGGTAAGGGAGCGCACTGCCGCGCTTGCCGCTACGTGGCACACGGGCAGAGCCGTCAGTGACGGCGTGAGGACCGTGATCTGCGGCCCCGTCAATGCGGGCAAATCCACTCTTTATAATGCGATCGTCGGACGCGATGCGGCGATCGTGACCGATATTGCGGGCACTACGCGCGATATTATTAGCGAAACGGCCGCGCTCGGGCAGGTGACGCTTCATTTGTCGGATACCGCAGGGCTTCGCGACACCGAGGATGCCGTGGAAAAAATCGGCGTGGCGCGTGCCGATGCCGCGATCGATGAGGCGGAGCTGGTTCTTTTGGTGCTTGATGGAAGCAAGGCTCCCGATGGGGGAACACGCGCACTCATCGAACGGCTAAAGCGCGTGCAAGGCACCGTGGTAGCAGTCCTCAACAAAGAGGACCGGGGTGGTGATTTCCCAAGTGAGGTCTTGGCCGATTTTGCCCACGTAGTCAAAATAAGTGCCAAAACGGGGGATATTTCACCGCTTTCAAGCCTCGTGGAGCGACTTTACACCGACGAGACACTCGACATCCGAAACGATGCCGTGGTCGCCAACGCGCGACAGTTTGCCGCCCTTGTCCGTGCCGCCGAGGCGCTGGATGCCGCGATCGCGGCGCTCGATGCCGGTATTCCTCTCGATGCCTCTTGTGTAGAGGCGGAGCTCGCGCTATCTGCCTTTGGCGAGGTTGACGGCAGAGCTGTGGGTGAGGATATCGTAGCGAATATCTTTTCACGCTTTTGCGTGGGGAAATGAGGTATAATGATGAAAACAAGCGAAAAGGTATTGTTTATTATTGGTGCGTTTTTTGCGCTTGCCGCCATATTGATCGCTGTTTTTGCCGCTTATTTTGGCATTGCGGCGTTGGTTAACGTACATATTCACGGCGTGGTGGGCATCGAATCGATCGGCGTGGCATTTTTGGTCGTGTTTATGATCATTTTCTCGGCCGTGGCGATTGGCGCGGCCTTGGTGGCTGCCACGCTTTTGCTGATACGCCCCGCGCGCTCGGAGATGCTGCGTGTACGCCGTATTTCGCGCGTGCTGCTGTTGCTTGTGCTTTCGGCCGCGGCGTTGCTTATCGGCTTATTCGTGGCTTGTATGGTGTCGATTTAAAAGAAAAACACGCCCCCAACGGGGCGCGTTTTTTTATGCTTTCGGTGCTTTGAATTTGGGAATCGGGAAGGCGTTTAAAGCCTTCCTTTTTTCTTTGCAATCGGGCATCAGGCCCTCAAGGTACTGCCAAAAGGCGGCGCTGTGATCGGCATGGTGAAAGTGCGCAAGCTCATGATAAATCACGTAATCGGCTAAGGTTGGGGGCAAAAACACAAGATTGCGGTTGAGGGTCACGCGTCCCTCGCGCGGTCGGCATACCCCCCATTTGGTTTTCATGGTGCGAAAGGTGAGCGCGGGGGGCGTCGGTGGCTTTGGGGCAAACAGCGGAGTCAGCTCCGCTACGCGCGGTACCAAACGCGACTTTGCTTCACGGTCAAGAAAGTCACCGAAGCAACGAAGTCGCTCGGCATCGCTTTCGGGGTCCTTTACCCCCAGCACCAGCATTCCTTTCTCAATTTTTGCGCACCGTTTCGCTGTTTTTGTGACAAAAACAGTGTGGGGAAATCCCCAAATCGGTACAATGTCGCCTGTGGCCAGCCGCAACGGGGGATTTTTGAGCGTCTTTTCTTCCAATTGGCGACGCGTTTTTTCGATAAATACCGTGTGCGCGGTAAGAAAGGATTCGATACGTGTAAGAGGTGTTCGGGTGGGGGCTGAAACGTGCAAAGACCCGTCGGGCCACACGCGCAGTGTGAGATTTTTCATTTTTTTGCGCTCCAGCACGTAGTCGTACCGCACGCCCCCGATCATCAGGCTTCTTGTTTCCTTCATCATGTGGTTACCGCTTTAAGCGATCCAGCGCGTTTTGCAAAATGATCTCGGCCGATAGGGTGTCGATCACGCCCTTGCGTTTGCCGCCGCGTGTGTTGGTTTCGTTTAAAAAACGGGAGGCCGCCATGGTGGTCATACGCTCATCCATATAGGCGAGGGGTACATCGGGCATGCGCGCTTCAAGAAGCGCGCCGAATTGGCGGATACGCGCCGCGCGCGGACCCTCGGTGCCGTTCATGTTGACGGGGAGCCCGAGGACGATTGCACTGATGCGCTCGCGCGCCACGATCGCGGCGATCTCCTCGACCGAGCGCTCAAGTCCACCGCCCTTGATGTTTCCGATGCCCGAGGCGAGAAGCCTTGAGGCATCCGATACGGCAAGACCCGTGCGTGCTTCGCCGAAGTCGATGCCGAGCATACGTCCTTTGGTTTCCTTTATTTTTTCAAAGCTCATAATTTACTCCTTAACGGGCATTGGAATTTTTGAAAGAAAGTCCATGATGTCGGCAAAGACCTCATCGCGGTTTTCCTCATTGTGCATTTCGTGGCGGCCGCCGGGGTAGAGCTTTTGAGTGACGTTACAGCCCGTTTCGGTCAAGCGGCGGTATATTTTTTGAATGCCTCGGCCGTAATTTCCGACGGGGTCCATCTCGCCTGAAAAGAGAAAAATAGGCAGGTGCTTGGGTACATTTTCGGCCCAGTGCTTGCTTGAAACGGCACCGAGCAAGGAGAAGAGTGTGTCGTAGCCTCCGAGGGTGAACACAAAATGGCAAAAGGGATCTTTTTGATAGCGTTCGCGCACTTCTTTGACGCGCGTGAGCCAAGAGTTGGGATCTTTTTCTTCACCAAAGCGTTTGTTGTATGCGCCAAAGGCCAAGGAGGTGATGAATTTACTGCGGTGGCGCACACCCTTGGCTCGGGCAAGACCGTGCGCGAGTGTCAGCGCAATGCCTGTGGGGGCCTCGGGACCGGCGGTGCCGCTGAGGAGAGCACCCGTGAGATCCTCGCCGTAACGCGTGAGATACAAGCGTGCCACAAACGAGCCCATGCTGTGCCCGTAAAGGAAAAGGGGAAGGCCCTCAAAGCGCGCCTTAACGGTTTTGGTGAGCGTGTATAGATCCTCGACTAAAAAATCAGCACCTCCGCGTGCGGCGGTATGGCCCAGATCCTCGGGGGCGGCAGCTGTGTGGCCGTGCCCCAAATGATCGTTGCCGCAAAAAACAATGCCCTCGGCGGCAAAGCGACGCGCCCATTCGTCATAGCGCGACACATACTCGCACATACCGTGCGCGAGCTGTACGATCGCACGGGGCTCGCAGTGCGTAGGGATCCATAGATAGGCGTGAACGGTGGTTTTTCCGTCCGCCGAGAGATAGGTCAGCTCTTCAAAGGAAACGCTTTTCGTCATCGCCAGTTCTCCTTTTCGCAAATATTATGGGCCGCGGTAAGCAATGTGTCGCGGCGGTTGCTTTGGGGATCCTGCCAAACAAGGTCCTGCAGGCGGGCCAGCAACGTCGCTGTTTTTTCAACCCGTACCCCTACCTTTTCTTGCAATTCGCGTCCGTTTACCGCAAGACGGCGGATCTCCACGGCCGTGCCGTCCTTAAAGACGGTGCGCGTAAGCGCGAGTGACTCGGCGGTGCTTTGATCCTCAAGCACGCCCTTTAGAAGCAACGCTCCCTCAAAATGCGGGAAGTGGCGGCACACAAACCGACGGGCCTCATAGGGCGTTTCGGGGATCGCGTCACCCAGTGCCCGAACGGTCGCGCAAAGCGCGTTCAAGAAGGCGTTCGGTGCGTGCCAGCGCTTGACAAGGCTTGCGAGGCCTTCTTCGGATTCGTGGGAGAGCAGGGCGGCAAGGCGCAAGGGGGGCTCGGCGGGCAACGCACTGAGACAGGAAAGCTTGGTGAGGTCGGGCTTGGTGTCAAAAAACACGGCGGGGATGCATCCGGCGTTTGCCAGGGCAAGCAGGCCCTTTTGCGCCGCCGCGCCCGTGAGGGTGCGTGTGAGCTCGGCAAAAATGCGCTCCACGGCGATGCCCGAAAGGCGAGCGGCGCAGGCGGCGGCTCCTCGCTCGGTTGCGGGGTCTATGTCAAAATCAAGCTGTGCGGCAAAGCGGAAGCAGCGCAGGATACGCAGGGCATCCTCCGAAAAACGCGTTTCGGGATCGCCCACGGCGCGCAGGATGCGGCATTCGAGGTCGGAGCGCCCGCCAAACGGGTCCACCAAGCCGGTTTCCTCACTCCACGCCATGGCGTTTACTGTGAAATCGCGGCGCGCAAGATCCTCGGTAAGATCGGCGGTAAAGGTGACGCTGTCGGGGTGACGGCTGTCGGTATAAATGCCGTCGGTACGGTGGGTGGTGATCTCCACGGGATGCCCCTTTGCAAGGACGGTCACCGTGCCGTGCGCAAGACCCGTTTCGATCGTGCGGTAATCCTTGAAAATTTCAAGCATCTCGGCAGGGGTCGCGTTGGTGGTGAGATCAAAATCGTTGGGCTTGACGCCGCGCAAGAGGTCGCGCAAGCTGCCGCCGACCAAATAGCCTCGCTTGCCGTGAGCGGCGAGCACCCCGAGCAATTCCGGCACGTAGTCCGGCAAATGTTCCTTGATACCGTGCATTGCGTAGTCCTCCCTTTTTTCTTCTATCCCTTATTATATCACAAAAAACGGCGCGTGTAAATAAATCGGTATTTTTTGCCTTGTTTTGTTTGAAGAAAAACGCAAAAACTATGACCGAGAGCATTGTGAATGAATACAAGGCTCTCAGAAAAGAGGTAAAAAATGACTGTCATTGATCGTATTGCCCTGATCCTGGTTGTGGTCGGCGCACTCAACTGGGGCGCGATCGGGCTCTTTAGCTTTGATGCGGTTGCGTGGATCAGCGGTGGCGCAGGGACGCTCCTTGCCCGTATTATTTATACCGTGGTCGCGCTGGCCGGTATTTGGTGCATCTCTCTTATTTTTCGCTCCGAGGACGCGATCGAGGAAATGCAATAATATTTCCTCGCCGCCGTGAGGCAGCCTTTCCAAGGGCTTTTCTCACGGCGGCTTTTGCTTTTATGCATATTTTGTGAATAAACTTGAAAAAATATTCATCTCGACGCGTTGCTTTCCGCCCGAAGAGGCGACTTGACACCGAAATGCGGTCGGTATCGCACGCGCGCCTTGGCGCGCCGTGAGCGCGCGGCATATTTTAATTTATAATTATGTGTTCATATTTTTAAACAGGTGAGAGGCTCGTTTATTTTCAACAAAAACGGAGTTCTCGCATTCCTCTTTTTTGCCTTTTGACTACAATTTGAAAAATAATGCAAAAATATTCAAAAAAATGCTTGACAAACCGAAAGAGAAGTGCTATGATAATGCCATATTGAGTTCATTACCCAAATTCTTACAAAGAGGAGAATCAAAAATGGATAAAAAAGATATTAAAAAAGTAGTACTCGCCTACTCGGGCGGTCTTGACACGTCGATCATCATTCCGTGGCTCAAGGAAAATTACAACAACTGCGAGGTCATTGCCGTTTCAGGCAACGTCGGCCAGGCGGACGAGCTGGAGGGCCTTGAGGAAAAGGCCATTAAGACCGGCGCATCCAAGTGCTACGTATTAGATCTGACCGACGATTACGTCGATAACTACATCATTCCCTGCGTGAAGGCAGGTGCCATTTACGAGGAGTACCTGCTCGGCACTAGCCATGCCCGCCCCTGCATTGCAAAGGCGCTCGTGGATATCGCCATCAAGGAGGGTGCCGATGCCATTGCACACGGCTGCACCGGTAAGGGCAACGATCAGGTCCGCTTTGAGCTGACCATTAAGCATTTCGCACCCGATATGCCCATCATCGCGCCCTGGCGTGAGTGGGATATCAAGTCCCGTGAAGAGGAGATCGAGTACGCTGAGGCGCACAACGTGCCGCTGAAGATCAACCGCGAGACCAACTACTCGAAGGATAAAAACCTTTGGCACCTCTCTCACGAGGGCCTTGACCTTGAGGATACCGGCAACGAGCCCCAGTATGAGAAGCCCGGCTTCCTTGAAATGGGCGTTTCGCCCATCACGGCACCCGATAAGCCTACCTACGTAGAGATCGATTTCGTGAAGGGCGCACCCGTTGCCCTGAACGGCGAGAAGATGTCCGCGAAGAACATCATTCTTGCCCTGAACAAGCTGGGCGGCGAGAACGGCATTGGCTTGCTTGACATCGTCGAGAACCGTCTTGTCGGTATGAAGTGTCGCGGTGTGTATGAGACTCCCGGTGGCGCCATCCTTTACAAGGCGCATAGCGTTCTTGAGACCCTTTGTCTTGACAAGTACACGATGCACGAGAAGCAAAAGCTGGCTGTCACCTACGGTGAGCTGGTTTACAACGGCCAGTGGTTTACCACCCTGCGTGAGGCACTCGCCGCATTTGTGGATAAGACCCAGGAGCGCGTAAACGGCAAGGTGCGCTTGAAGCTTTACAAGGGCAATATGATCAATGCCGGCGTATGGAGCCCCAACACGCTTTACAGCGAGGAGATCGCGACCTTTGGTGAGAGCGATTACAATCAGCAGGACGCCAACGGCTTTATCAATTTGTTTGGCTTGCCGATCCAGGTTCAGGCCTTGGCCGACCAGGGTAAGCTGAAATAATCAAAAGCAGCTCGGACTGCCGCACCAAAAAGGTGCGGCAGTCCTATGGTATTTTTTAAGGAGAGAAGATTATGGCAAAAATGTGGGCGGGTCGAACCGCAGGCGAGACCGAAAAATTGGCGGACGATTTTAATTCTTCGCTGCGTTTTGACTGCAAAATGTACAAGCAGGATATCACGGGCAGCATGGCACACGCGGCAATGCTGGCCAAGCAGGGCATTATCGCACCCGATGAGGCCGATGCATTGATCACCGGTCTTCGGGGAATTCTTGCGGATCTTGAGAGCGGCGCTTTGACCTTTGATGAGGGTTGTGAGGATATCCATATGTTCGTCGAGGAGGTGCTGACCGCACGCCTTGGCGCTGTGGGGAAAAAGCTGCATACGGCAAGGAGTCGAAACGATCAGGTGGCCCTGGATCTTCGCCTTTACCTTCGCGATGAGATCGCGGCGATCACCGAAAAGATCGTTGCTTTGGCCAACGTGCTGGCCGATGCGGCCGAGAAATACGATGGGTGTATTTTGCCCGGATATACGCATTTGCAACGCGCGCAACCCATTGTTTTCTCGCACCATTTGCTGGCCTATGCCATGATGCTCCTGCGCGACCGGTCGCGCTTTGAGGATGCTGCCCGTCGCATGAACGTCAGCCCCATCGGCTCTTGTGCCTTGGCCGGCACCACCTACGATACCGACCGCTGGTTTGAGGCTCGTGAGCTTGGCTTTGCCGACATTGCAAGAAATAGCATCGACGGTGTTTCGGATCGTGATTTTTGCCTCGATTTTATGAGCGCGTGCTCGGTGCTGATGATGCACCTTTCTCGTTTTTCCGAGGAGATCATTTTGTGGTCGAGCTGGGAATTCCGCTTTGTGGAGCTCTCGGACTCCTACACCACGGGCTCCTCGATCATGCCGCAAAAGAAGAACCCCGATATGGCAGAGCTGATCAGGGGCAAAACGGGTCGCGTTTACGGCGATCTTATGGCCCTGCTTACGACCATGAAGGGCCTGCCGCTTGCGTATAACAAGGATATGCAGGAGGATAAGGAGAGCGTATTTGATGCCGCCGAGACCGTGCGGATGTGCCTGGACGTGATGGCCCCGATGGTCGCCACCATGACGGTGCGTGCCGACCGTATGCGCAAGGCCGCCGAGGAGGGCTTTATCAATGCCACCGACCTTGCCGACTACCTGGTGAAAAAGGGCATGCCCTTCCGCGATGCATACCGCATTTCGGGCGCGATCGTGGCCGAATGCATCAAAACGGGTGCGGTTTTAGAAACACTGCCGCTTTCCTCGTATCAAGCGTACAGTGACCTTTTCGAGCAGGATCTTTACGAGGCGATCGATCTTTCAACTTGCGTGGCTAAGCGCATTTCGGTGGGTGGCCCCTCGAAAAAGTCGGTTGGGGAGCAAATCGCTTACGTGAAAGAGCAGTTAAAGAAATAATGTTTACAGCCCTGCCGTATTTTGCAAATGGCAGGGCTGTTTTGAAAAAATGAAGTTTTTGAGGTACGTATCAGCAAAATTTGGGAGGATGTATGGGACTTTTGAATAAAATTTCCGCGTGGCGCGAAACAAAAAGGGGCGTAAAGCATTGCACCTTTAACCCCAATGGACCGGGTGTTGTGCGCATCCATCTGATTCCCCCGCGCTTTTCGCTTTTTAAAAATCCGCCGTATATCGTTATTTTAAACGGATATTATTTGTTGCCGCTCGGACCCTCGTGGGCGCTTTTGCTTTCCCGTTTTATTGATGAGGTCAATGCTTTTGACGGAAAGCCGATCACCGATGAGGCATACAAAGAAATTGCCGCGCGCACGGTGCGTCGTACCGCAAAAGCCTATCCCGTGGTAAGCAGTGGCGCGCTGTACGATGATCTTCTCGATATGACACAGATCCTTTTTGCAATCGCGCGCGGCGAGAATGCCGATGTTGAGATCGAAAAAATGTCCCTGCGCACCTATGCCGCCTACATGAAAGCGCCGCACCGTATGGATCTTATGGTCAGCGCCATGACGGACCGGATGGGGCGCTGGCAGTGCAATCAAAAGTGTATGTTTTGTTATGCAGCCGGTGAGCAGCTGGGCAAGACAAAAGAGATGACCTTGGCGGAGTGGTGTGACGTTATCGAAAAGCTGCGCCGCGCAGGCGTGCCGATGCTGACCTTTACGGGTGGCGAGCCAACGGGTCGCGCGGATCTTGCACAGATGATCTCACACGCAAAATGGTTTGTAACGCGCCTGAATACCAACGGCACAAGATTGGATGCGGAGCTGGTGGCAGCGCTTTGTGCTGCCGAGCTTGACAGCGTGCAGATCACCCTATATGCCGCAGATGCCGAGATACATAATAAGCTGGTGGGTGGTATGCATCACCAAGAGACCGTGGCGGGTATTCGGACCGCGCTTGCGGGCGGACTTGATGTGAGTGTAAATACGCCGCTTTGCCGTCTGAATGCCGATTATATCAGTACATTGCGTTTTCTTTTTGAGCTTGGTGTACGATTTGTTACCGTTAGTGGTTTAATTTGCACAGGCAGTGCTGCCCATGATCACGCGCAATACGATCTTACCAAAGAGGAGCTGTTCGGTATTTTAAGGGAGGCAAAAGCGTTTTGCGACGAGCACGGTATGGAAATAGACTTTACCTCTCCGGGGCTTGTTGACGCAGTAGCACTTGAAAGCATTGGCATGCGCGTGCCCGCCTGCGGTGCGGCACTCAGCAACATGGCGATCGCACCTGACGGCACGGTGATACCCTGCCAGAGCTGGCTTGGCACCGGCGGCGCACTTGGCAATATTTTAACCGATGATTTTGATACCGTGTGGACACATCCCTTGGCAAAAAAACTGCGTGGTATGACGGATGATGCGGCGAAAAGCTGTCCGTTTCGGGGGGAGGATATATGAAAAAGGATAAAGATCTTTTCAGTGAGGAATATGTAAAGAAGCACCGCCGCTTTCCCGTTTTTTATACTGTGCTGCTTTGCGTTTTGGTCGTCATACAGCTGGCGCTTCTTTGCGTGATCGTTTTTTATCGCCCGCAGCCCGATGATGTGATCGAACGGTATGATCTGGAGATCAAGCCATACGCAGATGGGTCTCTGGATATTACATATCACATTCGCTGGTGCGTGATGGAGGGGTCCGAGCCGCTGACGTGGGTATCCATCGGTCTTGCCAACGGAAGCTGGACCTACTACCCGGAGTCGCTTTCCCATAACATTGCGGAGCTGAAAAGCTACGAGGATGAATACGCAGTTTATGCCGATGTCACCTTTTATGAGCCCGTAGAACCGGGAGAGGTGATCGAGTTTTCCTTTAAGATCAATCAGAAGAATATGCTTTGCAAGGATTCGCAAGGAAAGTATTTTTACGAATTTGTACCCGGCTGGTTTAACGCGATCGACGTCGAGGCATACACCTTCCGCTGGCTGGTTTACGATTTTGATGTGAGCAGCAACGCGCCCGATTCGGCACAAGGATGGCTTTTGTGGAGTGGGAGCATGCCGCACGGCACCACCGTGCCCCTGCGAGTGATCTACGGCGAGGAGGTCTTCGATCACCCGAGCACGGTTACGTATTCGGATTTTGATGACTCGGGGGTGTACGATGAGCTGGCAGAGGATCGGAGTGGGGTGATCACATTTTGTGTATTCGTCATGATTCTTTTGGCACTTGTCGAGCTCTTCGTGGCCGATTGCTACGTGTCTTACGCGCGCGGCAGAGGATTTCTTACCGGTTACGGTCATCATGTTCACGTCTATGGGCGCAGAAATCCCGCCTACGTGGCGGAAAAAAACAAGCATCGCTCGCGCGGCGGCGGCTTTAGCGGTGGCGGTTGTGCGTGTGCTTGTGCCTGTGCCTGTGCGGGGGGCGGTCGCGCGGGCTGTAGCCAAAAGGATACTTATAAAATAAGCACGCCGAAAATATGAAAAGAAAGGGAACGCCGTGAAAACACGGCGTTCCCTTTCACCGTCCATCGCGTTTTTTTAAGCCGTGCACTGCGTGCCTTTTTGTGAAGGTAATATGAATTATGCTTTATTTAAAGCATAAACCTTGACTTTTCCGTGGTGCAATGGTAAAATAATTAAGTTAAAGCAAAATTAGTTTAGGTCTAAACTAATTTTGATCTATCGGGAATTTTCCGAAAAGGAGGAACTATGTTCAAAAGATTGTTTGGCTGTGTGCGCGAATACAAGAAGCCGACGATCCTCACGCTCATTTTTATTGTGGGCGAGTCGATCATCGAGACACTCATTCCCTTTATCACAGCCGCACTTGTCAACAACATTCAAGATGGACTGCCGCTGAAAAATGTCATTGAAAAGGGTATTTTGCTGGTGATCATGGCGTTTGCGTCCCTGGCGTGCGGTGGCCTTGCAGGCTTTTGCTGTGCTCGTGCGGCGGCCGGCTTTGCGAAAAATTTGCGCCACGATCTGTATGCGTGCGTGAACGATTTTTCGTTTGAAAACGTAGATCGTTTCTCGTCTTCTTCGTTGGTGACACGTATGACGACCGACGTTCAAAACGTGCAAATGTCGTATATGATGATCATCCGTACGGCCATTCGTGCCCCCCTGATGCTTATTTTCTCGGTCATTATGGCCTTTGTCATGGGTGGCTCGCTCGCAATGACCTTTGTGGTGATCATCCCGATCCTTGCCATTGGGCTTTGGCTGGTGGGTAAAAAAGCATTGCCTGCGTTTCGTCGCGTGTTTCGCAAATACGATCGCCTCAATGAGTCGATCGAGGAAAACGTGCGCGGCATGCGCGTGGTAAAGGGCTTTTCCCGCGAGGAGCGCGAAAAAGAAAAATTCGGCATTGCGTCCGATGACATTCGCGCCGATTTCACGAAGGCCGAGCGTATTGTCGCGTGGAACCGTCCCATTATGCAGTTTTGCATGTACTTTAATATGATCTTTGTCCTGCTTGTCGGTTCCAAGCTGATCATCAACGTGGGTGATCTTGGTGTGGGCGAGCTGTCTGCCATGCTGACCTACGGTATGCAGGTCTTGATGTCTTTGATGATGCTGTCGATGATCTACGTGATGCTGACCATGTCGGCCGAGTCCGTCAAGCGTATCGACGAGGTCCTTTCCGAGGAGCCCTCGCTCCATTCGCCCACGAATGCAAGGACCGAGGTAAAGGACGGCTCGATCGATTTTGAAGGCGTCAGCTTCAAGTATTCGGCCAAGGCCAAGCGCAATTCGCTTTCGGATGTGAACGTTCACATCCGATCGGGAATGACCGTGGGCGTGATCGGTGGCACGGGCTCGGGCAAGAGCTCCTTCGTGCAGCTGATCCCCCGACTTTACGACGTCACCGAGGGTGCGGTGAAGGTTGGCGGCGTCGATGTGCGTGAGTACGATCTTGTGACGCTGCGTGACGCGGTGGCCATGGTGCTGCAAAAGAACCTGCTGTTCTCGGGTACAATCAAGGAGAACCTTCGCTGGGGCAATGAAAACGCCACCGATGAGGAGCTGATTGAGGCCTGCCGCCTCGCGCAGGCACACGATTTTGTCTCGTCCTTCCCCGAAGGCTACAATACCTACATTGAGCAGGGTGGCACCAACGTGTCGGGCGGTCAAAAGCAACGTCTTTGCATTGCCCGCGCACTCCTCAAAAAGCCGAAGATCCTGATCCTTGACGATTCTACGAGTGCTGTCGATACCAAAACCGATGCACACATCCGTCAGGGCTTCAAGACCTATATTCCCGAAACCACCAAGATCATCATCGCTCAGCGCGTGGCGTCCGTCGAGGATGCCGACCTCATTTTGGTGATGGAGAACGGGCGTGTGGTAAATGCAGGCACGCACGACGAGCTGCTTGCGGCCTCTCCCATTTACCGCGAGATCTTTGAGCAGCAAACGAAGGGAGGTAAGGAAAATGAGTAAGCCTTCCATGCAAAAGCGTCCCAAGCCCTCGATGCGTGTGCTTACCCGCACGATGAAGATGCTGTTTTCTTATTACCCGGTTTTGATGCCCGTCACGATCCTTTGCATTCTCATTTCGGCCGTAACGGCAGCACTGCCCCCGGTCTTTATGCAGCAGGTGATCGCCGAGATCGAGGCCGCAGTGGAAAGCGGAAGTGACTGGAGCGTGGCCTCCAAGGTCATTGTTCCCAAGGTGATTTTGCTCGGCGTGTTTTACGCCATTTCCTGGGCGGCAATCGTTTTGCAAACACAGCTTATGGCCGTGATCACGCAAGGGTTCCTTTGCAAGATGCGCGGTGCGATGTTCGATAAGATGCAAAACCTGCCGATCCGTTATTTCGACACTCACAAGCACGGCGACATCATGTCGCGCTATACCAACGATATTGATGCGCTGCGTGAGCTCATCTCGCAAGCGCTTCCGTCGCTGCTGCAGTGCGTAGTGGTGCTCGCATCGGTCTTCTTCGTGATGCTGTATTTCAGCATTTGGATGACGCTGGTGCTTCTTGTCGGTGTTTCTTGTATGGTCTTTGTTTCCAAAAAGATCGCGGGTGGGTCGGCAAAGTACTTTATCCGTCAGCAGCAATCGGTTGGCCGTGCCGAGGGCTTTATTCAGGAAATGATGAACGGTCAAAAGGTCATTAAGGTCTTTAATCACGAGCGCGAGGCGTTAGCCGACTTTGATGAGGTCAACAATGCGCTCTTCGAGGATAGCACCAAGGCGCACTCTTATGCAAACACCTTAGGGCCGATCATTGGCAATATCGGAAATATTCTTTATGTGATCATGGCCGTTACGGGCGGTGTGTTCCTTTTGTCGAACGTCCCGAACGTGGCCTTTGGCGCATTCCCTGTGTTTACCATTTCGATCGTGGTACCGTTCCTCAATATGGCAAAGCAGTTTACGGGCAACGTCAACCAGGCTTCTCAGCAGATCAACCACGTGGTCATGGGTATGGCCGGCGGCGCAAGACTCTTTGAGATGATGGATGAAGAGCCCGAAGCCGATGAGGGGTACGTTACGCTTGTCAATGCCAAGATCGACGAGAACGGCAACATTACCGAAACCGAGGAGAGAACCGGCATTTGGGCTTGGCGTCATCCTCACAAGGAGGATGGTACGGTGACCTATACGCGTCTTTGCGGCGACGTAAGGCTCCTTGACGTGGATTTCTCGTATGAGGAGGGCAAGCCGGTCCTTCGTGACGTCAGTGTATATGCCGAGCCCGGTCAAAAGGTGGCGTTTGTGGGTGCCACGGGTGCCGGCAAGACCACCATTACCAACCTGATCAACCGTTTTTACGATATTGAGGACGGTAAGATCCGTTATGACGGCATCAACATCAATAAGATCAAAAAGGATGATCTTCGTCGCTCACTCGGTATCGTTTTGCAGGAGACCAACCTCTTTACGGGGTCGGTAATGGATAACATCCGTTACGGGCGTCTTGACGCCACCGACGAGGAGTGCCGTGCGGCGGCCGTGTTGGTGGGTGCCGATGATTTCATCACCCGCTTGCCGAAAGGGTATGATACCGAGCTGTCGGGCAACGGTGCGAACCTCTCGCAGGGCCAGCGTCAGATGATCGCCATTGCGCGTGCGGCGGTGGCCGATCCGCCCGTGATGATCATGGATGAGGCGACCTCCTCGATCGATACCCGTACTGAGGCCATTGTACAGCGCGGTATGGATAAGCTCATGGAAGGCCGAACGGTGTTTGTCATTGCACACCGCCTTTCCACGGTTATGAACTCCGATGTCATTATGGTGCTGGACCACGGTCGTATCATCGAGCGCGGCAACCACGAGAAGCTGATCGCCGAAAAGGGCGTTTACTATCAGCTTTACACGGGCGCTTTTGAACTTGAATAAAGAAAGAGCCAAGGGAGGGGGAAGAAAGACTTTTGCAAAAGTCTTTCTTCCCCCTCTTTTTGCCCTTCGGGCAAAAAATTCACCCCCATCATACCAAAACCTTTGGCACGGTGGGGGTATATGTTTTGTTAAAAGGGTATGAGCTCTACGAGAAATACTGTAGCGCACGCGCATGCGGCAACCACGGGGAGCTTACATCCCCGAAGGGAGAGCACCACGGCAACGGCAAGGGCGGCAAGTGCCGACCAAACAATGCCCGTGGCCGACAATATGGCAGGGAAGGTCATCACCGACAGGGTGACGTAGGGTACGTAATAAAGGAAGGAGCGCACGGTTTTGTTTTTGATTTCGCGGCGGATGAGCACGAGGGGGAGAACGCGAATGAGGTAGGTGACGGCCGCCATGGTGAGAATGGCAAGAAGGATGCTGTTAACCATGATCTTGCACCTCCTCGTCCTTTTCCTTGACGGGGCAAAGAATTGCCGCTGCAAGGGCGATCGTTACGGTGAGCGCCACGATACGGAAGCCCTCCGTAAACCACGTGAGTGAGAGGACTTGGCAAAGCACGGTGAGGGCGGCACTTGCCGCCATAGATACCGCCACAAGTGTGGCGATCACACGGCTTTTACGGGCAGGGGGGAGGATGATGGCGAGAAACATGGCGTAAAGAGCCACGCCAAGCGCACTTGTCGCGCGTGCGGGCAAGAGGCTCCCCATCACGGCGCCGAGCAGGGTGCCGAGTGTCCATCCGGGCACGGCTACCAAAATGGCACCGTAGCTGTAATAGGGGGAGAGATGACCCTCGACCGCGCAGGAAATGCCAAAGATCTCATCCGTGACGCCGTAGCCCACCAAAAGGCGATGCAAGAGCCCTGTTTCGGGCGCGAGCTTTTGCGAGAGGGAGCAGGACATTAAAAGATAGCGGATGTTGATGACCAGCTGAGTGAATGCCAGCTCCACGTAGGTGGTGCCAACACCGAGCAGGGCAATGCCGGCGGCCTCCCCTGCCGACGTGACGTTTAACAGGGACAAAAGAGTTGATTGCCACGCGTTGAGCCCGGCGGCCGTGGCCTTGATGCCGAGGGCAAACGCTACGGCAAAATAACCGATGCCGATCGGCAGGCCGTCACGCAGGCCCCGCATGAGCCAAGTTTTTCGAGGTGTCATAAAAATGCCTTTCATAGAAAAACCGCCAAGCGCCGCTGGTGCTTGGCGGTGTCTGTTTAGTAGGGTCTTGAATAAACCTTGTAGGGAATGATGAGCGCACCGTCCATGAACAAATAGGTGGAAATGGTGCCGACACGTGAGCCGTAATTGATTTGGATCGTGCTGATGTTGTTTTCCGTGAGCGCCATGCCGTTTTTCGCGGTGATGATGAGCGCGCCGCCGTCGCTGTAGATGGTGTCGCCAAGCATTTGATAAATGGTGTGCCATTCCTCGGCGCACGTGGGATCGTTATCTGTAATGATGCGCTCGTTGTATATGGACAAGTAATTTTCATCCAGGCGTCGGTTGCCCCTCACGGAGCTGTCGGCAATCAGCAGGATGGGGAATTTTGAGATCTCGTCGAGCTTGGCACGCTCCGCCTCCGTGTATGGGGAAAAGCCGCCCGTTGTGGGGTATTTATAGTAGTCGCTTTCGGTGTCTGAGATATCCAAGAGGGAAGCGCTTGCCAGATCTCGCACGCTCGCGCTGGGGATAAGATCGTTTTCAAAGCCTGCGTAAATGTAGGTCGAGCTGCCATCGGCGTGGGTGAGCTTGATGTATCCAACCGCCGTGTAGGCGAGGGGGCGCTCATACGCCGCGATCTCGGTCAGGGTCGCACCAAACGAAAGCATATCGCCGTTTGTGTCACCAAGCCATGTGGTAGAGGGAATGTCAAACGCTGTTTTCTGGGCGGCCTCAAGCGCCTTATAGGTGAGCGTGCCACCAATGTCGGCAAGACCTGCCGTGGGGTAGATGAGTGTGCCGCGCGAAATGGAGGTGCTGATGTTGACCAACGAGTCCCATTTTTCCCTGGGGATCGTGGTGGTAAAGCCGATACCGCCGTTTTTGAGCGTGAGATCAAGCGTGGTGCTCGTATTGGTTTCAAGGCTCAGGAATTTATGGCCGATTTCAATGAATGAGTAAAAGGAAAGGCTGGGACGCATGCCGCCCTCGTAGGAGGCATAAACGTAGCGTTCACTACCGTCTGTGTAGGTGATCTTGATATAACCAAGGGCCGTGTAATTGGTGGTGTAGTCGGTTTCCTCCAGCGTGGTAAGGGGCGCGTCGAAGGAGAGGGCATCCTCGGTTTGTGAGGACCATGCATCGGAAGAAAGGTCTGCGACCGGGCATCCCGCGGGGAGCGTCCCTACCGTTTCGTGTGTCAGTGCTTCCAGGCTCTGGGCTGCGGCGGTAGGTAAAACAAGTGTGCCGTGCGAAAGCGACGTGGCCAGGGCCGCGAGGGCCTCCCAATCCGAACGATCGACCGTGGTGTGAAAGCAAATACCATGCTCGGTGTTGGTGAAGATCAGCGATGCGGTGGAATCGGTGAAAAACTGAAAATAAACGGGGGTGAATTTTTTGCTTTCTCCCGCCTCGTAGCGGTAGGTGGCGCCAACGGGCAAAAAGATGACGGTGCCGTCCGGCTCCTTGGCCTGCCAGCCAACACAGAGGTTGGCCTTGATGCCGGCAGGGGAGGGTACACGGATGTCTCCGGCCTCCTTGGTTTGTATTTCGGCGGCAAGCAGGCCCATTTCACCGAAGGAAATGGAATTTTCTTCACCTCTTGTGCAAGAAAACAGTGTAAGCAGGCACAGCATAAAAATTGTCACAAAAGCCAAACGCCGCATAGAATGATCCCCTTTCGATCCGATTTTGGGTGGTGTTGGTCTTAACGTAAACATAGATATACATTGTAATTATATCAAATAATAAGGACGAGGTCAAGACCTCTTTTGGAAATAAAAAAGCGCGACTGCCGTCGCGCTTTAAAAAAAGGGATATTATTTTTCAATCTTGGTGTAGGTAAGAAGACCGATCTTAAGCGTTCCGTCCTCGTTTTTTGCAAATGCTTTGGTGTCGGTGGTTTCCTTGCCGTTGGCATCGATCCAGGTAAAGATGATCTCATCGCCATCAACCTTGTACTTACCCTCAAGAGTCGCACTGTCAATTTTCTCACCAAGTACGTAGGTGGAGAAGGTTACCTTGCTGCCGCTAAAGGAGTAAAGCGTATAGGATTTCGTTGTGTCCTTGTCGCCGGCATAATATTCACCGGAAGGAACACCGCCGCAAGCGGCAAGTGTGCCGCAGAGCATAACGGCAACCAGGGTGAGCGCAAGAATGCGTGCAAAAGTTTTCATCATAAAATCCTCCGTTGATATGTATTAGCAAGCGGACAGGGCAGTATGCCGAGGGTCTTGCTGTAGAACCAGTATAGCATATTTCATCCCAAAAAGCAAGCGGTTTTTAGAAAAAATGCGGCAAATGCTTTCAAGCATTTGCCGCAAAGGTCATTGATTTTATTCCTCATCTGCGTCCAAAAGGTGGAAATTGATCGCTCCGTAATCACCCTCTACAAGCGGGTGGCCGGTGACCACAAGGGTACCCTCATAATCGTCGTGCACGAAGGGCAGGGTGCGCGTCACGGTAGCACCGCTTGCGTCGGTCCAAGTCAGAATGAGGTTGCCGCGCGTAATGCCGTTTTCCTCATCCTCAAGCTGCTTTTCCTCATCCTCTTGCTCGATGACCTCAAGCTCATACTCGCCGGACACGGAATTGGCACTGATCTTTTGGTAGCCCTTATACTCGCTAAAGGAGAAGGTCTTGCCATCAAAAACGTAGGAAACATAGTGGCCGTTCATTACGGAGTCGCCGCCGTCACTGACGTATTCGCCCTCAAGCTTTTTTTTGCCGCAAGAAACGAGCGAGGTGCAAAGCAATACAGCGACAAGCGCCAGCAATAAAACACGGGTAAAGAGTTTCATAAATGATCCCTCCAAGAGTTTTATGGATAAATTTAGTATAGCATACGCGTAAGAAAAAAGCAACAGTTTTTTTTTATTTTGTGCATTTGCCCAAAAAAGGGCGGGAGAATATGGATACTTCGTTTAGTTCTTTTTGGTCCAAGTGGTGCCCTCGCGGGTATCCACCAAAACGATGCCCTTCTCAAGAAGGTCGTTTCGGATCCGGTCTGCCAGGGCAAAATCCTTGGCCTTTTTGGCGGCGGCACGGGCGTCGATCGCTTCCTCGATGGCGCGGATCTCGGGATCGTCGGAGTAAACGCGCACGGCGGCGGTAGCCTCCTCCTCGGCCTTTTTCTTGGCAAGGGCGTCGGCGGCGTTAAGCAGATCAAGTGCCAAAACGGTATCGAAATCGGCAATGGCGGCACGCTTGGTGGCGGTGTTTGCGGGCGACTTCAGGACGTTATACAGTGCCGTTACGGCAAGCGAGGTGTTCAGGTCGTTGTCGAGTGCCTCCTTGAACTTGGCCTTCAGGGCCGCGAGCGCCTCGGCGTCGATCTCCTCGCCGTCGGTGACCTTCAGCGATGCGATGCGCGCGATCAGCTTGTTGTAGGAGACCACGGCGTTGTCGAGGTTCTCGTAAGAGAACACAAGAGATCTGCGGTAGTGCGAGCCCAGGCAGAAGAAGCGGTAGGCAAGCGGATCGTAGCCCTTGCTCTCGAGCAACGACACGGTGAGAAATTCACCCTTGGATTTCGACATTTTGCCACTGTCGGTATTGAGGTGCAGCACGTGCATCCAATAATTGCACCATTTGTGCCCAAGGTAGGCCTCGCTTTGCGCGATCTCGTTGGTATGGTGGGGGAAGGCGTTGTCAATGCCGCCGCAGTGGATGTCCACACGCTCGCCGAGATGCTTCATGGCAATGCAGGAGCACTCGATGTGCCAGCCGGGGTAACCGATGCCCCAGGGGCTTTCCCACTTCAGCTCCTGATCGTCGAATTTCGACTTGGTAAACCAAAGCACGAAATCGGCCTTGTTTTTCTTATTGCCGTCCTCCTCAACGCCCTCACGCACGCCGACCGCAAGGTCCTCGGAGGTGAAGTCGTTGAAAATGTAGTATTGTGAAAGCTTTGAGGTGTCAAAGTAGATGTTGCCGCCCGCCTCGTAGGCAAAGCCCTTTTCGATGAGGGCCTCGATGACCTTGATGAATTCATCAATGCAAGCGGTTGCGGGCTCAATGACGTCGGGGGTGCGGATGTTCAGCTTTCCCGCATCCTTAAAAAAGCAGTCGGTATAGTATTTGGCAATTTCCATCACCGTTTTCTTTTCGCGCTTGGCACCCTTCAGCATCTTATCCTCGCCCGTGTCGCCGTCACTCGAAAGATGCCCGACGTCGGTGATGTTCATCACGCGCGTGACGTCGTAGCCCTGGTAACGCATATAGCGGTCAAGGATATCCTCCATAATGTAGGTGCGCAGGTTGCCGATGTGTGCATAGTGATACACGGTAGGTCCGCAGGTGTAGATGCTGACCTTGCCCGGCTCATTCGGGATGAATTCTTCTCTTTTGTGTGTGGCAGTATTGTAAAGGTACATAAGTTACTCCTTTTCCGGCTTTTTGGCGGATTTTTCAAGGCGCACGATGCGCTGCCGCAGCTTTTCGCTTTGCTCGCGCAGGGCGGTGAGCTCTTCTTTGACGGGGTCGGGGATGTGGATCTGGTCAAGGTCGTTGGCAATGCGTACACCGCCGACGCTCACGACGCGTGCGGGGATGCCGACGGCCGTGCTGTCGGCAGGCACATCGTGGAGTGCCACGGCACCTGCGGCGATTTTGGCGTTATCACCGATCGTTAAGGGCCCCAACACCTTGGCACCGGCACCGATCATCACGTTGTTGCCGAGGGTGGGGTGGCGTTTGCCAACGTTTTTGCCTGTACCGCCCAAGGTCACGCCCTGGTATATGGTGCAGTTGTCGCCGATTTCGGCCGTTTCACCGATCACAACGCCCGCACCGTGGTCAATGACAAGACCACGGCCGATGGTGGCACCGGGGTGGATCTCAATGCCGGTGATGAATTTGGCCCCTTGACTGACCAGTCTTGCCGAAAAGGTGTGCCCTTTTTTGTAGAGCTTGTGGGATAATCGGTGTGCCGTGCGCGCGTGCAAGCCCGAGTAGAGCAAAAGGATCTCGGTGTTGCCGGTGGCGGCAGGGTCGCGTTGGCGAAAGGCCTTGATATCGTAGCGGATCTCCCCCACAAGATCACGGGTGTCGCGGTATGCATCCTTGACGGTCTTTCGAAGGGCATCAAAGGCCATTGTCGCGCCGTTGGCTATTTTTTTAACGTCAAAATCAGGCATAATATAACCTCACGTTTTTGTTTTAAAATAAAAATACCCCTGTACCTCAAAAGGTACAGAGGCGGTAATTCCGCGGTTCCACTCTGCTTCGGGTCTCCCCCTCACCGCCTCATTTTCGAGCGGTTCTCCCTTAACGCGGGTCAACGGCAACGGCTGGGGCGCAAAGCTCTCACCGTTGCGTCTCCCGGGTGCACAGCCCCCACACGTTCCGTACACCGCTTACAGCCAAGGCGGCGCTCTCTTACCGTTTTTGGTGGGTATTTTCCCGTTCATAGACACTTTAATATATTATACACGTAAAAACAGCGTTTGTAAACCCTTTTTTAAAAAATAATATGCCACGCTCCGTTTTTGGGGGAGTGTGGCATGGTGTCAAAGGTATTTTTTGACGATGGCTTGGAGCGTTTCGTACTGCTTTTCAATGTCTTCGACCAATTTGATCTGATTGCGTGCGCGGATGAGATTGTGCTTTCCACCCTTGGTGCGGAAGTAAACGTCGCCCTCAAGGTAGTCGGTCAAAAAACGAATGGCAAGCTCCAGAGTGAGGATGCGTGCACCCTCCGTGAGAGCCTCGGCCTCCGCCCGGGTGATGTTGCCATTAAGGCCCGCGAGAAATCCTTTGGTGTAGGCCTCGAACATATCGGTGCGGATGAAAACCTTTGAAAGATCCTCCTCATCCTCGGCCGCGGCCGAGGCGCCGTAGCGCACGGCATCTCCGAAATCGCAAAGGAGTGATCCCGGCATCACGGTGTCAAGATCGATCACACAAAGCCCTTCGCCCGTTTCCTTGTTCAGAATAACGTTGTTGAGCTTGGTGTCACTGTGAGTGACGCGCAAGGGCAGGGTGCCGTTTTCAAGACCCTTTACAATAAAGGAGCAGGCATCCTTGCGCTCGCGGATAAACGCGATCTCCGCCTCGCACTCGGCCGCGCGTTGGCACGCGTCCTTTTGGATCGCCCTCTCGAGTGCTTCGTAACGCTTGACTGTGTCGTGAAAATCGGGGATGGGCTCAAAAAGAGAGGTGGCATCAAAATCCGAAAGCTGGCTTGTGAATTCACCAAACGCCTTTCCTGCGTGGTAAAAGAGCAGGGGGTCGTCACAGCTGTCAAAGCAGCTACCGTCCACGAAGCGGCACACGCGCCAATGATTGCCCTCATCATCCACGTGAAAATAGCGGTCTCCGCTTTTGATAAATTCGAGCGTGCCGTTTTTGGCATCCCGCCCGGCCATGCGGAGCTTTTCGCGTACGTGATCGGTGACGCGGACGATGTTCGACATGACCTCGTGCGGCTTTTTGAAGGCCACGGTATTTATTTTTTGAACGACGTAGCTGCCGTTTTGGCAGTGTACAAAAAAAGTGTTGTTTATGTGTCCGAGCAAGCACTCGTCCACGGAGAGTATGGGGGAGCCAAAATCAAATGCGGATGCGATTTTTTTGGTATCCATATCAGTGAAACGGGGCGGCATTTCGCCGCCCACGGCCCTTTCGTTATATCTTTGGGGTCAATTAATCCAGTACGTCTTGGGTGCAGATCAGGGTCACATCGGGGTGAAGGTTGAGCATGGTTGCCGGGAAGTTGGTGTCAACGGTGCGCTCAAGCATCGCCGAAACCGCATCCTTTTTCGAGGCGCCCGAGGCGAGCACCACGATCTTCTTGGCCTTAAAAATGGTACCGATGCCCATGGTGAGCGCACGGCGCGGCACGTCGTTGGCGCTGGCAAAGAAGCGAGAGTTGGCCTCAATGGTATCCTCGGTGAGGTCGGTGACATGGGTGTCAAGCATCAGCTTGGTATCGGGCTCGTTGAAGCCGATGTGGCCGTTGCGGCCGATGCCGAGGATCTGCAAATCGATGCCGCCGAGGTCGGAAACAAGCTGCTCGTAGCGCTTGCATTCGGCAACGGGGTCCTTGGCCGTGCCGTCAGGCACGTTTGTGTTTGCCTTGTTGATGTTGACGCGGTCAAAGAGCTGACGGTTCATAAAGTAACGGTAACTTTGATCATTGGTCGGGGCAATGGGGTAGTATTCGTCCAGGTTGACGGTGGTAACGTTCTCAAAGCTGATGTCGCCCCTTTCGCACATTTCCGCGAGGCTTGCGTACATCCCCTCGGGCGTGGAGCCCGTGGCGAGACCGAGTACACAGTTTGGTTTTTTTTGCATCAATTCGGACATCATCTTAGCGGCTACGTTTGACATTTCGGCATAATTTTTACAAACGATAATATTCATCAAAATTACCTCACTTTTGATAGTACTTTAATTGTATTATAACATACCGTATGCACAAAGTCAACATAATATGACTAAAAAAACAGGGTGCCGATCGGCACCCTGTCCGTTATTTTGCGTCACGTGCCAGATAAAGCGTGACATTGTCGCCGGTCAATCGCTCGGCGTTTTTGGCATCATTCCACACGTTTATTTTTTCGGGATTGAGAAGCAAGCGCGTTTCGCAAAGGTGCCAACCGCTTTTGGTGGAGAAGTTTACCTTTTTCAGGGACTCACAGTTTTTAAACACGTGATCTGCAAGAAAAACAAGAGATTTCGGCAGGTCGATCTTTTCAAGGGCCGAGCATCCGCGGAAGGCGTTGCTGTCGATGTGGGTCACCGAATCGGGCAAGGTCACGTCGGTGAGAGCCGCGCAATTTTTAAAGACGGCACAGCCGATGATGTCGGCACCCTCTCCGATCGTAACGCTTGTGAGTGCCGTGCAACCCTCAAAGGCACAGTCGCCGACCTTTTTTACGGTGCCGGGGATCTCGAGAGAGGTGATGCTTTGATGGTTGTAAAAGGTGTAGGTCTTGATCTCGCTGACGCCCTCGGGAATGACAACGCTTTCGGCCTTCTTACCGTTCAGGTAAAGCGTGCCGCCGTACCCCAAAGGAGTTGAGGTCACATCTGCGAGCTCAACGCCGCACCAAGCGCCAATATCGTTGATGTAAAGCTTTTTGAGGTTTTTGGTGAAGTAAAAGGCACCGACGTGGATGACCTTTAACGTGCTCGGAAGCGTGATGCTGGTGATGGTATGGCAATCCGAAAAGGCACTGGGGCCCAACGTAGTACAGTTGGTCACAACCACTTGTGTCAGGCTGGTGGGGATCTTCGTGGGGTGTTGACCGATATCACTGATACCGAAAATGTGTCCGAACAGGGGGTTGCCCGCACCCGAAGCATATTCTCCGATAAAGGGCAGTGTGACCTTGGACAGGCTACATCCGTAAAACACGCCCGAGCCAATGTAGGTCACGTTTTCGGGAATCGTGGCCGAAAACAAGCGCTTGCAGTTGCGGAAGGCCGAGGTGCCGACGGTTTGCAGCGTAGAGGGCAGGGTGACGTCACCGAGCATCTTACAGCCGCTAAAGGCGCCGTTGCCAAGCACCCTTACGCCCTCGGGGACCACGATCTCGGTGAGATCCTCACAGGACTGGAAGGCGTATTGATAAATGATCTTGGTATCGGCATGGATTGAGTAGGAGGCCTTGGTCTTATCAGTGACCCTTAAAAGGATCATGTGGGGATTGGTCGGACTTCCAATGTACGAAATCTCCCCCTCGATCGTTGTGACAAGGGCGTTGGTGCTGCTGAACACATTGTCGCCAACATGAGTCAGCTTGTCACTCAAGGCAAGGGTTTTTAAGCTGGAGCAGTAGCCAAAGGCATAATCGTTAATGGATGTCACGTTGTTCATGCCCGTGACCTCGGTCATGCTTGAGCAGCCCCAAAATGCGTCTTCCCCGATCGTCAGGACCCCATCGGGGATGTGGATGCTTTGCAGTGATCGGCACCAGGAGAATGCATAGGGGCCAATGCCCTTTACGTTGTCGTGCAAAAGGATGCTTGTCATAGAAGCGGAGCTGCACGCCGAGCTGTAAATGACGCGGGTGCCGCTGTTTACGGTGTAAGAGGGAACACTGCGGTCACCGACTCGAATCAGCACAACGTAAGGGTTTTTTGCATTACCGAGGTAGAGGTCACCGTCAAGCTCATTATAGACAAGGTCGTTCGGCTCGATAAAGGTGTCGTTTCCCAGCACGGCAAAGGCATCCTTACCAACCTCAGTCAAGGAGTCGGGCAGGGAGATCGTTGCTAAACTTTTGCAGTTGTAAAAGGCGTTGGAGCCGATGTGCGTGACGCCCTCGTGCAAGGAAAAGGTTTTTAATGACGTGCAGCCTTGGAAAGCAGAGGCGCCAATGGAGGTGACGCTTTTCGGGAGGTTGATCTCCTCAAGATATACGCAATTGGCAAAGGTGCTTGCGGCGATCTCGGTCAGCGAATCGGGCAGGGTGACGCTTGTCAAGGAAATGCAGCTGTCAAACGCCCCGGAGCCGATTTTTTGAATGCTATTCGGGATCGTGACCTTTTGAAATACGCAGCCCGAAAAGCCCTTTGTACCGATTTCGGTGACCGGCTTGCCGTTGTAGGTCTCGGGGATCACCAAATGGGTGAGCTGATGCGAGCCTTTTTTCACGCTATATGTGCCGTTATCGAGGAGCGTGAAAATAAATTCCGACCCCTCGGGAGCAAGAGGATCGTACTCGGGGGGCGTGAAGTTGCTGCTTTGGCAAGCGCTTAGCGCGAGCGCGGCCAGTACGACGATCAGCAAAAGCATTGTGGAATAGAATCGTTTCATAGTATGATCCTCACAATAATAATTCAGTTAATGTTGAAATGTCAATATTTATTTTACCATAAAATACATTTAAATGCAAGATGAAATTTTGCGCGAAAAAAGAGCAGGCGGAAGCAGAGTTCTTTGGGCCTGCTCTTGTTTTGTTATCTTCCGCCGCGTCGTCCACCGCCGCCACCCGAGCGACCGGAGCCGCCGTTGCTTGACTGCACGCGCACACGCGTAACACTTCGGCCTACAAAGCGGTCCTCGCGTTGCGTGAGGGACAGCTTGGCGTAGCGGTCAAGGGGGTAGATCGTGCCGTGAAGCTTTTTGCGGTAGTACAGCCAGACGCCAAGCATGCTGGAGCCTGCCACCACGGCACCGGCGCCAAGACCAAGCAGGATCGCCGTGAGAGGAGCTCTCTTCGCACGCGCGGCCTCGGATTCGGCGTGATCGTGCAAGACGGTCGCGCAAAGCGAGAAAAATCGGTCCGCGCCGCGCAAGGCATCACCGCCCTTGATGGCGGTGTAAACGGTGCTGTCGTCGAGGATGCGATCGAGGTCGCTATCCGAGAAGATCTCGTCTGCCTCACCGAAGGTGTAAATGTCGTAATAAAAGACGCCCGTGCCCGTGCGGCGGATGACCAGCGCCACGGCACTCTCGCCCTCGGCGATGGCACATTTGGTGCGCACGGTCGTGTTGCTTGGCCAGTCGGTGTCGGAGTAACAGGATTTGGTCCAAAGGAAAAAGGCCGTTTCGCCCACGTCGTAGCCGTCGTTCACGACCAGAGCCTCGGCGCCTTCAAGGATGCCGAGGTCGTCGCATACCGTCACGCGGTAGGAGCCGTGAGCGGTGGCGGAGCAGGGGAGCATCAGCGCTGCCAAAAGCAGCAGGGAAAGCATCGGAAGGATCCGTTTTTTCATACACGTACCCCCTTATGTGAACAAAAAGAGCTTCAGGAGCCCGGCAATGACACCGGCGAGAACACCCGTGATAGCACCCAGAATCGCCAGCCGTTTGCCGCTGACGGGCAACCTTCCCCACACCTTGCCCGTGTAGCCGTTCATGGCGTAGGCATAGGTCTTGCCCTTGTGGTGATAGGTCATCAGCCAAATGGGCATCAGGGTATAATCCCAATGGAGCACGCGGGTCAGGAGCTGCGGCTCGCTTGGTGTTACGGTGGTATATCCCGAAATGGTGTTCGAAAGAAGCGACGTTGCGTAACTGACCATGCGTGTGCGCACCGCCTCGCGCACCGCCTCCTTTTCCATGTTTCGCTTTTTGGCGACAAACCCCGAGAGGTATGGCATCGAAAATTCCTGCAGGGAATTGGAGGGGAAGGGCAGGATCCCGTCGAGCATCTCGCGGTCCTCCTCGGTGATGGCCGGGGTCACGATATCCTCAAAGTGGATGTCTCCGGCACGGCGCACGTGGTATCTTGTGGTTTCGGTGTAGCGGTACTCGCCCTGCCGCCAAGTGCGCACGCGCGTGGCGCGCGCGGTCATGGAGGCCGCCACGTCGGCATCGGTCACCCAAAAGGGATAGTAGATGCCGCGGAGCTTGTCGGCCTGCTCGGCACAAAGAAAGTCACGGGGTACAAACCATTTTTTGCCCGCGAAATCGAAAAAGCGTTTTTTCGCCTCATCCCTGTCAAACTGAAAGGGGATGATCTTGTGGGGCTTCATTTGGCCCGACAAGCGACCCGTGAGGAGCACGGGATTGTGGCAGTAGGGGCAGATGTCGGCGGCGGTGTTGTCGTCCGCTAAGATCTCGGCGCCGCACGCGGCGCAGGAATAGGTGCTAAGCTTCGCGCAAAATTCCTCGTCGGGCATCTCGCTCGCCTCCGCCGCCTCCTCGGCGGCTCTGGAGGCCTCCTCCTCGGCCCGTCGCGCTTCTTCTAAGGCCAAAAGCTCACTCTCGGTAAATTCCGACAGGCAGTATTCACAGTCAAATTTTCCCTTTTCGGGTGAGAATGTGAGTCCCGCCGCGCAATTCGGGCAGTGATACGTCAGGGTGGTTTCTGTCATAGGTCAATCCTTTTTCTTGCCGCAGTTTTGGCAAAACTTGCCTTCGTTTTTGGTGCCGCATTCGGTGCAAAACCACGCACCGCCCTCGGGGGCTTTTTCACCGCATTCGGAGCAGAACTTTCCGCTTACGGTGTTGCCGCACTTGGGGCAGACCCAGGTGGCGGCACTCGGCTGGGGCTTTCCGCACTCGGAGCAAAACTTGCCGGTGTTGGTGGCGCCGCAAGCGCAGGTCCATCCGCCGCTTTGCTTTTTCTCGGCATCACGCGCCATGGCCGCGCGGTTGGTCTCGGAAAAGGCCCCGAAGCCGCCTGCGGCATTCATGCCCATTCCCATGCCCATAAAGGCCGTAGCGGAGCCACCGCCGTTGCTGCCGGCCGCTTCAAAGCCGCGTGCGATCGAGCCCTGAACGTAACCCTCGCGCACGGCGGCGTCGCCGAGCATGGCGCCTTGATTTCGCATATTGATAAGCTTTTTGGATTCCTCGTCATAGGATACGCTTGCGATACCGACCGAGAGCACCTCAAAGCCGCGCAGCTCCTTCCAATCCTTGTCAAGCTCGGTCGCCATATACTGCGAGAGCTCACGGGATTTGGAGGCCACGTGAGAAATGCGGATGCCGTCGGCCGACATGCGGTTGATCGCGGCCTGAAGAGCCTCGAGAAACTCCGACAGATATTGCTCGTTGATGTCGTTGATATCTACCGTCACGGCATTGCGCGGGATCGCCTCAGCGTAGAACCTCAAGGGATCGGTGATCTTGATGGAGTAGGTGCCGAATGCGCGCAGGAAAAGCTCGGAGTTGTAGAAATTGTCAAAATAATTGACGGGATTGCGCGTGCCGAACTTGATGCCCTTGATCTCCTGCAGATTGATGAAATAGGCCTTTTGCGACGAGGAGGGAACACCGCCGTATTTGATGCGGCTGAAGGTCTCCTTGAGGGACGCGCCGAACTGCCCGGCAAAGAGCGAGGGCATCGCGGAATTATCTACCTTATAATAGCCGGGCTCGGCCGTGAAGTCCACCACCTTGCCGCCGTCAACCAGGAGCATGAACTGGTTGTCGTATACGTGAATGATCGAGCCGTTCGAGATCGTGTCCTCGGTGCCCTTTTTGTTGCTGTTTCTACGGTCGTTTCGACGAACCTTGACGCCCTTGCAAAAAACGGTGGTGTCATTCATCGTACCGGCTTCAATGACCTCTTGCCAGGTGTCGGCAAGCCCGCCCCCGATGGCGGAGAGTGTTGCTCGGATAATACCCATAATAATGTACTCCTTTGATAAAAATATGTTATAAGCAAAAAGCGGCCTTGCGCTTTGCCGCAAGGCCGCCGTAGCGACAAAAATCGCAGATCAAAATAAACCCACCCGGCCGTGTGGCCGGTATCTAAGGAACCCTGTTTTCACAAGGCGGTGCCCTGCCTGACGCTTTACTGCTCCCAGCATCCTTTTTGCCCGCCGAGACAAGTCAATCGGAACGGGGAAGGGAGGTCTGCAAACCGCGTCGGGACGTCCGGGCTCCATTTCGTACGTGTCGGCTCCACCAACCGACCATCACGCACCGGGCAGGCAAATAAATATTAGTTGTCGTAGTCGATCTCCTCGGTCAGCATATCGTCAAAATAGTCTGCCACGTCGTCAAACTCGTCGTCATCATCAATGGTGATGAGATTTTCCTCACCATCCTCGATGACGGCCTTCAGGATGGTGTATTCGCAAAACTCATTGTTGGCCTCAACATCCTCAACGGCTACCATAGCGTAATATTTTACACCGTTTTTCTCGCACGTGCCGATCAGCTCAAACTCATGCTCGTTGCCCTCTTCATCCTGCAGGGTGTAGATCTCAACCTCGTTCATTTCTTTTTCACTCATGATAAAATCCTCACTGTTCTATAGTATTTCCACTCGCGTTAAGGGATAGGCGCGAATTTTTCTTTTATAAAAGTATAGCATAATTTTAATGTGTTGTCAATTGCTCATTTTTGCCGGCGGTGTAAAAAAATAGAAAGAGAGCCGCACGGCTTGTGCGGCTCAAATTTCAAGAAAAATATAAAAAGTTGGAAAATTAAACCTCTGATTTTAAAAAATATTGGAATTTTAAAATCGAAAACTGGAATTATTGATGATCAAAATCCTCAAGCACCAGTGAGGGGTTGTTATCAAGTGCCCACTTGATACTCCATTGTCCCGTAAAGAGCAGGTAGCTGTTACCGCGCACATCGGTCACGCGTCTGGTGTCGGATGCGAGGCTCAGCCTTTTAAGGTCGCCCTCAAAGCTCTTGATGCGTTGGATATACTGGAAGGGTAGCTCGCGTTTGATATAGGATACGCCGTACTCCGATTTCATGCGGAATTCCAGCACGTCATACTGGAGTGTGCCGATGACGCCGACAAACACGCGCTCGTAGCCGCTGTCGGGCTCAAAGAAAATACGGATGGCGCCCTCTTGTGCAATTTGGTTCATGCCCTTTTGAAATTGCTTGCGCTTCATCGAGTCGATCTGCTCGACCATGGCAAAATGCTCGGGGGCAAAGGTGGGGATGCCCTCAAAGGCAAATTTCTTCTCCTTGGTGCACACGGTATCGCCGATCGAGAAGACACCCGGGTCGAACACACCGATGATATCGCCGGCATACGCCTCCTCAATGCCCTCGCGTGATTCGGCCATCATCTGCTGAGGCTGGGAGAGCTTGATCGGCTTGCCGGTGCTCATGTGGAAATACTCCTTGCCGCGCTCAAACTTGCCCGAGCAAATGCGAAGAAAGGCAATGCGGTCGCGGTGTGCCTTGTTCATATTGGCTTGGATCTTGAATACAAAGGCCGAAAAACGGTCGTCGAACGGGTCGATCTCCTCTCCCTCGGCCGCACGCGGCAGGGGGGTGGGGGTCAGCTGCAGGAAGTAGCGCAGGAAATCCTCTACGCCGAAGTTGTTGAGTGCTGAGCCGAAAAACACGGGCGAGAGCTTGCCGCGGCGGATGGCTTCAAGGTCAAAATCAAAGCTGGCACCGTCGAGGAGCTCCACCTGCTCGACCAGCTCACAACGCAAATTTTCACCGATGAGCTCGTCAAGGCGTGCGGTGTCGCTGATGTCACAGGCGATCGAGGCAAGGCGGCTTCTACCGCGGTGTGCATCGTCGAAGGCGTGAATGGCGCGCTCGCGTCGGTCGTAAACGCCCTTAAAGGTCACGCCGCAGCTGATCGGCCAGTTCATCGGATAGGTGCCGATGCCGAACTCGCGCTCCAGCTCGTCAAGAAGGTCAAAGGGATCGCGCGCCTCGTGGTCAAGCTTGTTGATAAAGGTGAAGATCGGAATGCCGCGTTTTGCACATACGTGGAAGAGCTTTCGCGTTTGCGGCTCAATGCCCTTGGCGGCGTCGATCACCATCACGGCACTGTCCGCGGCCATCAAAGTGCGGTAGGTATCCTCGGAGAAATCCTGGTGTCCCGGGGTGTCAAGGATGTTGATGCAATAGCCGTCGTATTCAAACTGCAAGACCGACGAGGTCACTGAAATGCCGCGCTGCTTTTCGAGCTCCATCCAGTCCGACACGGCGTGACGGTCGCTTTGCTTGCCCTTAACGGACCCCGCCGACTGAATGGCACCGCCGTAGAGCAAAAGCTTCTCGGTCAGGGTCGTTTTACCGGCGTCGGGGTGGGATATGATGGCAAACGTGCGTCTGCGCTCAATTTCTTTTCTTGTTCTTTCGTCCATAATGCTTTCCTTTTAATTTATAACAATCGCTCTATATTTTACCTCATTTTTCGTAAGAATGCAAGAGGGACGTGTAAAATTTAAAAAAACGGCTTTTTAGAGGATCGTTGCAAGGAGGGGGCGGGATGATTTTGAGAGAAAAGAAGGCTCAAAGCGGCACTGTCAAGGACGTTTTTTAACCATCTCGGGGCGTTTTTTTCAGTTTGCAACGAAAGATGACAAAGACACCAAAAATGCGCCTTTATTTTTGTGTATTATTTTGTGAAAAAAGTGCTTGCTTTTTTGTGCCACTCATGGTATACTAATTCCTGCACGACACAACATATTGTGTCTTTTCTTGGAATTGTTGTCTAAATATAGGGGCGCACGGGGCGCCCGGAGGGAGAGGGAAAAATATGAAGATCATTAAAAGAAACGGCTCTGAAGTAACCTTTGACCGCCAAAAAATCGTGCGCGCGATCGAGAAGGCGAACGACAGTGGCGAGGGGAAGCCTGAGCTCACCAAGCGCCAGATCGATTACATTTCCTTTGTGATCGAGGATTATTGCGAGGACGTGGGCCGCGCCCTGTCCGTTGAGGAGATCCAGGAGCTGGTCGAGACACTCATTATCCAGCAAAATGCTCCCGAAACCGCCAAGCGCTACATTCGCTATCGCTTTACCCGTAACCTTGCACGCCGTGCCAACACCACGGACGGCAACATCCTCTCGCTGATCGAGTGCAATAACGAGGAGGCTAAGCAAGAAAACGCCAACAAAAACCCCACTGTCAATTCGGTCCAGCGCGACTATATGGCCGGTGAGGTCAGTAAGGATATTACCCGTCGTATCCTCCTTCCCGAGGAGATCGTGCGTGCACACGAGGAGGGAATTATCCATTTCCACGACGCCGACTATTTTGCACAGCACATGCACAACTGCGACCTTGTGAACCTTGAGGATATGCTGCAAAACGGCACGGTCATCAGCGGTACCTTGATCGAAAAGCCCCACAGCTTTTCGACCGCGTGCAACATCGCTACGCAAATCATTGCTCAGGTGGCCTCCAACCAGTACGGCGGTCAAAGCATTTCCCTGACGCACCTCGCACCCTTCGTGCAGATATCGCGCGATAAGATCCGCGGCGAGGTGCTGGCTGAAATGGCCGACCTTGGCGTTTGCCCCAGTGAGGAAAAGATCGCCGAAATCGTCGAGGGCCGACTCCTGAAGGAGATCAGCCGCGGCGTACAAACCATTCAGTATCAGGTCGTTACGCTCCTGACCACCAACGGACAGGCTCCGTTTGTGACGGTATTTATGTACCTTGGCGAGGCGAAGGAAGCAGGCCTTAAGCACGATCTCGCGCTGATCATCCGCGAGGTGCTTCAGCAGCGCATCCGAGGTGTGAAGAACGAGGCCGGTGTGTACGTCACGCCCGCGTTCCCCAAGCTGATCTACGTGCTCGAGGAGGATAACATTCACGAGGATGCGCCGTATTATGAGCTGACCAAGCTGGCCGCACAGTGCACCGCGAAGCGTATGGTGCCCGATTACATCTCCGAGAAGGTGATGAAGAGCCTGAAGGTCGATGAAAACGGTGACGGTCAGTGCTATACCTGTATGGGCTGCCGCTCCTTCCTCACGCCTTGGGTCGATGAGAATGGCAAGGCCAAGTATTATGGCCGCTTCAATCAGGGTGTTGTGACCATCAACCTGGTGGACGTTGCCTGCACCGCTACGATGGACGGGCGAAATGTTGAAAAATTCTGGCAGGTGCTTGACGAGCGTCTTGAGCTTTGCCACCGCGCCCTGCAGTGCCGTCACGAGCGTCTTGAGGGCACGCTTTCCGATGCAGCCCCCATTTTGTGGCAGTACGGGGCCCTTGCCCGTCTTGAAAAGGGTGAGCCGATCACAAAGCTCTTGCACGGCGGTTACTCGACCATTTCGCTCGGCTACGCAGGCCTTTGGGAATGCGTATATGCTGTAACGGGTAAGAAATTAACCGACCCCGAGGGCGAGAAATTTGGTCTTGAGATCATGCAAAAGCTCAATGACGCTTGCAAGAAATGGAAGATGGCCGAGAACATTCACTATTCGCTTTACGGTACGCCCCTTGAGTCCACCACCTATAAATTTGCCAAGTGCTTGCAAAAGCGCTTCGGCAAGATCAAGGGTGTGACGGATAAGAGCTATATCACCAATTCCTATCACGTTCACGTGACCGAGGAGATTGATGCCTTCGACAAGCTTGCGTTTGAATCGAAGTTTCAGGAGCTCTCGCCCGGCGGCGCGATCAGCTACGTCGAGGTGCCCAATATGCAGGATAACCTGGATGCCGTGCTTGAGGTGATGAAGTTTATCTATAATAATATTATGTATGCCGAGCTGAACACCAAGAGCGATTACTGCCAGGTGTGCGGCTATGACGGGGAGATCCGGATCGTAGAGGACGACGGCAAGCTCGTGTGGGAGTGCCCGCACTGTCATAATCGCGACCAAAACAAGATGAACGTCGCGCGCCGTACCTGCGGTTACATTGGCTCGCAGTATTGGAATCAGGGTAGAACCGCCGAGATCCGTGAGCGCGTATTGCATCTTTGATCTATGAATTACGGTACGATCAAAAAGCGTGATATCGCCAACGGCCCCGGAGTCCGCGTGTCACTTTTCGTGTCGGGGTGTACCCATCATTGTCCCGGTTGCTTTAACAGCGTGACGTGGGATTTTGATTACGGTGACCCGTTTACCCCCCAAACGGAGCAGAAAATTCTCGATTTGATGGCCCCTGATTACATCTCGGGCCTCTCACTTCTCGGCGGTGAGCCGATGGAGCCTCAAAACCAACGCGCATTGCTTCCGTTTCTCAAAAGGGTCAAGGCGCTTTATCCCCAAAAAAACGTGTGGTGCTATTCGGGCTATACGCTTGAGCAGCTCATGGGCGAAAGCCGTGCCCGTGTCGAAACCACGGACGAGATGTTGGCCTTGGTTGACGTGCTTGTGGACGGTCGATTTGTGGAATCCAAAAAAGACATCCGTCTTCGCTTTCGCGGCTCCTCGAATCAACGCTTGATCGACCTGAACAAGACGCGCTCTCTTGGCAAGATCGTTTTATGGGATGACGGTACACGCAGCTAATCATAAGCCGCCGCGAAGAAAATTCGCGGCGGCTTATTGCTTTTTTTGACAAGCATTTGCGCGAAAAAGCATAAAAATAAGTTTTACCCTTGACTTTTAAAATTTGAAAAGTTATAATATATATATGTATGCCCTTGATATGGTAAGTTGCCGTGCGGCGGCACGGGGCATTTTCTCTTTATTTGCGATGATTTCCTACCCCTTGCGATGCGTAAATTACTAAAACGAAGGAGTACGTTATGAACGAACAGGAAAAAACGACCGAAATATCTCTTAGCTTTTTGTGGGCTGTTTTGCGCCACCGCTGGCTTCCGTTGCTTTTGGCCCTTGTGGTGGGTGCGGGCGCAATGCTTGGCTTTACCAAGCTTTTTGTGTCGCCCGTTTATTCCTCCGGTGCGGAGTTCGCGATCGAGATCAAAGAGGATTCGGCCGGTGTGATGAACAGGAGCTATCAGGCCGGTGCGGCACAGTATGCCGCCAATTACGCCAACGAGGCGACGGGCAATGTGTTCCTCAGCCAAATTTTGACGCAGTATAACGAAACCTACGGGAAGGAGCTTTCGTTGGCGCAGCTTTCCTCAAAGGTCTCGGTGTCCTCCGACGGCGTTTTGCCTGTTTTTGCGGTAAAGGTCCGCTCTACCGATCGCCAGGAGGCCTACGACATCCTGCAGATCATTGAAAAGGCGGCTGCAGGCCTTTTGCTCAATGAGAATACCGAATCCTATATCAACATCAAGCTGATCGAGTACGGCGCGCTGGACCAGGCTCCCGACTCGCCCAATGTTTTACTGAATACGGCTGCAGGCGGCTTGATCGCTTTTGTCTTTGTGTATGTGCTGTTCTTTTTCAAGGCCTTTCTTGATAAGACCGTGTATGATGAAGAGATGCTCAAAAACACCTGCTCGATGCCTGTGGTGGGTCAAATCCCGCGCTGGAATAACAAAAAGGGCGAAACCGCCAAGAAGCGTGATCTCGGCGCCCTTGACGTTACTCAAGCAAGCAAGCACATACAACGCAATTACGACGATCGCTTGCTGGGGGATGAGACGCCCTTCTCGGTGGCGGAATCCTTTAAGACCCTGCGCACGAATTTGACGTACGTTGCTCTTCAGGATAAAAAATGCCCGGTATTTGCCATTACCTCGGGCTTTGCCGGTGCCGGCAAGAGTCTTATTATTGCCAATATGGCGGTGAGCTTTTCGCAGCTCGGCAAGAAAGTGCTTCTCATTGACGGTGATATGCGTTGCCCCGTGCAGCACAAGATCTTTGATTGCTCCGCCAGTGCGCACGGCCTCTCTGAGGCCCTGGCCGGGATCGATGAAAATCCGTTGGAAACGTGTGTATTGAAGAGCGTATATGGGGGCCTCGATCTTATGACCTGTGGTCATATTCCCCCCAATCCCTCCGAGCTGCTTGCCTCGGTGAATATGCAAAAGCTGGTGGAAGCGGCCAAGCAAAAATACGATTTCGTATTTATCGATCTGCCTCCCGTGCTTGAAACGGCGGATGCCGGCGTTTTGACCACCTTGGTGTCGGGCTACGTGGTCGTGGCTCGTGCCGGCTACTCGAAGATTGACGCCATTCGGGAGATGATTGAAAAGCTGCAGGGTATGCGCGCGAACATCGTAGGCTTTGTGTTGAATGACGTGAACGTCAAGGGCGTATTCGGCTATTATTCTCATTATAGCCATTACAGTAAGTACGGGAAGTACGTGTACCGTGCCGGCAAAAAGCAAGAGGGGTAATATATGATATTGACTGTTATGAGCAAATACGGACAGGGGCTTTGGCGATGCGGTCTTTGCCTTTCGGTATTCCTTGTGGCAGTATTGACCGGGGGCGATACCGAAAGGATCGCCCCTTTTTCTGTGGCATTGGTGCTGCTTTTGTCGCTGGGTCTTGTGTTTTTCAAAAGCGCGGAATACCTGACCCTGCCGTTTTTGCAGTTGACACTTTTGGTGATCTTTTGCTACGATTCCTTCACGGTTTTTATTCGCTACGTGTGGCTCGTCCCCGTGGCAGTCTTGGCGCTTGCGGTCTTTTTGATCAAGCGCCGTCCGCCCCTTTTTAAGGGCCCCACCCTTCTTCCCCTTGCGGCGGTGAGCGTGGCCACGCTCCTTGGCGGCGTGGGTCTCATCTCGGCGGCCGATTATTTTCGCGGAGCGTCGCTTGGGTTTATGCTGGGTCTTGGTCCTGCGCTCTTGCTGTCTTATTGGATTATGAAGTATGAGCTTGCCAGCCCCCGCTCGCGCGACTTCTTTTTGCTGGATCTTGTTTGCTGGGGGCTTACCGCTGCCGCCGTTACTTTTTGGTACGTGGTGCCGCTTGCAGTCAAGCACGGCGGCCCGTTTGGGTTTACAGAGCCTCAATGGAGCAACAACATTTCTACGATGCTTATGATCGCTATGCCGGCAACACTTGCATTAAAACGGCGACACGTAGGGCATTATTTGATGCTTGGTGTGATGTTTGCGGCTACCATGCTCGTGGGCTCGCGCGGCGGACAGCTCCTGGTCGGGCTCGAGGTGATCGTTTGCTGCTTTTGGGCCTGGCGCTCGGAGAGTGACATCATTAAACGCCTTTGGAATCGCACGTATTTTTTGTGGGTCTTGATGGCGGCGGGGTATGTTTTTTCTCTTGTGGTGATCAACGTCGTGTCCTTGGATCTCGTTAGCTCCGATGAGCCAAGAGCGTTGCTTTTCCTACGCAGCCTTGAAAATATAAAAGAGAATTGGCTCTTTGGTATGGGCCTTGGATATCGCGGTAATGCCGATATTTACAGTGCCAAGGAGGGAGCCATCAACTGGTATCATATGATGATCCCCCAGATCATCGGCAGCCTCGGCCTTTGCGGCGTGGCCGCGTGGGGGTATCAGCTGTTCGTACGTGCCAAGCTTTCCCTCGCCGTATGGAAAAACCGCGAATTTGGCTTTGCGCTTTGCTATTTTGGTCTTTTCTTGATGTCGCAGGTCAACCCCGGCGAATTTTGCCCCGTTCCGTATGCATTTTTGGCCGTGTGCTTTTTTGCGGCGATCGAAAACAGTATTGGGGAACAACACGGAAAAGTGCCTCAAGTCCATGGATGATGTCCTTGGCGGGAAATTTGAAAGTATCGCTTATGGTGAGCATCGCACTCGCCTGAGCAAATGCAGTATGGGTGCTAAGCCCTTATACAAAAAAGAGAGAACAAAACGGTTTACCCGTGAGTGTCCTCTCTTTTTTTGTTGGGTTCATAAAATCGTGGTGGCATTACGTGAATGCTTGAAGCACGTTTTTACGATTCCAGCTGCTTTCCAAGAAATCCTGCGGCGGTTTGAATGAGCTTGCTCTCCACGTCGGATGCCGGCAGGGTTTTGTCGTTTTTGTCTCCCGTTGCAAGGGATACGACACAGCCGACGATGTCGCCCTCGGAGAGGATCGGCATGGCACAGCTGACAGTGTGACTGCCCCCCTCCGCAATGGCGGGAATGCGCTCCATGCCTTCACGCCACACGTACATTGAACGTCCCTCAATTACTTTTTCAAGGGCCTCGGAGAGCGATTTTTCACCGTATTCCTTGGCGCGAACACCTGCCGTGGCGATGACGGCATCGCGATCCGAGATCACCACCGAAAGATTGCAGGTCTTATAAAGGGTTTCAGCATATTCCGCGGCAAAGGAGGCAAGCTCGCCGATGGGGGAATACTTTTTGAAAATGACCTCACCCTCGCGGTCGGTATAGATCTCAAGCGGGTCGCCCACACTGACAACATTGACAGAAAAAACCTTGTCCGGCCGTTTTTCGGCGGACTGTACCGCCACCAAGGGCGCGCCCGTGGTGGCTTTTTCGATGTTTTCTCTGCCTTGCTCAAAATTTGCGGCGGAGCGCCCCTCCAGCTCGGTTTGAAGCGTGCCGCATCGCAGCAGGCGGTCTACGTCCTCCTTTAGTTGGATCTCTAACCGATCCTCATAGACGATGATTCTATCGATGATCAGTGAGAGGTCCGTGCGATCCAGCTTTTCCTTTTCCGTGATGCCGCGGAAGATCTCCAGAACCGTCCGCGCGTGCCTGGTGGTGCGCACCGTGGTATTATGGGTGTCCATCACCATCATCAGTTGATTTTCAAGGCCCTCGATCTTATTTGTGGTTTCCGCGATCATGGCATCGTAGGTTTGCTCCAGCACAGCGGCGTTACTGCCCGCACGGGAAATATCCCGCACCTTTTGCCGCATCATAATTTTGAGTGCTTCCTTTTCCTCCGCAATTTGTGCGGAAAGTGCTTCTACGGCGCTTGTGCTGTCGGCAACCGCGTGGGGCTCGTTTGCCAATTGCTGCTCCAGCAGAGTGATCATATCCGCCGAATCCGCACAGATCTTTTGAACGTAGGACTTGAGCAGATCGTCCAGAATGTCCACGCGGATGTGGTGCGTGGTGCATCCCGCCTTGCCGCGTGCGTGATAGGTGCCGCAGATATAGGCATCTGCCAGATCGGGGCGACTGCGCGAGAACATCGGAGAGCCGCAATCCCCACAGAAGAGAAACCCCGAGTAGTTGTTCTCGTATTTTTTCTGTCCGCGGTAGTGTCCCGTGCTGCGCAGCTTTAGCTGCTCCCTCGTTTTTGCAAACATTTCATAGCTGATGATCGGTGCGTGGTGATTTTCAAACACCAAGTGCTCGCTTTCGTCGAGCGGCATATCCTGGCCGTTGATCTTTTTGCGGTGAAATTTGCGTTGGCGCAGTGTGCCGATATAGAAATCATTGCACAGAATTTCGGATATGGTGACGATGCTCCATGCCTCCTTCACCCTGCCACGATACTCGTCCCCGGCTGCCTCCTTTCGCATTTTCTCACACATACGCGGTGTGGGAATGTGCTTTGCGGTCAGATGATTGGCGATGCGTTTATATCCCCATCCGTCAAGGTAAAGGCGGAAGATTTTCCGTATCACCTCTGCCGCAGATTCATCCACCTCAAACAGCATACGCTTGGTGTTGGTCATCACGTAGCCGTAGGGCACCGAGCAGATCCATTCCCCCTTGCTTTGGCGGTTGGCGATCACTGCGGTCACCTTTTCGCTGGCATCGGTAACGGGCATTTCGTTGACGAAGAAGTAAAGCTTGATCTTCATCCAATCGCTATTCGTGGGATAGTCCACCCCGTCGCCAATGGCGATAATACGGACGTCCTTTTCGATCAGATCCTCAAACTCCGCAAGCCCCTTGCCGGTGCGACGGGAGAAGCGGGAGAGGTCCTTGACGATGAGGATATCGTATTGCTTTTCCATCAGCAGACGGCGCATGCGCATATAATCGGGGCGCTGCTCGAAGGTATAGCCCGAGTAGTCGCGATCCTCAAAATAGTCAACCGTGCTGGTGGGGAAATGCAAGCGGCAATATTCGCCAATGATTGCCTTTTGGTTCTCAATACTGGTGTTATCGCGGTTTAGCTCCATATCCACTGAGATTCTCGTATAGGCGGCTATTTTAAAGCGTTCTACCATGTTATCTATCCTTTCTATGTATTTTCAACGACATTGTACCATGAGGCATTGGTACAATCAAGCGGTAAATTTTGACAGTCAGAAAACATTGTGAAAACAGGCAGGCAGCAAAAGCCACCTGCCCGTTTTTTGCGCCTATTGGATTGCCGCTTCTCGTAGCTGCAATCGGAGATTGTGGCGGAGCAATTCGGTGGTGCCGGAAACCAAGTCTCCGTTGCCCGATTTGAATACCGCCACCAGATATTTTTGCGCTTTGAACATCGCAAAATACGGCGCAAGGCTCTCCTGAAAGGCACTGTCCTGTGCCTCCGTGCGGGTGAGCCATACTTCTACGATTTTTTTGTCCCGACGGACATTTACCTCCATACGGCTCACCCCCTATTTAGTTGTTATATTTGGCGTGTTTGGCTGCAAATATACAGCGAAGCACGCAAAATATCTTCACATTGCCAATCGGCATAACGCGCGATTGTGGAATATGTCCTCCTTTCAGGGCTAAAAACAGCCACCTTTGAGGTGGCAAGGTCCGTGCCGTGCGATGGAACGGCGTAACCATCAATGCAGAAGAAAAAAGTGGACGTCAGTGCAGACGTCACGCAAAATCCCGCAACCACGGGGCATTGAGGGCGATTTTGAGCATCACTGACACCAAAATTGACGTCCAACAACCCGCCGTGACGTCCATTCGGCAGAATGCCGAAAGAAGAGGAAAGTGCCTCAAAAACGGCGGAAAAGAGAGATAAAGCGGTCGGCTCTGCCGGCCAAAGTGGCTCGGGTGGGCGTCTTGACGTCCACCCTTTAACCTGCTTCAAAATCGACAAGGTTTGCCAGTCGATTTTTCGTGCATTTTACCCCCGCAAAATGCCGCCACCTCGCGCGCGTGTACTATTTCTTTTCTGCTATAAAAAATGAGTTAAAGTGGGTATAGTTAGTATCCTCTTTTTTATGCTACCCACTGTTCACCGCAAGGGTAAGATGTGGTAGACGTTGGAACGATAACCGCCGTCCTCGCTGTGCTGATGATGCTTCTCGATCAATCCTTTTTCTATCAGCACCTTGAGCGCGCGGTCTACCGTTTCTGCGCCCGAAATTCCGCATTCGCGGGCGATTGTCCGCCGCGAAGGGAAGCATGTCCCTCCCTCGTTGCTTGCGTGCCGACAAAGGCAGAAATAAACGGCAAGGTCGCGGGGCTTGAGGTCAAAAGAGAAGATGCGGTTGTCTACTATGAAGAAATTCTTTTTCATCATTCCAAGCTCTTGATCACCATGGTTGCCACGCCCTGAATACGAAGATTGGCGCGGTCATTACCGTGGATCACGATGGGCGCCATTTCGTCGTTTTCGGGGCGAAGCGTGATACTCTCGTCGGATGGCTCATAGCGTTTGAGGGTGGTAGCGGCAGAATCATACAAAAACGCCACGATCTGCCCCTCGCGCGCTGTTTCCTGACGGCGGATGAGCACAAGATCATCGTCATCAATGCCGGCGTTGATCATAGACTCGCCCTTGGCACGAAGCAGAAAGAAATCGCCGTTTCCTGTGAGCGCCGTAGGCATACGAATATACTCCAGCGCGGCATCGCTTACCTCGTCCAGTGGGCCGCAGGGAATGGTGTTGCCCATCTGCATGCGCGTGCTGTTGCGAACCTCGCGCATATATTCGGTGACAATGCCGCGGTGACCGTCATATTCGATCTCTCCGCGTTCTTGCAAGGATTTAAGATAACGCTGCACCGTAGGGCGGGGGACAGAAACGCCCTGCTCGATCTCGCGCGTGGAGGGCGAATGCCCTGTTTGTTCAAAATAGCCGTTCACATACTCGATGATGCGACCGTACAGCTCGTCGTTCTTACGTCTCATAAAATGCCCTCCGATACAATAAGAGCCATTTGGCTCATTTATTATAACACAGCATTTGGGAGTTGTCAATAGGTTTGAAGAAAAAAGCTCGTGGGATTTGGCGCAATTTATAAAGGGGGTGCCCGAAACGGGCACCCCCTTTATAAAGCCAATACCCCTATGCCCCGAAACGTGGAATAGGGTATACGATTTGTATCGAGGACGTGATCAATTGTTTGAATGGAAAAAATTATAGTAGGATATTTTTAAACATTTCAATTAATCGTGTAAATGCTACATCATTGGTAAATTCCAAATTCCCGTTTGTGGCTTCTTCAAAGCAGTCTGGTTCCAATGCTATTGTTATGACTTCTGCTCGCTTAACAAACGCAAATGAGTCGTTTTATATGAACTAAATGCTGGCAGTGTATCCGTATGTGCATCGAATGTAAGTAAATTCAGTGGACGATTTAATTTGTTTGCAATCATCCCCCAGATCGGCAATGCCATATTGTGCTTTTCAAAAACATACACATACTTACCTGATATTATTTGGCTATTTAAATAACATTCTTCAAATTCTTCTCTGCAGTTCATTTGTTCTATTTATATGAATCCCATTTCGTTTCTAGTCATGCAGAGCCGCCGAGAATTCGACGGCTCTGTTGTTTTGTTTTTTACTTGTGGTTCGGATACTTCAAATCATACTCCCATACGGTAGATGCCCAATTGGTTTGTGCGTAGGCAATCATATCAGAGTAAGAATCGACCGTACCGTCGTCACAGTACGCAGAACCTGCGGTAGTGTACTTTGTAAGAGCCTGAGTTTCACTTCTGTAACACTCTGTAAGAGTACCACTATTGTTAGCAACAAATCCGCCGTTTCTGCTATAGGTTTCATTAGAACCTTGTGCAGATACATTGCCAAACGCAAGACAACCATCGATTGTACCCTTGTTAGCCCCAACGAATCCACCTGCGTAAGCGAATCCGCTCGAGGATACAGCCGAGATGTGTCCAGATGCATAAGAATCCTTGACAGTAGCTGAGGTATCAATGTGACCGATCAAGCCACTCGCATAGATGATATTTGTGATATTGGTGGTTACAGCAGCCTGCGAGTAGCAATTTTCAACTGTTCCCGTAAGATATGCAACCAACGGAGCTACGTAAGTTGTTCCCGCTTTTGATGCAGGTGCGAGTGTTCCGGAGAATACTCCAAGATTCTTAAGTGTACCGCTAACATATCCAAACAAGCCTGCATAAGCAGTATCCATCGTTACGGAAAGGTTGTAAATCTTCTTACCATTTCCGTCAAACGTACCTGCGAAAGGCTTATTCTTTGTTCCGATGGGTGTCCAACTCTTAGAGTTCAGATTGATATTGGTGTTAAGAACAAAATACTTTCCGGCGTAGCTTTCACCACTGTTAACCGAACTTGCAAGATAGGCAAGATCTGCTGCGCTATTGATCTGATAAGGATCAGCAGTCGTTCCACTTCCTACAAAGGAAGAACTTACATCAGTTCCGTTCCAAATAGAAGTTGTTGCAGTGTACGTATAGGATACTGTTGCCGTGCAACCATAGAACGAGTTGGTTCCGGTGCTTGTCACGGTAGAAGGAAGAATGATTGTTTCAATGAAATTGCAGTTTCTAAATGCATATTCGGGAATTACTGTTTGAGCTGTTACGGTTACCTTTTTAATGGATTTTGGAATGTCGTAATTCTCATTTGGATGATTGTAAATAGAACCTGTATCATATCCGAAGATATATCCAAATACAGCATATTTTGCAGTAGATACTGCATCCTTTTGTCCTATGAACGGAAGAATTATTTCTTCTATTGAGTTACAGCCCTTAAACGCATCGTTGTTGATTGCGGAAACAGAGTCCGGAATCACAACCTTAGTTATCGAAATCAACCCCTCAAATGCATATGGGCTAATGACTCTAACACTTTCGGGAAGAACAAACTCGCCTTCGTTTTCACTGTTGAATCGTTTAATTGAAGAACACTTTGCAAAAGCATAGTCCTTAATGTTGATAACGGATTCTCCAAGGCTAACAACTTCAGCTAACAAGCAGTTATAGAATGTATGAGACTGTATCTCAGTTACACCTTCGGGAACATTAAACACACCGTCAACTGTGCTGTTAAGACGAAGGAGGGCTGAGCATCCGCTAAATGCAGAAGCTCCGATACTTGTTGTGTTTGCAGGTATATTGATTTCCTCGATGTACTTGCAATCTTTAAACGAATTGTTTTTAATATTCGTCTGATTCGTTATAGTCACCTTTACCAAAGATGCAGGAACATAATAATTGTTGGTGTATTCGCTATAATCATAGAACAAATTGTTCAACGTATAGCGGGGTATGAACGGTATTGTCATTTCTTCGATAGATGTGCAATCTCTAAATATACCGTAACCCATTGTGGTGACACTGTTGGGAACATTTACTTTCGTTATTCCTGCCAATCCTTGGAATGCATAATAATCTATCGTCTTTGCATTCGTAGGAACATTTAACTCGCCTTCGACTTCGCTGTTGATCTTGATGATTGAAATGCAACCATTAAAGGCATTGAAACCAATCGTCTCAACTGTTTCTGGGATAGTGAATGCAATCAGTGATTTGCAACCACAGAACGCAGAAGAACCAATAGAGGTTACGCTTTCACCGAGGTTAATCGTTTCTGCAAGTAAGCAATCATAGAATGTGGACGACTGTATTTCGGTTACGCCATTAGGAACATTGAATACACCGTCAACTGTGCTGTTAAGACGAAGGAGGGCTGAGCATCCGCTAAATGCAGAAGCTCCGATACTTGTTGTGTTTGCAGGTATATTGATTTCCTCGATGTACTTGCAATCTTTAAACGAATTGTTTTTAATGCTCGTCTGATTTGTTACAGTTACCTTGATCAACGATGCAGGGACATGATAATTGTTCGCGTATTCGCTATAGTCGTAGAAAAGATTGTTCAGTGTGTAGTTAGGCATAAATGGTATCGTCATTTCCTCAACACACGTGCAATCTTTAAACATACCGTAACCCATTGTGGTGACACTGTTGGGAACATTTACTTTCGTTATTCCTGCCAATCCTTGGAATGCATAATTAGGTATCGTTGTCACGGGAACGCCGCCGATATAGGCAGGTATCCACATTGTAGTACTTGTTCCGTTGTATGCGCTTACTGTGATTGCAGATGTTCCGCTATACGCAAAGTCGCCGGGTTTATTTTCCTCCGTCCAATATGCATAGATAGTAGTATCTGCGTTCAAGGTTGCGGTTGCAGAGTATGCATTCTGCAAGTCCTTATCGTTAAACCAACCGCCGAAGGTATAACCTGCTCTTGTAGGAGTAGTAATTACGAGCGTTTGATCATACTTATAAGTCTGCTTTTCAATCGTTTCTCCACCGTTGGTTACATAGGTCAGATCATAGGTGACTCTATCGTAGTAGTAATCTACAACAAGCGTACCGTCGGGCGTGATGATAACGTTTTTCACCGCGGGAGAAACATAATGCTCAAAGGTCTTAACGGAAGGCGCGATCTCGGCATCAGCCGTGCCGGAGAGATTCTCTGTAGATTCCAACGTATATCCGTCATCATTAGCGTTCTGCTGATAATGATTTACAACGTAGGTAATATCGGTTCTCGCCGTCCACTTTGCCACAAGCGTGGTGTTTTCTGGCGTCAGCCAAGTACCGCCGGTGTAGGGAACAGCATCGCAGAACCAACCGCCAAAGGTGTAACCCGTTCTTGTAGGTGTGGGAAGCGTATAGCTTTCATCGTAGGTTACGGTCTTTGATGTTTCGGAACAGATTCCGCCGTTTGCATCGAACGTTACGGTATAGGGATTCTTCGTCCAAGCAGCCGTCAAAATTGCGTTGATATCAATCTTCCAAGCCCCCGATTCTACCTTGTTGCCATTGTAGTACCAACCGCCGAAGGTGTAGCCCTTTCTATATGGAACAGGCAACGTGTAATTCTCATCATATTTTACGTTCTCGAAATATGTTTCGTTCATATCATGCCCTAAATCCGCATCAGGCAAATCAACTTTTGCAGAACTGGTTTGCTCAGTAAATCCAACACAATACAAATTAAGGCTATAAAAATACGACGAAGAAGATATAGTTATATGTATGAGAATAACATCGCCCGCATTGCAATCAAATGACACGTGCTTATGCGTGTTCGATGTGGTCGAGGTTTTACTTAATATTGTTTCTCCGCTTGTGAGATTGATAATGTCGATATAAGCCGTATCGTAAGAAGACGAACTATAATGGGCACTCTTGTAATAAATGGTATGATTTCCAGTTTCATTAGCCACCACGTAGTGATACCCGGTGTGATTGCCTACGGACATATCATACATGTAATTGGGAGCGCTAAGTGCTGAACCACTGTAAATCGCAGAATTTTCAACATAAACCCATCCTGCATACAGAGTCAGATTTTCCGATATTATTCCTTTGAAATCATATCTCTTTGTACATTCTTGGTCTTTATACCATCCAACAAATATATGTTTGTTGCGATACGGTGTAGAGGGACAAGCAAGCATCTCACCGTCACCAAGAACAACCACCATATTTTCTTTGCCTGAATAATTGTAATCAAAGGTTACAGTTATTTTATCGCCAAGCTTTACAACGTCATCGTAAGTAACTGTAAAGTTTTTCGCCGTCCACTTTGAGACCAAGATAACGTCCGCGTCGATTTTCCAAGCGCCCGAAGTGTACTGTTCCGTGCCATCGAACCAACCGTCAAATGTATATCCGGTTCTTGTGGGCGTAGGAAGCGTTACATGAGTATCGAAGGTGTAGTCATCACTTGTGATCGACACTGTTCCACCGTTAGCATCAAACGTTACCTTGTAAGTATTCGCCTGCCAATTTGCCGTGTATACCAAGTTGCCCGTTGTACCAACAACTACTGTAACGCTCTTTGTAGGAGTGGTCTGACCTTCATAAGTCCAACCAAGGAAGGTATATCCCGTTCTTTCGGGATCGGCAAGAGTAAAGGTGTCGTGATAGTTGTAGCCTGTGGGGTTAGAGCCGGCATTCGTGCCACCGTTCATCGTGTAGGAAACGGTGTACTGAACAATATCCCACTCAGCCACAAGTGTGGTATCTTCATAAATTTTGCAAATACCGCTTGTAATCTTTGTGTCACCGTCATACCAACCAGAGAAGGTATGTCCTGCCCAAACGCAATCGGGCAACGTGAATTCCCCGTCATACGTTACGGGAATGGTTATAGGATAACACGCACCACCATTGGGATTAAGCGTAATCGTAGAAGATATAGCCTCCCAATTAGCGGTATAAGTCTTTTCACCGGTTGAGCCCTTCGCAATCGTTACATCCTTTGTAGGAGTGGTCTGACCTTCGTAAGTCCATCCAAGGAAGGTGTAACCTGTGCGAGAAGGATCTTTAATGGTAATAATTTCATCATTTACGGTATAACTTGCAGGGTTATCTGCATGGTTAGTGCCGTCTGCCAATTCATAGGTGATAGTGTAATTAGCAATTTCCCACTTGGCAACGAGCATGAGATCAGAGGTGCGAATCCACTTTTCATTCTCGTGTTTTGTGGTGTTTTCATACCAACCGAGGAATGCATAGCCCGAACGCTCAGGAATCAAGTATTCCACGTTAGAATCATAGGTAACCGTCTGAGTTGCGGAGGAAACATTACCACCTGCAGGATCATATGTAACGGTATATTCGTTTGCCGTCCAAGTTGCAGTATAGGTTCTGTCGCCGTAGCTTCCCGTAGGAACAGTTACGTTGACCTGAGGCTCGGAAAGATCTGTTCCAATCCAACCTGCAAAGGTATATCCCGTGCGAGTAGGATTGACAAGGGTAAATGCGTTGTCCTCAGGGTCGTACTCAACAACGTTACTACCATTGATCTCGCCGTCTGCAAGGTCATAATCTACGGTATAATCCTTTGTGCTCCAAACTGCCTCCAATTTGATTTCAAACGTGCTACCAATTTGATAATTGTAGGTGTTGAGTTCCCATTTAACAAAGCGATAACCGTTTCTGCCGGGCGTTTGAATACCACTAAAATCAGCAGAAGAATTGTAAGTGAATTCTGTTGTTTCGGGAACATTAGCGGTTGCAGCGAGAGCGGTTACGCTCGAGGAGGGCGCCTCGCCCAAAGGCAAGGAAGCGCCATTCGCATTATCCTGCGGTGCACTCAGATATGTTGTACCCGAGAAATCACCGCCGCCCATACTATAGGTGAGCTTAACGGGGACGCCGGCGGCAAGGATTTCTTTAATTCCGGCTTCAAAGTTTGTATTGTCAATTTTGTTGATACCATTTAAAACAGCTACACGCTGCTCACTCTCTGAAAAATCGCCAATATCCCGATAAATTTTCTTAGCTTCGTTGTATTTGCCTGCATTGAACAATTCATCAGCTTTGTTGTAGCGAATAAGCGGAATAACCAAGGTAAAGAGCAGCACCAAGAGAGTTGCCAATGCGGCAACGCTCGGGATACCGATTTTGGCTACTTTCTTAACGGTTTTCTTTGCCTTTTCTGCCTTGATGCGCCGCAGTTCAGCCTCGCGTTCACGTGTTCTGCGTTCTTCTTCGGCTCTAACGCGAGCAGCTTCTTCTGCGTTCTTCTTATCCTCGTACCATTTTTCAAGCCGAGCGTTCAGTGTTCTGATTTTATCATCAACATCTCTGTATCCGCTAATGGTTTGAAGCTCTTTAATGCTCTTTTTGATTGCAACGTCATCTGCATCTTTAGGCAAAACGCGTTGCATGGCCGCGGAATAGATCGCATCCTTGCGAGCCGCTTCTTTCTTTTCACCGCAGAGCTTGACTTTTTCCTTAGCATCCTTATAATCGCTAATAGATGTAAACAGGCTTGCAGCTTCGTCAAACTGACCTGCATTCATCGCTTGCATAGCACGGGAGTAGATGCCGTCAAGCCTTTCGGTTTCCTTTAACTTCTTGCAATCCTCAATTTTTTGAGTAGAGTCCTTGTAAGAGGTTATCTTTTGGAAATACTGAACAGCTTCATCATAGCGGTGAAGCTTCATCAGCTCTACGCCACGAGCGTACACCTCGTCCTTGCGAGCTGTATCAATTCTCTTGATGATGGCATTATTGTATCCCTCGATAGTTTCTCCATATTCGGGAGTTGCAAAACGAATTGCCTTCTGATAGTTGGGGGAGTCCGAAATTGGCGTTTTTGCCGAAGCGAGGTCGGCAGGCTTGCGAAGCTTCAGCTCGATCAAAAGCTTGGCGACATAAGCTTCCGCACATTCGGGGTTGATGTCGAGAACCTTTTCGGCATACTCATCAGCACTGTCAAAGTTACCGTCCTCGAGGAACAAGAAGGTACGGCGAAGAATGGGGGCAATATCATGTCCCTCATTGTTTACGATAACTCTTTCGGTTATAGTTTCGGTAGACTTTTTATCTTTGCCGAGAATCTTCTTAATTCCGCGAATCAAATCCTGCATAAAGCCGAGCTTTGACATATCTTGTGCTTGCAGATGAGAAAACTCCTTGGGCAAATCATAGGGATCCATATCCCTATATGCAGGGATGAGCATTTTCTGCTCACCGCGCTTAATGAGCGACAAGAAACGGCTCCACTCATTTCTTACCCATACTGCATTGAAGAATTCGGGCTTCGTACCAAGAACGACCATTACTTTTGCGGAGTTAAGTGCCGCAAAGATATAGGGCTCGTAAGCAGAACCAAGCTTATCCTCCAAGGTGATACGGGCAAAGAATACCTTGAAGCCTTCTTGCTTTAATTGATAGTAAAGGTCGTTTGCAAGAACGCTATCATGAGTACGCTTGCCGTTCGCATCGGTTTCTTTGTAGCAAATGAAAACGTCAAAAGGTTCTTCCTTCTGCGAGATGGCAAGGATACCTTTCTGAATTTCATTGATTGCTTTTGCTTCTTCTTCGTATATGATCCGTTGATACGAATCCGCATTTTCAAGAGCCAACTTGTAATTATCGTCATCGAAAATGGAAGTAAACTGCGCTCTGTGGACGGTAGGAACACGTCTGTGAGAGAGAGGATCTTCCACATATTCAATTCCGTAATGACAAAGAACAAGAGACCAATATGCCTCTGCATCTGTGCCATCTTCATTCAAGATTTGCTCGTAAATTGCGGTCGCTTTATCGAACTCGTTACTTCGGCGGAAGTGGTTCGCCCGGTCATACAAATTCGCACGCTTCTCATCGTCAAGCTTTGGAAGCGTTTGTTTAGCTCCGCAGTATTCGCATTCAGCGACTGTCGAGCCACTTTGAATTTCTAATGTACCGCCGCACATTTTACACTTAAATGTTGACATTAATTTTCTCCAATAACATATTCGAAATCATTAAACTGTTGTAAAATTCTTTCGATAGAACTTCCTATTACGCAACCACGTATTCTTTCTAATACGGGATAAATATTAGATGAAAACGCTCTATTAGGAGTGCCTGATGCATCAGGCACAACCCATTGCAAATAGTTAACGTGTTGACGTGTCCTATCCAACCGATATTCGATATAAGCATATCTTGTTCGGTCTGGGTTAGCATTCATATTGAGATACGTGTTGTTATAGGCTGCGTTAGGATCAAAGCTATGATGCACGTGAACAATCAGTTCCTCGTCATCAATCGTTGTGTATAGCTCTGATTTGTAATAACTATTGTTTCCGCAAGGAATAACCCTTGTTAAAAAACAGCCTACTTGATTAACAGAGTTGATCATTTGCTGTAGATGATTGTCATAAGTAGTTACAGCTCTACGCTTATTCAAATTTTCATTTTGCATCCATGCAGGATGTTCTTCTTGCATAGCTCTTTCGGCTAAGGCTACCAAAATGATCATTCTAATAATTGCGTTTTCGATAGGAGGAAGATTGTTCCTTAACGGCATTAAAGCCTGAATATCGTTCATTTACTTCAGCTTCTTACACTTGTTGTTTCTCTCTGCAATCAAAGCCAAGACTTCATCAGCCTCGTAAGTTACAACATCGGCTTTTCCTTCAGAAATAGCTTTGCTGAATGCCTCGAAATGATTCTTGATGTCAACCTCAACAGATGCAAGACCTGCGTTCGACATAGGATCACTAAATTTGAATGCATCACGAACCTTTTTGCAAAGGGGCTTGAAACCCTCGGATTTTACTCTTGCAAAGAGCGATTCGCTTTCTTCTCTCATATCGTAGATAAAAGCTGTTGCTTTTTCAATCTTCTCATCAACGCTTGCAACAACGTCGATTGCCATTTTGGCTTTGGCAACGGTTACGATGTTAGCAATAAGAACGATCGAGCAAGCTATAGCTGCGATCCAGTAAGGGAGCGGTGTTACGATAATGCAGATCATCGAAACCACGAACATGGTTATCAAGCCTGCGTAGCTTACGGAAAAAAGCGAAATGTTGTAGAATGTCTTTTTTGCAGATTCTTCCTTGAAAGCGTACCAAGCGCAGATCAACTGACCCAAGAATGCGCCAATGGTAAAGCCCCAACCGATCCAGAAGGAAGGAGTAAACTTTTCAAGCGTAGGCCATGCAGGAATGATAAACGCAAGCAAATTAAACAAACCAAGAAGTGCTACCCAACCTAATACGTAAAACTTAAAATTCTTTTTCATTTTGTTCTCCCTCCATTAAAGCTTTTCGCCACATTCAAGGCAGAATTTCGCGCCTACGGGTACATCCTTGCCACACTTGGGACAAGCGGTAATGAACTTGTGTCCACATTCAGGGCAGAATTTGCCTTTTGCAACGGTATTGCCACATTCGGGGCAAACAATCATATCTGCGGGAATTGCGGGAGCAACCTTTTCTCCGCATTCAAGACAGAACTTTGCATTTGCAGGAAGGGGTGCACCACATTTAACGCACTTTGCTTCGGGTTCAGCCTGTGTGGGAGCTGCAGGGGCGGTGGGAGAGCCAAAGCCCTTGAACATCTCTCCAAGCGTAGGAGCCACTGCGCCTGCGGCCGCCATTCCTACGCCAAGTCCAATCATATCGCCTGCGACCCCACCGCCGCCTCCGCTGATACTCATATTACCAATACCTTCCGCATAAGCCTTCTGAACTTCCGCAGCAAGTACATCTCTCTGATTGTAGCCCTTAGCTGCCATAACCTCAGCTTCAGCCATGCCGGACATCTTTGCCGCCTGCGCTTCTGCCTGCGCACGGATCAAATCTCTTTCAGCAGCGCGTCTTGCAACTTCGGTTTCGGTTGCTTGGCGTTCAAGCTCTGCCTTACGCTCAGCCGCAACAACGGTAGCTTCTGCATCTGCACGAGCAGACTTAACAAGCGCATCTGCCTGAATCATTCTCGTTTGGAACGAAACGGTATGTAATTCACGGAGTCTCTTGAAGTTTGGATCATTTTCGGGGAGAGCTACGTTGGTGATATAGAACTGAGGAATCGTTAAACCGTACTCTTCAAATCCGGGAACGATTGCTTTACGAAGGACTTCGGAAAGAGCTTCCAGGCTTTCGTCAATTTCAAGAATGTCGATATTCTGAGATTTGATAGAGCTTACAAGATGTGCTTTAACAGCGGTAGAAATCAGGGGCCTGAAGCAATTCTGAATAGACTTAGTGAAGCCTGCACCGCTATCGCCCCAAGCAATTCCATTCATCGTGCCAACAAGCTTTAGAAGAAGTGCACGAGAATCAGAAACCTCCAGGTTCATTTCACCGCAGGCTCCGATCTCAAGCGGAATGCCCATGCTTGGCTCAATAAAGCGGATCTTACTGTCCGTCCCCCATTTGATAGCCATTTGTACGGTCTTGTTGATAAAGTAAACCTCGCAATGGAATGGTGTGTCACCGCCTGTCGTGCGATTTAAGAACTTCCCAATTTTGGGAATGTTCTGCGTTTCAAGGGTGTGTCTGCCGGCACCGAACAGATCCAAGGCTTGACCGTTCATAAAGAAGATAGCCTCTTGCGACTCGTGAACAATCAGCTGCGTCAAGCTGTTGAAATCTTCACAAGGGTGCTTCCATATAAAGGTGCTGTTGTCGCCTTCATATTTGATGATCTCTGCAATTTGTCCCATATTAAATGTCCTCCTGCTTTGGAAATTGCACCGAATGGTTTATTCGATGCAATTTGTTACTAAAATGAAGTAGATTTATTCGATAATGGGAGAAAAATTGCATTTATATTAATGTAATTTGTGATTTGGTATTGAAAAAATAGACAAAAAATGGTACAATGTATTGCACGATAGAAAATTCATGCACGGAATAAACCAATCGACGCAGTTTTGCTCACAAAACCCGCTGTAGTTTCTGCATCATTTCAATTTTGTGGTCGAGCATGCAATGGGCGTATCTGTTGAGAGTGATTGAAGCGTTCTGATGCCCCATAATATCGGCAATGGTCTTAATATCCATTCCGCACTCAATGGCGCGAGTGGCAAAGGTGTGGCGTAAGGCGTGAAAGTTGAGCTTGCGCACTCTGGCGCGCTCGGTGAGCTTTTCAAATATGTATTGGTACGAACGGATCGACATTCGTTCGCCTTTTTTATTTTCCACGATATACGGTGTTTTGGCGTTTTCATAGTCCCGACAGAGCATATCCGTGATATATTTAGGCAGAGGAATCACTCTGTCCGATGCTGTTGTTTTTGGGGTGTCTATGCAGAGTTGCCACGCGCCGTTTTTGTCTTTTTCACGATATACCGTTTTTGTAATTTTGATCACGCCACGGTCTAGATCAACGTCGTTCCATGTGAGCCCGAGCAATTCACCAATCCGTAACCCTGTGTATAGGCAGAGGAGAATGCCGTGTAGCCGTTTATCATTCAACCTTGCTATTTCTGTTTCTATTGCCCTTTGTTCCTCAATTGTAAATGCTTCTATTTTTTTTGTTTCTGTTTTAGTGCGACGCACTCTTGCGCACGGATTTTCTTCAACATACTCCATATCACATGCATATTCAAATGCCAGATTAAGGATGGACAGCATCATATTTGTGCTTGTAGCGGAGAGCTTTTCCCCATTCCGCATATTGCCGTCCTTTTTCTGCTGTGTGAGGAATTCTTGGATTTCCCGTCGACCAAGCTCTGAAATGTTTTTCTCACCTAGTGTTGGGACGATATGCATTGTAATTAACCCTTGATATCGGCTATACGTCCTTGCTTTGATGTTCTCCTTTTGGTGGAGCTCCAACCATTCGGTCAGTAGTTCTCTTGTTTTCATGTGAACCTCCTTTTTTGACTATTATGCCACAAAAAGGGCGTTGATAAAAGACGAGAAGGACGATCACTCGTCCCGCTCTGTCATTACCGCGATGGCAATCTGCATGCCGAGGCGGAAGGCGTGTATGAAGACCTCCTTATCGCACAGCTCGGCGTACTCGTTCCAGCAGTCATCTAATTTCTCAAAGGTTTCTTTTAACTCCCCCGTGAGATTGCTTGTTAGCTTTTCGTGATGCCGGGCGATGTAGCCCATCAACTGCGTCATCTCGGGTGTGTGGCGCACACTACCGTAAGGCACAACGTTTCCGCGCCAAAGCTCCTCTAAAATGTTAGCCATTTTCCTCACCTCCTGATGCAAAAACGGCGACCGCGCTACCGAGATCGCTCTCGGCAATGCAGTCGCCGTTTTGTTTCATTTTCTCTGCTGCGATCAGCGTCTGACGGACGATCTCCAGCTCCAAGCGCGTCTGCTCGTCCACCGTTTTATCCGGTGCCAGCAACATCGCCTTGAACACCTCGCCCATCACACCGTAGCACTCCCCGTAGTATAGTTCTTTCACTGTGATCTTTGCCATTTTTGCTACCTCCTATGGTTGGTAGCACACACTATACCACAAGTTTTTGAGAAAGTCCAGACAAAAATGATTATTGGGATTTATTGCTTCGGGGTAAAGTTAAAACCCTATGTTCATTTCATCTTAGTGATTGCAGCCATGAAATCATCATAAGATATACACTGGATTCCTAACTCTTCACAAATGTTTGGAAGCTGAGCGGAATGAGGTTTATAATCTTCGGCTGTTACAACTATTGCATTCATGCTTTTTGCTTTTGCTGCAATGTAAACATCGGCTGATGGTCTATTGGCTAATATGTTTTTTTGGTGCACGCTTTCCTGCATCTTTGCTTTTTTAAACAATTCTCGAATGATTAACGATTCTTCGTTTGTCGGGTTAAGAAACATAGCTTTTCGTTGATAAACCCATTTGTAATTATCGCTTTCATCAGAATAGTGGTTGGCAATTTCATTAAAACATTCATCTACCGAAATGCATTCCCCGTTTAAAATAGCATTTTCAATGCATTCCCATACACCTTCAAATGCCTTCCCTTTTTTGGGGAGATGATCTAGCAATTTGCGAAAAATATTTGTGTCTAATACATACATTTTACTTCACCCCCCTAAAGAAAGATGCTTCTAATTTAGGGAGATGGTCAATTTTGCTATTAAGCATCTCACAGGCCCTTACGCTATCAATGACGCCAGAAAAATATTTGTTAAAGACATCTCCGGTATATCGTTGCCCCAAATATGATAATTTGGTTAAATAGTAATTGCCACCACCATTTTTTTCTTCGCCTGGATTCTTTTTGTTTCGAATAGCATCACCATAAAAAATTTCTTTTAATGAATTATACTCATCCGGCGTGATGATTTTCATTTTATATAATTTATACATAATCGCTTCTTTGCTGACAGAATATAGTGAAGCAAGTTCAGCTATTCGCAACTCAGTTAATTCTTTGCGCTCGAGTTCGAGCTGAAAATCATTGCTCGGGACCAAAAATTCATTAGCGAAAGTGTCGCAAGCTTTTTCTGTAGTGGTTTGATCATTATCCAAATATTCATAAAAATCATCCCGTACAATCTCGGCGCCGCTTGTGTTGGAAATCAAATGATATAATTCGTGAAAAAGAGTGAAGGTTTGCCGTGCAAACGACATGGAATTGTTAATGATAATAATAGGATATTCATCGTCGTTTAAACATAACCCAGAAACACTATCATCCTTAAAAGAGTCTTTAAAAACATATACTCCTAATGTATACAACTTGTCCCTAAAAATTTCAAATACAACTTTGTCACTTTTTCTCCCTTTTTGAGCGGAAAGAGGAAACGCCATTAATTGACGTATATAATTGCATAGTTGTACCATATCTTTTGGAAACAGTTCTCGGTTTGAAAGAATGCTTTGACCCGTTCCATATAGTTCTCTCAAGTAAATCTGATACGCCTTAGCTCGTTCAAATTGTTGCATCACATTTTTGCTAAACCTGTCTACAACAGCCGCAGATAATGTGCGCAAATCGCCTTTTATCTCAGGCAAATGTGGGGGGATTGGAAAGAAAAATACTGCGCTAGGTTTGTGAAAAACATTACTAATCTTTTTTAATTTAGCATATGTGGGAAAATCTTCACCGCTTTCCCATTTAATGTATTTATCAATGTCTACACCTATTAGAACAGCCGCATCTTCTATTGACATGTTATAATATTCGCGTGCCCACTTAATGATCGCACCATTAATGCCTGTCAGCACTTCTGCCATATAAGTTCCTCCATTATTTAAATGTTTTGTTTAGAATTAAACTCCGTTATTTGAAAAATAAAATAATCAATTGTATTTGAAGAATAAATCGTAGTTCCGATCATATTTCGATTTTAAAATACCCCATCACCTTTCGGAATTTATCCTGCGCGGAGAGGCAGGTGTCGAGAAGGTAGCCGCGCTCGTAGTCCCACTCGGAGAGGCCGCGGTAGTAGAACATTTTGTGGCTCTCGTCGATGATAAAGGGGACGAAGTTATGCTTCAGGCACTCCTTGAACATCAACAGGCGGCCGATTCTGCCGTTGCCGTCCTGGAAGGGGTGGATGCGCTCAAAGCGTACGTGGAAGGCGATGATATCCTCAAAGGTGACGCTTTCAAGGGCGTTATAATCGGCGATCAGTTCGCTGATCTCATCGTGGACATCCTCGGGTGAGACGGTTTCGCGGTTGCCCACCTCGTTGGGAAGCTTTTTGTAATCGCCCACCGCAAACCAGCTCTTGCGGCTGTCACTGGTACCGCTTTTGAGGAGCAGATGTAGCTCCTTGATATACTTTTCCGAGAGGGCGTGCGTGGCGTTATCGATAATAGAATCGATGCAACGGAAGTGGTTGGTGGTTTCCACGATATCGTCCACGTTCACGCTACCGTCGGTGATGCCAATGGTATTGGTTTCAAAAATATATCGCGTCTGGTCGTGAGTCAGGCGGCTACCCTCAATATGATTGGAGTTGTAGGTCAGGTCGATCTGCACGCGGTGGTAAATACCGCCCGAGAGGCGTGAATCCTTTTGATCGCGCAGGATAGCGAGCAAAGTTTTGGGCTTGCTTGACTCGCGCGGCTTGCGCGCGGGCTTTTGCGCATCCTCTGGAATATTCCATGTTTTGCCCGTGAGAAACGCGCCGGCAATTTTGCCGTCGGCACAGTATTTGCGCACGCTGCGATCAGTCAGCCCCCATTTGGCGGCAAATTCGGCAACAGATAAGTATTTCATATGATGCCTCCTTGATTTTTCTGACTCTATTATACCACATTATCGGAAAAATATCAACAAAAACTATATAAAAATTATTGATTTGTTTTTCCTGTAAAGGAATCGCAATATTCCGCATTACATACTTAATTTTAATACAAAAAAGAGTTTTGCCGAATTTCGGCGTATATTATGATTGAATATTCTTTATAAACTGGCGCGTATTACTATATCGGGGGAATAATATGGAGAAGAACAAAGTTTATGATATCATTATCAATTTGCTGATTGGCATAAAAAACGGAGGCGTGTTAAGGGAAGAGAATGATGCAAAGCAGACGGTTTTACAAGATTGCCGGTATTTATTAAATCAGATTATTCGTCAATTAAAATTGCCACGCGATCACTATTTTGTCAGCCAAAAGGCGAGAGAACTTTGGAATAAAATATCGACTGATAGCATTTTTAACTATACATATCGCGATAAAGTCGTCAAAAATGTTGACGGTGAAGTGTTTGTTGATAAGTATCGCGGTGGCGAGGGTGCACCGCACAAGTCTGAACAATTGCGTCGTGGAAATTCCTTCATTTACAGAGATGTGTTCACGGATGAGCACGCTGTCACGGTGAAAAATATTATTGATGAGCTTTTACTATTGACGGAATACAATTATGACTCTATTGAGAAAATCTTAGATAAACTATATGTTTGTAAAATGCTCAAAAGCGAAGACCGAGCTATAGCAAATAAAAAGAATAGATCTACCGATTACCGCGAGGTAATTGTGTTTGACTATAAAGATGCCGGCATTAGCGTAGAAGGATTTGATTATAAAGCGGTGCTTGAGGCATTAATAAGAGAAAAGAAAACCTTGATAGAAGAACTGGAAAAGGAGAAAAAGGCTTCTGCGCCAACTATAGCAACTTCTTTAAAAGACTCTATCTCGCGCAACGCTTCAGGAGATGGCATCGGTGAAACATTCAAATTCATCAATTCCAAGCCCTCCAGATCCGGCAATCGGGAAGCATATCGCGCTTTTAATGCCGTGGGGGAAGAAGTTGGATTTGTATTTGCAACATATGACAAACCCGTCACCTCGATTGGATATGCCGAATTGCAATTTTACTCTCGCTATAAAGGAAAAATTTGCCATAGATTCACAACGAACGGATCAAAACTTAGTTTTGATGTTTTGCGCGACATATTAAAAGCCAAAGGCGAGTACACATGTTACATAGATTGATGTCAAAAGGGGCGTACGTTTCGTACGCCCCTTCTTGTCTTTGTTTTTCGCACCGTTTCGGCACTTTGTGATGTATTTTACGCAATTCCAACGCGTTTGGCAAGGGCCAGAATGGCGAAGCAGAACTCCTCGGTCGGTGTCAGTGTTGTCAGTGTCGGGTCGCCCTCACGAATGCGCATGGTTCTTCTGATTTCTTTCGGGATCACGACCCTACCAAGATCGTCGATCCTTCTTACAATTCCTGTAGCCTTCATCTATATAAAAATCTCCTTACGTTTACAGATTTGTGATGTTAGTATCTGCAAAATTGGTGGATTTATACTTTCGTGTTGATTTTTCGCTTGATCGACGTCATGGCGGCAAAGCTCCAAATATTTTGAATCGAAGAGTAACGGCTTATTCCATTTGTGCTGTATGGATATGCCGTTGCGCGAAGAGCAATACTTTTTGTTTTCTTTTCGTGTAAAATGTGTTATAATATTTTAAAAGAGGTGATTTTATGAAAATTTGCGACCTGCATACTCATTCGGTGTATTCCGACGGCACCTGCACCCCCGAGCAGATCATTGATCTTGCAAAGGCACGGGGACTTTCCTGCGTTGCCTTGTGCGATCACAATACTGTGGCGGGCTTGCCCGAGTTTTTGCGTGCCGCCGAGGCACGCGGCGTTGAGGCGGTCGCCGGGGCGGAATTCTCGGTCGATTACAACGGCAAGGAGCTTCATTTGCTCGGCTTTTTTATCCCCGAGGATCAGCTTGAACGCGTTTCCCTCCTGATGAAGGAGGCCAATGACCGCAAAAGGCAAAGCAATATCGATTTGATAAAGGCCCTGAATGCTCTTGGCTATGAGCTGGATTTTGATGCGATCGCCTCCCAAACGCCAAACGGTCACGTCAACCGTGCACACATTGCTGCAGCCCTGACCGAAAAGGGATACACCGAATCGATCAGCCACGCTTTTTCGACGTTGCTCTCACCCCGGGCCGGCTATTATAAGGAGCCCAAACGGTATTCGGTTTTTGAGGTAATTGCGTTTGTAAGGTCGATGGGTGCGGTGCCGGTTTTGGCACATCCGTTTTTGAATTTGAAAAGGGAAGAGCTGGAGGTGTTTTTGCCCAAGGCCAAGGAAAAGGGCTTGGTGGGTATGGAATGCTATTATTCGCTTTATGATGAAAAAACAACGCTGGAATCCTTGGAGCTGGCCCAAAAATTTGGGCTTCTTTGCAGTGGCGGCAGCGATTTTCACGGTCAAAATAAGCCCGATATCGCGCTGGGCACCGGCAAAGGAAATTTAAAGATCCCCTATACCCTTTTGGAGGCGCTGCGCACAGCGAGGTGAGGCTTCGTTGCGGTTTTGAAAATGGTGCCCGGCTTTACGGTCCTCAAAAGTGCCATGATCAATATGCCCGGCTCCATACTCTTTTCCGAGGCTGTTGCCGTTAATGTTCTTTCGGGTGCGGTGGGCTCGGGCTCCGGTGGTATGTCGATCGCGCTTGAAACTATGGGACCGCTTTACCTTTCCAAGGCCGCTGAGGTCGGGATGAATCTCGAATGGCTGCACCGTATTGCCTCGATCGCCTCGGGTGGTCTTGGCACGCTTCCCCACAACGGCGCCGTCATTACCCTGCTCGCTGTTTGCAACTGCAAACACAAGGAGTCTTATGCCGACATCGGTGTGACCTGCTGCTTGATCCCCATGGTGGTTTCGCTGGTTTTGGCATTGGTGTTTGGATTGTTTGTTTAAAGTACATAAAGCGGGGCCGCTTTTGCCCCGCTTTTTTTGTGCGCCGAATTGTATGTTTTTTAACAAAGACCTTGACATTAAAAGTAGAGAGGTATATAATAAAAACTAATCAATATTTATAGAAAGCCGTAAAGCTTTCTCTTCTTCGGAGGTATAGTTATGAATAGAGTGTTTAATTTTTCGGCAGGCCCTTCCATGCTGCCCCTGCCCGTGCTTGAAAAAGCGGCAGCCGAGCTGATCGTTTACGGCGACAGCGGAATGTCCGTGATGGAAATGTCCCATCGCTCGCCCGATTACGAGGCAATTATTGCCGATGCTGAGGCAATGCTTCGCAAGCTGATGAATATTCCCGACAACTACAAGGTGCTCTTCCTGCAGGGCGGCGCCTCCACCCAGTTTGCCGCAGTGCCCCTGAACCTCATCGGTCGTACCGGCAAGGCCGACTACGTGGTGTCGGGTCAGTTCTCCGGCAAGGCATTTAAGGAAGCACAGAAGATGGGCTATGACGTGGTTTGCGCCGCGACCAGCAAGGAGGATAACTTCGATCATATTCCCACGCTCACACGCGATATGTTCCGTCCCGATGCTTCTTATGTGCACATTTGCTATAACAACACCATTTACGGCACCAAGTATCAGGATATCCCCGACACGGGCGACATTCCGCTGGTGGCCGATATGTCCTCCTGCATTCTTTCTGAGCCGGTTGATGTCAGCCGCTTCGGCGTGATCTACGCCGGTGCACAGAAGAATATGGCCCCTGCCGGTCTTACCATTGTGATCGTGCGCGAGGATCTCTTGGAGTACGCCGACCCCAAGATGCCCACGATGCTGGAGTGGAAGACCATGGCCGAGAACGGCTCGATGTATAACACACCCCCCTGCTACACCATTTACGTGGCAAAGCTTGTTTACGAGTGGCTGCTCTCGATCGGCGGTCTTCCCGAGATGAAGAAGTATAACGAAAAGAAGGCGGCAGTGCTTTACGACTATCTTGACAGCCAGTCCTACTACCTCGCACCCGTGAAGAAGGAGAGCCGTTCGATGATGAACGTGACGTTTGTGACGGGCGATGCCGAGCTTGACAAGAAATTTGCCAAGGAGGCCGGTGCAAAGGGACTCAAGAACCTCAAGGGTCACCGCTCGGTCGGCGGTATGCGCGCCTCGATCTACAACGCAATGCCTCACGAGGGCGTGGAGGCTCTTGTGGCATTCATGAAGGAATTCGCCGCAAACAATCCCAAGGCTTGAAAGGAATTTCAAAATGAAAAACATTCTTCTACTTAATAAAATCGCGAAGATCGGCACGGACAGACTCGATCCTGCCGTATATCAGTGCGGCACCGATGTGGAGGCACCTGTTGGCATTATGGTACGCTCCGCGAAGCTCCACGATATGACCTTTAACCCCGAGCTGCTTGCCATTGCACGTGCGGGTGCGGGTGTCAATAACATTCCCGTTCCGCGCTGCTCCGAGGAGGGCATCGTGGTATTCAACACCCCCGGCGCGAATGCAAACGGCGTGAAGGAGCTGGCGATCTGCGCGCTCCTGCTTGCCTCCCGCGATGTGGTGGGCGGTGTCAACTGGGCACGCTCGCTTGCAGGCACTGCCGACGTTGCAAAGCAGGTCGAGGCAGGTAAATCGCAGTTTGGCGGCACCGAGATCAAGGGCAAGACCCTTGGCGTCATCGGCCTTGGTGCCATTGGCGGCCTTGTGGCAAATGCGGCTGTGAAGCTGGGTATGAACGTCATCGGCTGTGACCCCTATCTTTCGGTTGCAGGCGCTTGGAATCTGGATCATCACGTTATGAAGGCGGCAACCTACGAGGAGGTGTACGCAAAGGCGGATTACCTCACCCTGCACGTGCCCGCTACCGAGACGACTACGGGTATGATCAATAAGGATACCATCGCACAGATGAAAACCGGCGTCAAGATCATCAATCTTGCCCGCGCGGAGCTGGTGAATGCCGCTGATCTTGCCGAGGCTATGGCTTCGGGCGCGGTTTCGGCGTACGTGACCGATTTCCCGACCGAGGAGACCGTGGCTATTCCCGGCGCGATCGTCATTCCTCACCTGGGCGGCTCCACCGAGGAGTCCGAGGAGAACTGCGCGGTAATGGCTGCCGATGAGCTTGATGAGTACATCCGTTACGGTAATATCGTGAACAGCGTGAACTATCCCGCGGCATCGATGCCCGTTTCCGCCAAATCGCGCGTTTGCGTGCTTCACGCAAACATTCCCGCCGTGCTTGCAAACGTATCTGCAGTGATGGCGAAGGACGGTATCAATATCGAAAACATGGTAAACAAATCCAAGGGCGAAAACGCCTACACCATTCTTGAGGTCAACGATGAGGTGACTGCTGCAGCGGAAGCCGACATTTTGGCACTCGAGGGTGTGCGCCGTGTGAGAACCATTCGCTTCTAATAGACAAAAAGAGCACCGCAGGGTGCTCTTTTTTTGCGTTTGCCACTTGTCAAATATAGGATATTATGATATAATAATTACAGTATAAAGGAAAATGTCGCTTAGGCGACGGGAGGTACTTTTTTGATTATCGCACTTGAAAACGCAAGACATGAGCTTATCGACCTGCGCGAAAAATTGCAGGACCTCGGCACGGCCCTTCGTGTGGAGGATCTTGCCGCACGCGTGGCGGAGCTTGAGCAAAAGACGGCGGACCCCTCATTTTGGGCCGATCCCAATTCCGCAAAGGTTTTGCAGGAATTAAAGCAAAGCAAGGATACCATTGCTGAGTACGAGGCGCTTTGTGCACGCCTTGAGGATGCGATCGCTTTGGCCGATATTGCCATCGAGGCCGAGGACGAGGGCTGTGTGGATGAGGTTGAAGGGGAGCTTGCGGCGATCATTGCCGAGGAGGATGCCCAGCGTATGGAGGTGCTCCTCAACGGTGAGTACGATCGCAGTAATGCCATTGTTTCCTTCCACCCGGGCGCGGGCGGTACCGAGGCACAGGACTGGGCGCAAATGCTGTACCGCATGATCACGCGTTGGGCGGAGCGCCGCGGCTTCAAATACAAGCTGGTGGATTGGCTGGACGGCGATATGGCCGGCATCAAGAGTGCCACCATTATGGTCGAGGGCACCAACGCCTACGGATACCTTAAGAGCGAGAACGGTGTGCACCGTCTTGTGCGTGTCTCGCCCTTTGATGCCGCAGGCCGTCGTCAGACCTCGTTTGCCTCGATCGAGGTCATGCCCGAGTTTGACGATGTGGATACCGTAGAGATCCGCGATGAGGATATTGAGGTGACCGCACACCGTTCGAGCGGTGCGGGCGGTCAGCATATCAACAAGACCGACTCGGCGATCCGTATTTTGCACAAGCCCACGGGCATTGTGGTCGGCTGCCAGACCGAGCGTAGCCAGCTTCAAAATAAGGAAACTGCCATGAAGATGCTTAAGGCAAAGCTGATGGAAATCAAGCTCCGTGAGCGTCTTGACACGATTGAAGAAATTCAGGGCAATAAGGTCAATATCGAGTGGGGCTCGCAGATCCGTTCTTACGTCTTTATGCCCTACACGCTTGCAAAGGATACGAGAACGGGATATGAAAACGGCAACATCGGTGCCGTGATGGACGGTGAGATAGACGGCTTTATCAATGCATATCTGAAAATGAATGCAGGTCAATAAAGGAGAAGATTTATGAAACTGGATCAAGAGCAAAAGAAGGTAATTGGCATTGCGGCTGTATGCACGTCGGCTGTGGTGTCGCAGGCATTGCTGGTGCACGCCGTTCGTCGGCGTAGTGCTGCAAGTGCGTTTTTGGCACTGGCGGCCGCCGCAGGCGGTGCTGTGGGCGCGACGTTCCTTTTGAATGCGGCGGTAACACCCGATTCCGACGGGGAAAACGTGGTGATGCCCGACCAAGCCGAGGATAACGAGGTGGAGCTTTTTGATGATGACGGGGCCGATGCCGCTGACCTGGCGATCGACAACGTACTGTAACCAATGAATTTTGTAGAATAGGAGGGGAAAAGGAATGAAGGGTTGCCTTAGATTTTTGATCGTAGTGCTGCTCATCGCCGCGCTCGCCTCCTATTTTGTGGTCACCAAGGGGCCGGCACTTTTGGAGGATGCCAAAACCTATTTGGATGGGGCGCTCGAACGTTATCATCGCTTTATCGGTCTTTTTTCTTCCGAGGGCGGGGAATCGCAAGAGCCGCCCGCAGGTGAAGGGGATGGCTCCGGCGGCGACTCCGGCGGCGATCATGCCGGTGACTACGGGGACTACAAGCCCTCCGTGCCGGTGGATACGACCCTGGAGGCTACCTTGCGTCAAGGTCTTTCCAATATGGACAGCAAAATCGACCTGTCGGCGCTTTCGCCCACCAAGGATGCGGTAAAAAATGCGATGTCGGCCATCATTTATTCTTCGCCCGAGTATTTTTATTTGCGCTCCGAGTACAGCATCAGCTCAAACAATCGCGGTGTGCAGTCGATCACTGTCACCTACAACGGCACGAAGACCGAGATCGCGGCAAAAAAGCAGGTGTATGAGTCAAAGATCGCTGAGATCGTGGCGGGTGCGCCGATAAACGGTACGGATTTTGATAAGATCCTTTATTTGCACGATTATTTTATTACCAATTATACATACGACAACAGTCTTACCGTGCGCGATGCCTATACCTTTTTCGTGGGCAAAACAGGCGTTTGTCAAGCCTATATGCTGGCATTGATCGCGACAGCAAGGGAGCTTGGCATAGAGTCGATTCCTGTGACGAGCGATCCGATGAAGCATGCGTGGAATTTGGTGAAAATAGACGGCCGGTGGTATCACGTGGACCTCACGTGGGACGACACGGTATCGTACCCCACCTTTACCTCCTACCGGTATTTTTTGCAAAGTGATGCAGGTCTTTTTGCCATAGATGCGGATAAAAAAGAAAGCGATCGTCACCGTGAATGGGTGGCGGCTGAAAGCGCGACCGATACCAAATACGATCACGCGTCTTACCGAAATGCGCAGACACCGATCGTGAAGGATGGGGGCGTGTACTACGTGGCGGTGCCCGTGGAAAATCAAACAAATACGGTACACGGTGCAGTCCTTTCCGGGACTGACGTGACCGCCATGTCGCATTTTTGTGACGTTGTGGGCGGTTATTGGATGGCGGGGCAAAGCAGCTTTTACCGAGATTGCTATGCGGGTCTTGCTGTGTCAGGGGGCTACCTTTATTATAATTCGGGTAACACCGTGGTGCGCGTGAGCCTCTCCACTCCTGGCGTTACACGCTCCGTCACCGTATCGGGTCTTATGCCCGGTGAGAGCATTTACGGCATACTTGGTGTCGAAAACGGTACGGTAACCTACCTAAAATCCGTAGCACCGAGTGAGGCGGCCACCGCCACCGCCACTTGTGAGATCAAATAAAAAAAGATCCCCTGCACGGCAGGGGATCTTTTTTTATTATACTTCGTAATATTTGATATCGTCCTTATAGGTGTTTCTTACAATATCCCTCGCTGCCATGGAGGAAAGAGAGGGGTCAAGATACATCAGCTGGGCCAAAATATTACCCGTTGCGGTACATTCTACGGGTCCTGCCGACACACGCTTGCCCGTATAGCGGGCCGTGAGGCGATTGAGATAATCGTCCTTGCAGCCGCCGCCGACGATGGCAACGGTATGGATCGCCTCACCCGAAATGGATTCGATCTCCTCGACGGTCCTCTTATAGCTTGAGGCAAGAGAATGATACACACTCGAGAGCAGGTCACCAAGCGGAAGGTCGGGCTTGCCGAGATCGGTGCGTACTGCCTCGATCATGCTCGCGGGGGCGAGGAATGCGGCATCGGTAGGATCAATGCATTCGGTAAAGGTGCTCTCCTCGGCCATGTGCATCATTTCATCATAGGTATATTTCTTGCCGAGCTCCTTTCGGATGCTTTGGAACAGCCACATACCCATAATGTTTTTGAGAAAACGGTAGCGATAATCGATGCCGCCCTCATTGGTCAGGTTGGCGGCTTGTGCCAAGGCGCTGGTCGTGGGGGAGGTTAGCTCGGTACCGACCAGGCTCCACGTGCCCGACGAGATAAAGGCAGAGCCGTCAGTCAAGGGGCAGGCGGCAACGGCCGCCGCGGTGTCGTGCGAGGGGCAAAACACCACAGTCGCATCAAACCCGACGCGCGCCGCGATCTCGGGGAGCAGGGCTCCGACGGGGGCTGCGGGCGGCAGGATCTCGCCAAACAGCTCACGCGGCAATCCCAGGGTGTCAACGATGCTGAAATCCCAGGTCTTTGCCTCGGCGTTCAAAAGATTTGTGGTCGAGCAAATGGTATATTCGTGCGCCTTCACGCCCGTTAATTTAAAGGAAAGATACTCGGGCATGAGCAAAAAGCTTTTTGCACCCGCGAGCCTGCCGGCCTTTTTGTCGGCGTAAAGCTGATAAAGGGTGTTGTAGCACTGCTTTTGGATACCCGTCTTGGCATATAATTCGTTTTCGGGCAGGATCGAGAACACCTCGTCGGGGCAGTGTGCCGTGCGACTGTCGCGGTAGGCGTAGCAGGGTAGGATCTCCTTGTCACACCCGTCAAGCAACACGTAATCAACGCCCCACGTATCGATCGCGATGGTGGCGGGGATTTTCCCGAGCTCGCGGCATTTGGCAATACCTGCGATCACGTGGTCGGTCAGCGCCGCGATATCCCAGGTTAGCGCCCCGTTTTGCTCCTTCATGCCGTTTTCAAAGCGGTAGATCTCGGTGGTTTCCAGCTTTCCGTTTTTCAGCTCGCCGAGCAGGTGTCTGCCGCTTGACGCGCCGATGTCGATGGCAAGACAGTAAGGCATAGGCAACTCCTTATTGTTTATTTGTCGTTGTAGTGCTTGTAGCCGGGGTGTTTACCCGTTACATGGTAATAGTTTTCACGCAGATCAAGGAGCTTGTCGATCTGGGGCTTTGCAATCTCTTTCGCTCCGCCAAGCAGATGTGCCGTAAGGGAGATTTTAGCAAAAAGCTCAAGTGTTTCCATGCGGTAATAGGCAGTAATGAGATCGGCACCGACCGTCAGTGCGCCATGGTTTTGGAGCAGGAACACGTCGTGATTTGCAAGATAAGGCGTGATCGCCTCGGGCACCTCGTCGGTGCTGGGCGTGCCGTAGGGCGTGAGGGGAATCGAGCCGATGGCGATGACGGTTTCGATCATCGAATACTCATCAAGGCTCTTGCCCGCAACCGCATAGCCGGTGGCGGTGGCAGGGTGTGCGTGCACCACCGCGCCAACGTCGGGGCGCTCGCGGTAGCAGCGCAGGTGCATTTTGATCTCACTGGAGGGCTTGTAGGGACCCTCAGCCTCAACCACCTTGCCCTCGCCGTCGATGATGACCAGCTTTTCGGGGGTGATAAAGCTCTTGCTGATGCCCGTGGGCGTAGCAAGAAAGTTGCCGTCGGGCAGCTTTACCGTGACGTTTCCGTCATTGGCGGCAACCCAACCAAGCTGCCACATTTTGTGGCAAACGTCGCAGATCTGCTCTCGTAATTCCATGTATTTCATAGCACTATTCCTCTTTATGATACATCTTGGGCGCGTCGCGTGCAAGAACCGTTTTTATGCTTGTTTTTTTCTTTATTTCATCACCGCGCGGCGGTAGCTCTTTTTGCCGCGCTTGACGAGAAGCCCGCCTGCAAGCTCGGCGCTCGTGTAGGTCTTGTAAACGTCGGTCACCTTGTCGCCCTCGACCGTGACGCCTCCTTGCTGTACGTTGCGACGTGCCTCGGATTTCGAGGCGCAAAGCTCGCACTTGACAAGCAGGGTGAGAATGTCAATGGCGCCGTCCGCGAGGTCCTCGGCGGTAAGCTCGGTGGTGGGTGCGTCGGCGGCAGAGCCTGCGCCGAACAGTGCCTTGGCGCTTGCCTCAGCCTTCAGAGCCTCCTCCTCGCCGTGCACGAGCTTGGTCAGCTCAAAGGCAAGGATCTCCTTTGCGCGGTTGAGCTGCTCGCCCTGCCAGCCATCCATCTTGTCGATCTCCTCAACGGGCAGGAAGGTCAGCATGCGGATGCACTTCAAAACATCGGCGTCGCCGACATTGCGCCAGTACTGGTAAAATTCGTAGGGTGTCGATTTTTCGGGATCGAGCCATACCGCACCGCTTGCGGTCTTGCCCATCTTTTTGCCCTCGGAGTTGAGCAGCAGGGTGATGGTCATTGCGTGCGCGTCCTTGCCAAGCTTTTTGCGGATCAACTCCGTGCCGCCCAGCATGTTCGACCACTGGTCGTCGCCGCCGAACTGCATGTTGCAGTTGTAGGTCTTAAACAGGTGGTAGAAGTCGTAGGACTGCATGATCATGTAGTTGAATTCAAGGAAGGAAAGCCCCTTCTCCATGCGCTGCTTGTAGCACTCGGCCGAAAGCATTTTGTTCACGGAAAAACAAGCGCCGACGTCGCGCAGCACGTCCACGTAATTGAGGTCAAGCAGCCAGTCGGCGTTGTTGACAAGGATCGCGCGGTCAAAATCGATAAAGCGCGACATTTGCTTTTTGAAGCAAGCGACGTTGTGCTCGATCGTTTCGCGCGTCATCATTTTGCGCATATCGGTGCGCCCCGACGGGTCGCCGATCATGGCCGTACCGCCGCCAATGAGTACCACGGGCTTGTTGCCCGCCATTTGCAGGCGCTTCATCAGGCAAAGCGCCATAAAGTGTCCGACGTGCAGGGAATCGGCCGTCGGGTCAAAGCCGATGTAGAAGGTTGCCTTGCCCTCGTTGACAAGCGCCTTGATCTCCTCCTCGTTGGTGACCTGCGCAATGAGGCCGCGTGCTACGAGCTCTTCGTAAATTTTCATAGTCTATCTCCTTTTTTTGTATAAACAAAATAAAAACGCCCCTGCCATACGGCAAGAGGGCGAGTGATCGCGGTACCACCTCTGTTACCGCCATAAGGCGGCATCTCAAACGGCAAATGCCGTGCTCGCATAACGGGCGACACCGTCACAGCCTACCGGGGGACGAGCCCTTTTCGGTGTGCAACTCGCGAATGTATTTCGGGAGGGTGCCGCTACCGTTTTACACCATCCAACGGCTCTCTTTGCGTCGGTGACCCGCCTACTCTTTCGGTCTTTGTCTTTACAAAAAAAGTATATCATACGGCGTCTTTCTTGTCAAGTCGTTTTTGGGGTTCAAATGTGATAATTCGGTGTGAGAAATTGATAATTTGGGTTCGCACTTGACTTTTTGGATATTTTATTATAAAATATAATATTGATATTTGAAATTGCCGCATTGTGCGGCCAAGGAGAGAGAGCGGTATGAAACAAAATTTGCTCGCACTGATCACGATGCGCCTGCCAACCCTTTCCAAGGGTCAGCGCCTCATTGCACAATATATTTTAAGCCATTATGACCGCGCCGCATATATGACGGCCGCGCGCCTTGGCGCGCTTGTCGCGGTGTCGGAATCTACGGTCGTCCGTTTTGCCAACGAGCTTGGCTTTGCGGGATATCCCGAAATGCAGCGCGCCCTGCAGGAGCTGGCCAGGACCAACATGACCGCCGCACAGCGCATGGAGGTGGCCGACAATCTTTTTGATTCGAATAACGTTTTGGATAAGGTCCTTGACAGTGATGCCGATAAGATCCGGCACACCCTGGACGCCATTGATAGGGCGGCCTTTGAGGCGGCGGTTGAAAAGATCGTCTCGGCACGCAACATCTACATTCTCGGTGTGCGCTCGTCGGCGGCTCTTGCGGAATTTTTGACCTTTAATTTCCGTATGATGTTCGACAACGTTCGTGCCGTAGAGGGCAAAACGGGCACTGAAATTTTCGAGCAGCTTTTAAACGTGGGACCTGAGGACGTGCTGATCGCCATCAGCTTCCCGCGCTATTCCAAGCGCACGGTGCGCGCGGTGGAGTTTGCCCACGATGCGGGAACCGACGTGGTGGCCTTGACCGATAGCGCGACCTCGCCCTTGGCAAAGGGGGCGGATCAGCTTCTTATCGCAAGCAGCGACATGGCCTCCTTTGTCGATTCGCTCGTTGCACCGCTCAGCATCATCAACGCGATGATCGCGGCCGTTTCCATGCGCCGCCACGATGAAGTCGCCAAGCGCTTGCACCGTCTTGAAAAAATTTGGGACGAGTACGACGTGTACGATAAAAACAGCTGATCGTATGGCAGTAAGGATTGCAGTGATCGGCGGCGGAGCCGCCGGGATGATGGCGGCGATACACGCCGCGCGTATGGGTGGCGAGGTCACCGTATTTGAGAAAAATGAGCGATGCGGGCGCAAGCTCCGCATCACGGGCAAGGGTAGATGCAATGTAACGAATCACTGCACACGTGACGTGTTTTTTGCGAGCGTCACGGGCAATGCACGGTTTTTGTATTCCGCGTGGGATCGCTTCAGCTCCGAGGATACCGAGGCCTTTTTTGAGGCACTCGGCGTGCCGCTGAAGGTGGAGCGCGGCAATCGCGTGTTTCCCGTGTCCGACAAGGCCACCGACGTGGTCGATGCGCTGGTGCGCGAATGCCGCGCAACGGGTGTGCGTATCTTGCATGCGACCGCGAAGGATCTCGCCTTTGACGGTGAATGTATTTCGGGGGTCGTGACCGATCGAGGCACCGAGCCCTTCGATAAGGTAATTGTTGCCACGGGCGGCGTCTCCTACCCCTTGACGGGCTCCACGGGAGACGGATATCGCTTTGCACGTGCCGCGGGGCATACCGTTGTGCCTCCCACGCCCTCGCTTGTTCCTCTTGTGGAGGACGGCGGATTTTGCGGGAGCGTGCAGGGCCTTGCGCTTAAAAACGTACGTCTTACCGTGCGTGATAACGAGAAAAATAAGGCGATCTATGAGGATTTCGGCGAAATGCTTTTTACGCATTTCGGCCTTTCCGGTCCCTTGGTGCTGTCGGCGTCGGCGCACCTCAGGGATATGGCAGGGGGGCGTTATACGGCGTACATTGATCTGAAGCCGGCGCTGGATGAGAAAATGCTGGATGCAAGACTGCTTGCCGATTTTAAAAAATATCAAAACCGCGATTTTCAAAACGCGCTTTCCGACCTTTTGCCGCAAAAGCTGATCGCACCGCTTGTGCGTTTGTCGGGCATTGATGCGCGAAAAAAGGTCAATGCCGTGACCAAGGAGGAGCGCGCGACATTGCTTTCTCTTCTCAAAGCCCTGCCCGTGAGGATCAAGGGCTTCCGCCCCGTGGCGGAGGCGATCGTCACCAAGGGCGGTGTCTCGCTTTCCGAGATCGTGCCGGGAACCATGGCCTCCAAAAAGAAAAAGGGTCTTTATTTTGCCGGTGAGGTGCTTGACCTTGATGCCTATACGGGCGGATTTAACCTGCAAATTGCTTTTTCGACCGCGGTGCTTGCGGGCGAAAATGCCGCATTTGACCTTGAATAAACAAAAAGTCGAAGGAGAACCGCTATGTTAAGAATTGCTATTGACGGTCCCAGTGGGGCCGGAAAAAGCAGCATCGCGAAAGCGATTGCCGCACGTCTTTCAATCGTTTACGTGGATACGGGTGCACTTTACCGTACCGTGGGTTATTTTGTCCGTAGTCGCGGTTTTTCCCGCACCGATGTCGAGGGTATCATATCCTGCCTGCCGCATATTAAAATCGAGGTACGCTATGAAAACGGCGCACAGCACGTGTATTTGAACGGCGAGGACTTGGGTGACCGTATTCGCGAGCCTGAGATCTCAATGTATGCCTCGGCGGTCTCCGCCGTGCCCGAGGTGCGCGCCTTTTTGCTCGACACGCAGCGTGACATTGCCTCCAAAAACAGTGTGGTTATGGACGGCCGTGATATTGGCACGGTGATCCTGCCGAATGCCGACGTCAAGATCTTTATGACCGCCTCAAATGAGGCAAGAGCCCTGCGCCGTACCAAGGAGCTGATTGCCAAGGGCATGGAGGCGAATTACGAGGACGTGCTGCGTGAAATGATCGAGCGCGACCAAAACGACCGCAACCGCGATATTGCACCTGCTGTGGCGGCTCCCGATGCGATCCTTTTTGACAATTCCGACCTTTCGGTGGAGGAAAGCATCGAGGCGGTGCTCTCCATCATCCGTGAAAAAGGCGGCAAAACGGTATGAAAAGTGTGTTTTATGTAATCATCAGGACCCTTTTGGTGATTCCTGCCAAGCTCCTGTTTCGTGTACGGGTGGTCGGGCGCAAGAATGAGCCGAAGAAGGGCGAGGGGGTCTATCTTGTGTGCGGAAACCATCAAACCGTGCTGGACCCTGTGTTTTTGTGCATTGCGCTTCGCCGTCAGCAGCCGCACTTTATGGCCAAGGCCGAGCTCTTTCGCGTGCCCGTTTTAGGGCGACTGGTGCGTTGGCTCGGGGCTTATCCCGTGTCGCGCGGCAAGGGGGACGTCGGGGCGATCAAGCACGCCATTCATTTGCTTGAAAACGGCCGCAGTATCGGCCTTTTCCCGCAGGGCACGCGCTGCGCCGGGAAGGATCCGCGCGACACCAAGGCCAAGAACGGTGCCGCAATGATCGCTTCGCACGCGGGCGCGCAAATCCTGCCCGTGCACATTAAAATGAAAAACTATCAGTGGAAATTTTTCCGCCGTGTGACTGTGGTGATCGGCGAGCCGATCCCGTTCGAGCATTTTCACTATGACAAAGAGGCAGCGGGGGAGTATGCACGCATTTCGAATGAGATCTTTGCGGAGATCTGCCGCCTTGGCGATACGGTGAAATGATGGAGATCACCGTTGCCAAAAACGCGGGCTTTTGCCCGGGTGTGAGGGCCGCAACCGATCGGCTTTCTCGCCGCATAGAAGCCGCCGCCCCCGGCGAGCGCATTTTTACACTCGGTCATTTGATCCATAACGAGGAGTACAACAAGGGGCTTGCCGCACGCGGCGTTTTGGCCATTGAGGCGAAGGACCTTGAGGCCCTTGCCGACGGTGCGACGGCACAGGAGCCTGTGACGGTCTTTGTGCGTGCGCACGGCATCACCCGTGAGGTGAGAGCCCTGCTTGAGCGGCTGAGTGCCGAGCACGACGGCTTTTCGTTTGTCGATTGCACCTGTCCGTTTGTCACGAAGATCCATCGCATTGCCGAGGAGATGGAGCGAGAGGGCAAGCATTCTCACATTTTCATCGGCATTGGCAATGCCGTCCACCCCGAGGTCGAGGGATTTATGAGCTGCTTTGAGGGTGAAAAGCTTGTTTTTGCTGATGCAGCGGAGCTTGAGGTGGCGCTTTCGGGCACACTTGGTGCGAAAATTTTGTCAAAAATGCCCGTAATGGTGGCACAAACGACCCAAAAATTAACAGAATGGAAAAAATGTCAAAAACTTTTAAAAAAGGACTGTACAAACGCGTTAATTTTTGATACAATATGTAATGTTACGGATTCCAGGCAAAAAGAAGCGGCGGCACTTGCCGCAGCATCGGACGGGATGGTCGTGATCGGCGGTCGTGAGAGCTCAAACACCGCAAAGCTCTTCGACGTTTGCCGCGCGGCATGTCCCGACACGCTCCGTGTGATGAGCACGGCCGACTTACCCCTTGTGAAGACGTTTTCATTAACCCATCGCAAAGTGG
>JAFVYZ010000027.1 GCA_017508425.1 Clostridia bacterium | reverse complement strand
GGAAACGCAAGCGCTCTACGATCAGCATGCCGAGCTCCTTTACGGCCTTGCAAAAATGCTGCCGAACTGCTACGTGCTTGATATCCGCGCGCACGCCCCGGCACTGGATGAGGAGTTCAAACGGGTGTTTTACCTGGGCGGCCACATGAACGCCTGCGGCTACCGCCTGTTTGCCCTGATGGTGGAATCCTACATTGATTACATCATTCGCCAATACCCCGAGGATTTTGCACAGGTCGGCTTCATCGGCAGACCCTATCATAACGCAAATTACAAATGGTAACAAAAAATCTCCGTGTATGAGCAGCCCAAGGGGCACACACGGAGATTTTTATTAAGAAGGTGCATCTTCTGTTTTCTTGGTTAAAAAATATTCTGGGTTTTTCAATAATACGCCTTCTTTGGTTGCAATGATCTCAACCTCGCCGTTCAGAGCGTATCTATCTCGCAACTCCTTGGGCACAACAATTCTTCCAAGCTTATCAAATCCTTTTATAATGCCGATTTTGCTCATATTCACACCTCCGGGGGCAATACAATTTGCAAATTCTTATCTTTAACACAATTATAGAACAAAAATATGTTAAAGTCAAGTAAATTCTTAACATTAGCACAAAATAGGAGATGCTATGAAAATTTACGACTTTAACGGTAGCAAGAATATTTGTGGTAAAAGAGTGAGGGAAGCGCGAAAGCGACTTGCGCTTTCGCAGGAAAACCTTGCCGCAAAATTGCAGCTTGCAGGTGTTACCATGGAGCGCGATAGTGTGAGCAGAATAGAGATCGGTACGCGTTTTGTCGCCGATTATGAGCTTTTGGCGCTGTGCCAAATTCTAAATGTCACGCCCTCATATTTGCTCGGATTGGAAGCAGAGCTGAATAAAGCGTAAAATCCCATTTTCTTATATCCGTGTAAAAGTTTTGGGTAGAGTAAGTGAATCGCTTTTCGCGTGGGCGAAAAGCGAGAGAAAGAGCCCCCCTCTCAAAAGGGGGGCTCTTTCTCTAATTTTCACCTCAAAATCACGCCAGCTTCTTTTCAAGACGCTCGCGGATCGCAAGGATAAAGTTCTTGGAGTTCACGGCAACAGCCTTTGTGCCGGGCGAAACGAGCCCGACGAGGTCCTTGGTCATAATGCCGTCGTCAAGGGTCTTAATGCAGGCGGCCTCCAGCTTGTCGGCAAAGTCAACAAGGGCACAAAGACCGTCAAGCTCACCGCGCTTGCGAAGAGCCCCCGACCAAGCAAAAATGGTGGCCATGGGGTTGGTGGAGGTATCCTCACCCTTGAGGTAGCGGTAGTAGTGGCGCGTGACAGTCCCGTGTGCCGCCTCATACTCGTATTTTCCGTCGGGGGAAACGAGCACCGAGGTCATCATGGCCAGCGACCCGAAGGCGGTCGATACCATATCGCTCATCACGTCGCCGTCGTAGTTCTTGCAAGCCCAAATAAAGCCACCCTCGGAGCGAATGACGCGTGCGACTGCATCGTCAATGAGGGTATAGAAATACTCGATCCCGGCTTCCTCAAATTTTGCCTTGTAATCTGCCTCGTAAATTTCTTGGAAAATGAGCTTAAAGGTCTGGTCGTACTGCTTGGAGATCGTGTCCTTGGTGGAGAACCAGAGATCCTGCTTGGTCGAAAGGGCATAATTGAAGCAGGAATGTGCAAAGGAGCGAATCGAGCTATCCTTATTGTACGAGCCCTGCAAAACGCCCGCACACTCAAAGTCATAAACCGTTTCTCGGAAGGAGACGTTGCCCTCCTTGTCGGTAAAGACAAGCTCTGCCTTACCTTCATTCGGTACACGGTACTCGGTCGCCTTATAAATGTCGCCGTAGGCGTGACGGGCAATGGTAATGGGCTTTTGCCAGTTGCGCACGGCAGGCTTGATGCTGTCAATGAGGATCGGCGCGCGGAACACCGTGCCGTCGAGCATGGCACGAATGGTGCCGTTCGGGGATTTCCACATCTCGGAGAGATTGTACTCCTCAACACGCTGCTTGTTGGGCGTAATGGTCGCGCACTTTACGGCCACGCCGTATTTTTTGGTGGCGTTGGCGCTGTCAACAGTGACCTGATCCTTTGTTTTTTCACGCTCAGGGAGGCCGAGGTCGTAGTACTCGGTCTTGAGGTCAATGAAGGGATAAAGGAGCTCATCCTTGATCATCTGCCAGAGAATACGGGTCATTTCATCGCCGTCCATTTCAACGAGCGGCGTTGTCATTTTGATCTTTTCCATATTGTACCTACCTATCGGATTATTTGCTTTGCGCTGCGTAGTAGTTCATCAGGCAACCACGCAGGATAATTTCCTTTTCGTTTTCGGTAAGACCCTTCACGTAAAGGGTAAGGTCCTCGACCGTGCCGTTTGCACGAATGACCTTGGCAGGGAATACCTCCTCGCCCTTGGCGATCTTCTCGCGCACACCCTCGACGAACACGAAGTCGCCCTCGGTATAGTCAAAGGGCGTGCCCTCGTCGAGCGTGAAGGGCAGAATTCCCCAGTTGATGCAGTTCGAGCGATAGCGCTTGGTGGCAAACTCGTAGCAGATGTTGGCAAAGCCGCCAAGCACCTTCTGGCAGGAGGCCGCCTGCTCACGCGCCGAGCCGTCACCGGGGCGGTTGGCAAAGACACAAGAGCCGAATTGCGTGGCTTTTGCAAGGCTCTCGGCGTGACCTACGCGGGAGAGCGCAAATTGCAGCTTCTCGGAAATCTCACCCTCGCGGCGCTTGGCTTCGTCTGCCGCCACCGCCTTGGAACGCGATACGTACTGCGGGCAACGGCGGGAGAGTGCAAACTCGGAAAGGCGCAGGGGGTTCGAGCGGTACGACGAGGTCTCACCCGAGGGGATCAGCTCATCGGTGGTGGTTACGGGGTCGTGAATGACGGCCGCCAGCTCGACAAGCAGGTTGTCGGCGAGCTCGTACATTTTGGGCCAGTCGGTGATGTTCGGACCAAAAATGAGGTCGGCATCCTTGTCCGCCTTGCCAAAGCCGTAGTAGCAGCGCTTTTCATAGACCGAGCGGTCGTAGTGGTATTCGTGTGCCTCGTGCTCGTAAGCAAGGTCGGTCGCCGCGGTGATGATACCACCGTTAGCGGCCGTAGCGGCGATCGAGCGCGCGTCCATCAGGGCCACGCCCGACAACTGCCCCTCGCCGGGCTTGGAGCCCTCACGGTTCGGGAAGTTACGGGTGGTATGACGCAGCGAAAGACCGTTGTTGGCAGGCACGTCACCCGCACCAAAGCAAGGGCCGCAGAACGAGGGCTTGATTACAGCACCGTTCGCGAGAAGCTCAGCGGATACGCCGATGCGCGTCAGCTCCAGCGACACGGGCACGCTCGTGGGGTAAACCGAGAGCGAGAAGTAGCTGTTGCCGACGTTGCCGGTCTTGAGAATCGAGGCGGCCTCATCAATGCTGTCAAACATGCCGCCTGCACACCCTGCAATAATGCCCTGGTCGGCCATCACCTTGCCGTCGGGGCGCACCTTGCTGACAAGGTTGAGGCTTGCTTTTTTGCCAAATTTCTCGGTGGCTTCCTTTTCGACCTCGGCAAGCAGCTCCCTTGCGTGCTCGTTGAAGTAGTGAATGGTGTAGGCACGGGAGGGGTGGAAGGGCAGGGCGATCATCGACTCCATCTTGGAAAGGTCGATCTCTACCATACGGTCGTAGTAGGCAACCTTGCCGGGGGCAAGCTTCTTGTAATCCTCGGGGCGACCGTGCGCTTTGTAGTGCGCCTCAACCGTTTCGTCGGTTTCCCAGATCGAGGAAAGGCACGTGGTCTCGGTGGTCATCACGTCAATGCCGTTACGGAAGTCGATCGGCAGCTCCGCAACACCGGGGCCGACAAACTCAAGCACGCGGTTCTTGACAAAGCCACTTTCAAAGGTAGCACCCACAAGCGCAATCGCCACGTCGTGCGGGCCGATGCCCTTTTTCGGCTTACCGGTGAGATATACCAGCACCACCTCGGGGCGGTTGATGTCGTATGTATTTTTCAGGAGCTGCTTGACCAGCTCAGGGCCGCCCTCGCCCACCGCCATCGTGCCAAGCGCGCCGTAACGGGTGTGGCTGTCAGAGCCAAGGATCATTGCGCCGCACTTTGCCATTTCCTCGCGTGCAAAGGAGTGAATGACGCTCTGGTTTGCGGGCACGTAGATGCCGCCGTATTTCTTCGCGGCGGAAAGGCCGAATACGTGGTCGTCCTCGTTAATGGTGCCGCCCACCGCACAAAGCGAGTTGTGGCAGTTGGTCATGGCATAGGGCATCGGGAACTCGGTAAGGCCGCTGGCTCTTGCCGTTTGGATGATGCCAACGTAGGTAATATCGTGAGAGAGCATCGCATCAAAGCGAAGCTCGAGCTTGTCCTCGTTGCCCGAGAGGTTATGGGCTTGTAAAATAGAATACGCGATGGTATTTTTGCGTGCCTCGGCGGGGGAAAGGTCCGCGCTTGCCGCGGGCTTGCCGTCAACCAGATACACGCCGTGCTCGGTTAATTTGACCATGTAAAGCAGTCCTCCTGAAATAAACAATCACTTTATTATAAAATATAATACAGAGAAAGTCAAGAACGTGAAAAAAAATAGTAGCATTATGGGCGTGATGCACAAAAGGCGTGGGCACGCATGGGGGCGTTTTTTGACAAAAATTACGAATGCAAAAAAATGCCAAAAAATTGCTTGACAAATTTTGCACTCGTTGCTATAATATTGTTAGTCAAGGCTAACATTTAGCCGAAACGACGGTTGAAGGAGATGTATCAATGAAAACTTTGGGCGATATTGCAGTAGACAAAAGTGCACGGGTCGTGAGGCTCCACGGCGAGGGCGCTATGCGCCGCCGCATGATGGATATGGGTCTGACGAAGGGCGTTGAGGTGAAGGTGCGCAAGCTCGCGCCCTTGGGTGACCCGATGGAGCTGACACTGCGCGGCTACGAGCTTTCTCTGCGCCGTGCCGATGCCAAGATGATCGAGGTCGAATAATTTTTATACGTTCTTAGTTAGTTTAAACTAACAATTGAAAGTAAGGAGTAAGAGCATGGAGTTAAAAATCGCCCTTGCGGGCAATCCGAACAGCGGCAAAACAACGCTGTTTAACGCCCTGACGGGCTCAAACCAGTTCGTCGGAAACTGGCCCGGTGTAACGGTAGAGAAAAAGGAAGGAAAGCTGAAGGGCTACGAGGACGTGACGGTTACGGACCTGCCCGGTATTTATTCGCTTTCCCCCTACACCCCCGAGGAGGTCGTGGCGCGCAATTATCTCATTAAGGAGCGCCCCGACGCCATTCTCAATATCGTGGACGGCACGAATATCGAGCGCAACCTGTACTTAACGACGCAACTGACCGAGATCGGGATTCCCGTGGTGATCGCCATCAATATGATGGATGTGGTACGAAAAAACGGCGACAAGCTCAATATCGATGCGCTTTCCCACTTGCTTGGCTGTCCCGTCGTGGAGATCTCGGCACTGAAGAGCGACGGCATTGACGAGGCGATCGCGCAGGCGATCAAGGCGGCAAAGCACGGCAAGACCCTGCCAAGACATTTGTTTTCGGGCGAGGTCGAGCACGCGATCGCACACATCGAGGAGGCGGCAGTGCACGGCCTTCCCGAGGAGCAGCAGCGCTGGTATGCCATTAAGCTTTTTGAGCGCGACGCGCGTGTCATGGCGGAGCTTGCGCTCCCGAGAGAGCGGATCGCGCATATTGAAGCGGATATCAAAGCGACCGAGCAGGTGCTTGATGATGATGCCGAAAGCATCATCGCCAACGAGCGTTACAATTACGTCGTCAGCGTGGTAGGGAAGTGCCTGGTGCGCAAGAGCGCGACGTTGGTGTCGGTCACTGAAAAAATAGACCGTATCGTTACGCATCGTGTCCTGGCACTGCCGATCTTTACGCTTGTGATGTTCTTTGTTTATTTCATTTCGGTAACGACCGTCGGCACTTGGGCGACCGACTTTATGAACGACGGCGTTTTTGGCGAGGGCATTGAGATTTTTGGTAAATTCCTGCCCGGCATCCCCGTGCTCCTCGGGCGCCTGCTTGAGGCGATGAATGTGGCACCTTGGATACATAGCCTACTTGTCGATGGCATCATCGGGGGTGTTGGCGCGGTGCTCGGCTTTGTGCCGCAAATTTTGGTATTGTTCCTGTTTTTGTCCTTCCTTGAGGCCTGCGGATATATGTCACGTATCGCCTTTATGCTGGACCGTATTTTTGCCAAATTCGGTCTTTCGGGCAAGTCCTTTATTCCGCTTCTCATCGGTACGGGATGCAGTGTGCCGGGCATTATGGCCAGCCGCACCATTGAAAATGAGGCAGACCGTCGTATGACGGTCATCACCACCTCGTTTGTGCCTTGTGGCGCGAAGCTCCCCGTGATCGCCCTCATCGCCGCGGCTCTGTTTAACGATGCGTGGTGGGTGGCGCCCCTTGCCTATTTCATCGGCATTGCGGCGGTCATTGCCTCGGGCGTGCTTCTCAAAAAGACCAAGGCCTTCCAGAGTGAGCCCACGCCCTTCGTGATGGAGCTCCCGTCCTATCACATGCCCACCGCAGGCAGTATTGCCCGTGCTACGTGGGATCGCGCTTGGGCCTTCATCAAGAAGGCAGGCACCATTATTTTGGCGTCCACGGTCGTGATCTGGGTGCTCTCGCACCTCGGATTTGTGGAGGGCGGCTTTGGCTTTGCGCTCGAAATGGAGCTTGAAAACAGCCTGCTCGGCTATTTTGGCCGCGGTACGGCCTGGATCTTTGCCCCCCTTGGCTTTGGCACCATTGAAAACACTGTGGCGACCTTCATGGGCCTTGTCGCGAAGGAGGAGATCGTGGCGGTGCTCGGTGTGCTTGATTTCCTCGATATGACTCAGCTTGCAGGCTTCTCGTTCCTGCTTTTCAATCTGCTTTGCGCGCCCTGCTTTGCCGCAATGGGTGCGATCAAGCGCGAAATGAACAGCGCCAAGTGGACGGCGTTTGCCATCGGCTACCAGTGCGCACTTGCCTGGATCGTTTCCTTTATTGTATATCAGATCGGCGCTCTCTTTGCCACAAGCGTTGCGGCAAACGCCGTTGGTGTGGTGCTCGCCGCCCTGCTGGCGATCGGGCTCGGTTATATGATTTTTCGCCCCGTTCGTGGGGTAAAATCCAAATGAGGTGATTTTTATGCTGGCGTGGCTTGGTGAAAACTGGGGCAATATCGTGGTACTGGGGATCCTCGCTCTTGTGCTGATCTTGGTCGTGCGCTCGCGCGTTCGCGCCAAGCGGCAGGGGCGCTCCTCGTGCGGTTGTGGGTGCGGTGAGTGCGCCATGCGCGATATGTGCCACACCAAAACGAAAAACAATGAAAAATAAGCCGAAAACGGGGTGAAAAACACCCCGTTTTCGGGCTTTTGCCCCCATATATAAAAAATGTGAAAAATCAACCCCGAATGTGCCAAAAACAATTGACGCGCACGCGCTTTTGTGCTATAATAGGGCTATCATTTTTCATGGAAAGGAAATTCCAAATGAAAATTCGTATCGGTATTTTCGGCTACGGCAACCTTGGCCGTGGCGTAGAGGCGGCGATTCGCCAAAACAAAGATATGGAGCTGGTTGCGGTATTTACACGCCGCGATCCCTCTGCCTTGACCCTGAAGACCGCAGGTGTTGGCGTATATCACGCCGACACGGTGCTTGATTTTAAGGGCAAGATCGACGTCATGATCCTGTGCGGCGGCAGTGCCACCGACCTGCCCGTGCAAACCCCCGCGCTGGCGGCGCACTTTAATGTGGTAGATAGCTTTGACACGCACGCCCGTATCCCCGAGCATTTTGCAAACGTAGATCGTGCCGCTAAGGCTGCCGCAAAGATCAGCATCATTTCGGTGGGCTGGGACCCCGGTATGTTTTCCCTGAACCGACTTCTCGCCGGGGCGATTTTGCCTGAGGGTGAGGATTATACCTTTTGGGGCAAGGGCGTCAGCCAAGGGCACTCGGATGCCATTCGCCGTGTTGAGGGTGTTGCCGACGGCAAGCAATATACCGTTCCCGTTGAGGCGGCGCTTGAGGCGGTGCGTGAGGGCAAGGCTCCTGTGCTGACCACGCGTGAAAAGCATACGCGTGAGTGCTACGTAGTCGCTAAGGAGGGTGCCGATCAGGCCAAGATCGAAGCCGAGATCAAGTCGATGCCAAATTATTTTGCCGATTACGATACCACGGTCCATTTTATCTCGCAAGAGGAATTAAGTGAAAAGCACAGCGGCATTCCGCACGGCGGCTTTGTCATTCGCAGTGGAAGAACCGGGTTTGAGGGGGAGCATAAGCACATCATCGAGTATAGCCTGAAGCTTGACTCCAACCCCGAGTTTACCGCGTCGGTGATCGTTGCCTACGCACGTGCCGCCTATCGCCTCTCGACCGAAGGGCAAAGCGGCTGCAAGACGGTGCTTGACGTGCCGCCCGCATATATCAGCGCTCTTCCTGCCGAGGAGCTTCGCAAAACACTTTTGTAACAAAAAGCCGCCCGATCGGGCGGCTTTTTGCAATACAGTTGAAAATCCAACGGATCCGTGGTATAATACGGTCAAGGGGGGGTGATACCGTGCGAAAATATTTGCGCTTGCAGTATATTGCGTACACATTGCTTTTTTGCCTTTTGGCCAATGCGTATTTGTTTTTGGTGCGCTTTGAGGCATTCCGGCAACCGTTTTTGGTGCTCGCTCTTGCCGTTTTGCTGCTGGCGGGCATGCTTTGGCCACCCTATCAGCGCCTGCGCTTTCGCATAGTGCATCACGGGGCCACGTGCCTTTTGACGTTTGTGTATGCACTGCTGCCGTCACTGGTCTATCATATCGTGCTTTTGGTTCGCCTTGGGCTTGTGCCGGCGTTTTGGTGGAGTCTGTTGTTTGCCGCGGTGTCATTTTTTTTGCTTTTTTGGGTGGGGATGCTTTCGGTATATCTCGCTTCGTACCAGTTGGGCATTCGGCACCGTCTGCTGGGGATCGTGAGCGGCCTTGTGCCGATCTTAAATCTTGTAATGCTGCGACGCATTATTATCGTTGTGATCCATGAAACGGTGCTTGAGCGGTCGCGCGAGCTCAAAAACGAGGCGCGGCAAGGGGAGGCGTTGTGTGCCACCAAATATCCGATTTTGCTGGTGCACGGTGTCTTTTTTCGGGATTGGAAGCACCTGAAGTATTGGGGGCGTATTCCCGATGAGCTGGCGTTCCACGGTGCAAGGATCTATTACGGCGAGCATCAATCGGCCGCGGCCGTAGCCGACAGTGCGGCCGAAATTGCGGCGCGTGTGCGTGCGATCGTGCGTGAGACGGGGTGCGAAAAGGTCAATATTATCGCCCATTCCAAGGGTGGGCTCGATTGCCGTTATGCTATGGCCGAGTTAGAGCTTGCTCCCCTCGTTGCTTCGCTTACGACCGTAAATACTCCTCACCGCGGGTGCTTGTTTGCCGATCGCTTGCTTGCGATGGCACCGCCCGAAATGCAAGAGAGCATTGCCAAGGGTTACAACCGTGCCGCGAAAAAATTGGGGGATGAGAGCCCCGATTTCCTTGCCGCCGTTACCGATCTTACCGCCGAGGTGTGCACTGCACGCGATGCGGCGTATGCGCCGCCCGAGGGTGTCTTTTGCCAAAGCATCGGCTCGAAAATGAATAATGCCAAATCGGCTTATTTTCCCCTCAATCTTTGCTATCGCTTCGTGCAATATTTTGATGGTGAAAACGATGGCTTGGTGGGTGAAAATTCTTTTGCCTTCGGCGAAAAATATCGTATGCTGACCGTGCAGGGTCGGCGCGGCATATCGCATTGTGATGTCATCGATCTTTTTCGTGAAAATTTGCCCGAATTTGACGTGCTCGAATTTTACGTGGAGCTGGTGCACGATCTTAAAATGCGCGGATTTTAAACTATAAAAACACGCCCCGTTACCGCGGTAACGGGGCGTGTTTTATAGCAGCTTATGCTCCAATCATACCTTTCATGAAAATGTAAATGCCGATGACCACAAGAATAGCGCCGCCAAGGATGGTTGCCTTGCCCGAGAGGCCCGCGCCAAACTTTTTGCCGATAAGCACGCCGCCAAGGCAAATGCCGAAGGTGACGGCGGCGATCAGTGCCACGGCAAGCAGTGCTTGCCCGAGGTTGTATTCGGCAATGGTAAAGCCAACCGAGAGCGCGTCGATCGAGGTAGCAATGCCCTGCACGAGCAGTGCCGTGATGCTGAATTTCGCTACAACGCTCTCGTCGTCGCACATACCCGCGCGACAAGCGCAAACGCCTTCAAAAAGCATCTTTCCGCCGATAAAGGAGAGGAGCACCAAAGCGATCCACGGGATGAATTTGGAGAATACCTCAAATTGCTCCGCGAGCGTATGAACGCAAAGCCAACCGATAAAGGGCATGAGCGCCTGAAAGGCGGCAAAGGTCACCGCGATCAGGAGCATGCGGCGGCGTTTCATCGTGTGATCGGCAAGACCGTTTGCAAGCGATACCGAAAAGGCATCCATGGCAAGTCCTACGCCGAGTAAGATGTTTGTGAAAAAGAATTGAAAGCCCACCTTTAGTTCTCCTCTCTGTTTGCAAACAAAAAAACCCAAATGTGGCACCGGGCCCACACTTGAGTCTCGTAAATTAAAGTATGCCAGGTCGGCATTTGACCATTGTGTTGACATACTGCACGGCGCGCCGCGCTTACTACTCCCTCACAGGATACGGCGTATATTATAGCAAAAATTCCCACTCTTGTCAAGGGATATTGGCGAAAAAATCCCGTTTTTCTTTTTTGTGGAACAAGACTTCGAAAAATCGGCTTTTTCGTGAAAATTCTCGAAAGTTTGCTTGACAAAATATATGTAATATGATATCATAAAAAACGTAAAAACGGTTTCTGTGACTGACGGAATTGTGGATCACCACAGGGGAGCAGAAATAATAGTGGGCAAAGTCCCACGCCGACCGTCTGGGCACACTTGTTTCGCAGGAATCAGTGTGTCTTTTTTTACTTTAATCACACCCGGGAGGTGCATTTTATGAAGAAAAAAGTTGGAATTGTGATGGGGAGCGACAGCGACCTGCCCATTATGCGCAAGGCGGCTGATACGCTCGCCGCGTTTGGCGTGCCCTTTGAGGTGCACGTGATGTCGGCACACCGAACCCCCGATGCCGCGGCGAATTTTGCGCGCACGGCAAGGGAGCGCGGGTTTGGCGCGATCATTGCGGCAGCCGGTATGGCGGCACACCTTGGCGGCGTGCTTGCGGCATACACTACCCTGCCCGTCATCGGCGTGCCCTGCAAGTCTGCAAATCTTGACGGTATGGATGCACTGCTTTCCACGGTTCAAATGCCCTCGGGTATCCCCGTTGCAACGGTGGCCATCAACGGCGCGGTCAATGCGGCCCTTCTTTGCTGTGAGATGTTTGCCATCACCGATGAGGAGCTGGCAGGGAAGCTTGCTGCCAAGCGTGCCGCGGATGAAGCCAAGGTGCTTGAGAAAAATGCGGCAGTCGAGGCGGAGTTCGCTGTCTTTGCCGAGGTGTAAGCAATGGGTGGATATTTTGGCGTTGCGGCGCGTAACGATGCGCTGACGGATACCTTCTTCGGCACCGATTATCATTCTCACCTCGGCACGGCGCGTGCCGGTATGGCGGTGTACGATCGCGAGCTGGGCTTACAGCGAGAGATCCATAACATTAAAAACTCTCCCTTCCGAACCAAGTTTGAGCACGTGTTTGAGGAGATGCGCGGCAGCTCGGCCATCGGTTGCATCAGCGACGGTGAGCCTCAGCCCCTGCTCATCCGTTCTCATCACGGCACGTATGCGATCTGTAACATCGGCGCGATCACGAACGCGGATGAACTGATCGAAAAATATTTTAAAACCAGCGGCGGTCACTTTGATGCGATGACGGGCGGGGCGGTGAACCCCACCGAGCTGATCGCGGCGCTCATTGACCAGAAGACTGATTTTGTGGAGGGCATCCGCTTCGCACAGAGCGAGATCAAGGGCTCGATCACGCTGCTGATCCTGCGCGACGGCGGCAGCATCATCGCCGCACGCGACAAGATGGGTCGCTTGCCGATGATCATCGGCAAGGGGGACGACGCCTACTGCGTGACCTTCGAGAGCTTCGCCGCCGAAAAGCTCGGCTACGCGATCTTCAAGGAGCTCGGCCCCGGTGAGATCGTCGAGATCACACACGAGGGCACAAGACAGCTCGTTGCCCCCGGTAAGGAAATGCGCATTTGCTCCTTCCTTTGGTCCTATTACGGATATTCACCCTCGTCCTATGAGGGTGTGAACGTCGAGGTCATGCGCTACCGCAACGGTGCGATCATGGCAGGGGATGAAAAGCAGGCCGGAAAGCTGCCGCAGCTTGATTTCGTGGCAGGCATGCCCGATTCGGGCACGCCCCACGCGATCGGATACGCGGGGGAGAGCGGTGTGCCCTTTGCCCGCCCCTTCCTCAAATACACGCCCACGTGGTCGCGTAGCTTTACCCCCAACAAGCAGGTGGAGCGCAACCGTGTGGCAAAGATGAAGCAGGTGCCCGTCAGGGATCTCATCGACGGTAAGGATCTGATGTTCGTTGACGACTCTATCGTGCGCGGCACGCAGCTCAAGAGCACGGTGGATTTCCTGTTTAACAGCGGTGCGAAATCGGTGCACATGCGCTCGGCTTGCCCGCCCATTATGTACCGTTGCAAATACCTTAATTTCACGAGTGCCAAAAACGATATGGAGCTTCTTGCGCGCCGCGTCATCCTCGAGCTTGAGGGTGAGGAGGGCGAAAAGCATATTGAGGAATACAGCGACGGCACCACCGAGCGCGGCCGCGCACTGCGCCGTGCGATCTCGGAAAAAATGCACTTTAACTCACTCGAATTTCAATCGCTCGAGGGCGTGATCAAGGCCATCGGCATTGAGCCCTGCAAGCTTTGCACATATTGCTGGAACGGAAAGGAATAACATTATGCACAATCAATCAAAATCCGAAAGCTACGCTGCCGCGGGCGTGGATATTACCGCGGGCTACAAAGCCGTTGAATTGATGAAAAAGCACGTTGCACGTACCAAAAACGAGGGCTGCCTTGACGACGTGGGCGGCTTTGGAGGTTGCTTTGGCCTGAATATTGCGGGCATGGAGGAGCCTGTGCTCGTTTCGGGCACCGACGGGTGCGGCACCAAGGTCAAGCTTGCTATTTTGATGGACAAGCACGACACCATCGGCATTGATGCCGTGGCTATGTGTGTCAACGACATTATCTGCGTTGGTGCAAAGCCCCTGTTCTTCCTTGACTACATCGCTTGCGGCAAAAACGTACCCGAGAAGATCGCTTCGATCGTCGGCGGCGTTGCCGAGGGCTGTGTGCAGTCGGGTGCGGCACTCATCGGCGGTGAAACGGCCGAGCACCCCGGGCTTATGCCTGTGGAGGATTACGACCTTGCAGGCTTTGCCGTGGGCGTTGTGGATAAGAAAAAGATCATTGATAACACCAAAATGAAGGAGGGCGACGTGGTGATCGCGCTGGCCTCCTCGGGCATCCACTCCAATGGCTTTTCGCTCATTCGTAAGGTGTTTGATATTGATAATAACCCCGCCTCGCTCTACGTGCCCTGCGAGGCACTTGGCGGCAAGTCGATCGCCGAAACGCTGCTTACCCCCACCAGAATTTACGTCAAGTCGGTTCTGGCTCTCCTTGAAAAGGTTGAGGTCAAGGGCATCTCCCACATTACGGGCGGCGGCTTTTACGAGAACATTCCGCGCAGCGTGCCGGACGGGCTTTGCGCCAAGATCGACAAGAGTGCCGTCAAGGTGCTCCCGATCTTCGATCTTATTGCCAAGACCGGCAATATCCCCGAGCGCGATATGTATAACACTTATAATATGGGCGTGGGTATGAGTATTGTCGTACCTGCCGAAAAGGCTGACGAGGCGCTTGAGATCCTTCGCGCTCACGGTGAGAACGCGTACCTCATCGGCGAGATCGTGAAGGGCGAGGACAAGGTGATCCTTCAATGAGCAAAGCAAGGATAGCCGTGCTTGTGTCGGGGGGTGGCACCAATCTGCAGGCCCTCATCGACGCACAGCAAAGCGGCCTCATCAAAAACGGTGAGATCGTGCTGGTCGTGTCGAATAACAAGGGCGCATTTGCCCTGACCCGTGCCGAAAAGGCGGGGATCGCGACCGCGGTCATCTCCAAAAAGGAGCTTGGCTCGCAAGATGCGTTTGAGGATAAGCTGCTGGAGACCCTGAAGGAGAACGGCATTGATTTGATCGTCCTTGCAGGCTTTATGGTCATTCTCTCCAAGCGTTTTACCGACGCGTACCCCGAGCGCATTCTAAACGTCCACCCCTCGCTCATTCCCGCCTTTTGCGGCGAGGGCTTTTACGGGCTTCACGTGCACGAGGCAGCTCTTGCCTATGGCGTGAAGGTGACGGGTGCAACGGTTCATTTCGTCAATGAAATTCCCGACGGCGGTAGAATCATTATGCAAAAGGCTGTCGAGATCAAAGAAGGGGATACCCCCGAGGTGCTTCAGCGCCGCGTGATGGAAGAGGCGGAATGGAAGATCCTGCCTCTCTCGGTCGAGCAGGTCTCGGCACAAATAAAAGAGAAGAAAGCGTGAAACTATGGCATTGTTTGATTTAAAAAAGCTTCTTGCTGAAAATACCTACCCCGGGCGCGGTATCGTCATTGGCCAATCGGCCGACGGCAAAAACGCCATGATCGCCTATTTTATTATGGGGCGCAGCGAAAACAGCCGCAACCGCGTGTTTGAGCGCTTTGAGGGCGGCATGCGTACCAAGGCCTTTGACGAGAGCAAGCTCTCGGACCCGAGTCTTATTATTTACAACCCCTATCTTGCAAGAGAGGGCGTTGATATTATCACCAACGGTGACCAGACCGATACGATCTACGATCATATGGAACGGGGCGCAAGCTTTGAGGATGCTCTCATGACCCGTGAGTTTGAGCCCGACTGCCCCAACTACACCCCCCGTATTTCGGGTGCTTGCTATTACGGCGAGCAGGACTTTACCTACTCTCTCTCGATCTTAAAGAGCGCCAACGGCGATCCTGCCGTGTGCAATCGCTATTTTTACCGTTATACCCCTCGCTCGGGTGTGGGGCATTTCATTCACACCTATAAGTGTGACGGCAATCCCATCCCGTCCTTTTACGGCGAGCCTGAGGAGGTGGCATTGCCGAACACCGCCGAGGAGCTTTCCGAGCTCGTGTGGAAAAACCTCAATCCCGATAACAAGGTCTCGCTTTTCGTGCGCGCCGTACCCCTTGACGGCAGCGCTCCCACCGAGATCATTGTGAACAAAAACCAGTAAGAGGTGCCGAATATGAAAGATTTTGAACTGAAATACGGCTGTAACCCCAACCAGAAGCCGGCAAAAATTTATATGCACGATGGCAGCGACCTGCCCATTAAGATCCTGTGCGGCCGCCCCGGCTACATCAATTTTTTGGATGCGTTTAACTCCTGGCAGCTTGTGAAGGAGCTGAAGGCCGCCCTCGGCCTTCCGGCCGTTACGTCCTTTAAGCACGTCAGCCCCACGTCGGCGGCCGTCGGCGTCAAGCTTTCGGACAAGCTGAAGAAGGCTTGCTTTGTCGAGGATATCGAGGGGCTTGACGATTCGCTCCTCGCTTGCGCCTACGCACGTGCCAGAGGCACCGACCGTATGTGCTCCTTTGGCGACTGGGTGGCACTCTCCGACGTGTGCGACGTGACCACCGCGCTGATGCTCAAGCGCGAGGTCTCCGATGGCATCATTGCCCCCGGCTATGAGCCCGAGGCACTTGAAATTCTCAAGACCAAGAAAAAGGGCAACTACAATATCGTAGAGATCGATCCCAACTACGTGCCCGATCCGATCGAGCGCAAGCAGGTATTCGGCATCACCTTCGAGCAGGGCAGAAACAATTTTGAGATCAACCGCGCGCTGCTTCAGAATATCGTGACCGAAAATAAGGATATGCCCGAGAGTGCGGTGCGCGACCTGATCGTAGCACTGATCACGCTCAAATACACGCAATCGAACTCGGTTTGCTACGCCGTGGACGGGCAGGCGATCGGCGTGGGTGCCGGTCAGCAATCCCGTGTCCACTGCACGCGTCTCGCGGGCGGTAAGGCGGATACCTGGTTCCTTCGTCAGCACGAAAAGGTGCTTTCCTTGCCCTTCAAGGCAGAGCTTGGTCGCCCCGATCGCGATAACGTCATTGACGGCTACATCAACCAAAACGAGGAGGATGTTTGCGCGGAAGGGAACTGGCAAAAATATTTCACCACCCAACCCGCGCCCTTTACCCGCGAGGAGCAAAGAGCGTATCTTGATACCATCAGCGGTGTTGCGTGCGGCTCTGACGCCTTCTTCCCGTTCAGCGATAACGTGGAGCGCTGCAAAAAGAGCGGTGTTTCCTACATCGCACAGCCGGGCGGCTCGATCCGCGACGATCTGGTGATCGAATGCTGCAATAAATACGGTATGGCGATGGCCTTTACCGGTATGAGACTCTTCCACCACTAATGAAAGGAAATTTTTAAAATGAACTTTTTTGATGAGCTTGTAAATTTCGATAAAGAGGTATATGATGCTTGTAACCTTGAGCTGACCCGTCAGCGTCACAACATCGAGCTGATCGCCTCGGAGAATATCGTATCCAAGGCGGTTCTCATGGCCGCAGGCACGGTGCTGACCAATAAATATGCCGAGGGCTATCCCGGCAAGCGCTATTATGGCGGCTGCCAGTGTGTGGATATCGTGGAGGACATCGCTCGCGAGCGCGCCAAGACGCTGTTTGGTGCCGAGCACGCAAACGTACAGCCCCACAGCGGCGCCAATGCAAACCTCGCCGTGTTTTTTGCGCTTGTCAACCCCGGTGACACCGTCATGGGTCTGAACCTTGCACACGGCGGCCACCTCTCACACGGCTCACCCGTCAATATTTCGGGTAAGTATTTCAACGTCGTACCGTATAGCGTGGCAGATGACACCGAAATGCTTGATTACGAGGACATCCGCCGTGTGGCACTGGAGTGCAAGCCGAAGCTCATCGTAGCCGGCGCCAGCGCTTACTCCCGCACCATCGACTTTGAGGCGATCGGCAAGATCGCCAAGGAGGTCGGTGCTTACTACATGGTCGATATGGCCCATATCGCGGGGCTTGTTGCGGCAGGCCTTCACCCCTCGCCCGTGCCTTATGCTGACGTAGTGACCACCACCACGCATAAGACCCTGCGCGGTCCGCGCGGCGGTATGATCCTTTGCCGCGAGGAGCTTGCAAAGCAGATCGACAAGGCCGTATTCCCCGGCACGCAGGGCGGTCCCCTCATGCACATCATCGCCGCTAAGGCCGTGGCGCTTGGCGAAGCCATGAAGCCCGAGTTCGTGACCTATCAAAAGAATGTAAAGGAGAATGCAAAGGTGCTTTGCGAGTGCCTGAAGGACGCGGGCTTCCGCATCGTTTCGGGGGACACCGACAACCACCTCATGCTCATTGACCTTCGCCCCTTCGGCATTACGGGTAAGGAAATGGAAAAGCGTCTTGACGAGGTACACATCACCGTCAACAAGAACGCGATCCCCAATGACCCCGAGAAGCCCTTTGTCACCAGCGGTATCCGCGTGGGCACGCCCGCCGTTACCAGCCGCGGCTTCGGCAAAGAGGAAATGCGCCTGATCGCCGGCTTTATGCGCGACGTTGCCACCGACTTTGAGGGCAACCGTGAGCGAATTACCGCCGAGGTCATGGCACTTTGCGAGAAATTCCCGATCTACAACTAAAAACAAGGAGCTTTTTATGAAAATAATGGTCGTTGGCGGTGGTGGCAGAGAGCACGCCATCATTCGCTCGCTTCTCAAAAATCCGAAGGTCGAAACGATTTATGCCGTACCCGGTAACGGCGGTATGAAGGACGACGCCGTTTTGGTACCGATCGCGGCTACCGAAATTGACAAGATCGTAGCATTTGCTGTGGAAAATAAGATCGATTACGCCGTTGTCGCACCCGACGATCCGTTGGTGCTCGGCGCTGTCGATGCGCTGACGGAAAAGGGCATTCCTTGCTTTGGCCCGAATAAGGCTGCGGCCATCATCGAGGGTAGTAAGGTCTTTTCCAAGAATCTCATGAAAAAGTACAATATCCCCACCGCCGGCTACGAGGTGTTTGAGGACCCCGCGGCGGCACTCGCCTACCTTGAAACCGCAGATATTCCGATCGTGGTGAAGGCGGATGGTCTTGCCCTCGGCAAGGGCGTGATCATTGCCACCACACGTGAGGAGGCGATGGCGGCGGTACGCTCCATTATGGAGGACAAGGTCTTTGGCAAGAGCGGCAACCGCATTGTCATCGAGGAGTTTCTCACGGGCCCCGAGGTATCCGTGCTTGCCTTTACCGACGGCAAGACCATGGTGCCGATGGTCTCCTCAATGGACCACAAGCGCGCCCACGATAACGACGAGGGTCTGAATACCGGCGGTATGGGTACGATCGCACCCAATCCCTACTACACCAAGGAGATCGCCGACCTTTGCATGGAAACGATCTTCCTGCCCACGATGGCGGCAATGAACGCCGAGGGCAGAACCTTCAAGGGCTGCCTTTACTTTGGCTTAATGCTCACCCCCAAGGGACCGAAGGTGATCGAGTACAATTGTCGCTTTGGCGATCCCGAAACGCAGGTCGTGCTGCCGCTGCTTGAAAGTGATCTCTTAACGGTTATGCAGGCAGTGACCGAGGAGCGCCTTGCTGACGTTGAGGTGAAATTCTCGGCAGGTGCCGCTTGCTGTGTCGTCATGGCCTCCGAGGGCTATCCCGGCAAGTATGAAAAGGGCTATGCTATTACGATGAGTGATGCGGCACGCCCCCACGTATTCGTGGCCGGTGCCGCCATCAAGGATGGCGCTGTCGTCACGAACGGCGGTCGCGTGCTTGGCGTGACTGCAGTGGAGGATACACTTGCGGGCGCGATCCAAACAGCGTACGCACGTGTAAATGAGGTACATTTTGACAACGCATTTTATCGCCACGACATCGGCAAGCGTGCTATGGCGGCTCTGACGGAGGAAAAATAATGGTTTATAGAGTATATGTAGAGAAAAAGCCTGCTCTCGCGCATGAGGCAAACGGACTTTTCTCGGAGCTTAAAAATCTTGTAGGTATTTCGGCACTCACTTCCGTGCGAGTCATCAACCGCTACGACGTAGAAAATACGGATAAGGCACTTTTTGAGAAGGCCGTGAACAGCATTTTCTCCGAGCCCCAGCTTGATATTGTGAGCGATGAGCTTGACGCCAAGGGTGGGATCGTCTTTGCCGTAGAGCCCCTGCCCGGGCAGTTTGACCAGCGCGCGGATTCCGCTGCGCAGTGCATCCAGCTTCAAAGCGGCGGCGATCGCCCGACGGTACGCTCTGCTAAGGTTTACGTGCTTGGCGGCGACCTCACCGAGGGCGATGTTGCTGAGATCAAAAAGTATGTCATCAACGCGGTAGAAAGCCGCGAGGCGGCACTCGAAAAGCCCGAGACGCTCGCGGTCGAGTATGCGATCCCGACGACGGTAAAAACCGTTGACGGCTTTATTTCGCTTGACGAAAAGGGACTTGCCGACCTGCTTGACGGCCTCGGGCTCGCGATGGACCTTGACGATCTTAAGTTCCTGCAGAATTATTTCCGCGATGAGGAGAAGCGCGACCCCACCATTACCGAGATCCGCGTGGTCGATACCTACTGGTCCGACCACTGCCGTCATACCACCTTCTCGACGCACATTGATGACGTGAAGATCGACGACCCTGCAGTCGCCGAGGCTTACAAGCGCTATCTCGCCGCACGTGTTGAGGTGTACGGCGAGGAGAAGGCGGAAAAGCGCCCCCAGACCCTCATGGACATTGCAACGATCGCAGGCAAGGTCCTCAAAAAGCGCGGGGATCTCCCCGAGCTTGACGAGAGCGAGGAGATCAACGCTTGCTCCATTCACGTGACCGCGAAGGTAAACGGCGAGGAGCAGGATTGGCTCCTGATGTTTAAAAACGAGACTCACAACCACCCCACCGAGATCGAGCCCTTTGGCGGTGCCGCTACCTGTATCGGTGGCTGCATCCGTGACCCGCTGTCGGGCCGTGCCTACGTGCACCAGGCCATGCGCGTGACGGGTGGCGGCGATCCGCGCCGTGCGCTTTCCGAGACCATTCCCGGTAAGCTCCCTCAGCGCAAGCTGGCGCAGACTGCAGCAGCGGGCTACTCCTCTTACGGTAACCAAATCGGTCTTGCAACGGGTCACGTTGCCGAGGTCTATCACGACGGCTATATGGCAAAGCGCCTTGAGTGCGGTGCCGTGGTAGCGGCAGCCCCCGCCTCGAACGTGCGCCGTGAACGCCCTGCGGCAGGTGACGTAGTCATTCTCTTGGGCGGTCGTACCGGCCGTGACGGTATCGGCGGTGCGACGGGCTCGTCCAAGAGCCATAATATGAAGTCCCTCACGACCATGGCATCCGAGGTGCAGAAGGGTAACGCCCCCGAGGAGAGAAAGATCCAGCGTTTGTTCCGCAACGCCGAGGTCACGCGCCTCATTAAGCGCTGCAACGACTTTGGTGCGGGCGGTGTGTCGGTTGCCATCGGTGAGCTTGCCGACGGCCTCTCGATCGATCTTGACGCCGTACGCAAGAAATACGACGGTCTTGATGGCACCGAGCTTGCCATTTCCGAATCGCAGGAGCGCATGGCTGTTGTGGTCGAGGAAAAGGATGCGGATAAATTCATCGCCTTCGCCGAGAGTGAAAACCTTGAGGCGTACCGCGTGGCGGTCGTCACCGAGCAGGCGCGTATGGTCATGACCTGGAACGGGCAAACCATTGCCAACCTCTCCCGCGCGTTCCTCAATACCAACGGTGCGGATAAGCACACCGCGGTGAACGTCACTGAAAAGAATCTTGCCGTGCTTGGCGAGCCGCTTTACGGGTCGCTTCTTGAAATGGCAGGGGATCTCAAGACCGCAAGCCGTCAGGGTCTTGTCGAGCGCTTCGACGGCTCGATCGGTGCGGGGTCCGTCACGATGCCATTTGGCGGTAAAACGCAAAAGACCCCCGCACAGTCCATGGCAGCCCTTTTGCCCGTGCTCCCCGGTGAGTTTACCGAGCAGGCAAGCGTGATGTCCTTTGCACTTGATCCCGATTACATGAGCGTGGATCCCTACACGGGCGCACGCGCGGCAGTTTACCAGTCCATGGCAAAGCTTGTCGCCGCAGGCGTTGACTATAAAGACGCGTATCTCACGCTTCAGGAGTTCTTTGAAAAGCTTCGTACCGACCCCACGCGCTGGGGCAAGCCCTTTGCGGCACTGCTTGGCGCAATGGATGCACAGCTCGAGCTTGGGGCTGCTGCGATCGGCGGCAAGGACTCGATGTCGGGTACCTTCCTTGATATGGACGTGCCCCCGACGCTCATTTCCTTTGCGATCGCGCCCATCAAGGCGGATCGTGTGATCACCCCCGAGTTTAAGGCGGCGGGCAACGCCGTTTACCTCCTTGCACCCAAGGATAACACTGCCGAGGCGCAAAAGAAGGTTTGGGAGTGCCTGCACGCTCACCACGAGGCAGGTAAGGTCAAGGCTGCTTGGGCAGTAGAGAACGGTCTTGCCGAGGCTGTGATGAAGATGGGCTTCGGTAACGAGATCGGCTTCAAGTCGAACGGTGCGGTAAACGAGTGGTATAACCGTGCAATGTACGGCTTTATCGTTGCCGAAATTGAGGGTACCGTTGATTGCGAGTGCGCGATGCTGATCGGTGAGACGACTGCTGAGGCAGTGGTTGATCTCGGCTCCGATAAGGCGACCCTCGCGGACCTCCTTGCCGCAAACGAGGCAGTGCTTGAGGGTGTGTATCCCACCAAGGCCGAGCCGAAGGAGAAGACCGCGCCTACCTTTAGTTACACCAAGGGCTTTGATGCGGCACCGGCTGTCAAGTGTGCGCGCCCGAAGGCTCTCATTCCCGTATTCACGGGTACGAATTGCGAGTATGATTCCGCAAGAGCCCTGATGAACGCAGGGGCAGATGCCGAGATCGTGGTGATCCGCAACCTGACTGCCGACGACGTGGCAAGAAGTGTGGAAACGATCTCGAAAAAGCTTGCCGAAAGCCAAATGGTATTCATCCCCGGTGGCTTCTCGGGCGGCGACGAGCCCGACGGCTCCGCGAAGTTCATTACCGCCTTCTTCCGCAATCCTGCGGTGAAGGAGCAGGTCACGAAGCTCCTTGGCGAGCGCGACGGCTTGATTCTTGGTATCTGTAACGGCTTCCAGGCACTCATTAAGCTTGGTCTTGTGCCCTACGGTAAGATCATTGATACCGATGCGAATTGCCCGACCCTGACGTATAACGTCATCGGTCGCCACCAGTCGAAGCTCGTGCGCACGCGCGTGGCGACCAACAAGTCGCCTTGGCTTGCGGGCACGAAGGTTGGTGATATCTACACCGTGCCGATCTCGCACGGCGAGGGTAGATTCCTCGCGTCTGAGGAGCTCGTAAAGGAGCTTGCCGCAAACGGTCAGATCGCAACGCAGTACGTTGATCTCGCGGGCAATCCCACCATGGATAGCGCGTTTAACCCCAACGGCTCGATTGCCGCAATCGAGGGTATTATCTCGCCCGACGGTCGCGTGCTCGGCAAGATGGGTCATAGCGAGCGTATCGGCAAGAACCTTTATCGCAATGTTCTTGGCGAATACGATATGCAGCTCTTTGCTTCCGCCGTGAAGTACTTTAAGGGTTAATTTCTAACAAATAAAGAGCAGACACCAAGTGTCTGCTCTTTATTATTTGTTTCACCCGTCGAAGACGGATTTCACTGTGCTTTCACGCCGCCGTGAAAACATTCATATACTGCCTTCGATAGTGTTTTTTTCTTGGAAAGGGGCAGGGCAGCTATGAATAAGATCGTGGTAAACGGCGGTAAAAAGCTCTATGGTGAGGTGGAGATCGGCGGCTCAAAAAATGCCGCCTTGCCGATGCTGTTTGCGGGGATTTTAACGGGGGAGGCGTGCGTGTTTTCGCATTTGCCGCGCGTCAGTGACGTGCTCCTTACGCTGGAGATCCTGCGTTCGCTCGGGGCCCGTATCCGCTTTGCACCCGGGGGCGACGTGTTGGTCGATTACAGCTTGGTTCGCCCCGCCTTACCCAGTTTGGTGCATACGGGGGCGATTCGGGGCTCGGTCTATCTTTTGGGCGCTATGCTCGGTCGCTTTGGCAGGGCAAAGCTGGGGGGTGCCGGGGGATGCGATTTCGGCTCGCGTCCCATTGATCAGCATTTGATGGGCTTTGAAGGATTGGGGGCCATCGAATATGCCGAAAACGGGGCCCTTTGCCTTACGGCACCCCGCGGGCTTTGCGGGGCCAATATATCTCTTAAAATGCCTTCGGTTGGGGCAACCGCCAATCTTTTGATGGCGGCAACGGCGGCAAGCGGTAAGACCGTGATTCGCAATGCCGCGGCCGAGCCGCACGTGGTGGCGCTGTGTGAGTTTCTCACGGCCTGCGGGGCCAGGATCGAGGGGCAGGGGAGCGATACACTTACCGTGTTTGGCGGCCGCCCTCTTCACGGGTGTCGGTGCACCGTCATACCCGATATGATCGAGGCGGGCACGTATCTTTGCGCCGCTATGGCGGCAGGGGGGCGCGTGACGGTTCGAAACGTGGTGCCCTCGCATCTTGGCGCGGCGCTTGACGTGTTTCGTGATATGGGTGCCTCACTCACGGTCGGCAAAACCTATATCACGATCAAGGCTCCTGCGCGTTACCGTGCGGTGGACGTGACAACGGGGCCTTACCCCGCATTTCCGACCGATCTGCATCCGCAATTTGCCGCGCTTTTTACGATCGGTCATCGCACAACGGGCACAGGGCGCGTGTTCGAACGGGTGTGGCAGGAGCGCTTTCGATATACCGAGGAGCTCTCGCGGCTCGGTGCCCATGTGAAGATCAAGGGGGAGTGTGCTACCTTCTCGCCGTGTCCCCTTCATCCTGCCACTCTGCGCTCGCCCGATCTTCGAGGGGGTGTCGCACTTGTCATCGCGGCGCTCTCAGTTGTTGGGCGCACCGAGATCACCAATGCCGCCACCGTTGGGCGCGGCTATGAGCATTTTGAAAGTAAGCTCCGCGGACTCGGCGCGGATGTGCGTGTGTTTGGGTAAGGGAACCCGTCCCCATAAGCAAAAAGGCTTGACTTCAAGTTGAAGTCAAGCCTTTTGTTTAACTTTTTTTCTCAAACACGATCTTGCCGTCACGGACGATGGCAACGATAATGTCACCGGCCTTGATCTTACCCTCGAGCATTTCGCCTGAGAAGGTGTCCTCGACCAGGCGCACGATCGCACGGCGTAAGGGGCGCGCACCGTAAACGGGATCAAAGCCCTCGGCGGCGACGAGTGCGGCTACCGTGTCGTCAAAGGTGATATCAATGCCGAGCGCATGAATGCGCGCACCCACCTCGCTTAGCATCAGCGTGGCAATGGCACGGATATTCTCCTCGGAGAGCTTATTGAAGATGATAATATCATCAATACGGTTGAGAAACTCGGGGCGGAAGGTGGATTTCAGGGCCTCCATGACCTTGGCATCGGTCGCCTTTTTATCACTTACCGTGTCACTTTCCTGCGCAAAGCCAAACGCGCCCTTTGCCTTTGCCGTGAGTGCCGCGGCGCCCACGTTCGAGGTCAGTATCAGCACCGTGTTCTTAAAGTCCACGCGCCGCCCCTGCGAGTCGGTCAGCACCCCGTCCTCAAGCACCTGCAAGAGGATGTTAAATACGTCGGGGTGCGCCTTTTCGATCTCGTCAAAGAGCACCACGGAGTAGGGCTTGCGACGGATGCGCTCGGTCAGCTGTCCGCCTTCCTCAAAGCCCACGTACCCCGGGGGCGAGCCGATCATTTTCGACACGCTGTGCTTTTCCATATATTCCGACATATCCAGGCGGATCATCGCGTTGGGGTCGCCAAAAAGCAGCTCGGCGAGGGCTTTTGTGAGCTCGGTCTTACCAACGCCCGTAGGGCCGAGGAAGATAAATGAGCCAATGGGGCGCTTGGGGTCCTTTAAGCCCATTCGGCCGCGCCGAATGGCCTTGGCAACGGCACTAACCGCCGCATCCTGCCCGATGACACGAGACTGTAAGAGCTCCTCGAGGTGCAAAAGGCGCTCGCTTTCTTCCTCAAGCAGGCTGTTTACGGGGATGCCGGTCCACTGCGTTACCACGTCGGCAATGTCCTTGTCCGACAGGGTCAGGGCCTTGTCGCCTACACCGTTTTTCCAAGCCTCCATCTCCTTGTCATATGCCTCGCGTAGGGTCCTTTCTTCATCGCGAAGCTTGGCAGCGCGCTCAAAGTCCTGGGCGGCGACGGCTTCTTCCTTTTCCTTGGCAAGCGCGGCGAGACGCTCCTCACTCTCTCGAAGGTCGGGCGGGGAAGTGTGTGCCGAAATGCGCAGGCGCGAGGCGGCCTCGTCAATGAGATCGATGGCCTTGTCGGGCAAAAAGCGATCGTTGATATAACGCCCCGAGAGATCGACGGCGGCATCAATGGCTGAATCCGAGATCTTCAGCTTGTGGTGAGCCTCGTATTTGTCTCGCAGGCCCCTTAAAATGAGTACGGCTTCCTCAGGGGTGGGCTCACCCACCATGACCGATCCAAAACGGCGCTCCAGTGCCGCATCCTTTTCAATGTGCTTGCGGTATTCCGAAATGGTGGTGGCACCGATCACCTGCATCTCGCCGCGCGAAAGAGCGGGCTTGATGATGTTGGCGGCATCGACGGCACCCTCGGCAGCACCGGCCCCCACGATGGTGTGAATTTCATCGATAAAGAGAATGATGTCGGGATTTTTGGCCACCTCGCTCATCACGCTTTTCATACGCTCCTCAAATTCACCGCGGTACTTAGCACCGGCGATCATTCCGGCAATATCCAGGGTAAAAACGGTCTTTCCCTTGAGGGTCTCGGGGACGTTTCCATCCACGATCCTTTGGGCAAGCCCCTCTATGACCGCTGTTTTGCCCACACCCGGCTCGCCGATGAGGCAGGGGTTGTTCTTGCTGCGGCGCGAAAGGATCTGTATTACGCGCTCGGTTTCTTTTTCGCGACCGATGACAGGGTCAATACGTCCCTCACGGGCGGCCGCGGTAAGGTCGCGGCCAAAGGTGGAGAGCACCGGTGCCGAGGAGAGCGTACTGTTTTTATTGTGTGCGGTCTCGCCCCCTTGTGCTTTTGCTCCCGTTGTAGCACCGAGTAGGGTCGATACGTTATGGGCAATATCGTCAGGGCTTGCCCCCAGCTCTTCCACGATCTTGACGGCTACGGCATCGCGCTCCTTGAGCAGCGAGAGCAAAAGGTGCTCTGTGCCAATATAATTTTGCCCGCCCTTGACCGCTTCGAGTGCCGACCCCTCGATGATCTTTTTTGTGCGCGGTGTCATATCGGCAGGGGTCACGCTGGTGGGGGTCCCGGTGCCGATGAGGGCTTCGATCTTTTCCCTCACCGCATCGGTCGTAACACCGTGCTTGGCAAGCATCTTTGAGGCCACACTCTCACTCTCGGCCGCAAGCGCAAGCAGCATGTGCTCTGAGCCGATGTACGTGTGTCCAAGCTCCCTTGCAAGAGCCAGGGCGTTATTTAAGGTTTTTTGTGCTTTTTCGGTAAAACGGTTAGCCACGTGGCTTCACCTCCAATGCTTTTTTGATGAATTCGGCACGCAATACGTCGCGCGCCAGGGCGGTTTTCGGTGCCGGCGATTCGTTTTGCACGAGCATTGCGGGCATCACGGAAATGAAAAGGGTATTGAGGGTCTCGTGTGTGATCGAGGTGATGATCCCCTCACAAATGCCGAGCTTCACGTCGCGGTACAGTGAGAAAAACTCCTCGCTGGAAATGCATTTTGCAAAATGCAGTACACCCTCGGCGCGGCGGCAACGGTCCTCGCGCAACAGCGCGGCCTCGTCTGTTACGTTTTTACGAAGGGCTCGTTCCTTGGTGATGATACTCCCCACAGCGTCTTCCAGATTGCGCAAAATATCTTCAACCGAAAGGCCGAGCGTGATCTGATTTGAAATTTGATAAATGCATCCGTGTGCCGCAGATCCTTCACCGTACATGCCGCGGATCGTAAGACCTATTTTTTGCAGCTGATGCTGGAGAGAGGGGATCATACGGCGCTCGGTCATAGCCGGCAAAAAGAGCATCACCGAGGCACGCAGGCCCGTACCGAGGTTGGTCGGGCAATGGGTGAGGTACCCCAGCTTGTCATCAAAGGCAATGTCAAGCGCCTCGTTAAGTGTCTCGTCACATTCGGCGGCAAGGCGGTAGGCGTCCTGAAGCGAGAGCCCCGGCAAAATGCACTGCAAACGGATGTGGTCCTCCTCCAGTGCCATTAAGTAAATGCTTTTTTTGTCATTGCGAAACAAGGCCCTCGGTGCTTTGAGTGAGGCAAAGTCGGGACTGATCAAATGCTGCTCGACCAAAGCGCGTGCGCTAACGGAGGAAAGCGCGTCCATATCGGTCCTCGTGTAATCCTCGCTAAGGGCCTTTTCCACTTGGCATAAAATCTCCTTGGCGTCCTCGGCCGACAGCCGTTTTCCGAAGGTGTAGCCGTTGATGTTTCGGGCCAGGCGGATCCGTGAGGAGATCACGGTATCGGCTTCGGCACCCTTTACTTGATACCAAGACATCGCTTACCCTCCCTTCTTGTCACTTTCCGCACGGATCTTGTCACGGAGTCGTGCGGCTTCTTCAAAGTTTTCGCTTTCAATGGCCTCGCGCATCAATTTTTTTAAATCTTCCAAAAGATCTTCGCGAGCCGTGCAGACGCGTTTTTTGACGGGACCCGTGGAGACGCGTTTTTTGATGGGACCCGTGCCCACGTGCGTGACGTTTCCGTGGATCCCGCGAATGCTGCTTTCAAGCTCGGCTTCAAAGGTGGCATAGCAACGGGGGCATCCCACCTTGCCCGATTTTGAAAGCTCCTGCCAGGTGACGCCGCACCCCTCGCATTTTTTGGCCTTGACGCCTTGTCCCGCAAAGCCGAAGATCTCATCGATCATCGCGGTATGCGAGCCCAAAAGAGGGGAGAATACGTCTTCTATGGCGTTCTTGCCCGGATGGAACAGTCCCAGCTGCTCCGCACATGCACGGCAAAGCCGGTGGCTTCGTTTTTCGCCGTTGATAATTTGTTCCAAGAAAAACGTGGCGTTTCTCTCATTGCAGTTTTCACATTTCATGGTCGTTCTCCTTTATTGCATCAAAGACAGAAGCACGCGCTTGAAAATACTTGCGCGCACCACACCTCTCCCCTCGGGGGCAATGTCCGAAAGTGCCGCGGCTGAGAGGGCGTTGCCGATGAGCACTGCCTCGCGTGCGGTTATAATGTCGTTGTCGGTAAGGTTCCTTAGATAAGCAAGAGCCTCTCGTTCTTCAATTGTATTGCCGATCGCGTGAAAAAAATGCATAAGATATTCGTTCTTGTGCATTTGCTTTCGTACAATGCGGATGTGTCCGCCGCCCCCACGGCGCGATTCGATGAGGTAGCCGCGTTCGGGGGTAAAGCGAGAGGTGATAACGTAGCTGATTTGGCTTGGCACACAACCAAGCATTTGCGCCATTTCGTTGCGCTTCAGCTCCAGGGCCCCTCCACCCTCCTCGAGCATTTCTTCAATGAGTCTTGCAATTTGATCGGTGAGCATAAATAGCCTCCTTTGACCTTTCTTGACTTTAGTATAGCTCGAAAGTCAAACAAAGTCAAAGTCAAAGAAAGTCAAATTGGGTGGTTGAGAGGCGATTACAGCCGATCATTTCAATTTATCTATGTTTTTCCTCGCTTTTTCTTAATTTTTAAAAAACGATCCCCCACTGCAAAACAGTGGGGGAAAACGCATTATTGAGCCTGATATCCACCAAATTCGCGGTTGTAGGTGGTGGCCAGCGCATCCCACGTGGCGCGATCGACCTCACCCGTTTCGGGCAAGCCGTGCCTGCGCTGGAAGCCTCGCACCGCTTTCATGGTTGCCTCGTCGTAAATGCCGGTTTGAGGCACGTCGTCAAGTCCCTCGTAAATGAGGTCAAGCTCGCCGAGCGCGTATTGCACAAGCCGCACCAAAAAGCTCTCATCATCTGCACGCAGAGCATACCCCGGTGACAGGCGCGGAAACTGCGCAAGCGGCACAGGAGCAGCTTCTCGCCTGAGCGATTCCTCATAACGCCTGAAAAGCAGCTCCCACGTAGGGATGTCAACTACACCCGTTTCGGGCAAGCGCTCGGCACGCTGAAAGGCGAGCACCGCCTCCCGCGTCGCCGTGTCGTAAATGCCGTCAATGGGGGGTGTGGGTATGCGCTTATCTACGTAGGAAAGCTGTCTTAAATAGCGTTGTAGATTTCGTACGGCTTCTTGCTCGTTGATTCTCTCGGGCATCACGCACCTCCTATGTCAAAGCCGGGATATTGCCCCTCGCCAAGGGTCGCACCTTGAAAAAGATCCTCATAGACGTCGGTCACGGCATTCCAGGTAATGGCGGCGACCGTCCCATTTACGGGCAGGCCGAATTCTTCTTGAAAGGCGATCACCGCTTCGCGCGTGCGCGGGCCGAAATAGCCGGTTTCATCTACGGTCGGGATCGAGGTAAAGCTTCTTGCAATATAATTAAGATATTGCTGTAAAAGTCGCACGTCCTCGCTGTCCGATCCAAGGCGAAGCGTAATGCCCGAAAAGGGGACGGTATTGCCCTCGATATATTCGCGCGGGATCGTCGATACGATCCCAAGATAGGCGTCGTAGATCGCGTCCCACGTCACCTCTCCGACAATGCCGTCCGCAACAAGCCCAAAGGTGTTTTGCGCGTCGATCACGGCGGCACGGGTGGTGGAACCAAACACGCCGTCAATGGGCACGGACGGTACGGTGTTGTAAAAGCCCGAAAGGTAATTCAAATAATATTGCAAATTAGCAACGCCAATGCCGGTATCCCCCTCACGAAGGACCCCGGGATATTGCTGTGTCACGTCTTCGAGCGTGATGCCCTCGGAGTTGAGCTCGTTGAGGCGCTTGACGGCGTTGTAGATGCGGCGGATATAATACCAGGTCGATTTTCCCACGATGCCGTCCGCGGTAAGGCCGAAGATCTCTTGAAAGCGTCGCACGGCCGCCTCGGTGTCGGTGCCGTAGATACCGTCCACCGAGAGGATCTTAGGTATGGAGGGATAGTTTTTGGAAATGCGATTGAGGCGCAGCTGCACCACGCGTACGTTGTCATTGACTGAGCCGAGCCGCAAGGGTACGACGGGCGCGCTCTCGGAGGAGCCCACTGTCGGTGCGTTTTCCACCAGGTCAATGTCGTCACCGTAGTAATAAGTGAGGATCTCATACGGCGTCATACCCTGCTCAGCAAGCTCTACCGTCCCCCATTGTGAAAGGCCCTCGCAGGTGACCTCCCGCCCATCGCAATAGGCGGTAAAGAGAGGCTCGACGTTGCCGCGCCGCACGATATAGTCGTTAAAGAGCTCACCCGCAAGCTCCTTGATGTTTTCAAAAATATCTCTGCCTTCCACAAAGGACTGATCAATAGAGGTGGAGTTTGTAATGTCAAAATCGTAACCGCGTGAGCGATAGTATTCGGTATAGATGCGATTGAGCGCAAAGGAGATCTGCGCGTACATATTCGCGCGAATGGCATTTTCGGGCCAGGTGGGAAAAATCTCGCTTGACGCGACGTTTGCGACGTAATCAAGGAAGGGGAGCGTGACGTTTTTGGCATTTTGCTCGGGGCGACCGAGATGCACGGTGATGGTCTCGGGGATAAAGGGCGTTGTCGGCATAGCTCCTCCTTTCAAAGCGTTGGGGGTGTGTTTTCAAACAAATTCGGGCGCTTTACCCCAAAGCCGTCGGGATATTGGTTTTCCGGCACGGGAATAAGGTCTGCTTGCTGCATCGCCACCACCCCGTCAAAGATCGGAACCTCGTTGTAGATGGCCTGCTCGTAGCCTTTGAGCACTACCGATATATTATAGGTAGAAAAGGGTGGCACAGTGCCGGGGCGCTGGGAGTCGGCACGCGAGGGGGCAGGGAGTGATACGCGCGGTGTTTTGCCGTCCTTGCCGGTTTTTAGCTCATAGATCACGTCACTTTGGGCGTTTTTGGTGCCGGATACGGTAACCTCGGCTCCTTCCAGGGGAATCGCGGTGCTTGCGGTGGTGACCTGTACCACCAAAAAGCCCGTGCCTGTGTCACGGGGGATGTTGATTTCACGATTCATCAAAAGCCCTCCTTTCGTTTTCTTTACAGTATATGTAAAACGAGCCCGGAGTGACTTTGCCGCAGAGCTTAAAAAAAATTAAAATAATACTTGATTTTTTTTGTTTTGTGTGCTATAATAATATGCGTTCGCCGGAATGATGGAATTGGCAGACGTGCTGGACTCAAAATCCAGTGGTAGCGATACCGTGCGGGTTCGACCCCCGCTTCCGGCACCAACAAAAGAGGACCACCCGAAAGGGTGGTCCTCTTTTGTTGCCGCCTACGGCGGGGGGCTGCGGCTATGCAGTGTTTCGAGTTTAGATTCACAAAACGCCGCAGGGAAGAACGCCTAGGCGTTCTTCCAAAGTCGCGCAGCGACTTAGATACGCATTCCGGCACCAAAAAAGAGAGGCACCCTTGCGGTGCCTCTCTTTTTTGGTGCCTTGGAAGTCGGTGGACTGCGCCCCGCACTCTGTTTAAAATTCACGCCTCGCAAAACGGGCGCAGGGAAGAACGCCGATTTTGCGAAGCAAACGGCGGTGTTCAGCCGCCGAGGCGCTCTTCCTTGCTCGTTTCGAAGAAACGAGGAGAACACGCATTCCGGCACCAAACAAAAGGGAGCGACTATGCGCTCCCTTTTGTTTTATCCAAGCCGCAGGCTTGGTATATCATCACGCTTCAGCGTGCATAAATCCTCCTGCGGCTTGATGAGATACAACACTCCGTGTTGGTGATATGCACGGCTCCGCCGTGATGATATACAATGGCTTTGCCATTGATTTTTTGCGAAAATGTGGCAAACGGCACCAAACAAAAGGGAGCACCGCGCTTTAGCGGTGCTCTTTCTTTTGAACGAGGTCATTGCAAATTCTCAATAAACCTATTGACAATACGGAACAATCTTTCATATCCCGCGTCATTCGGGTGGAGCCCGTCTTTGGTGTAGCGCTCCTTTAAGATCGGCACGTGCGGCTGAATGCCCGATATGGCATTGAGATCAAGCACGGGCAGGGCAAAATACGCCGCGTTTTCCTTGATGGCTCTGACGTAATCGTCAAGCGTCCACTCGCCGTCATCGCGCACGGCAATATGTACCTTGTGGTCGCGGTGCAGGGGCGTGAAAAAGACGATGCGTGCCTCGGGATATTTGTTAATAAGGGAAGTGGAGAGCGTGTGAAGCGCGCCGTAAAAGGTGTGGGGGTCGGTATCGCCGAGCTTGCCCATCGGTGCGTCACCGTGACCGAAATCGTTGGTGCCGCCAAAGACGCAAATGAGGTCTGCGGTTGCAGGGAATTGCGCAACACGGTCGATGAAATCAAGATCCCAATTCGGGTTGGTGGAAGGAACGGTTTGCTTTGCAATGCGCGTGCCGCCGATGCCGAAATTATAAACGGTTGCCTCGGGGTGTGCCGCCGCAAACAGGGAAACGTAGCAATGTTCCTTGGCACTGGCACCGGTGCCCTTCGTGATGCTGTCGCCAAGAAAGCAAACTGTCTTATTTGTCAGATTCATTTTCCAAATCCTCGCTTTTGCGTTTGATTTCCAATTTATTGTAACATGAAGCCTTGTTGCTGTCAATGCTTGCATATTTTGTTTTTTTGTGCTAAAATAAATAAAGAAGAGTAAATGGAGGCTTTTATGCGACTTGTTCTTTTAACCGCACTTGGTGTCGGTGGCGCTACGATCTTTGGCGCCGTGATGGGCTTTTTCTTTAAAAAAATATCACATCGCTTTAGCGATATCGTGCTTGCCTTTGCGGCAGGCGTGATGCTGGCGGCGGCGGTGCTGGGGCTGATACTCCCCGCCTTTGATTACGCAGGGCGCTTTGGGTTGCTGATCGTTATTGCTGGTATTTTTGCGGGTGCGCTTTGCCTTGTCCTCGTGGACCGTCTTGTCCCTCACCTGCATAAGCTCGCGGGGGGCGCGGAGGAGGAGCACCACGGAAACGAGCGCCTCAGTAAGGTGTTGCTCTTCGTGATGGCGATCGCCATTCATAACCTCCCCGAGGGCATTGCCGCAGGTGTGGGCTTTGGCTCGGGCAACACGTCCGATGCCCTCATGATCGCCCTTGGCATCGCGCTTCAAAATATCCCCGAGGGTATGGTGATCATCGGCCCGATGCTTGCGGCAGGAATTCCGCCGCGTAAAACCTTTTTGTACGCTTCACTCACCGGTGTTATTGAGGTGGTGGGCACGTTTATCGGCTATTTCGCCGTGAGCCTTGCTACGGCAGTTCTGCCCTTTGCCCTCGCCTTCGCGGGCGGCACGATGCTCTACGTGGTCAGCGACGAGATGATACCCGAAACCCACGCGCACGGCGGCGAGAAGGGGGCGACCTTCGCGTTGCTCGTCGGCTTTTGCCTGATGCTCGCAATGGATGTATTGCTGGGTTAATTTGTACGATACTATTATTATAAAATATAAAAGTAAAGGAGATTTGAAAAATGGCAGTTGTTTACGTAAACAAGGATAATTTTGAAAACGAGGTTTTGGGGAGCGATAAGCCCGTGCTGCTCGATTTTTATGCCGATTGGTGCGGCCCCTGCCGCATGATCGCGCCCGTGCTTGATGAGATCGCCGCCGAGCACCCCGAATACAAGATCTGCAAGGTCAATGTCGATGAGAACGGCGAGCTTGCCGAGAAATTCGGCGTCATGAGCATCCCCTCGCTCTTTGTTCTCAAAAACGGCGAGGTCGTCAACCAAACGATGGGGGCGCAGCCAAAGGCTCGCTTGCTTGATCTTTTGGCTTAATTTCCGCTATGGCAGATAAGATCTATGACGTGGCGGTCGTTGGCGGCGGTCCCGGTGGATTTACCGCCGCACTGTATGCGACAAGAGCAGGGCTTGATACCGTACTCATCGAAAAGCTCTCGGCCGGAGGGCAGATGACCGAAACTGCAATGATTGACAATTACCCCGGCTTTCCCGAGGGGGTTGACGGTTTTACACTTGGTGCCGCGATGCAAGAGGGTGCCAAGCGCTTTGGGTGTGAGATGCGGCAAAGCGAGGTGCTTTCGCTTTCCTTAACCGCCCCCTCAAAGGTGATTAAAACGGATGCCGGTGATATCACGGCACGTACCGTGATCCTTGCGACGGGTGCTGTGCACCGCCACCTCGGTATTGAAGGGGAGGGTGCACTTGTCGGGCGCGGCGTGGGGTATTGTGCCACCTGTGATGGTATGTTTTTTCGCGGAAAGACCGTGGCAGTCGTTGGCGGCGGAAATTCGGCGGCGGCTGACGCGCTCTATCTTTCAAGAATTTGCAAAAAGGTTTATCTCGTGCATCGCCGCGACACCCTTCGCGCGACCAAAATTTATCACGAGCCTCTCCTGAAGGCAGAAAACGTAGAATTTAAGTGGAACAGTAGGGTAGTGGAGCTTTTGGCAGAGCAAAAGCTCACGGGTGCGGTGATCGAGAACGTGCAAAGCGGCGTACGCGAATCGCTCGCACTTGATGGGCTCTTTATCAGCATCGGGCGCACGCCCGAAACCGCGCTTGTAAAGGACCAGCTCACCCTCGATGAGGCGGGATATGTGGTGGCTGACGAAACCACCAAAACAAATCTCGAGGGGGTGTTTGCCGTGGGCGACGTGCGCACCAAGCCCTTTCGGCAGATCGTCACCGCCACCGCCGACGGTGCCGTGGCGGCACATTTTGCCGAGGAATATCTTGCACAGCAGTAAAAAAGCGATGCTCCCGAGTGAGCATCGCTTTTTTACTAAAATATCCCTGCAAGGCGCAGGAAAAAAGAGGCAATAAAAATGGATACTGCGGAAAAGATGGTGGTGAATACCACAATCTGTCCGGCCAGTGAGGTGTCGCCGCCCATTTCCTGCGTCATTGGTACGCTCGATACCGCCACAGGCGTGGCAAAGAGCGCGACAAACGCCGCAAAATGCGCGCCGCTAAAGACGTTTCTGAAGCAGAGGTAGGCAAGCCCCACGCCAAGCAAGGGCGCGGCACATACGCGGCCAAGCGTTGCGGTGATGATCTCACGCCGCAGGGCCTTGACGGCTGAAAACTCAAATTGCATGCCCATGACCAGCAGCGCCAGGGGGGTTGCTACGCCGGAAAGGTAGCGCACAGGCGTGTAAATGACCGTAAGGTCCGACAGGCGCCAGGTGACGCCCCACTCGCGGAAAAGCGCGCGTACGGTTAATGCCACAACGCCTGCTGCGATGCTCAAAATAAGCGGATTTTTGAGAATGCCAAGGGCAATTTTCTTCATGCTCGGCTTCTCGCCGCTTTCTGAAAAGAGGGAGAGCGCGATGACAGCCAGCACGTTAAAGGCAGGGATCGCCACAGCGGAAAGGAGTGTGGCCACCGTTTCTCCCTCCTTGCCAAAGAGGGCGCCGGCAAGAGGGAGACCTACCAGGGCAAAGTTGGAACGGAAAATCGCTTGCAGGCAGGGGCCCCTGCGATCGGCGTGGCTTGTTATGGCCATCACGGTGGGAATGCCCAGCAAGAAAAGCGTCACTACCACACCGAGAGAATACCATACGTACGAAAGGTCAATATCCGAAAGAGAGGGGATCCCATAGACGTTTAAAAAGAGATTGGCCGGTAAAAACACCCGAAACACCAGCTTGTTGGCGGCTTTCGGAAATCCGTCGGGCGCCAGCCCCACTCTTTTCAAGAAATAGCCGAGTGCCATCAAAAGAAAGATCGGTGTCACCGCCTCAACGGCAAATATAAACGAAGATAGCATGATTTATCCCTTTCAAAAAGTGAAAAACGAGCCGCAAAAGCGGCTCGTTTTTCTTGCTCTTACAGCTTTTTAATGTCTTCCTCACTTACCATGTGGAAGCCGGCATCCTCGAGCACAGAGGTTGCCTGATCGTTGTTGGCAACGCGCAGCACCACGTATGCGTGGCGCTGAGTGCGCGCCAGGAACGCATAAAGGTACTCCACGTTTACGTCTGCAACATTCAGGGCGTGCAGCGCGGCGGAGAGCTTGCCGGGCGTATCGGAGATCTTCACGGCAATCACGTCGGTCGCCTGCACCAGATATCCCTTGCTGTGAAGGATACGCAGAGCCTCGGCGGTGTCGCTCACGATCACGCGCAGAATGCCGAAATCCTGGGTGTCAGCAATCGACAGTGCGCGCATATCAAGGCCGTAGGAGGCAAAGAGATCGGTGATCTCCACCAGCGCTCCCTGGCGGTTTTCCACAAATACGGTCAGTTGCTTGATAGCCATAGTGTATGTTTCCTCCTTATCAGTCGTGAAGCTTGCGCTTGTCGATCACGCGTACGGCCTTGCCCTCGCTGCGGGCAATGGTCTTGGGCGCAACCAGGTGAATGACGGCGCCGATGCCAAGCATGGTACGCATGGCGGCGGCCAGAGCCTTTTCGCGTGCGGTAATACCGCTGACGGTGTCGGTGAACTGCTCGGGGGAGAGCTCTACGTACACGTCAAGCGTGTCGTTGTTCTTCGAGCGATCGACCACGATCTGGTAGTTGGGGGCGTAGCCCTCGTTGAGAAGCACGGTCTCGATCTGGCTCGGGAAGACGTTGACACCGCGAATGATCATCATATCGTCACTTCTGCCCATCGGCTTTGACATACGTACGTGGGTACGCCCGCAGGAGCAGGGCGTGCGGTTGAGCACGCAGATATCGCGGGTACGGTAGCGGAGCAGGGGGAACGCCTCTTTATCAAGGGAGGTAAATACCAGCTCACCGCGACTGCCCTCGGGCAGGACCTCGCCTGTTTCGGGATCGATGATCTCGGCGGCAAAGTGGTCCTCGTTGATGTGCATGCCTGCTTGTGCCTCGCACTCGAAGGAAACACCGGGGCCGGAGGTTTCCGTCAGGCCATAAATATCGTACGCCTTAATACCAAGGCTTGCCTCGATATCGTGGCGCATTTCCTCGGTCCAGGGCTCGGCACCGAAAATGCCTGCCTTGAGAGAATTATCAGAGGGCTTGTAGCCCGCTTCCTTCAATGCCTCACCGATGTAGGCGGCATAAGAGGGAGTGCAGCAGAGAATGGTGGATTTCAGATCCATCATAAACTGGATCTGACGCTCGGTATTACCGCTTGACATCGGCAGCGTGAGGGACCCTACCTTGTGCGAGCCGCCGTTCAGCCCGGGGCCGCCCGTGAAAAGACCGTAGCCGTAGCAGACCTGTACCACGTCCTCCTTGGTGCCGCCGACAGCGGTGATCGCACGCGCGCAGCAGTCCTCCCAAAGATCCACGTCCTTTTGCGTGTAATAAGCAATCACGCGTCTGCCGGTCGTGCCCGAGGTCGACTGGATACGAACACACTCGGAAAGCGGAACGGAAAGCATGCTGTAAGGATAGCCCTCTCGCAGATCGTCCTTTGTAACGAACGGGAGCTTGTGAAGATCATCAATGCTCTTGATGTCGGCAGGGCTAACGCCCTTTTTCTCCATTTTTTTGCGGTAGGGGGGGCAGTTCTCCCACACGTGCTTGACCTGCTTGACGAGCTTCTCGGACTGGAGTGCGCGAAGCTGCTCATAGGGCATGGTTTCGATCTCTTTTTGATAATAGCGCTTTTCCATAGTTAATGTAACCTCTCCTTGAAGTATCCGGATTATTTGTGGTAGCTCATTGAAAATGCTTTTTGGTTCAGCTCAACAAAACGGGGCTTCACGCTCTTTTCGATCGCGGTAAGCCATTTTTCATAAGGAATATCAAGCAACTTTGCCAAGCGTGCAAGCAGCACGATGTTGACGGCCTTGGCACTGCCTGCGGCGGTAGCGATCTCAAGCGCGTCAAGTGCATCGACCGAAATCCCCTTTGCGGCAAGAGAATCCAGCACGCCTTCGGGGTACTCGGCGGTGCCGATCAGCACCGGCATCGGGTCGATCTGCTGGGTATTTACAATAATTCTGCCGCCATCCTTCAGGCACGATGCCCAGCGCGCAGCCTCAAGCTTTTCAAAGGAGAGAATATAGTCTGCCTCGCCCTCGGTGATAATGGGGGAATAGACCTTCTCGCCGAACTTTACGTATGTGACAACGCTACCGCCGCGCTGGCTCATGCCGTGCACCTCGGAAACCTTGACGTCATAGCCCTCGTCAAGCAACAACGAGCCGAGGAGCTTGGAGGCAAGCAGGCTACCTTGCCCGCCTACGCCAACGATCATAATATTAGTGGTTTTCATTGGGCGCACCCTCCTTTTTCAATGGCGTCAAATTTGCAAAGTGCCACGCAGACCTCACAGCCCACGCAAAGCGTTTGGTCGATCGAGGCCTTGCCACCCTTGATGCTGATGGCAGGGCAGCCGAGCGTCGCGCATCTCTTGCACTTCTTGCACTTGTCCTCGTTCACACGAAGGGGCGGTGCGGTCTTTACGGTCTTCAGGAGCACGCAGGGACGGCGCGAAATGATGACCGAGGGCTCCTCGGCCGCCAGCTCCTCCTTGATCGCCGCGTCACAAGCGGCAAGATCGTAAGGGTCGACCACGCGCACGCGGCCAATGCCAAGGGCACGGCACAGAGCCTCAAGATCCACCTTTGCGGCGGGATCGCCCTTGATGTTGTAGCCCGTGGTGGGGTTTTGCTGGTGTCCCGTCATGCCCGTGATCGAGTTGTCAAGAATGATAACAGTTGAGTTCGAGGCGTTGTAAGCGATATTCACAAGTCCCGTCATACCCGAGTGCATAAAGGTCGAGTCGCCAATAACGGCAACCGTCTTTTTCTCGGCATTTTCGCCCTGCGCGAGGTTAAAGCCGTGCACGCCCGAAACCGACGCACCCATGCAAAGGGTACTGTCAACGGCAGAAAGCGGGGGCTGTGCGCCAAGCGTGTAGCAGCCGATGTCGCCAATGACCGTAACCTTATTTTTGGCAAGCGTGTAGTAAATGCCGCGGTGCGGGCAGCCCGCACACATCATCGGCGGGCGCATGGGGAGCGCCTCGTCAAGGGCGGTCGATTTCGGTGCTTCGAGCCCGAATGCCGCACGGATCGAGCCCTGCGAGTACTCGCCGATGGGGGAGAAGAGCTCCTTGCCGATCACGTCAAGACCAAGGCTCTCACAATGTGCCTCGATAATGCCGTCAAGCTCCTCGATCACGTAGAGTTTTTCTACCTTCGCTGCGAAATCGCGGAAGAGCTTTTCGGGCAGCGGATAGGGCATACCGATCTTCAGCACGGATACGCTCTCGCCAAATACCTCTTTGACGTACTGATAGCACGTGCCCGAGGTGATAATGCCGATCTTCGTGCCACCCATCTCCACACGGTTGAAGGGGCAATCTTCGGCGTATGCGGCAAGCGCCTTGGTGCGCTCCTCCACCACGGGGTGGCGCTTCTTGGCGTTGCCGGGCATCATAATATATTTTGCACCGTTTTTGACATAGGGCGTGGTCTCAACGGCCACGCGCTCACCGAGCTCGACCACCGATTGGCTGTGCGCGACACGTGTGCACATGCGAAGAAGCACGGGCGTGTCGAATTGCTCCGAGAGGGCAAAGGCATCACGCGAGAAGGCAAGTGCCTCGGCGGAGTCGGCAGGCTCGAGCATCGGCACCTTTGCTGCGATCGCGTAGTGGCGCGAATCCTGCTCGTTTTGCGAGGAGTGCATGGCGGGGTCGTCGGCCACACAGATCACCATACCGCCCGTCACCCCCGTGTAGGAGAGGGTAAAGAGGGGGTCGGCAGCGACGTTAAGACCCACGTGCTTCATCGCGCAAGCGGTACGCATACCGCCAAGCGAGGCGCCAAAGGCAACCTCGGCGGCCACCTTTTCGTTGGGGGCCCATTCGCTGTGAATGTCATCGTATGTAGAGAGAAACTCGGTAATTTCGGTCGAGGGCGTGCCGGGATAGCTCGATACAAGACCAATGCCACCCTCGTAAAGACCTCTTGCAACAGCCTCGTTGCCAATCATCAATTTTTTCATTTTTCAATCCTCTGAATGTAAAGTTTAACCGTTGTTTTGCGCCGCAACCAGGCGTTCGCCGCCGTAGATCTGACGGAGCTTCGGCTTTTCGATCTTACCCGTGGGGTTGCGGGGGACTTTCGCGAAGATCAGCTTGCGGGGGCGCTTGTAGCGCGGGAGATTTTGGCAAAATTCCATGATCTCCTCCTCGGTGCAGGCGACACCCTCCTTCAGCTCAATGACAGCCACCGCGATCTCGCCAAGGCGCGTATCGGGCAGGCCGATCACAGCCACGTCCTTGATCTTTTGGTGTGCGGAGAGGAAGTCCTCGATCTGCACGGGGTAAAGATTTTCACCACCTGTGATGATCACGTCCTTCTTGCGGTCAACAAGGAAGATAAAGCCGTCCTCGTCCTCCATGGCCATATCGCCCGTGCAAAGCCACTCGCCACGGAGCGTCGCGGCAGTCGCCGCCTCATCGTTGTAGTAGCATTTCATCACGCCAGGGCCGCGGAGCAAAAGCTCGCCGACCTCGCCGCGCACCACCTCGTTGCCTTCGGCATCGGTGATCCTCGTTTCCCATCCAAAGCCGGCCTTGCCAATGGCGCCTACCTTGTGGACGTTTTCAACACCAAGGTGTACAGCACCGGGGCCGATCGACTCGGAAAGACCGTAGTTGGTGTCGTAATCGTGGTGGGGGAAGTATTCCTTCCAGCGGCGAATGAGGCTCTTCGGTACGGGCTGTGCGCCAATGTGCATCAGGCGCCAGTTCTTCAGGTCGTAGTCGGAAAGCTTCAGCTTGCCGCTGTCAAGTGCGGCTAAAATATCCTGTGCCCACGGCACCAGTAGCCATACGATGGAGCAGTGCTCCTCGGAGGCGGCACGCAGGATCGTTTCAGGCGACGTGCCCTTTAAGATCACGGCCTTGGAGCCCGTGAGCAGACTGCCGAACCAGTGCATCTTGGCGCCCGTGTGGTAGAGCGGGGGAATGCAAAGAAAAACGTCATCACGGGTTTGACTGTGGTGTGCTTGCTCCACGCGGCACGAGTGTACCAGTGCGCGATGTGCGTGCAAAATGGCCTTGGGGAAGCCCGTGGTGCCCGAGGAGAAGTAAATGGCCCCATCGTCATCCTCGGTGAGGTCAGCGGTGCGATATACGCTGGAGCATTCAGCCGTCATATCGGTGTAATCCTCGGCAAACGAGGGGCAGTTTGAGCCGGCGTAAATGAGCAGGCGGTTTTTGCTGATGGTGTCGGCGATCTCCTCCACGCGCCCGATAAACTCAGGGCCAAATACCAACGCGTCCGCCTCGGCAAGTCCTAAGCAATAAGTGATCTCACTTGCCGCATAACGGAAGTTCAGCGGCACGGCGAGTGCACCCGTTTTCAGAATACCAAAATAGATCGGCAACCACTCAATGCAGTTCATCAGAAGAATGGCAACCTTGTCGCCTTTGCCGATGCCGCGTGCGGTAAGAGCGTTGGCAAAGCGGTTTGCCTTTTCGTCAAATACGCGCCAGGTGATCTCGCGGCGGTAGTAAGGTGCACGCAGGGTAGGCTCGACCAGTTCGTAATCGCGCCAGGTCATGCGCCGCGTTTCCTTTTCGGTGGGGTTGATCTCAACCAACGCCACGTCATCGGGGAACTGCCTGGCGTTGTTTTCAAGAAAGTCTGTAATGATCATAATACGAAACCTCAAAACAATCGATAAAAATACAAAAGATAGTATAACATTTAATATATATATTGTCAATATATACTTTGTCACAGTAAACGGGATTTTGCTCGAAAAATCTCAAAAAAATTCAAAAACCCCCTTGACAACGAGGCTTTTCTTTGGTATGATATATGGGTCGTACGGAGAGATGGCTGAGTTGGTCTAAGGCGCACGACTGGAAATCGTGTGTAGGCTAATACCCTACCGAGAGTTCGAATCTCTCTCTCTCCGCCAAAAGGAAATAAAACGAACTTTGAGAAATCGGAGTTCGTTTTGTTTTTTAATACGGAGTATTTCGGCATCACAATTCACCTAAAATAATCAAATAGCCCGT
>JAFVYZ010000026.1 GCA_017508425.1 Clostridia bacterium | reverse complement strand
GGTGACAACACCGTCATTGAGGATCTTGCCTCCTCGCTTTCGGTCAACGGCTACACCAACAAGGCCGTTTACGAAACCGGCGGCTTTGGCTCGGATGTCACCAAGCACATGCGCGAGAACGGCAACCCCAAGACCGTCGCCTTCCCCAACACCACGGCCCTTCGCTTCTCTGCGCTTTACAAGGAGACCGCTTATTCCGACCACCGCGCGGCATCCTACTCGGGCAACGTCGAACGCCGCACCTGCTATAATGTATTCTTCTCCTCCGCCTCCGCCGTTGCAAAGGCAAAGGGCGAAACAGTTGGTGCAGCCAGTGCCGACCGCCCCTTCTCCTATATGATGATCTCGAGCCAAACCGACGTGGCCGGTGACAACAATTCCTACAGCTATTCTTACGTGCTGGCCTGCGCCTCGACCGATTTCGCGTCGGAGGCCGCGCTCGACCGCAAATACGGCAATGCCTCGGTGCTTTCCTATGCCTGCAACGCCATGGGCAGCCTTGTGGTGCCCGTGTCGCTGGATTGCAAGTATTACGCCAGCATGGAGATCACCAGCATCACCTCTAAGGCAGCCACGCAATTCACCGTCATCTTCGCGACCGTCCCCGCCACGGCCATATTCATCGCCGGCATCTACGTGATGATAAGGAGAAAACACGCATGACAAACGAAACGACCAACCGTTCGGTCGTGCGCGCCAAAACCGCCCTACAGCGTCAGCGCCGTATGGTGATCTACCTGCTGATCGCGGTAGCGGTGCTCGGAATCGCGCTGGGGATTACGCTGTTTTTGACCTCGCGCACGCCCTTTTACGATCCGACCGACAACACCAAATATTACGTGGCCAAGGAGGACGACCTCTATGTCCTGAAGACCACCAAGGGTGAGGTGCTGCCCACCACCTCGGACGGCAACTATATCACCCATGCCGGCACCTTGGTATATGTGGACAAAAAAACCGGTGAATTCAGCACCGTGGCCGCCGTGCTCGTTGAGGACGGCGAGGCGATACGGTTTGACACCTCCGATGGAAAATACGACGTTTTGCTCTACCCCTTCCTTGAGCGAAACGACATGCAAACGATCAAAATCGGCAACAAAAACGGCGCCTTTGTCTTCCAACGAAACGAGCTCACCCAAGACGGTGAGACCGTGGTGGAATTCGTCATTGAAAACCGCCCCGACCTCTCGGTCGATGATACGGTGCTCTTTGCCACAGCCGTGTTTTTTACGGGCCGAACGCAAACGATGCTGCGCCTCGACACCAACCGCGTTAAGGAGCTCGGCTATGCCGAATACGGCCTGCCCGAGGACGTGAACGACGCCACCACCTACTACGAGGTCACGGCAACCAAGGCCAAGGGCGGTGCGACCCACCGCGTCATCATCGGTGACCAGGTGCCCTCGGGCAACGGCTATTACGTGCGCTACGCAGGGCGCGATGCCGTATATGTGATCAGCGACCTCAACAAGGGCGAATACAACGGCACCTTCGAAGAGGCCCTGCTGGGCCGTGTGGAGGATTACGTGGCGGCAAACGGCGTTTCCTACCTGATGGACCAAAGCAACTACTACGACGTATCGAACTTCCGACTCTTCAAAAAGGGGCTGGAAAAGCCGCTTGTCGGCTTTTCCTACAGCGGCTCCATTGACAAGAGAAACGACACCTACTACGCCAGCCTGCCGTACCTGACCGAAAGCGACCTGTCGGGCTATACGATCAACAGCTACAACGCCGAGTCCGCGCTCTACACGATGCTGAACTGGAAGCCCGACTTTGTGGTAAAGATCGGAGATTCCACCACCATGGGCGATGCGGACGTCAACGAATGGCTGAAGCCCTATGGGCTTGATACCGACTCCTACGCCTACTACGTGTCCTTTACGCACAACCGCGTGCGCGAATACAACGAAAGCACGGGCAAGGACGTGATCAAGCGTGCCGATCAAGAAAAGCATATCGTTCTCATCAGCGAAAAGCAGGAGGATGGCTACTACTACGTTTATAACATTTGCTATATCTATAACGAGGACGATAAGGACTTCACGACCCTTGCCGACGGCTACAATATGATCGTGGCTTTGGATGAAACGCAGCTCGGATTCCTGTTTTACCGAGAAAAGGAATGGATCTCCTCGGACCTCTTCTTCGGCAATATCGCTTACCTTGAAAAGGTAGAGCTGAAGATCGCCCCCGGCATGATCAGTCAGTACGCCCAGGAGGGATACAGCGAAACCATTTGGCTCGACAACAGCCAAACCCTTGAGGATATTGCCAAAAACGGCACCTCCACGACCATCTCGACCGACAAGCTGGTGGTGCGCACCTCCTCAGGTAAAACGATCGATACCCTGCAATTCAAGCGCTTTTATCAGTCCCTGCTCTACACCACCTGCCCCGGCTACTCGGATCTCACCGATGCCGAAAAGGCAGGCAATATTGCCTCGGGTTCCGACGGCGCCGCACTCACGTTAAAGCTCCGTTACGTACTGCGCGCGTACAACAAGGAGACCGGCTATTATGAGGAAACGGGCGAGGTGATCGAGCGCGAGTATTGCTTCTATGAAAATCTTTCCGTTCCCCTTCAGTTCCACACCGCCGTCAATGGTGCCGGTGACTTTTATATCACCACCTCCCGTGCCAAAAAGCTCATGAACGACATTATGAAGCTTTATGACCCCAAGACTCCCATTGACTACGGAAGCTTGAATTAAACAAAAAACCGCAGGTTCAAAATGAACCTGCGGTTTTTATTTTTGAAGCATCTTATAAAGCGGGGACCGCCTCGTTTTCGTTGGCTTCCTCCTCAGCGGCAAGAGCCTCCTCGTATGCAGCGATCACGGCATCCTCCAGCATAGCGCGAAATTGCGCGTTAATGGGATGCACGATGTCGCGGTAGGTATCATCGGGGTTTTTACGACTGGGCATTACGATAAAATGACGGTCGCGTGCGTGGATCACCTTAATGTCGTGCACTGCCAGCTGACTATCAAAGGTAACCGAAACCACGGCCTTCATGGGGCCCTCATCAAACAATTTACGAATTTTAATATCCGTGATCTGCATATTCCTTGCCTCCCAAAAAAATTTGTCATATACTATACAAGGTATTTCCTGTATGCTTTTAGTATAAAGCCGGTTTGTGGAAGTTATTCAATCGCTTTGTGTGTATTTCGTGAAAAATTGTATTATAATACGATATTTTCATCCATTTTTTGTGCATTTTGGGGAGGAATTGACATGTCTTTGGCAAATACGCAATGGGAACCGCACGAGATCGGTGCGGCACTTCTTGGCAAAAAAATACTTTGGTTTATCGGAATCGGCGGCATTCATATGTCCTCGCTCGCGCTCTTATCGCGCGAGCGGGGCTTCACCGTTCGGGGCTCTGACTGCGCTGAAAATGAAAACACAAGGCGCCTCGAGGGGGCCGGGATCTCGGTTTGTCGGGGGCACGACCCTTCGGCACTCGCGGACGCGGATGCCGTCGTATATACCCTTGCCATTTCCGAAGACAATCCCGAATACCTTGAAGCCCGTCGTCGCGGGCTCCACTTGTTTTCACGGGCCGACTACCTTGGGTATTTGATGAGCGACTTCCCCTCCCGCATCGGGATCGCGGGCAGTCACGGCAAAAGCACGGTAACGGCAATGCTCGGTGAGATCCTTGACGTGGCGGGGCGTGCGCCCAACATCGTGTGCGGCGCCGATATGCCACACTTTGGCGCGCCCTTCGCGGCAGGGGGCGGAAAGGATTTCCTGTTTGAAGCGTGCGAATACGGCAACTCCTTTTTGCGGTTTTCTCCCACCCTTGCGGTGGTACTGAACGCCGAGCTTGACCACGTGGATTTTTTTAAGGATGAGGCCTCTCTTATCACATCCTTTTCCCGCTTTATCCAAAAAGCCGACGCGGCCGTATTGCCCAAGGAGTGCGCGGCACTGCGCAGGGCGGCCCAAGGCCGCCCTGCCGTCACCTTTGGGCTTGGGACGAATGCCGATTACCGCGCGCAAAATCTTTCACTTGAGGGGGGCACGGCCCAATTTGACCTGTACTTTCCCAAGGGATGCGTCGGGCGCGTATCCCTCGCGGTGCCGGGGGAGCACAATGTTAAAAACGCCCTTGCGGCGGCGGCCGCCGCCGATCTTTTGGGGGTGCGACCCTCCGATATCACAGCGGCCCTTTCGCATTTTTCGGGAATTGCAAGGCGTTTCCAATACCGCGGCCGACTCAACGGGGCACGGGTGTTTGACGATTACGCACACCACCCCACCGAGATCAAGACCGCCCTTCATACCGCACGAAGCCTGTGTAAGGGGGGGCGCTTGTTCGCCGTGTTTCAATCCCATACCTTTAGCCGCACCAAGGCGTTTTTTGAGGACATTTGCGCGGCGCTCAGCGGCGCGGACCGCGTACTGATCGCGGATATTTACGCAGCACGAGAAAAGGATCCCCTCGGCATGAGTGCCAAGGCCCTTGCCGACGGCATTGGCAGGACCGCCTCGGTCGGCGGCGATTTTGCGGCGATGGCAAAAGTCCTTCAAAGGGAGCTCACCGAAAAAGACCTGCTCCTCGTAATGGGTGCGGGGGACGTGGACCGCATTTTCGGGGAATTTTCAAAAAAGCACTTTACTTTATAGCCCAAATCGGCTACAATAATAAGGAAGTAAAAAAGGGGGAGAGCTTATGCAAGCATACGAAGCGCTGGCCGGTGTTTACGACGCCCTGAACGGGGATGTTGATTACCGGAGCGTGGCTGACTTTTATGAAACAGCCTTCAAACGGGCGGGGCTGACCCCCGAGCTTGTGCTGGATCTTGGTTGCGGCACGGGCAAAATGACGGTAGAGATGGCCTCGCGCGGCTACGATATGATCGGCATTGACGGCAGCGCCGATATGCTCTCACGAGCCTTTGAGCGCAAGGGCGAGGCGGAGGCCGACGGCATTCTTTTTTTACAGCAGGATATGCGCGATTTTGAGCTGTACGGCACAGTGGGGGCGGTTGTCAGCTCGCTGGATTGCATCAATTACCTCACGGGCGAAGGAGACCTTGCACGTTGCTTTTCGCTGGTGCACAATTACCTTGACCCAAACGGTATATTTTTGTTTGACGTCAATACCCCACACAAGTTCAAAACCGTATTTGCCGACAATGCCTACATCCTCGAAAGCGAGGATTGCTACTGCGGCTGGCAAAACGAGTACGATGAGAAAAGCGGCCTTTGCCGTTTTTACCTCTCGGTCTTTACCGAAAACGAGGACGGCACGTACGCGCGCACCGATGAGGAGCAATGCGAGCGCTGTTATACCAAAGAAGAGCTGCAACGCGCCCTTGATGCCGCCGGCTTCGGGGAGATCGAGTTCTACGGAAGCACCGACCATTCCCCCGCCACCGACACCGACGAGCGTTGGTTCGTGAAGGCGATCTGCAAAAAATAAGGAGCAAAAAATGGAGCAAGCTACAATTCTGCGTGCCATGACGCGCGACGGCAGCGCACGCATTCACGTGATCAATTCAAGAGCGATCGTCAACGAGGCGATCCGTATTCATAAAACGGCGCCGACCGCCACGGCCGCACTCGGGCGACTTCTCACCGCCACGTCGGCGATGGGCTCCATGCTCGGTGACAAGACCGATGTGCTGACCCTGACGGTTGCCGGTGACGGGACGCTCGGCAAGCTGATCGCCACGTCGGATTATATGGGCAACGTGCGCGGCTACGTGCAAAATCCCGCGTGCGACCTGCCCCTGAAGAAAAACGGAAAGCTTGACGTGGGCGCGGCCGTCGGCCGCGGCACTCTCACCGTGATCAAGGACATCGGCGGTAAGGAGCCCTACCACGGCACGGTACCGCTGGTCAGCGGTGAGATCGCCGAGGATATCACCTCTTATTTTGCCGAAAGCGAGCAGGTTCCGACGCTTTGCGCCCTCGGCGTGCTCGTGGATACCGACTGCACCTGCCGCGCGGCAGGCGGCGTGGTGGTACAGCTCCTGCCCTTTGCCGACAACCAAACCGTTGAGCAGCTGGAGAAAAATGCCAACTCCCTTACAAACGTCTCGGCCCTGTTTGACCGCGGACTTTCGCTTGAGGAAATTGCCGCCATTGCCCTTGACGGGATCGAGTTTGACGTGTTTGACGAGCTTGACGTCAGCTACCGCTGCACCTGCTCCAGAGCCCGCATTGCCGAGGCCCTTGCCGCCATCGGTGAAAAGGACCTGAAGGAGATGCTTGCCGAGCAGGTCGCCGAGGGCAAGCCCGAGGAGCTGGAGGTGCATTGCCATTTTTGCGGTGAAAATTACACGTTCGGGCGAAAAGAGATCGAGAGCTTTTTTAAAAAATCTTAAATTTCTTAAAAAAAAGTGTTGACAAGCACGAAACCCTATGTTATAATATCAAAGTCGCTGGTGCAAACGCCGCACCTGCGCGCAAAACTGGCCCGGTAGTTCAGTCGGTTAGAACGCTAGCCTGTCACGCTAGAGGTCGTGGGTTCGAGTCCCATC
>JAFVYZ010000025.1 GCA_017508425.1 Clostridia bacterium | reverse complement strand
ATGCGTTTGCGGAAATTATTATGCCCTCCAACTTTTTCTGCTCGGGCGCGTCGGCGAAAACAGTTATCAACTGTTTTGCGCCTCGCTTACCCGCCACTTCGACCAAAAATCGACAAGTTTAGATAGAAACTTGTCGATTTTTACTTATTACCTCTTCACTCTTCACTCTTCACTTTTCACTAAATCCCTTGTCGATTTTTGGCGGAAATAATAAGTAATAGTGAATACCACCGACGATGCCGACGGGAATACCGATAATGGCGAGTATCTCAAAAATCGTGATGAGAACCGCAACGATATAGCGAACGGGAATATCATTATATTCGCGCTCTATGGCTTTTGTCGCTGTTTTGACCTTGTATTTCCGTTTCATAGTCCACCTCCAAGATACCGTTCCCCGATGTTACCCCTTCACGATATCAAAAGCTTATTTTAGAAAGATTTAAGTTTTGTTTATGTTTTGTTGAAGCGGAAAATTGACAGCAAAAAAGGATAGGCTGTTACACCTATCCTCGTTTGTAAAAAAGCAATGCCGGCTTTCTTGATGTCAATCATATTACTCGGCCATAACGGTTACCAGCTCGGCGAGTGCTTTGCGCTTTTTGGAGCGCAAGGGGGCTCCCTCCTTGGCGTAGCCAAGGGTAATGATGAGGCGTACGGGAGCGGCAAGACCGCAAAGCTCTTGGATGCGATCGTTCTCAAAGCACCCTATAATACAAGTGCCAAGCTCCTGTGCCGTGGCTTCGGCGGTGATATAAGCGGAAAGGATCCCGATGTCGATCGATCGCCAATCATTTTCCGCCAATTTATCCTCAAGACCCGGAAGCACCGTGCAGGGACGCTCCGAAATCACAAGCAATATGGGGGCTTGCCCGACAAATCGGTTGATTCCGCGCCCCTCAGTCGCTTTGGCCACCTCCGCGGCGGTTTTCCCCTTGCAAACCGTAATATGATAGGGCTGTCCGTTGCACGCCGAGGGCGCGAGACGCGCGGCTTCAAGGATCGCTTCGAGCTTTTCCCCCTCCACCTCGCGGGTCGGGTCGTAGCTGCGACAGGACTGTCTCTCTTTTGCAATTTCAATAAAATTCATAGGTTCTCAATCTCCTTACGATTTAAGTAAATGCAACCACGGAAAGGGCGATCACCACCGCCCAAATCACAACAAACGGGATCGCATAATACCATTTTTGCGGTTTCCCTTCACTCCACAAGCCCTCGGCACGCATACGGCAATCCGCAAGCACCTCGCGGGGAATACATTTGATACACCACGCGATCAAAGCGGGCAAAATAATGACGTCATCCAAATAGCCGAGCACGGGGATAAAATCGGGGATCAGATCAATGGGCGAGAGCGCATAGACCACCACAACCATCGCGATCACCTTGGCGTACCACGGTGTCCCCTTTTCCTTTAAGGCAAGAAACACCGCGGGAATATCGGTTTTTAGCTTTTTCGCTCTGTCTTTCAATTTACTCATTGCGTCCCCTCAAATCCGTGCCGAGGAGACGTCGATCAGGATCGCCCGACAGGGTGAGCCCTCCGCACCCGACAAATTGAGCGGCGCGGCGTTCAGGAGATAAACACCCTCAGGCACCTTTTCCAAGCAAATGCCCTCAAGCAACATCACGTTCGCCGCCAGCAGGGTCCGGTGCACCTCCATCGGGGTGTCCTCAGGACCGACTGACTGCGACTCGTTGCCAAGCAGCAGGAGCCCCGCGCGGGCAAATACGCTCGCGGCCTCAGGCGAAACCATCGCCGGGCCCTTGATAAGGATCCTTTTGGCCGACTCCGCATTTTGCGCCCTTGCGCCCTCGATCATTTTTTCAGCATCCTCACCCCGAACGGTCCCACAATGCTCGGTAACAAAGGCCGTACCCACAAAATGCTCCAAGCTCACCGCATCCACCGTTTTTCCGTCTTGTAAAAAATGAAACGGGGCATCGACGTGCGTGCCGTTGTGCGCGCACATGCAAAATTCCGTCAAATTGTAAGCGTCGCCCTTTTTCATAGAGCAAAGGGCTCTTTGAGTCGGTGTCGGGTCGCCGGGATACGCCCTTGAGCCAAAAACCTCTTGGGAAATATCGTAAATCCTCACGTGCTTTCCTCCATTGCATTTTCTCGGCCATCCCGAACATCCCCGAGCGGCCACTCTACCGACAGTATAACATATTACGCCGAAAAATACAACCGCACCAAAGCATTGCATTACTCTGCACAATATGCTATAATGAATATACTACCGTCGGAGCATGTCAGTAAGGAGTCATTATGGGAACACTTATTCTTTTTAACTGTATTTTACTACTGATCATTTCAGCTTTGCTGCTTGCCGCAAAAAAATGGGCAACAAGCGAGAGGGCAAAGCGCACCGTGCTTTGGATCGCACCGTTGGTGACCATTTTGTTTCATTACAGCTCCTTCCTCTATCATTTGCTTTTCACGGGCTCAGGCATCGAGTATTTGCGAGAGACCCCCAATCTCATTTTACCCATCTACCCCTGCAACGTCGTGATGTGGTGTGCGCTTTTTTACGGATTCACGGCGAAAAAGGACGGAAAGCTCGCCCTTTTCCTTTCCGACTACGTATTTTGGTTCGGCATAGCCTCCACGTTGGTCGGGATGTTTGCCAACGTCGATTTTATCGTCAACCCGACCCTGCGCGACTTTGAGATCGTCAAAAGCATTGTGGCGCACGCCACGCTTCTGTTCAACCTGCTACTGATCCCCGTTTTCGGATACTTACGCCCCGCGTTTTGGCGCAATTTGCGCAACATATTCCTCTCGGTGGTCGGTATGTACGTCATCGGCCTTTATTGCAATTTGATGTTTGAGGTGCTGGTGGGTGCCGATGCGGCATACGACGTCAACTCCATGTTCATCATCCACTCCCCCTTTGAGGCACTCCCCCTCCTGCGCTATCCCCTGATTGCCGTAATTGGACTTTTCGCCTACCTGATCATTTTCACCATGTGCGACATCATACGCTCTCCCAAGGGCGAACGTTGGTTTAACCAAGTGCTTTCCACATTGCGCAAGAGCTGATTTTTCGCCACGTTTTGCGTCATACTAACTATACTTGATCCACTCCCAAAAAAGGAGGCCTCCTATGGAAGAAGGAACCAATTTCTCGTTACCCGAAAGAGATTACGGCGCCAAGATCCTTACGGTCATCCGCAGCGAGAGGGCCGACAGCGACCTAAAAGCGCAGCTGGAGGAATATCACGAAAACGATATTGCCGACATCTTTGCGGACCTGACCCCCGAGGAGCGCGAACGCTTGCGCCACGTTCTTGGCAGTGAAATGATGTCAAGGATCGTGTCTTACCTTGACGATGCGGGAGAGTACCTTTCGGAGATCGACACAAATGACGCGGCCGATATCATCGAGCAAATGGATGCCGACGATGCCGTGGAGGCATTGGAAGACCTTGATGAGCAAACAAGACGCGAGATCTTTGGGCTGATCGAGGACCCGGACATCAAGCAGGATATCCGCATGATCGGCTCCTACGGAGACGATGAATTCGGCAGCCGTATGAGCACCAATTTTATTGCGGTGAACCGCTTGGCGACCATCAAGCAAGCGATGCGGACCTTGGTCCGCGAGGCTGCCGAAAACGACAACATTTACACCATTTTTGCACAAAATGAGGACGGCTCCTTTTACGGCGCGATCGACCTCAAGGACCTGATCGTGGCAAGAAGCGACGTACCACTTGAAGACTTGATCCACACCACCTTCCCCTTTGTATATGACAACGACATCATTTCCGAAAACATTGAGCGTTTGCGCGGCTATTCGGAGCATATGATCCCCGTCATTTCCTCCGAAAGCAAAGCCCTTTTGGGCGTCATTACCTCGACGGACATCACCGAGCTGATCGATGAAGAGCGCGGCGATGATTACGCAAAGCTCGCGGCCATGACCGCAGAGCAGGATCCCCACGAATCGCTCTTCACCAGCATAAAAAAGCGTGTGCCGTGGTTGATCGTGCTCCTGTTTATGGGGCTTGCGGTATCGGGTGTGGTCGGCATCTTCGAGGGTGTTGTGGCGGCACTGCCGATGATCGTTTCCTTCCAATCGCTGATCCTCGGTATGGCGGGCAACGTAGGCACGCAGTCCCTGGCCGTAACGGTCAGGGCCCTGGGAGAATCCGAAAGCAAGCGCTTTAAGCTGCACATTCTAACCATCCTAAAGGAAGTCCGCGTCGCCATGCTCAGCGGTCTTGTGCTCGGTGTGATCTCGTTTTTGATCGTCAGCGGCTACCTACATTTCTTTGCCGCTTACACGGCGAGCTTTGTGCTTTCGGCGGCCGGGTGTGTTGGCCTTGCGATGTGCTTTGCCATGACGGTATCGGGCTTTACCGGTGCCGCGATCCCGATCTTTTTCGATCGCATCGGTATTGATCCTGCCGTAGCATCGGGGCCCCTGATTACCACCGTCAACGACCTTGTGGCCGTCGTCAGCTACTACAGCCTTGCCTTTTCCCTGTTGGTGAATTTATAAAAAAAGGCTCCCTTTGGCGTGATATCTCAAGAAAAGAGAACATCACGCTAAGGGGAGCTTTGTTTATTTTATTCCTGCAACGTCCAGCCCTCGTCGCCGTGGTAGATCATTTGTTTTGTCATCCCACCATCCACGCAAACGTTTTCACCCGTAATAAACCCGGCCATATCCGAGCAAAGATAAAGCACCGTATTGGCAATATCACGCGGCTCGCCGACCCGCCCCGACGGGTGCTGTCGGGCGTCGGCTCCATCGTAAACGGTATCGGTATTGTTGATCCATCCGGGGGAGACTGAATTGACGCGCACACGCCCCGAAAGAGACACCGCAAGGGCATGGGTGAGGGCCGCAATGCCACCCTTGGCGGCCGTATAGCTCTCGGTCTCCCTTTGGCTCATACGGTCACGCGATGAGGAGATGTTGACGATCGCCGCCCCTTTGCCAAAATACGGAGCAAGGAGCTTGGTAAGATAAAACGGCGCGGTCACGCCAACCTTCAGGGCGTACTCAAAATCCTCATAGCTGCCGTTTGTGATGCCGCAGGTCTTAGGCAGGGCGTTATGGATGAGAAAATCCACACGGCCAAAATCGGCCACGACCCGATCTGCAAACGCCTCCAGCGTTTTTTTGTCAGCAAGATCACCCACAAAATAATCGTTGGGGAGCAGGTCGATGACCGCGACCGAGGCCCCTGCCGCGCGAAAGGCCTCCACAATGCATTTCCCGATGCCGCGAGCACCGCCCGTGACCACTGCCACCTTGTTTTTAAAATCAAACATAAATGTACCTCCGATTTCTTGCCATCGAATTTATACGACTTTGGGGATCAAAGGCTCATTTCTCCCCTCTCCTTTAAATAAAGAACGGCCTGCTTGGCACACTCTCTTTGAGCCTCATCCGGGCCCTGACTCTCGGCCTTGAACAGCGGAAAGCCCTGTACCTTCAGCTTACAGTAAAAATGCCGATCGACGCGCTCAATTTGATAATTCGGCTCCACGCCGTAGCGCTTTTGATACCATTCCCCGAGCAGGGATCTATGGTCCGTTCGATCATCAAGCCCATATTTAAAGTAAAATTCGGGGTTTAGCATCCGTTCCACGACCCGGGTAAGCACTTTCACGTCCCAATCCGAGTCCATAGCAACGGCACCGAGAATGGCCTCAAAAAGATCCTCCTGCACCGAATCCCGCTCAAAGGCGGCTTGCTTTTTGTCGCCACGGCTCATAAAAAGGCGAGCCTCAAGCTCCATGGCACGAATGCGAAACGAAAGCATTTCCTTTCGCACAAGCTCTACCTTTAATTTGGTGAGATCGCCCTCATCCTTGGTCGAATGGTACAGGCCATCCTCCGCCACCTTGCCGAAATACCGGCTCATTTTTTGAGTGATCACCAATTCAAGCGCGCGGTCGCCGTAAAACTCCAGCACCTCGTTGCTTTGGGCGTCCTTTTTTTCATTGATATAAGACTTTCGCGTAAAAGCCTGCTCGAGCAATCTTTTATGTTGGAACGTGTAGCCGATCCGACGCTCTACGTACTCGAAATCCATGGACTTCATCCTTCGCACCTCCTACAAAGATCACTCTTTAAAATACGCAACGGCCAAGTCCACGACAAGGCCGTAGGAGGCAGTGCCCTCCTTGTTGCCGTGCACCTTAAGATAGGTGTCGTTGACGGCATTCGAAACGTCGGCCAGGGCCGAATCACGAAACGCCTCAAAAAACGCGTCGTAGGCACGCAATTCACCGATGACATGCGGGGAAAGCGACCGAAGCACCTCCTTGTACGCCTCCCTGTCCACGCTCCACAATGCGTTTGCCACATACTCAAAAAGGTTGAGGTAGGCCGTATATTGCAGGTACGCATCCCCCGACTCGGCACACACGAGGAAGGCCACGAAATTAGCCTCGTTTTCCCGAGCGATGCCGCGCTGATGCGCCATTTCGTGTGCGGCGGTATAGGGCAAGGTGTAGTCGGGAAAATAAACGTTGACATTGGCCTCACCCGTAAAATAGGTATAAACACCCGTGATGTGCGTATAGGACATGGCTTTGCTCGCGAGCACAGGCTTGACCCCTACCCCGAGGCGCGGAATAAAGGAGTATTTTTGCGATATCCCCCCATACGCCTCCAGCAATCGCTCGTTCATACCCTGCAGGTCGTAGGGCATTTTTGAAAACCCATCCTCACCGAACTCCACGCCTTGGGCGGCTTGATTGACGCGCTCGGCAAGCAAGACGGCCGTTGCCCTGAGCTCCTCGGCGCTCACGTCGTTGGTGGGAAGCGAGAGGCGCTCATCCAGCGGCGCGGTATGGTAGCCTGCGCCGAAGGAAAAGACAAACAGCGTAAAAAGCAGGCTGACCACCGAAAGCACCGAGGCGAGGAACACCCCCATATTACGCCACGTGGTACAGCGTTGCCACGCCAAGAACCCCAATAGGGCGATGAGGAGCGGTAGGGTGAAGATCAGGATCTCCGCCAAGGAAAAGGGGAGCACCCCCGTAAGATGGCCAAGGCAAAAGCGCACCGCCACCGCCACCGTCCCCTGAAACCACCCGGCAAACGAGGGCGAGAGCACGGCCACAAGATAAACGGCGAGCGAAAAGACCGCTATGCCATACAAAATAAGCGCATAACGGGGCAAAAAAAGCCGTTTTTCAGTGCGATTCCCTTTCAAAATATTTCAATGCCTCTTTTCCAAACAAATTTTCGATCAATGACGACATATCGGGCGAAACGGGGGCAAAAACCCGCACCGTTTCCCCATTTATGGGATCAGGAAATGCAAGCGTTGCCGCGTGCAGGGCGTGGCGCGCCAAGAGGGGCGAGGCCTCGCCGTAAAAATCATCCCCAACGATGGGGGTGCCAAGATACGCCATATGCACGCGCAGCTGATGCGTGCGCCCCGTTTGGGGCGCCAAATGCACCAACGTATAACCGTTTTTAGTAAGAAGCGGCTTTACGTGTGTGATTGCAATATCGCCCTCGCCCTCGGCGCACACCTCGCGAAAAATGACGCTTTCGCTTTGGCGACGAATGCCGGTTTTCAGCACCGTTTCCCTCTCTATTGTGCCGCAAACCACGGCGTAATATGTTTTTTCGATCTTGCCCGCAGCCATGGCTGCCGCAAGCTTTGACGCGGCGAGCGCGTTCTTTGCCATCAACACCGCGCCCGTGGTGTTGCGGTCAAGGCGATTGGTAAAGCGCGGGCGAAATCCCTCAACATCGCGATAATGCCACACAAGAGCATTGGCAAGGCTGTCGGTATAATGCCCATGCGAGGGGTGCGTTGGCATAAACGGGGGTTTGTTGACCACCACGTATTCGGGGGTCTCAAGCAAAATATCGACCTCTTCTTCAAGAGGAACTATTTTTTCGTTTTTCTCCTCGTCCTCAATGGCAAGAAAAAGCTCATCTCCTGTTTTGAGCACCGCGCGCACCGTGACGTGCACACCGTTTAGCATCATTCCGTTGGGCCTGCGCTTAAGCTTGGCCGAGAGTGCCGCCGACACCCCGTTGGCGCGCAAAAAACTGCGTACCGTTTTGCCGTTTTCCTGTTCGGTTATAAAAAAACGCATCGTTAGCCTTCCATCATTTCATAGCGAGGCAGGTCCACGACGATGGGCGTGTGACCCGTTGCAGGCAAAATAATTTTCTCGAGGTCGCCCGTCAAAAGACGCAGGCTCGACGTATTAACCAGCGGGTGGCAACCCACGTACTCACCCACGAGCACCTCGCGGTCAATGACAAGCTGCACACGGTTCTCCTTGTCGTGCATGAGCCCGAGCACGCTCGCCGACCCGGGGGTGGTGTGCAAAAGCTCCTCCATTTTTTCAGGTGCACCAAAGGAAAGCCTTGCCGTGCCCAGCTGTGCCGACAGATCTTTGGTTTTAAAGGGCTTATCCCCCGGCATCAGGAGCAGGTAAAAGTCGGTTCCCTGCCGATTGGATAAAAACAAATTCTTGCAAATCGTGGCGCCGAGCGCCTTGTCGATCTCCTCGCAAACCGCCATCGTCATCGCGGGCTCATGATCAATCCGCTGATAAGAAACACCCAGCGCATCCAAAAAGTCGTATGCGCCGATCTCCTTTTCCTCGCGACCCGCAACGCTCTCGGGTCTGCCTTCGTATAACGTCATAGCTACTCCTATATCATTCATTTATATACTTATATGGTACTTGAAAACGCCCTTTTTGTCAATGGCTTCGCCTGTTTTACCGTTAATTTTTTCGGGCGATTCATGAATCGCCCCTACACAAGCAAAAAAGCTCCGCCAAATGAAGTGAACCCCAAATAGTTCACAGAAAAGAAAAAGGCGCAAAGCGGGCTGTCGAGGCGCCAGCCCCTACAAACACACATATAATAAAAATCGCCCTCTCCCCGACCTGCGCCAGGGAAAAGGCGATTTTTTATGAATATTTCGTGTGTTTTTGTTCTACACGAATGAAGCGCCCATTAGTCGGCGTAAACGCTGACCTGCTTCTTATCCTTGGTTTTTTGCTCGAACTTAACCTTGCCCTCAACAAGAGCGAAGAGGGTGTGGTCCTTGCCCAATCCCACGTTGTTGCCGGGGAGAATGGCGGTGCCTCTCTGTCGAACAATGATGCTGCCTGCCGAAACGGTTTGACCGTCAGCAGCCTTTACACCAAGACGCTTGGACTCACTATCGCGGCCGTTCTTGGTCGAGCCTACGCCCTTTTTGTGAGCGAAGAACTGCAAGCTAATTCTCAACATTGTGGTGTATCCTCCTTAAAAATTTCTTGTCCCCTTAGGGAACGCACGGATTTACTCGAATTCCCGATCCTCAACCTTGATGTTGAAGCCGCCGTCACCCGTGAACTCGTACATATCGTCGTGCAGGAGCATATCCTCAAGCATTTTGTAATACGTAAGGAACAAGCCCGACACGGCAAAGCGCACGCGCTCATCTGCCTCAAAGGCAGGGAGTGCCGAGGGGGAGCGAACGGAGATCACCGTATCCTCATCGTTGATATCGTAAAGAATTTTACCGTGGTAAATATCCTCTACCGCATCGACAATGTACATAGTGATCGAAGAAAGCATGGCGCAAAACGGATCGTTGCCGTACTCGCCAAAGCCAACGTGGCCCTTCTCCTCAAACCCGTAAAAGATTCCGTCGCTTCTAAAAAAAGTAATGGTCGTCATTCAGCTTAGCCCTCAATCGCGGTAATCTGAACCTTGGTGTAGGGCTGACGGTGACCGATCTTCTTCTTCGAGTCCTTCTTGGACTTGTACTTGAGAACAACGATCTTCTTACCCTTGCCGTTCTTCAAAACGGTTGCGCTGACCTTAGCACCCTCAACGTTGGGCGTACCAACCTTGAGCTCGCCATCACGGGACAGAGCCTTAACGCAGTCAAATACAACGGTTTCGTTCTCCTCAGCTGCGAGCTTTTCCACGAAAATGGTATCGCCCTCGCTGACCTTGTACTGCTTTCCGCCGGTTTCGATAATTGCAAACACGAAAAGCACCTCTCTTTCTTTTAAGACTCGCTGACAGGGGCGTTACCTTACGGCAAACTTTGGGGCCCTTTACATGCGGCAAATTATTATAGCACGAAAAAAGCGCGCTTGTCAAGTGGTTTTCGTGATTTTTTCTCTTTTATTTTTAATATATAATAATAGGGTAATCAGCGCCCAGCAAACGGCGGCGCCAAACGTGCCGCCCGCCACGTCAAGGAGTACGTCAAGGATCGCGGGACCGCGCCCCGGGACAAAGATCTGAATGCACTCATCCACCATGGCTGCAGGGGCAAACACCAAGGGCGAAAGCAGGAGCCAGTGACCGAAGCCGTGCGCGAAAAGAGTTGCCACGGCGAGCGCCCCCAAGAGCATAAACTCCGAGAAATGCGCGGTTTTGCGCACCGTTTTGGCGCTAACGGTGGCGTCAACCCCCACCTTGTCGAGCACGTCGTTGCAAAAATCCTGCACCTGACTGCTGGTGCCCGAGGATTGCTCAGCCGGAGCCAGGGAAAATTGCCAAATCGTCGCACACCATGCGACAAGCAACACGAGCAGTATCCACTTCGCATACCTTTTCACGGCGATCCCCTCCCCTTTTTACTACTTGATATCATTCTAGCATAAACTTTACGGAAAATGCAAGACCCTTGCAAATTTTCTCAGTCTTTTCCTCGAAAGTCCTTGCCTTTTTAAAGAAACTGTGCTATACTACCTTTGTTACACGCCTCCATAGTTAAATGGATATAACAAGCCCCTCCTAAGGGTTAGTTGTGAGTTCGATTCTCGCTGGGGGTGCCAAACGAGCCCACCGCTTTGGCGGTGGGCTCGTTTGGTATCCCCGGCACAAAATCGAACAATGTTGTTTGTGGCAACGCCACAGGCAACGTGAGTTCGCATACCCCGCCCGAAGATCGGGAAGCTCGCTTACCAGGCGCAGGGCGTGGGTATATTCGCCAAAGGCGAAATACTCGCTGGAAGCGCCAACACAGGATCTTGCCTTGCTGCGGCTGTTTTGCTATATTAGCGCTTGAAAATTTTAGCAAGTTATGCTATACTTATGACAACGGTCGTGACGGTGTAGTAACTGATGCTAACGGACTCATTTATATGCGCGCTCGATATGATAATCTTGGTAGAGTACAATTGAATATGTTTTATAGAGGAGCCTTATGAAACACAAATTATTTTGGATCCTATACTTTGTTATAGCAATTTTAATGATTGCCGTTGCGGCCCTCTTAATGCCGCAGTATGTTATCTTAACTTGGTATTCCCTTTTCCCTGTTTTTTATATTGTCCTATCACTGCTGACTGCGAAATGGAATTCACCGTCAAACCGCGAAAAACGCATTGCCTTTGAACAAGGGCGTCTACGCCTTTTTTCAATCCAATATGACAAGCAGTTGGGCTTGGTAACAGAAGACCATCATGACGAAAAGATCCGCCGCTTTTTGGAACGTGATGAGCGAAAATGCGTCGATGATTTTGTTCACAAAGCATTTTTTGTGATCACACCCTTATTTTTACCCTTTGTTTTGTTTTTTGGTGCTGTGATCAAGATACTGTCCTGCTCTATGTGGATCCCCGTCGCCATTGGCGCGCTCATTTGTTCTTTTCGTGTTACAAATGAAAGAATTCGAAAGCGAGAAAAAGAACGAGAGGAGCAGGAACGCCGCGAGGAACGGGGCGAATGGAAATAGTGTAATCATACCCTGTGTACTATGGTATAATTTTTACCCGAGACGTCAAAAAGCCCGCCGAACGGCGGGCTTTTGTTTATTGCTTTATTCGTCTTTTTTAAAAATATCGCGCAGCTGGGTAAGGGCCTGATCGTAGGTCTCAAAGCTGATGACGTAGTCGCAAAGAGCGGCATTTTTGTCAACGTACTCCAAGGCCATTAAGCGATTGACCTTATCCTCGATCGAGGAGTTTTTGGCGAGAATATTTGCCATAAGGGGGCGTTTGTCGCGCTTGATAAAGACAGTGGTGACGTTTTTAAACTCGGTTTTCAGCGACATGGCGCCGCAAATATCCATGGTGGTGAGCACACGCTTGCCACTCTCTAAAATGCGCTGGATATCGCCCTTTTTGGAGCCGTAGCCGTGGCCGGCATACATCGTGGACTGCACGATCTCGCCACTGTCGCACATGCTTCTGAAATCCTCAATGGAAATGTAGTTGTACCACTCGTTGTCCTCGACAGCCGTGAGGTCCTTTGTGGTGTAGCTGGTGAGCTTTTGGAAATCCTTATTCTCCTCCAGGAACCACGTGGCAATTTTGGATTTACCGCTGCCCGAGGGGCCGACAAACACCACGATATCGGGATCCTCGGGGGCACTGACGCAGGGCTTGGCGGAGTAGCTCTCGGCAATGATCTCCACGATCTTTAAAAATTCGTCGTAATGATTGATGGCGAGCATGCCCGTGGCCTGCTGGTTCCAGGGGCGGCGCATAAGCACGGGGTATTTGGCGTTGGAGTTGAGGATGTTGTGCATCGCATCGTCCAGCAAAATATCGGTATGAATGTTGTCCTTGCGCGCACCCATATAGATGTGATCGGCCGGGATCTCGGGGAACTCCTCCATAATGCGCTTGGCGCGAATGCCCATAAACTCGGGCGGCACGGCCGTGCAAATAAAGACCTCGGTCATTTGGCAAAGCTTACGCACAAACTCCTTGGCTCCCTCGTAAACGGGCTGTGTACGGTAAAACTCGGCATCGCTGAAATAGGGATAAATGCTATCGATGCGCGTGCCGTTTTTGCCCCAGCTATCCTTTTCGTGGATCGTCATGGGCGGGTCGAAATTGTACTTTTCGTTGGCGAGGCGAATGGCATAGCTCGTGCACTCCATGAGCACGTCGTCAATGTCAAGCGCCGTTGAAAGCTTATATTTTCGCAACATATTTTTTCTCACTTTCTTTTCGGGGGCGAGCCCCTCAGGATAAAAAAAGCACCCCACGCGTTTGATACAGAAACACGCAAAGATGCAACATTGTATGACTTCAACACAAGTATTATACCATATTCCCCCAAAAAAGTCAATACCTATGCAAAAAATGGGCGGCATTGCCGCCCGTTTTTTGTTTAAATACCCAGCACGCGCTTGATGTTGCCGCTAAGGATCATTTCGCGCTCGCGCTCGGTGAGGGGAATCTGATGGAAGCGCTCCAGCTCGCCCGCGGCATCCCACATCGGGAAGTCGGTGGCAAAGAAAAAGCGCTCGGCCCCCAGCATATCAATGAGGTCCTTGGCCTTCTCAGGAGTGATGAAGGCCAGCGACGAGCAGGTGTCAAAATAGACGTTATCAAGGCCACGGTAAAGCACGGCGTCATCCCAGCAGCGGTAGCCGCCGAAATGCGCGGCAATAAAGGTGGTATCCTTATATTTTTGCGCCATATTCACCAGACGCTTAGGCTTCGAGTACTCGTAGCGGTCGTCGCCCATGTGGAGCAAAATGGGGAGCTTGCCTGCGGCCGCGCGGTAAAACTTCTCGGCGATCTCATCGTCAATGTTGAATTTTTGAAAGTCGGGGTGGAGCTTGATGCCGCGAAAGCCCTGTTCAAGCGCCCAAGACACCTCACTTTCCACCTCTTGCTCGGTCAGATCCTGATGCAGAGTGATAAAGCCGACAAACTCGGGATGTGCCTGTACCTCGCGCCCAATAAACTCGTTGATCGAGCGCACCTGGTGCGCGGTCGTGGCGACCGAATGGACCACAAAGCGACTGATCCCGGCACGGCTCCCCTCCTCAATGAGGCGCTCGGGCGTGCCTGCCGGCATTTCCATTTTGATATCGTAAAACACACCGATCGTTTCGGTGGCCTTTTGTGCGATCTTTTGGGGATAAATGTGTGCGTGTGCGTCAATAATTTCCATGTTCTTGCCCTTTTGATGATAAGATATATCAATTATACTGATTTTATCAAAAATGTCAATGGCGCAGGGCAATTTTTTGCGAGCCTGTCGATTTTCAGGAGAAAAGGCCGACGGCAGTGCCGTCGGCCTTTTCCTTTGCATTCGCGCTTGGTGAGTCATCGGGCAGAATACCCACACAAGGTTAGGGCAAAACCGCTTTTTCCAGCAGCTCCTCCACGATCTCAGTCAAATGACAGGGCGCTACCGTGTGCTCGACCAACAATTCAAAAATCGTTGTGGCAACGCCGAGATCGGTACCAAGGGATGTTGTCACCCCGATACCGCCTTCCTCCTTGACCGTCACAAAAAACCGACAAGGATCGCTTGAGGTGACACGCAAGCAATACGTGTGCGGGGCACTGCCGATATATGCCGTTTTTTGTATGAGGGTGATGCTCTTTGACGAATGCTCTTTTATGCAACATTGATCTTTCATTTTTCCTCCAACCTTTTTTCACAAACTGAGCACAAACGTAGTATAGCACACAAAAAAAGCCACCGTTTGGGGGAAAAGAAGGGACCAAAACGCCTATTTTGTGCAACATCACAATACTTTTGAGCAGGATTTGACAACGGAATTGCACAAATCCGGAAATATTCGCAAATTTTGGATATTTATTTTGCGTTTTCGGACGTTTTTCGCGCAATTTCTTGAAAATATGCAATCGAAAAGACGCGTGGCATCGAATGCTTAACCTGGAAAATACTGTGCATTGACAGCATTAGCCCCATAATGTATAATAAAATCAAGGGAATCCCTGCAAAGCAAGCAGGACTCCTTCAAAAAATATTCATTTCAAAGAGATATGTATGAATATGAGAAAAAATGGGTACAAAAACCTTCATCCCTCGCGCCCGGCAAATATTATTTTGCAAATCGGCGCGACACTCACGCTTTTTTGCCTTGTCGGGGTCCTACATATTGCCCTGCAAAGCGCGCCCTTAACGCGCGCCGCCGCCATTTATTACGGCGGTATGCTTGAGTACCCGCTCGCCGCCTTGATGATCACGGTAGGCGGTGCAGCACTCGCGGATATTGCGTATAAACGGGAGCATATGTAAGCATAAAAGCCAAAAAGGCGTTGTGCAAAAGCACAACGCCTTTTTTCTTTTAAGTTGCCACAAACCGCCACGGGCGATCTCGGTCGGCCTTGGAGGCGTAGTCGATCCCCACACGCGGCAAGCACTGATGGGGCGGCACGGGCGTGCCATCGTCCTCGATCCAGATGCCGCTTTCCTCGGTAAGCGACAAGCGATTGTCGGCACAGGTAATGCCAAGCGCCTTCGTGGCACGCCCGGGACCGCTCGCGCCCTCAACGCCGCGGATCAGCACCGCCTCGGGGTGATTTTCCGCCCCCGTTACCACGTTTAAAAGGCTATGTATCCCATAGCAAAGGTATACGTACGTGACACCACCCGCAAGATACAGTGTATCGGTGCGCGGGGTTCTACCCTTGTGCGCGTGGCAGGCGGTATCCTCCTCACCGAAATAACACTCGGTCTCGGTAATGCGGCAACGCAGCACCGTATCACCCACGCGGCGACAAAGCAGCTTGCCGAGCAGCAGAGGCGCCAATTCCGTGGCGGGGCGGGTGTAAAAATCCTTCTTTAATACCATAACTATCCTCAATAATACTCGACCGAAATGGGGCTTTCCTCATCAAGCCACAAGGCGTTCTTTTCAAGGCAGATCCCCTTTGGCAAGCGCAGCGTTTTTAAATACCGCGGACGGCGGAAGCTGTAAGCGGCAAGCGTTTTGACGCTTCTTGGCACGGTGTATGCCGCCTCGGGCTTCAGGGGTGAATAATAAATAAGGCGCGTTTGCTTTTTATCAAACAACACGTTATTCTCACTAGTAAAATGGGGATTGTCGCCGTGCACGTGCAAATACCGCAAGGGGCGGTAAGGGTGGAATTTGCCGTCCTCAAAGCCCTCAAACGCGGCGCCGAGCAGCAAGCACTCGATCATCGATTCATCGAGCGCGAGGCGCGCGGCACGGTTGGTATTGAGAATCAACGCGCGCACACTCCGATCAAAGGCAAACAGCCCGTCGCGCGCGATCGTCGGGGGCGTGCCGGCGCGATCCACCACGGCAAGCGCACGCAGCTCGCTTGCGGCATCGATGAGGGTGTATTCCTCAAAATGATCCTCATAGATATGCGTTGGGCGATACTCGATTTTGCCGTAAAGCACGTGCTTTGCGAATTTAAAGATCGAAAACAGCTCCGCTTTTCCCTGTTCCTCCTCGCCGCCGTGCGGGGGCGCAAATTCCTGCGCGGATATCAGCCCCGCAAAGCCGCAGGTGCAGACCTTGGGGTTATGCTCGTATTCGGTGCGACAGATCGGGCATTTGCAGTACCACATTGCGCTTCTCCCTTCTCCATTTTCACTCTTATTCTAACACGCGAAAAAATCAGTGTCAAGCAAAAATAAGCCTGCCTATTGATTTCAGGAAAAATATGGGGTATAATAAATACAAGATATTTCCACACAAAGGAGTTAAAGATGGATAACAAGGTCATGTATAAGCTCTCCTACGGGCTTTTTGTTGTAACTGCAAGAACCGCCAAGGATAACGGCTGTATCACCAACACGGCCATGCAAGTGACGACCACCCCCAACCGCATCACGCTTGCGGTAAACAAGGAAAATTTTACACACGATATGATTGTTAAGAGTGGTGTATTCAACGTGTCGATCCTCTCCGAGGAGGCCACCTTTGACATCTTTGAGCACTTTGGCTTCCACAGCGGCAGAGATACCGATAAATTTGCCGACTTTACCGACTTTGCACGCGCCGAAAACGGCGTCACGTATATCACGAAAGGCACGAACGGTGTGATCTCGGCTAAAGTTTGTCAAACGGTCGATCTTGGCACGCATACTCTTTTTGTGGCCGACGTGACCGATGCGTTTTCCCTTTCCGACGCGCCTGCCGCCACCTACGCCTACTACCACGCGCACATCAAGCCGAAGCCGCAGGAAAAAGCACCCGCAGGCAAGACGGTATGGCGCTGTACAATTTGCGGCTATGAGGTCGAGGCCGACGAGCTGCCCCAGGACTTCACCTGTCCCCTGTGCAAGCACCCGCGCGAGGATTTTGAGCGCGTAATGGTACAAGAAAAGACGGTATGGCGCTGCAAGATCTGCGGCTACGAGATCGAGGCCGATGAGCTGCCCGAGGACTTCACCTGTCCTTTGTGCAAGCATCCGCGCGAGGATTTTGAAAAAGTGACAAAATAAGAAAAGGGCGACCGCACAGCGGTCGCCCTTTTTTATTGTGAAATAAACATTTGTGTCCAATACTTGCCGCTCGAAACGTATCCGACACCGATCCTTGTAAACGAGGGATTCAAAATGTTGGCGCGGTGCCCTGAGGAATTCATCCATCCACTCACCACCGCAGCAGGCGTTTGGTATCCTTTGGCAATATTTTCGCCCGCACCGCGAAAGGAAATTCCAAAGCTTTTGATCATTTGGTAAGGGGATCCGTACACGGGACTGGTGTGCGAAAAATAGCGATTGTCGTGCATATCCTGCGACTTATATCGCGCCACGCGCGACAGCTGCCAATCCGCCGCGAGGGGCGAAAGACCACGCTTAGCACGCTCTACATTAACAAGGCGAACGACCTCCTCCTCAAATGCCAGCACGTCACGGTCGGTCGTCGGTATGTTCAGCACGTCCCCCGGATAAATCAGTGCCGGGTTTTTGATATGGGGGTTGGCGCTTTTCATTTCATCAAGCCCTACCTCGTATCGCACGGCAAGGCGCCACACGGTGTCGCCCTTAACCACCGTATGTGTCGTTGCAGCCGACGCACCAAGCGCCAGCACAATAAGACAAAGCAGCGAAAAAGTCATAAAAACAATGGTTTTTCTTATCTTTTTAATACCGTTATACCTCCTTTTGTTTATATTACTATTATAACAGAAGGGGGATGGGCATGTCAAATGCAATGTTTGGCAAGGCCCTACGCAAAAAGGGATGCCGTGCGGCATCCCTTTTGATCATAACCCAAGGTCCTTAAAAAAGGCCTCCATCGTTTTTGCCTTCCCACTGTCAAGGCGCTTGTTAACACGCAATTCGCGGCGTGCCATTTTCGCAGTTTTGGGGTTTAGAAGTCTAAACCAACGTCGCACCTGCATCAGGGGCATGAGGTACTTGTGCTTTTCAAGCACGGGATAAAGACGTTTTAAGCGTTGATACGGCACAAAGATCCTCGAAAAAAGATAACCCACCTTGCCACCACGCTTTTTTTGCTGAGCCAACACGCGGTTGTCGGTGGTGCCGTAAACGCCGCCGCTCAAAATAAACGCCTCCATCAAGAGAGCCTGATCGTCGGGCTCGGCATCACCAAGCCAAACGCAAGACAGCTTGCGTGCGGCCGCGGCAAAGGGAAGAAGGCCTGATTGCTCAAGCAACGCATCACGCGCACCTCGATCGGCGCCGTTGCGACGGTCCAGGATAAAAAGATCGATCAGGGGGCGAATACCGCACCCACCCGTTTCGAAGTGCTTTGCCATGTGTGCAATGTGATAAAAATAGAAAAACGCGTCGGACATTTCATAACAGTACGTGCCCTTTTGAGGTGTGGCGTGCTCCCAAACCGATTTCAGCACCGAAATGGCATTGCTCGCCCTTCCCTCTTCCACAAGATCGAAGTGGATCTCCACATGATGCCCCTCGGGGCTAAAAAGAGACACGTCGTGCCCGGTACGCTCGGCTTCTTGGTACCCCAGCGCCGTCAATGCCTCAACCGCAAGAGCCAGATCCTCCCCGTGCACAAGCACATCGATATCACAGCTGGTGCGCATCCATGCTTCGGGATAATCATGACACAAAACCGCGCCCTTTAAGGGAATAAAAGCAATTTTCGACTCGGAAAGGGCCGTTTGCACATTTTCAAGATCGCGCTCGCGCTGCTCGGCGCGCCACACGGCGCGAAAGATGCTTTTTTTAAGCACGTCGCTGCCCTTAAAGCCGTTTTTCTCAAGGCCCAACGCCAGCAAATGCTCGACGTCGTGCTCCTTGGCAATGGCATACAGGTGATCGAGATTTTCGGACGTGAGAAGCGCGCGATCCTCCTTTTCAAGATATGCCCCACAAATCGCGGAACGCAACAAGAGAAACAGTATTCGATTGGTTTTCGCGTTCATGGAAGCTCTCCTTTCAACGGTTAATACACAATGCCCTTGTACTCTGCTTTGACTTTTTCGTAGCTTTCAAGATTGCCGATATCATAACGGCTGCCGGGCATTTCCATCGCATGCACACGCGTTTGCGTGCAAAGCCAGGCAATATAGCTGCCGGGGGCATCGGTGCCGCATCCCTCGGCAATACCCTTCGCTACCAATTGAGCATCCGCCGCCGTATAGTAGTAAAAGGGCGGGCAGCACCAGTTTGTTTCGGGCGTGGGGGATTTCTCGGTCATTTTCAGCACAAGATCATTTTCTCCCACCGTTACCACACCGGTTTTCAGCAGCTTTTCATGCCTCGGCTCAAAATAACGCATGATGCAAGAGGTTTTTTTCTCGCGTGCGTAGTTTACAAACTTTGTCAGACTAAAGTCAAGGACATTGTCGCCTGCAATCACCAGCATATCGCCGGCAAGCGAGAGCTCGTCAATGGCAAACTGGATATCCTTCACCGCACCAAGACGCGTTTCGTTACTGGTGGTGCCGTCATTGAGCACGGTAATTTTTTGGCGCTTGCTTTTAGCCCACGCAACAAAATGCGGATAATATTTGTGGTTGGAGATTACCACGTATTCATCAACTGCACCCGACTCGTCAATGTCATCAATCAGCCAGTCAAGTATGGTTTTCTCACCCACGGTGAGCAGGGGCTTGGGGAAATTTTCAGTCAACGGATACAGGCGCGTGGCGTAGCCGGCCGCCAAGATCAGACATTTCATGATTTTCACCTCATTTATTTAAAATCACACCGTCTGCACTTTCGCAGATGTGAATGGAAAACTTCTCCGCCAGATGCGGAAAGGCTTTGGAGTATTCGCTTGTGACGCGCTCCTTGATGCTCTCACTTTTATCGGGATCAATAAATGCCACACAACAGCCCTTGAAGCCTGCCCCCGAAAACCGTCCGCCATAAATACCGTCCGTTTCATACATGATCTCATAAAGCTTTTTGAGCTCAGCAGAACCGGTCTGATAGCGATAAATAGAGGAATGGCCGCTTTCAAAGCAAAGACGCCCAAATTCTTCAATATCGCCGCAGCGCCAAGCCCTAACACCCTGCTCAACACGCTCCATTTCACCATACCAATGCATGGCACGCAGGCGCCAGCTCTCGGGGAGGCGATCACCATAGCGCTCAAACACCTCGCGCGGGATATCACGCAACTGCGTTTCCTCAAATTTACCGTACGGAAGCCCGGCATAAGCCTTGAGGGCGTACGCCGCACTACGGCATTCATCCACACGCATGTTAAATGCTTCCCCGGCAAGACTACGCTCGAGACCACTGAATAAAATAGCGATCTTGTAAGGCTTCATATTGGGATTTTGCGGGATCAGCTCAAAGCTATCGTCCTGCATATCCATATAAAGCAGCTGATCCTTTCGGCAATAGATCTCACACGACTGATCGAGCTTGCCGCAGGAAACGCCCACGTATTTGTTCTCCGCCTCCTTGGAAATGGTGATCATTTCGCGGGAAGTCAGCCGGATGCCGTTCATTTCGCAAAGCGCAGACAAAAAGGTGATAATAACCGCCGCCGAGGAGCTAAGACCCCCGATGGGGAGCTGGCCCTTCACCACCGCACAAAGCCCACGGCGCAAGGGATATCGCTTGTGAAGCGCGATGGTCGCGCCGCGCAGGGGATCGGCCCAGTCGTTCTGCTTGACTTTTGGGGTGGCCTCCACATGCCATTGGGCGCGGTTGTTGAATTGCATTGATTGCACCTCAACCACACCGTTTTCCTTGGGTCCATAGGCAATAAAGATCCCCTTGTTGATCGCGAAGCCCGTGATCTTACCAAGCTGATGATCAATATGCGCACCAAGCGGGCAAATACGGTAAGGTGTAAATGCCACATGACTGGGCTCGCGCTTATAAATAGAGGCAAAAATTTGTTCTGCCGTCATTTCCATACTCCATTCATATCATTTCTCACACGCCGTAAAAGTCTTTGTACCACTCGGCAAATTTGCGAAGCCCCACACGCAAGGGGGTCGCGGGTTTAAAGCCCATGTCGCGCTCAAGCGCGGTGGTATCGGCATAAGTCACGGCCACGTCACCCGGTTGCATCGGCACCAGCTTTTTGTGGGCCTCAAAATCATAATCGGGCGCTAAAACCCCCGCACGGATCAGCTCCTCCTGCAGGATCGTTACAAAATCAAGCAGATTTTCGGGACTGTTGTTACCGATATTGTACACGCGATAGGGCGGTAAGGGCAAGCCATCCTCCCCATTTTGCTTTTCGGGGGCGCGCTGCATCACGCGCTTAACACCCTCAACAATATCATCAACAAAGGTAAAATCACGCTTGCAATTGCCGTAATTGAAGATCTCGATCGTTTTGCCGGCGCAAAGCTTGTTGGTAAAGCCGAAATACGCCATATCGGGGCGCCCCGCGGGGCCGTATACGGTGAAGAATCGAAGACCCGTTGAGGGAATGTTGTAAAGCTTTGAGTAAGCGTGGGCCATGAGCTCATTGGACTTTTTCGTCGCCGCATAGAGCGACACGGGGTTATCCACCTTGTCATCGGTTGAATACGGGATCTTTTTGTTGGTGCCGTACACCGACGAGGAGGAGGCATAAACGAGATGCTCCACAGGATACGCGCGACAAGCCTCAAGAATGTTATAAAAGCCGATGAGATTACTCTCAATATAGACATCAGGATTGGTGATCGAATAGCGAACCCCTGCCTGGGCGGCGAGATTGACCACCACCGAAAAACGGTGCTTTGAGAAAAGCTCGTCAATGAGCGCACGGTCGGCAAGATTGCCGCGAACGAACTCCCAGCTACAGTCAGCACGCGCCGAAGCCAGCTTCTTGATCTCGCCAAGACGGTATTCCTTCAAGGACACGTCATAATAATCGTTCATATTATCAAGGCCGACGATCGTCACGCCGGGAACGGTGCGAAGCAGCTCCATCACAAGATTGGAGCCGACAAATCCCGCCGCACCCGTTACAAGGACCGTGCCCTTGGATAGATCAATATTTGGTGTTAGCATAATTTCTCCTTTACCCAATTATACAACCTCAAAAAACGTATCAGGCCGATCAGGGTTAAATATTTCGTTACAAGTCATCACCGTTACCAGATTTTCGGTTTCGCTGAGATTGATGATGTTGTGAGTCCAACCGGGGATCATATGAATCGCTTCGATTTTATCACCGCTTACATAAAACTCGACGGTCTCACCGGTGTTAATGTTGCGCTCCTGAATAAGGCCCTTGCCGGCCACCACGATAAACAGCTCCCATTTGCTGCTATGCCAATGCTGACCCTTGGTGATGCCGGGGCGACTGATATTGATCGAGACCTGGCCACAATCCTCGGTATGGAGCAGCTCGGTAAAGCTGCCGCGATCATCGCAGCTCATTTTAAGCGCATACTTAAATTTATCGGTCGGAAGGTACGACAAATAAAGACTGTACAGCTTTTTGGCAAAGGAGCCCTCAGGGATCTTCGGCATCATCAAGGTTGTGGGTTGTTCTTTAAAGATCATTAAGAGGTCCACAATCTCGCCCAAGGTCACCCTGTGCGCGCCGGGAACATAGCAATAGCGGCCGTTTTCTTGTTCTACGGTAACAACACCGTCAAACTCACAATGGCGCTCCTTGCCCTCCAAAAGATCAAACATACCCTCAACCAGATCATCGATGTAAAGGAGCTCAAGCTCGATGCTGCGATCGGTTACGGTAAATTCCTCATCATTGGCAACTGCCCAGCAAAATGTGGAGACGGCAGAATTGTATTTCGGCCTTGAGTGGCCCATCAAATTCGGGAAGCGATATACCGCCACCTTAGTGCCGGTTTGCTTTGCATAGGCAAAAAACAGCTCCTCACCAGCCTGCTTGGAGCGGCCGTACTCGGAATTGCCAAAGCGGCCCGCGAGGGTAGCTTGGATCGAGGAGGAAAGCATGATCGGTGCTTTGCTGCCGTGCTTTTTGAGGGTTTCCAGCAGCTCCGAGGCAAAGCCAAAGTTCCCCTTCATAAAATCCTCGGGGTTTTCGGGACGGTTCACCCCTGCAAGGTTGAAAACGAAGTCCGCCCTCTGGCAATAAAGTTCAAGGTCCTGCGCTGTGGAGCCAAGATCGTACTCGTAAATCTCATCAACCTTGATATTCGGCCTTGTTCTGTTTTTGTTATCGCGAATATTTTTCAGATGATTTACAAGGGCCGTTCCAACCATTCCCTTTGCGCCCGTCACCAAAATATTCATAAATTACTCCTTCGATGCCTTCCAAGCAGCAAGCTCATCCACAACAAGCTGCGAGGTAAGGAGCTTTTTCTTGACCTGCTCAACGTTAAGGCGGGTGGTGTTGTTGGAATTAAACTCGCTCAACTTGCTTCTCTCTTTGTTGCCAAGAGAAAGGTATTTTTCGTAGTTGAGATCACGGTTATCGGCAATGACGCGGTAAAACATACCGCAGTCGATCGCACGTGCGCACTCCTCGTTGGTGAGCAGCGTTTCGTACATCTTTTCGCCGTGGCGAATGCCGATCACCTGCGTGGGGTAATCCGGCACCTCAAAGAGCTCCTTGATCGCTTGCGTGAGCACGTCGATGGTGCAGGCATCTGCCTTTTGCACGAAAAGGTCGCCCTGCGAGCCGTGCTCAAACGCATAGAGCACAAGATCCACCGCCTCATTGAGGTTCATGATGAATCTTGTCATACTGCCCTCGGTGATCGTCAAGGGCAAGCCGTTTTTGATCTTATCCATAAAAAGCGGAATGACAGAACCACGCGAGCACATCACGTTACCGTAACGAGTGCAGCAAATACGCGTTTTTTCAGGATCTACGTTTCTTGCCTTAGCCACGATCACCTTTTCCATCATGGCCTTGCTGGTACCCATAGCATTGATGGGGTATGCCGCCTTATCCGTTGAAAGGCACACTACACGCTTGACACCGGCCTCAATGGCAGCAGTTAAGACATTATCCGTACCAAGCACATTGGTTTTCACCGCCTCGACCGGGAAGAACTCACAGGAGGGCACCTGCTTGAGCGCTGCCGCGTGGAACAGATAGTCAACGCCCTGCATCGCACCGCGAAGCGAGGCGAGATCGCGCACGTCGCCAATGTAAAAACGCAGCTTTTCGTTATTGTAAAGATGGCGCATATCATCCTGCTTCTTTTCATCGCGAGAGAAAATGCGGATCTCCTTGATATCGGTATTCAGGAATCTTTCAAGAACGGCATTGCCAAACGAGCCCGTTCCGCCCGTGATCATCAGGGTTGCACCCTTGAATATAGAATCGTTCATGTTTTTACACTCCTTTTTCAAATAAAATATTATCAAGATATTGGATCAAAGCGCGGGGGCCCATTTTTTTCACGTGCTCGTCCCTCTCGGGGAGCACGTATTCCTTTTTGACAAACTCAACGTCGATCTCCTCGGGCGACGCATAAGCCGAAATACTTTCGGGATCGTAAAAATCCTCGTACACGATACGCGTATTGTTGGTCAGCACCTTGCAGCTGTAAGCCATCGACTCGCTCATTCGCAGCGTGCTGCAATCGGTATTCGGGGGGATAATATCCAACACGCATTTGGCGCGCTTCATCAGTGCGATATACTGAGGATACGGCACCCAATCCGCTGTATGGATACCGCTCTCGGGCGGCACCTCCTCATCCAGCTTTGTCAAATAAAACTGGCAGTTGACCCCCTCGGACGTAAGGCGGTCATAGATCTCCTTTAAAAGCTTATAGCGTCCCTTGGCCCAACCGACAAACAATAGGTCAATGTCCTTGTCCTCAAGCTTTACCTCATGGCGGAAATCGCTGTAAACCAGCGGATAATGTGCAATGCCGTGCTCTCTTGCAAAATTGCGCTCAAACACCATCACGTGATCGAAAAGCTTTTTTTGCTTCTCCATATCGAGCTTTCGCGCGCACGCAATATCACACAAAAAGAGCACGCATTTACAGCCGGGGTAGGTCTTTCTTAAATAATCAAGATATCCGTTTTCATAAATAGGATGCCAAAGATGGAAGAAGACAAAAACATATTCATCCCCCACTCGATACTTTTCTCCAAAATAATGCCGATACCAAATGCTTCGAAACGGCAATGCTTTTTTGGGCATCAAGCAATGCGCAGTATGTATTTTCCGAATGAGTGTTGATTTACTCGGCAAAAATTCAGTTTGATATACGGCCCCCTCCACCTTGGAAATATCCTTGTAAGAGGCCCTATAATAGTCATTTCCTGCGCCGAATATCGTATAACGTCGCATATATTACCCCTGTGCTTTTATTTTATTTTTGGAACGTGAAAAAATCGTTTTTACGTAACCGAAAAGCAGGAAAATCACCTTTCGATCAAAAATCAGCGTGTAAATAAGCAGGAGCAAGGCCATCAAGACGGCATATACCACAGCCATAAAGAACCAGCCAAACCATCCGCCGATAAAGAAAATACCGCTCTTATACACCCACCAAGATAGCGTCGGTAACACGATCATAACGACCGCACGCGAGATCCACCGAATGTTCAACTTAAACCAAGAGATCTTCTTTTTAAAGGCGGCGATCAGTACGCACATCGAGCTGAGCTCGTAAAGAAGAACACCGAGCATCACGTAAGGCATATCAAGGAACAAGGCGGCAAGCACACAAACCACAAGGCTTACCGCACCGCAAGCAAGCGTGGCCTTACACGTATCCCTGAAAAGTCCGCAGGAATGTGAGACAAAATTAATCACCGTTTTTACCGAGAACACCGCAACGTAAGCCACGATAAAGCAAGCAAGCGCAGGCTGAATATACGCCCCTTCGGTAAAGCCCTTTGCATAAAGATCAATAAAGGGCATAAACAGGAACGCGCAACAGGCTGCGAGCAACGCACCAAGCATGGAAAACACATACAGTAATGCGTCAAATACCTCACTGATCTTACGATCGCTCCCCGTTGCCACCAAATTGCCGAAAATGGCAGACACTGCGTGGTGGAAGGAGTTGATCAGTGTTTTCATGGAAAGATAGATCATTGAATACACCGAGAAGACACTCGATGCAGCCAAGTTGATAAAGGTCGTAATGATGACCGTGGGGGCCGCCGCAATGGTTTGATCCCCGATGCTGGAAAGCATTAAGAAACGGCGATCCTTGATCTTATACTCCTTGTTTGCAGGTCTTTTAACGATCTTATCCCCGACCAGCTTGTGATAGAAGATGGTATTGATCCCCACTCGAACCAAGCCACCGCAAAGAAGTGCCACGTACATAAAGACAAAGTACAGCTCGCCGTGTATGACCAAAAAGAGCAATACGTAATATACGATCCTTTCAACAAAGGAGGCCAGCGTCAATAAATACTTCTTTTGATAGCTGGAAAAAACGATGTCATAGCGCGAGGTGAAGAAGAAGTACAAGGACCCGTTTATGGCAAGCACCAAAAACGACAGCATGATCTCAACGGGTGCCAGGACCTCATCCTGCAAATAGAAGCCGAAAAATACCGCGCATACGGCAATAATGGCAAGATATATCACGCCCATTCGATCAAAGAACTTTTTGGACGCATACATCACGGCACTTTGCGTTTCGTAATCGTTTTGTGCCACAGGCCTCAGCATTTGGAAGATCGAAGCACCAACCGCACCCGCCTGTAACAAGTTTACAAGCGTTAAGAGTCGATTGATCGTTTGCGTGAGGCCGTTGATGCTATCTCCATAGGAGAGTATGATAAATCTTGGCACAATAAGGCCAAGAGCTAATATAAAAACCTCATAGATGAGAGAAACTATCAAATTTCTCAATGCATTTTTTGAACGCATGAGTGATTCTCCATTTCAAAAACGTATTTTTAAACCGTATCCCTTGTAAAAAAACGAAGCAGAATAGCTTTTTTCGCCAGGTACACCGCCTGACTGACCGCCACACCAAGCACTATCACAATGGCATAAAAAACGTAATTTCCTTTGTTCCACACCGCACCCCATATAGGAATATCGCGCAGCATAAAAGGTAAAAAGATATTTGTCAGGTAAAGCTCAAGGGAACGCTTGCCACACCAACAAAATACTTTATCAAGCCACAAAACATATGCAAAAGTAAAACGAGCAATGACACAAAGGATCATCACGATCGGAATAAACAGCACGTTATAGGCAAAGCTGATCCGATCGGGTAACAGGGTCAAGGCCAAAAACAGTGCCGCGAAAATCGGGCATATCCACCATGTCACGTTTCTTTTCTCCCGAACCGCCTTGCCAAGCCCGTATCCCAAAAAATACGGCACAGAACGCAGAAAACGAACAAACAAATTTTGCCACAGCCCTGTAGTAAGCGCCCTGCCGATCCAGCAAAGGAAGAAAACGCCAAACAAAAACACACAAGTTGTCAAAGCCCTGTTCTTGCTTTTATCAATGCATTTCCCCATAAAGGGTGTAATCATGTACAACGGAAGTAAGACTGCGATATACCAAGCTCCAAAATTTTCAAGCCAAAATCCAATCAACGACAAATGGCACAAAAAATCAAGAATGTTTCCACCTGCATGAGTCACATACCAGCCATAAAACGGTATGGCAAGAATAAGATACGAAATGCCAATGGCCGATAGACGTTTAACATACCATTCCTTTAACGAAATATTCTTTTGCAAGGAATAATACATACCGATGCCTGACAAGAAAAAGAATACGTCCACCCCTTGATTTCCAAGGCTAAAAAACAGCTCCACCAGCCATGGAAGTACCACACCGTTTACGGGCATGACCGCATGACACAGTATCACACCAATCGCGCATATACCCATAAGCTGCGTGCGATATTCAGTTAAGTTACTCAACGGAAACCGAAACCGTCCTCGGCTTTGAGGAAAAAGCTTTAACTCACTCATCATTTACAGCCTCACATTTACATTCAACACGCCCTCAGGGTAACGATTTCATAACCGTCCCTTCGGGACAGGATGCACTTTTTTTATCGTCCTCACCATCCATCAAGGCCAAATTGGCACCGCCGCCAAACAGCACACAAAAATAATGGAATTTCGCAACGCCGTATCGCTGGTAAATGGAGATGAGGAAAACGATCAGTAAAACCATCAAACTCCACTTCTTCCCTCGCGGGGTGCGCAAAAACTTCGCGGCATAAGTACAAATAAGCGCCAGAATCAAAATACCGAATCCAATAAAGCCGAATCCGAAAATAAACTCTTTGTACGAGTGCACCTTCATCCAAATGCTAATCTCAGTGCCGGGGATCACACGGTTATCTTGTCCGTACCCAAACAAGCGAGTTCGAAGATCGCTTTTCATAAAATTGTCATAAGCGGCTACAGCCAAATCAGACGAGCCAAAGCGGTTGTCGCCCACCAAACCATCCTCCGTAATCACCATGCGTGCTTGCAATTCGCCAAGCGTTCCGGTAAGAGGTAAACTCATAAATATAAAATATCCGACCACCAATGACGCGATCAAAATCAAGCTCAATACAAAATATGTACGCTGCTTCAGATTGCCAATCAAGCGGAGCAGCAAGCCAATCAACAAAAGAAATACAAAGGCCAACGAAAACGTAAAAAAGCAAGCGATCAAGATTACGACGTTTTGCCATTTTTTTAATGTCAATTTATCACCAAGCAGGAAAAATACACCCATGGTACCCACAAAACCGGGTTCCTCAAACAAGCCGCAAAGTCGATTAAGAAATTCGATGCCGCCCTGCCGGATCATAACCGCCAAGCCCAAATAAAGATCATACGAACGCACCGCACCGTTAATACCCTCGGAGGCTACGATGCTCGTGGACGGAACAGTAATACCCATTTGAAGCAAAAGAAAAACGAAAATGGCAGGAATCAAAATGATTGCAAATATGTTTTTGGTGGCTACAAAAACGCGCTGCAGCACATTACAATCTTGCAACGTAAAAAGCATCAAGCCCACATGCACACAAAGCATTGCCATATTAAAGGGTTGCTGTGTCACCGTGACCACACCGGAAAGGAATACCTCGTAAAAAAACAGGATCACAATCAGTGCAGAAGCCAAAAGCAGTGATGAATGAATTTTGTTTTTTTCCGTCAGATCGGGCACGGTAGGGCCTACCACAACCTTCTTTTTAGAAAGGATCCGATATCCCATATAAAATGTGACCACCAAGATCAGCGCAGTATAAATTCGGTAGCCTAACACACTAAACCCGCTCCAAACAATATAGGGACGCATATCCAAGAACACCAACAGCGTCGTTAGGAAAACGAACACCTTGGTTTCCGTTAACGTAATTTTCACAATAGCACCTCGCTACGAAAAGGAATAATCTTTTTGCGGGTCTCCCCGTCATACCGCTTTAGCCCTGTCAAAACCACTCGGGATAATTTTCGCGAATCTTTCTTTCCTTTTCCTCGCTACTCATGCCCTTGGTTTTGGCGGCCCCATCTTTTTCAAGAGCCCTCGCAGCATACTCATCGATGCCCCTGATCACTCTCGCGGGCACGCCTGCGGCCACACTGTTTGACGGGATATCACGGGCAACAACCGCTCCGGCACCGATGATCACATTATCCCCGATCGTTACGCCGGGCAAAATGATCGCATTGTTGCCGATGAATACGTTATTGCCCACCTTAATGGGGCCCAAAAGATCAAGCTCACGAAAACGCTCGTCATAGTTGCGCAAGCACCAGACCGAACCATCATGCGTAATAAAGCGCACACCGTAGGTAATTTCCACCTTCTCACCGATGGTAATGAGATAAGGCTCCGAGCCGAACACGCCATAGGGCTCAGACAAAATGCGGCATTTCTCCTTGCCGGGCTCCGCCGTAAAACGGACACCCATCTTGCGGGCGATCTTCACCGAATCTCCCGGCTTGATGTGATAATGGAGCTTGCGAATAATTTGACCCAGTCTTCCCACGTCAGTTCTCCTTCACAATTGATTTGATAAACAACTCCCACTCGCCGTAGATCCTTTCGGGGGCGAGGGTCTCTTGCAATTTTCTTGCGTTATTTCCGAGCGTAGCCGCAAAAGCCTCGTCGGAAAGTATCTTTCTCATAGCTTCGGACATGGCGTTTTCATCGCCGATGGGAACGAGAAGTCCGTTCTCACCGTCGCGGATGAGAAACCTTGCGCCACCGCCACCGCAATCGGTAGATACACAGGGCAGTCCCGATGCCATCGCTTCTATTAACGCATTGGGCATTCCCTCATAGTCCGAGGAAAGCACGAACATGCTTGCCTTCTCCAGCACCTCGGGCATATTGTTCGCAAAGCCGGGGAAAACCACGCGGTCGGACACGCCAAGCTCTTTGGCAAGCTCTCGATAGGTCTCCAGCAAATTTCCCTGCCCGTAGATGACAAGCTTATGCTCAGGAAATTCGGGGGCAATCCTCGCAAACGCGCGGATGAGCAGCGGAAAATTCTTTTGCGTATTAAAGCGTCCCGCGCCCACGATCACCTTTTCCCTCTCGCCCTCATAGGCGGGACGAATAAAGGCGGGGTTGATGGCATTGGGAATCACCTTGCTCGCGGCGCCCTTCAAATGAGCTTCGTACCACGCGGCCACCTCATCGGTTTGAAATACAACACCGGAAGCCTTTGAAACAAATCGATGCAAGAAAAATTGTATCGTCTTGGAATACACCTTGGGATCAGCACGTTCGGACATCAAAATAGGAGCCTTCGTGAGACGGGAAAAGCTCAACATTAGAATGCTCGGCACGGGCAACATAACCACATAAGCATCTACCGCTTGCTTTTTCATATATCGACGCAATCGCATAATACGTTTCGCATTATTGATAAGCGCATTGCTTCTTTCTTTATCGGTCAAGAGGGGCGCACATTTTACCCCTTCTTTTAAGGGCTCAGCCGCCGCTGTATCACCCATGGTCAAGATCTCCACCTCGTGACCAAAGCCCGAAAGGTGGTTTGCCAAGTTACAGGTGACGCGCTCTGCACCGCCTCCCGACAGGGCGCTCATAAATATTGTGATCTTCATAATTCCCTGCCTCTTCTACATAAATCTTATCCCTTTTCGGGCAACGTGATCCAATCGCCAAGCGTCCTGTCCCACTCCTCCGGCACAAAAATATTGCTCATGCCACTGCCATGAAAAAAGGTTAGCTCTCCCACCTTGATCTCTCCGCTGTTGAGTCGATAAAGATCCACACGCAAGCAAGCAATTCCCTTGGAAAGCTCTTCTGCCACATTTACCATTTCTTTAAAATTGTCCGGCAAAAGAACCGGGATGGGATAATGTTCACGCGTCTCCTTAAACGGCATTTCAATGCCGTTTTGATCGTACACGTTTCTATAGTAGTTCTCAGCATGATCTTCTCCGCCACCAATGACACCGATATCCAAAAAAAGCACTCGAGCCTTCCCGTTAAAACACAAAAACTTGTAGTCTAACAATCCGTGCTCGCTTTGCAACCGTTCACACGTAACAGCTTCCGACTGATCCGCTTTGTCCACTACCTCGCCATCGTCCATATATTGCTCCGCGATAATACGGGGCTTAACATTCTTATACGGCCACTCGCGGGTGACGTCATAGGGATTGCGATTCATTGCGATTTTGAACTTTTTGCGCGCCGCTTCTTTATCAAAGTCAGCCTTGTTTCTAACGATCACAAGTCCACCGCTGTCGTGCGTGCATTTGAGCACGAACTGATCGGGCAACGCGTCAAAATCAATATCCTCAAAGCGATCCCAAACGCCAAGGGTGGGGATGATATACTCCTCTCCGATGATGTCGGCTACGTACTTTTTCGCCTCGTATTTATCTACCATGGTAGTGTATATGGGCTTTCTGTCGTACACCTTGAGCCACTGAAGCTTTTCGTTAAACGTAGTCGGATTCTTCCAATTGATGTTCCTGCCGAATTTCTTCTTGAACTGCCACGAAAGCCACGGTTTGGTGGGCAACAAAGACACGACCTTCTTGCCGATTTCTTTTACCGTTCGATTCATACGTTCTCTACCTCGTTTTCTCCCATCTCTTCTTGCTCTGTCGGAAGACGCAAAACCTCATTCCAAAGCGCCATTACACGGCTTTCGGAAAGCGTTTCCAACAGCTCGCGATTGGCGCGGCTCATATCCTCCCATCGGCTCTCATCCGAAAGCATCTTGGTCATAGCCTCCACCAGTGCCGCTTCGTCTCCTACGGGGATGACTATTCCGTTTTTCTCGCCGATCAGATCGCGTGCCACCCCCGTGGAAAAGTCGGTGGAGATGACGGGCAAGCCCGTCGCCATCGCCTCCACCAACGCATTGGGGAATCCTTCGAAATCCGATGACATCACGTAAAGCGCCGCGTCGGCTATGTAGTGCATAACGCCCTTCTTGACACCCATCAGGTGCGCGCGACCCTGAAGGCCAAGCGCTTCGACGTGTGCCTGCAATTCCTTCTCCTGCCAGCCACCGCCGTAAATTTCGAGCGTGTAATCAGCAAATTGCTCGGGAAGCTTTGAAAATGCGCTAATCAGCATTTTGAAGTTCTTTTGGGTGTCAAGGCGACCAACGCCTACAACCGTCTTACGGCGTTCACCCTCATAGCGGGGCGGTATGGCATCGGCAGCAATGGGGTTGGGAATGACCACGCAATTCCCCCTGTGCTTTTCGGGGAAAAAGTCGATCACCTTACGGCTCTGACAAACTACAACGTCAGCCTTTCGATAAAAACAGCGTTCAAACCAACGGTTGAGGCGCGAGCGTTCGGCAGGATCGCACCGCTCGGACACCACCAAACGGCACTTTGCACCAAACATTTTAGCCAAGATTGCCATAGCATTTGCCGATTGCAAAAAGGACAACACCACATCGGGCTTCCACGTTTTGATCTCGCGTCGAAGGGCGAAAAATACCCGAACGCCACCCGTGGCCATAGTGAAAAGTTTGGTTATTTTATTTTTGCGGTTGACTCCTCGCCCAAGGCCTTTTATGCTGACACGCCCATCCAAGGGATAAAAGCTCTCGGCATCGTCAGTCATCGTAACAATACGAACCTCATGCTCACGGCACAAATTATTGGCAATGGTTGCCATCACGCGCTCGGCGCCGCCGTTGCCCATTCGGGGTATCAGCAAAAGACACTTTTTCATATCAAAAAATCCTTTATGTAAGATTTATCCAACTTCCAAAAATATCATCCCACTCTTGGGGCTCAAAGGGCACAAAGCCGCAATGGTGATAAAAGGTGATCTCACCGAAGTAGATCTTGCCGTTGATGTTATAAAGATCCACACGTGCGTGGCGAAGCCCCGCGGAAAGCTTTTCGGCAAGCGCGACCATCTCCTCGTAGCCCTCAGGCTTCTTGGGCGTAACCTTGGCATTTTCGTGTCCGTGGCGGAAGGGCAAATGATTGAACTCCTTGTCAAAGAAGTCAAACTTCACGTCCTCCCCTTCTACGCCGCGGTCGGTGGCAATGAACATGGCCTTGACCTCACCGTCAAAGCAGAAAAACTTGTAGTCCTTCAGGCCTACGCCCGAGTCGTCGATCATAAATTCTTCCGCAACAATGCGCCCCTTGACGGCCTTATACGCCCACTCGCGACCGCCGAAATACTGATTGTCGCGAAGCGCCGCATCAAAGTGCTTTTTGAGTGCCGCGCGGTCGATCTTACTCTTATCACGGCAGATATACACACTCCCCGAATCGTGGGTTCCCTTGAGAACGAACTGCTCGGGCAATTTGTCAAAATCAATATCATCAAACCTATCCCATACGCCAAGACACGGAATGAGATGCTCCTGCCCGATATGCTCGGCCACCCACGCACGCACCTCGTATTTATCCACCAAAAGGTTATAGCGAGGATCGCGGTCGTAGAGCTTCATCCAGTTGAGCTTTTCGTTATAGGTCTTGGGGTCTTTGAGATTGAGCGGTTTTTTGAAAACCGCACGGTAGCGAAGCTTTAAGTAGGTTTTATCAGGCAGCAGCCGCAGTGCGTTTTTGATGAATTTTTTCGTGCCCTTCGACACCGATCTATTGGGATCCAGTCCTGCACCCCGTGACTCACGCCTTGCACGCATTACGCATTCTCCCCTTCCGATTGAGCCTTTTTTGCCGGCTTTTTGCGAAGCAGGTGATCGGACAACCATTTCATCACGAACATCGGCGTCAAAAACATCACCATTTGTCCGCCCGCGCCGACAATAAGATCCCACAGCGAGCAATAGCCGCGCTTGTAGTTCTCTTTTTGCACCACGATATAGCTCTTTACGTATTCCCAGCTTTTCCTGCGCTTGTAGTTGCCGGCGTCGGCGCGGAACAACAAGAGCGACTCATCAATATTGCGTGCATACACGCCCATACCGATCATACGGGCGAACAAATCAAAATCCTGCTTACGGCGCATTTTGCCGTAGCCGCCGCAACGCTCCACCTCACTGCGGCGGAACATCACCGTGGGGTGATTAAAGGGGCTCCTGCGGCGAATAAATTTGCGAATCCCCTCATAGTCCGACGGCACCACGCGACTCGATACCACGTTTTCGGGGTCGTCGTAAAATTCATCAATATTGGTGCCCGCAATGCCAAGCTTCGGCTCGGCTTCAAACAGGGCGAGTAATTTTTCACAACGGTTCGGGAGCGAAATATCATCCGCATCCATTCTTGCCACAAGATCGTTGCGACAGTAAGTAAGCCCTACGTCAAGGGCCTTACCGAGACCGATATTTTCAGCCAAGGGAACAACGGTAAACACCGCAGGCTGAGCCTCGGCGTACTCGTTGATCACATCGCAAAGATCCTCGCCGAGAGGACCGTCCTGCACGATCACAAATTGCTCACAGGGGACCGTTTGCCCCACCATGCTTTCAATGCTTTGTCTTAACTGATCCGCCGTATCCTTGCGGTAAACCGACATCAAAATGCTGTACTTTTGCATAAAAACACCTCTTTCGCCCGATAAACAGCCCTTATTCGATCGGCTGCTCGGTCTCTTCCTTCTGCTGCTTGGACGTCGAATACCCTTCCACGACGCCCTGGCCACCAAACACCTTCGGTACGGTAGCAAAAAGAACCTTTATGTCCATAACAGGGCCAAAATGCTCAAGATAGGTCACGTCAAAGCGGACCTTTGCCGCAGGCGCTACGGTGTCGCGCCCGTTGATCTGCGCCAGACCCGTAATGCCGGGGCGGAGCTGATATACGCCCAACACCGTGCGCATTTGGTGGATCTCATACTCGTCCGAAATTAAAGGACGGGGGCCGACCAGGCTCATATCGCCCTTGAAAATGTTGATCAACTGAGGCAGCTCATCCAGCGAGGTCTTGCGCAGGAATTTGCCCACGCGTGTAATGTACTTATTGGGATCGTCCACTTCGGCCGTGGACATATATTTGGGTGTGTTTTGACGCATGGAGCGAAATTTGTAAAGGCGGAAGCGCTTTCCGTGACGTCCCACACGATACTGGCGGAAAAACACCTTGCCGGGGTCATCAATAAAAATAGCAAGCGCCACAATCAAAAAAGGAACGAACAAAAAAATCAAAGCCAACCCTGAGATCACAATATCCGCTGCGCGTTTAAAAAAACGATATGTATGTGATTTTAGTGTTATGGGCTTTAGATCCTTCAGTTCGTCCATATCAATGAGCTGCGGATTTTCCTGCGCGTGCTCGATCTTTTGTTTTACCTCTTCGGAAACCTCAAATCCGATTTTTTCATCAACGATCATGTTCCTTTGTATCAACCCAAGTTGATTTCCTTTCACAAGCATTTGATTCCGGGGAATTTTGGGGTAATGTAACGGGAAAAATGCGCACCGCTCTTCACGCACGGGCGCTTACTTTATATATTATATCATAGTAAATTTAAAATAGCAACACATTTTATACTCAAAAACTGCACCCATTTACGTTTTTTTGCGCCTTGCTTCACTGTTTTTGAAAATGAAATCGTGACTTTTTTGAAAAAAACAACCTTTTATCACCAAAAAACCGTCACAAAACAATCAAAAAAACGACAAAAATCGCGTTTCTTCCAAAATCTAAAATTTAAAATTTATAATTTATTTACATTTAAAACGAATATTTTATGTCTTTTTTCTTGCATTTCATACTTCGAGTTTTAAAAAACGATAACACTTTGCAGGCACTTCGTGATATAAAATCGCGAAAATCAGAAAAAACGCATACGTATGCTATATTTTTGTCAAAAAAGCCGACAGGCTGTGCGCCCTTTTTTATTCAACGTGATCCTGCTCCTTCAACGTATTCAGCAAATCAAAAGCACCGATAAAAGATGCCCCAAGTTCGCTTCCCGTAGAGATTTGAATTAAAAAACCTCGACTTTTCTAAGTCGAGGTTTTTTTCTCCACATAAAACAGATTGAATTCGATTTAATTTTATGATATAATAAACTCAAAGATAAACAAAAATTTGTAGGCAAGTATGAATTATGGAATTTAACGAAAAACTTCAAAAATTAAGAAAACAAAGGGGGCTTACGCAAGAGGAGCTTGCTGAAAAGCTTTACGTATCCCGAACCGCCATCTCAAAATGGGAGTCAGGCAAAGGATAGGCCCAAGAGAATCAAGTGTAGGCTTTGCTATTCTAAACGGATACGTTCACAATCTGATCGGCGTGAATATGTCCCTATATACAATTACAGACTGGCTTGGAATTGTTCCAATAGCCGTAGCACTTGGATTTGCCATTCTCGGACTCGTGCAGCTCATTAAGCGCAAAAGCTTATGGAAGGTGGATGATAGCATTCTCGCGCTCGGTGTATTTTATATCATCGTGATGGCGGTATATATCCTCTTTGAAACGGTTGTTATAAATTACAGACCGACACTCATTGACGGATACCTCGAAGCCTCATATCCGTCGTCAACAACGATGCTCGTTATGTGTGTAATGCCGACGGCGGCAATAGATCTACAAGTGCGTATTAAAAATGCTCTTCTCAGGCGGTGCGTCATCATCACCATCATAGCTTTTACTGCTTTTATGGTAGTTGCAAGACTCCTTTCAGGCGTGCATTGGATCAGCGATATTATAGGCGGCGCATTGTTCAGTGCAGGGCTTGTGATGATATATTATTCCATCCGGGATATACTAACAAAGAAATGCTGATCAAATTCCAATTTGTCAAGCTGTTACTTTTGCGGTAAAAATCTTTGTAGGTATGGCACACTATATTTTCAAATCAAAATCGTGTATATTTTAGAACAAAAGGAAAAGGACTAACGAAGTTTTCGTTAGTCTTTTATGCTGCCTAAAAAACCTGCGAGAAGAGCGATCAAGGGCGATATGCAACATCATGACGGGCTACGCCCTATTAACCTACGTGGCTTTGCCTCGTTATTCACCGCGCTGCGCGCGGTTCCTTTCTACTGCACGATCTCGCCGAGTCAAACTCGGCGAGAGAAGCCAAAACGAAAAACCCGCCACGAGGGCGGGTTTTTTAACATCATGCCGGCAAAACGTCGCAAGGCAATGAGTTTAGAACAGCGACATCATGACGCGCCGTTGGCGCTATTAACCTATATGGCTTCGCCATATGGCAAGTTTTTGCAAGCAAAAACATTGCCCGTCATCCGCGCTGCGCGCGGTTCCTTTCTACTGCACGATCTCGCCGAGTCAAACTCGGCGAGAGAAGCCAAAACGAAAAACCCGCCACGAGGGCGGGTTTTCGTTTTGGCTCCCCCTGCTGGGCTTGAACCAGCGACATCATGATTAACAGTCATGCGCTCTACCGACTGAGCTAAGGAGGAATGTGAACGGAGTGAACGTTCCTGCTTGGCTCAGTCGGTGGTCGGCTAGAGCTAAGGAGGAATGTGAAAAGGGGTTACGTTTCCGTAACCCCTCGCTCAACCCGAAGGGTTGCGTTGTGTCAGCAATGAGCTATCTTTCCGGTCCGTCGCCAGACAAGTATTGTCGCCACTGCAGAGCTTAACTTCCGTGTTCGGAATGGGAACGGGTGGACCCTCTGCGTTAAAAACACCAACTATGGTGGAAGAATTGGTTACAATTCTTCCTATGTGCGAAAAGCACATGGTGCACCTTCAGGGATTCGAACCCGGGACCCACTGATTAAGAGTCAGTTGCTCTACCAACTGAGCTAAAGGTGCATGTTTTGCAACTTTGGCTCAGTTGGTGGTCCGACATGAGCTAAAGGTGCATATTCAACATGAGCAATGCTCATTGAGAACCGAACAAAGGGATGAATCATAGAAAAGAAACTCAAGTAATTGCAAAACTTGAACAGGAGCACAGTTGTGCTCAAAAGTTCAAGCCCTCGGTCTATTAGTATCGGTCAGCTAAATACATTACTGCACTTACACCTCCGACCTATCAAACTCGTAGTCTACAAGTGACCTTACCTGCTCGAAGCAGGAGGGATATCTCATCTTGAGGTAAGTT
>JAFVYZ010000001.1 GCA_017508425.1 Clostridia bacterium | reverse complement strand
GGTTAGAACGCTAGCCTGTCACGCTAGAGGTCGTGGGTTCGAGTCCCATCCGGGTCGCCAGTTTTGCCTCTGTAGCTCAGTTGGTAGAGCAGGGGACTGAAAATCCCCGTGTCGTTGGTTCGATTCCGACCGGAGGCACCATTGCGGATTTAGCTCATTTGGTAGAGCGCGACCTTGCCAAGGTCGAGGTGGCGGGTTCGAGCCCCGTAATCCGCTCCAACAAAAAAGCACCCCCGCAATCGAGGGGGTGCTTTTTTGTTGAAGCGGCGGGACGAGAACCCGCAGGGAAGTTGCCAAGTTTTACTTGGCAACTGTTTATTTCAAGCCGCTTGCGGCTTGAAATGGACGAGCCCCGCCGCTCTCCACCCCCATTCGGGGGTGCCTTTTTTGTTGCGTTTTGGGGCGGATTACGGGGGCGAGAACCCGTTGTTTTGCGAAGCAAAACGGCGGGAAGAATGCCGATCTTACTTTGCAAGTGGCGGCGTTCAGCCGCCAAGGCATTCTGTTTTTTTCGAGCGAAACGCTCGAAATTGCGCAAATTTTCCGATTCGCGCCAGCGACGGTGCCGTTTAGGCACCGAGGAAAACTTTGACCTGTCAAGGCACACCGTGCCTTGATTGGACGAGCCCCGCAGTTCGCGTATTGTTATTTTCGGGAGGGGCAACCCCTCCCCTACAATCATCCCCCCATATTTAACACATTGTTATCCTCGGGCGATTCGTGAATCGCCCCTACAAATACAAGGGGCACCCTGAAGGGTGCCCCTTGCTTCATATTTCAATCAGATCCTTGGTACTCTTGGTCAAATTCTCAATGCTTCCGTCAAGATTTATCGCAATCATATCCTCAATGCGACAGCCGTACCGCCCCGCAAGATAAATGCCGGGCTCTACGGTCACGACGTTCCCGGGAACCAATACCTCAAGCTCCCCTGCGCCTCGGGATAAGCGCGGTGCCTCGTGCACGTCAATGCCTACGCCGTGCCCGAGCGAATGGCCAAAGCACCCCTCATACCCCGCACCGTCAATGACACCTCGTGCGGCAAGATCAAGTGCGCGGCAGGAAACACCGCCGACCGCCATCTCCAACGCCGCATTTTGTGCCGCAAGAACAGTACGGTAAAGGCGTTTCATTTCTTCATCGGCGCGGCCGATCACGACGGTGCGCGTCATATCGGCACAGTAACCGTTGACCTTTGCCCCGAAATCCATAGTAAGAAACCCTTTTTCAAGTGGGAGATCGCGCGGTACACCGTGCGGCAAGGCCGAGGCCGACCCCGATACCGCGATGGTATGAAAGGCAATGCCGTCAGCACCGTTCTTTCTCATAAAATATTCGAGCTCCAGTGCCACGTCGATCTCACGCACCGAGGGCTTCAAAAATCCCAAAATATGAGAGAAGGCAGCATCGGTAAGCGCCTGGGCTCTCCTCATGATTGCCAGCTCCTCGAGGTCCTTGGTGGCACGCAGAGCCGATAAAATGCCGCCGGCACCCGTGGTCAACGAAATCTCGCCCAAGCTCGCCGCCAAGCGATCGCGCAGGGCGATCGTAGCGTGGTCCTCCTCGATCATCAGCTCCGTGATCCCCCGTTCTCCAAGAAGGTCCCCGATGGCACGGATCATCCCACCCGTCGGACAAAGAACCGAAAACGCGGGGTCGGCCGAGCGCTCGGCCGCCTCGACATAGCGGAAATCGGTTAAGAGAAAGGCCTCGCTTTTAAAAATCAACAAATACCCATCACTGTAATGAAAGCGGGATAAATAAAAGCTGTTTTGCGGTGAGGAGATCAAAGCGGCACCGTTGGGTGCAAGATGCTGCTGCAGTTTTTCCACACGTGTCATACACGCCCTCCTTTCCTCGGATCATTGCCCGAAATCAAGCCACTCGGATAAAATGGCGTTTGATACACACATCCCACGCTCGGTAAAGGCAATACGCCCCCCCTCACGCGTCAAAAAGCCACCCTCAATGTATCGCGTAAGATCGCCGTATGCCTGCTCAAAGCAGATGCCGAAGCGCGCCTCAAAATCGCGCTCATCGATCCCCTCGAAAAGGCGCATACGGAGCATCACGTACTCCTCGCGCACCTCATGGGGCGTGGGGGAGTGGGCATTTATTTTAAGCGCGGCAAGATCGCCCCATCCCACCGCCTCGATATATCCCGCAGTATCACGGGGAGCTTCAAAGCGGACACCCTCAAAATAGGAATGTGCCGCCGGGCCAAAGCCAAGGTAGGGCGTGCCTAACCAGTAGCGCATATTGTGGCGCGAGTGATACCCCGCCCTTGCGTAATTGCTGACCTCGTAATGCAGATAGCCCGCCCGGCGAAGCGTGCGCGACACCAGCAGCTGCATATCTGCCACGGTATCCTCATCGGCAATGGGCAGGGCGTTGCGTTCTTGCCAAAAGAGAGTTCCCTCCTCCACGCGAAGTCCATAGGCCGATACGTGCTCGGGCGCAAAATCAAGCACCGTTTTGAGTGTATGGGTAAGACTATCCATGGTTTGATGCGGAATGCCAAACATCACATCAACGTTGATATTTGAAAAGCCTGCCGCGCGTGCCGCCCGGAAGGTGCTTTCAAAGGCTTTAAAATCATGGGGCCTGCCGAGTGCCGAAAGCTCAGCATCTATGGCGCTTTGCAGACCAATACTCAAGCGATTGACGCCCGCGGCGCGGAGTGCCGCAAGGTCACCCTTCCCCGCTGAGTGCGGATTGCACTCCATGGTGATCTCGACCTGCTCACCGAGCGTATAATATCGGCGCACCGCCCCCAAAAGGAGTGCGATATCCGAGGCAGGCAGCAACGAGGGCGTACCACCCCCGATGTACACGGTATCGACCGTGTATCCCTTGGCCGACGCCGAACGTCCTTCAAGATTGCGGACCAGCGCCGCCACGTATTCCTCCTGTCGCGCACGCGGTGCTTTGGCGGAGTAAAAATCGCAATAGCGGCATTTGGCCGCACAAAACGGCACGTGAAGATAAAGCCCTAAGGTCTTATCGCAATTATTTATCATCATCCAGCTTAAGCACTGCCATAAAGGCCTCGGGCGAAATTTGCACCGATCCCAGCTGACGCATCTTCTTTTTACCCTCTTTTTGCTTTTCAAGCAGCTTCTTTTTACGGGTAATATCACCGCCGTAGCACTTGGCCAGCACGTCCTTGCGCATCGCCTTGACGGTTTCACGCGCGATGATCTTCGCGCCAATGGCCGCTTGGATCGGCACCTCAAAGAGCTGGCGCGGAATGTTATCCTTTAATTTTTCGGCGATCTTACGCGCACGGGCATAGGCCTTCTCCTCGTGCACGATAAAGGAGAGTGCGTCCACCTGCTCACCGTTGAGAAGAAAATCAAGCTTAACAAGCTTGCTCTCCACGTACCCCTCAAGCTCGTAATCGAGCGAGGCATAGCCGCGCGAGCGGCTCTTTAAGGCATCAAAGAAATCATAGATGATCTCATTGAGAGGCAAGCGGTAGTGAAGCTCGACGCGTGTGCTGTCAAGGTATTTCATATCCACAAACTCACCGCGGCGGTCCTGGCAAAGGTCCATCAGGCCCCCCACGTAATCGGTGGGGGTGATGATCGAGGCCTTCACGATCGGCTCATAGGCCTTTTCGATCTCGGCAGGATCGGGGTAGTTGGTGGGGTTATCGATCATAAGGTGCTCACCGTCGCGCTTGGTGATCTCGTAAATAACGCTGGGGGCAGTGGTAATAAGGTCAAGGTTAAACTCTCGCTCAAGTCGCTCCTCGATGATTTCCATGTGCAAGAGCCCCAAAAAGCCGCAACGGTAGCCAAAGCCGAGCGCGACTGACGTTTCGGGCTCAAAGGTGAGTGCCGCGTCATTGAGGCGCAGCTTTTCAAGCGCATCACGCAGATCCCCGTAGCGCGAGCCGTCTGCGGGATAAATACCTGCATACACCATCGGCTGTACGGCCTTAAAGCCGGGGAGCGGCTTGTCTGCGGGATCGTCGGAAAGCGTTACGGTATCGCCCACGCGCGTTTCTCCCACACTCTTGATCGAGGCGGTCAAATATCCTACCTCACCCGCCGTCAGCATCTCGCGCTTCGAGAGCCCAAAGGCGTCCATGACGCCCACGTCCACCACCTGGAAGGTCTGGCCCGTTGACATCATACGAATGGTGTCGCCTGCCTTGAGCTTTCCGTCCACCACGCGAACATAGACCACAACGCCAAGGTAGCTGTCGTAGTAGCTGTCAAAAATCAGCGCCTTCAAGGGCGCGTTTTCATCGCCCGAGGGGGCGGGAATGTCACTGACGATGCGCTCCAGCACGTCACCGATGTTGAGCCCCATTTTGGCCGATACGGCCGGGCAATCCATCGCAGGGATGCCAATGACATCCTCGATCTCACGGCGTGCGCCGTCAATGTCGGCCGAGGGCAGGTCGATCTTGTTAATGACCGGCAGGATCTCGAGGTCAGCATCCACCGCCAAGTAGGCGTTGGCAAGGGTTTGTGCCTCAATGCCCTGCGTCGCATCCACCACCAAAAGGGCACCCTCACAGGCGTTCAGCGACCGGGATACCTCGTAGTTAAAGTCCACGTGACCGGGGGTGTCGATGAGATTCAGGTCATACACCTCCCCATCCTTGGCGGTATAGGAAAGGCGCACGGCGCGAGCCTTGATGGTAATCCCGCGCTCACGCTCCAGGTCCATATTGTCGAGGAGCTGCTCCTCCATTTCGCGCGTGCTGACGCTTTGAGTGGCCTCCAGCAAACGGTCCGCGAGCGTGGATTTGCCGTGGTCGATGTGCGCGATGATCGAAAAATTGCGTATGTGCGACTGCTTTACCGAATTTGACATACTTACCTCTTTTACTGTTACTGCGCCGCAGCGCGTGTCTATAATTATATTAATTATAGCACAAGACACCTACCCGACTCAACAGTTTTTTGAAAAATCACTCAAAAAAGAAAAATGCCGAGGGCAAAGCCCTCGGCATTTTGGGGATCACGTTGCCGCACAGCGGCACCTCGGGGGTTTAGTGGCAGCAGCAGCAAAGCACGATAAGTGCAATAATGATGATCCAGCAGCAGCTGTTGTTATCGCCAAGCAGATTGCCAAAGCAGTTGTTATTCATACCAAATCCTCCTTCAAGCCTTCGGGGAAAGCATTTCCCTCTCCCTCGATATCATACTATGTTGGAGATTGTAAAAGGTTCTCAAAAAATGTCAAAATCAGGTCATATTTGTGCGGTGGTTTTTGGGGGGAGCGGTCGTCGGAGTGTCGAGGTGCCGGTCCCCACGACAAAAGAACCGCTTTTGCGGTCGCAAAAGCGGTTCTTGCATTATTCTTCGGTGATCTCTTCCTCTTTCGGCTTTACCTCAACCAACACCTCGTGCGTCATCACACCGTCGGCCTTGGTCACCGTCAAGGTCAAGCACGCATAATTCAGCGCATATCCAACCTCGGGAATGCCCTCACAGGATTCGGTCAGCCAACCGTTGACGGTCGTTGACACGATCTCATCGCAGGCGTCCAGCTCGAAAAACTCAAAAAAGGTTTCGATCGAGGTGGCCGTCTTCACACGATAGGTGTGCTCGTCCACCATTACGATGTCCTCGGTCGCCTCGTCCTGCTCATCCCAGATCTCACCGACCAGCTGCTCGATGATATCCTCCATCGTCACAAGACCCGACACCTGACCGTATTCGTTCACCACGATCACCATATGGCGGTGGTCACGTTGCATATCGCGCAAAAGCGCATCCAAATGCACAGTCTCGGGCACAAACACCGCGGGCAGCATCACATCGGCTAAGCAAAAATCCTCACGACCGCGTCGAAGCAAATATTCCCTTGCGTGCAGGATGCCCACGATCTTCTCATTTTCAGCATCGTAAACGGGAATGCGCGAGTAGCCCTCGGTGGAAAGCGTCTGTATGACCTCGCTCTCACTGTGCGACTCCGAAACCGTGACCATATTACTTTTTTGCGTCATAATATCCGCGGCGGTCAGGCGGTCGAGCTTAAATACGTTTTTGATGTAGGTGATATCCTCCTCATCGAGCGTACCCTCATCGGCACCGGCATCGAGCATGATCACGATATCCTCCTCGGACACCGACTCCTCCTTGGCGTTGGGATCAATGCCAAAAAGGCGAAGCAGGCCATTGGTCGAGACGGTCAAAAGCCAAATCACGGGCTTAAGGACCTCCGTCAGGCCCGAAATAAAGCCGCACACGGCATTGGCAAGCTTCTCCTTGTGACGCATGGCAACGCGCTTGGGGACCAGCTCACCCAGCACCAGGGTGAAGTACGAGAGCACCAGGGTAATAACCACCACCGACACGGTGTTGATCACCCCGTAATGCGAGGGGGCAAGATCAAAGATGCGCATCAGGAAGGCCGTCAGGCGCTCGGCAAAATTGTCGGCCGCAAAGGCCGAGCCGAGGAAGCCTGCTAAGGTAATACCCACCTGAATGGCCGACAAAAACCGTGTCGGCTCCTCTATGATCTTTAAAATTTTGCCTGCTTTTTTATCACCGTCCTCGGCCCTTGCTCTCACCTTGTTTTCGTTCAAGGAGATCACGGCGATCTCGGTGGCGGCAAAAAATGCGTTCAATAAAATAAGTACAAGCTGCAGTATCAACTGCTTTATAATATCCATAATTCCTCCAAATGTAATTTAAAATGTATTGTGCTTTTTTCTTTGCCTTGACAACGTCAGCAACGCAGCACAAACGGCACGTGCCAAAGCGCACAACGCTTTAAACCACCCTTGGGAAGAGGCTCACGCGGTAAAACTATCGCGGGGCAACTTCGCGGTAACGGATCCATTTCACCAGCTCCTTTTTGTAAGAATTTGTTATCCATATAAATAACAATTTTATATTATAGCACACTTTTTTTAAAAAATCAAGCCCCCAAAAAAGGGGCGGCTTGCTTCGATGCAGAAGGCACGATCTTGATGCGATAGGCGTATTTTATACGTCGAGCATCAAGAGCGCGCCTAAAAAGCACGTATAGTGAAAATGAAATCCGCGAGGATTTCTACCTAAAAACCGCCCTATCACCCGTTTTTGCGAGGGAAAAGGCGGTTTTCTTTGTTAGCACTGTAATAAATTAGTGTGTGTTTTTGGTCTGCGCGAATGAAGCGCCACGAAAAGAAGGGGGCGGCTTGCTTCGATGCTGAAGGCACGATCTTGATGCGATAGGCGTATTCCATACGTCGAGCATCAAGAGCGCGCCTAAAAAACACACATACAATTAAAATGAAATCCGTAAGGATTTCCACCTAAAAACCCGCTTTCTTCACCGTTTGCACAATGAGAAAAGCGGGTTTCTTTGTTAGCACTGTAATAAATTAGTGTGTGTTTTTGGTCTGCGCGAATGAAGCGCCACCTTAATAAAGAGGCTCGGTGTAAACGCCGGCCGCATGCAGAGCCTTGAAGCTCTCGATCACGGCGTATTTATCCTCTTGATAGGTCACGCCGAACCAACGGTCATTCGTTTTGAGCACACGCACCGTGGCCTTGCCCGATTTGATCATCCCGTCCACCACGGCAGGGAGCAAATACTCGGCCTTGAGGTCACCCTCCTTGACGTTGGAAAGGAACTCGATGAAGCCCCGGTCCAGCTCCTCGAAAAACGAGGGGGTCAGTGCCCACATATTCATCGAAACGATCGACTGCGGGTCAATGGGGGTCTTTTGGCCGTCCTGCTCGGTCGCGGCACCCTCGCCATCGTGTACGAGGCCACCCGTTTCAACGACCTCGGCCAGATATCCGTTCTCCACACGGCACACACCGCGCGTAACGGCACCGTTTTCACTGAGAGTGTTTTTCAAAATAAAGCCGGGCATGCAAAACTCGTTCTCGCCCTTGCCGCTGACCAGGAAATCGTGTGCAAGACAAAAGCTTTCCTTGCCGTAATAGTCGTCGGCGTTAATGACAAGGAAGGGCTCGTTTACGATCCCTTTGCAGGCCAGCACAGCCTGACCGGTGCCCCAGGGCTTGGTGCGCCCCTCGGGACAGGTATAGCCGCCGGGCAAATTGTCCTTTTCCTGGAAGGCGTATGCCACGGGGCAAATTTTTTCAATACGGTTGCCGATGATCTCGCGGAAATCCTGTTCGAGATCGCGACGGATGATAAAGACCACGCGGTCAAAGCCCGCCTCAAGTGCATCGTGGATCGAATAATCCATAATGATCTCACCGGAAGGACCTACGGGCTCAAGTTGCTTGATGCCTTTACCAAAGCGCGAGCCGATACCGGCTGCCATGATCACAAGACTGGTTTTCATAGACTTTCCTCCTATAAACCTTTTATGGAAATTTCATTATAACACACGAATTTTTAAAAATCAAGTAAAAAAACGCAAACATTTTCACACACTTGCATTTTTTCCCGTTTCGTGCTATACTTGAAATATCAACAAAGAAAAGGACGTGATATGATGGTCGCAACGTGGATCGATACGGTATTTGGGGGCCTTGACCTTTCGGTATTTACCAAAATGCATGCGCTGGCCGTATGGGCCGGTGAAAATGCGGGGGCTGAAATCACCTCGTGGCTCACGCATTTTATGAAATTCATCAGCTTTTTTGCGCACGACGGGCTTTGTATGTTCGCCCTTGGCGTGCTGCTGATGCTCCCAAAACGCACGCGAAAGCTCGGCGTTTGTGTTTTTCTCGCCGTTTGCTGCGGCGGCATCATCACCAATCTCACCGTAAAGCCGCTGATCGGACGCATGCGCCCCTACGCCAACTTTGACCATTTGGCCGGTCAGGTGCACGAATGGTGGGTAGCCGTCGGTGAAGCAAGAAAGGGTGAGGGCGTGTTTACCTCCTTCCCCTCGGGGCACACCACCTCGGCGACAGCCGCGATGGTCGGGCTCTTCCTTGCGAGCAAACGGAAGAAATTCACCTTCCCCGTGCTCCTCTTCCCGCTCCTTATGGGCGTCTCGCGCATCTATTTGATGGTGCACTACACCTCCGACGTACTGGCAGGCCTTGTGGCCGGTACCCTTGGCGGTGTCGCCGCGTACTTTATCACCCGGGCGATCTTTCGGGCACTTGACGCGCACCGCGACAACAAGGTGTGCCGTTTTGCCCTTGAGTTTGACCTGTTTTTATGGATCAAGGAAAAATGCACCCCCAAGGAAAAGGCTTAAAAAAAGATGACCGCCGTATGCGTAGTGCCCTTAAGGACACTACGCAACGAAATAAATCCCTTGCGGGATTTGTGAAATGCACTTCGTGCGTGAAATTCGCTTTCAGCGAGTGAAATGCCTGCGGGCGTGAGGGGATTTATTTCATTTCACATC
>JAFVYZ010000024.1 GCA_017508425.1 Clostridia bacterium | reverse complement strand
TGGAACCCGGCGAAGCTTATGAGAAGTCCAAGGGTACTTACGGCCGCTTCAAGCCCGAAGACGGCGTTGTCAAGTACATCGACCCCCGCAAGGAATAATATAAGGAGGAGAAAAATAAAATGGCTAATTTTGAAGGTTATGAAAGACGCGAGGCGAAAATTCTTGCCGCGCTGAAGGAATACGGCATCTCCTCTATTGACGAGTGCATGGATATCTGCAAGGCACAGGGCATTGACCCCTACAAGATCGTAGAGGAGACCCAGCCTATCTGCTTTGAGAACGCAAAGTGGGCTTACGTTGTAGGCGCTGCTATTGCAATTAAGAAGGGTTGCAAGAAGGCATCTGACGCCGCTGCTGCTATCGGTATCGGTCTGCAGGCATTCTGCATTCCCGGCTCCGTTGCTGAAAACCGTAAGGTAGGCCTTGGCCACGGCAACCTTGGCGCAATGCTCCTTTCCGAGGAGACCGATTGCTTCTGCTTCCTCGCAGGCCACGAGTCCTTTGCTGCCGCTGAGGGTGCGATCAAGATCGCGCTGAACGCCAACAAGGTTCGTACCAAGCCCCTGCGCGTGATTCTCAACGGCCTTGGCAAGGATGCCGCTTACATCATTTCCCGTATCAACGGCTTTACTTACGTAAAGACCCAGTTTGACCCCGCAACCGAGGAGGTTAAGGTGGTTTCTGAAAAGGCGTTCTCCAAGGGCGCCCGTGCTGACGTAAAATGCTACGGCTCCGACAGCGTGCCGGAGGGCGTTGCGATCATGCGTCTTGAGAACGTGGGCGTTTCCATTACCGGTAACTCCACCAACCCCACCCGCTTCCAGCACCCCGTTGCAGGTACCTACAAGAAGTGGTGCATGGAGAACGGCAAGAAGTACTTCTCCGTGGCCTCCGGCGGCGGCACGGGCCGTACGCTCCATCCCGATAACATGGCCGCAGGCCCTGCTTCCTATGGCATGACCGATACCCTCGGCCGTATGCACGGCGACGCACAGTTCGCAGGCTCCTCCTCCGTGCCCGCGCACGTAGAGATGATGGGCCTCATCGGCGCAGGCAACAACCCCATGGTTGGTATGACCGTGGCAGTTGCGGTTGCGATCGAGGAGAGCTATAAGTAATTGCTTAAATTGCAAGGCTTTCGAGACCTTTGACGGCTTCGGGAAAGCGTTGTAAAATTCAATTACGCAAAATTTCACAATAAAAAAGTTGGACACATCATTTTAAGGGTTTTCCTTGGTGATGTGTCCGATTTATTTTTTTGGATAAGGTTTTTTAATGTCTGTTAACCCCAATATATAATCAGTTGAGGTCTTGTAATATTTTGCGAGTGAAATTAACTGATCGAGAGGAATTTGTCTTTGTCCATTTTCATATTGAGAATACGTGTTTTGTTTGATGTGCAAATATAGAGCCAATTCGCTCTGCGTTAAATCCATATCTTCTCGCAAATCTCTTAAGCGCATAATATCACCACCTATTGGATTTATTATATAAAATCTCGTTTTGAGATATTGACAAATATCTCAATTTGTGATAATATGGTCTTAAATTATCCGCGACATGCGGCTTCTAAGGAGGAAGATTTTATGGCAGGGAAAATTATGATTCATGGATTTCAAAAAAAGATGCCTGATGCGGCAAAAATTATCATCAATTCAAGAGAAGCTGCGAGGGTGGCAACAGGTCAAACTGTTACGTTGGATTTAGATGGAGACAGTACTATATCAGCAAAGTATTCATTTCTTGCTACCAAAGAGTCAATCAAAGTCAAGGATGGTGAAAACATAGAACTGCAACTAGTGTTTAAAAAAGGTCTTTTAGTGAATCAGATTCTTATGGAGATTGTAAGCGGCAATTATACAACGACAACTGAGAAGCAACAGATTATTAAATTTGAACCTTTGCCTGGGAGCGTATATGCACTTAATGGTGGTGTTGGTGACCGCTTGCATGTTTTTGAAGACAGGGTGGTTATTCAGCATAAGGGTGTTCTTAATTTTTTTGCTATGGGTATTAAAGGTGATAAAACATTATACTACAGTGATATCACCTCTGTACAATTCAAAAAGCCGGGCATAACCGCAGGACATATTCAGTTTTCTATACCCGGCGGTGTGGAAAGCTCCGGAGGGGTGATGGATGCCTCCAGAGATGAAAACACGATTACTTTTAATGGTAGTGCAGAAATTATAGCATATGCAGAAGAAATGGTGAAATATATTGATGCTAAAATCAGCGAGTATAAACGTGCGAAAGGCGGTGCTACTATTGTTCAAGCGCCATCCAAGGCCGATGAGCTGAAGAAATATAAAGAGCTCTTAGACATAGGGGCGATCACTCAAGAAGAATTTGATGCAAAAAAGAAGGAATTGCTTGGTTTATAACAAAAGATATTTCTAAAATAAATTCTAAAATAAAATAGTTAGGAAATTGGACACATCATTTTGGGCTTTTGCCCTATGATGTGTCCAATTTGTTTTTGTATTAAAAGGAGGATCTTACAATGAAAAAGCTTAGGGAAATTGACCTTTGAGGAGGGCTGCAACAAGTATCTTGAATACTGCCGGCAGAGGAATTTAAGAGAGGGAACTATCAGGTATTATCGGCAGAGCTATTTGCATTTCTATATGGTCATAGGTATATTTGATGATATTTTCTATTAACTGCTTTCTAAAGCCCTTGTCTTCATTGAGCTTAAACGGGTTGCTGTCGAACGCTTCCAAAAACTCTTCAAACATGTCCGGGGCGATCGTGTTATAGCACTGGTGGTTGAACTTGTAGAAGAACATAAAAAAGTCATGTAGCCCTTCACTGCTCATACTTTCCAATTCCTTGGTTAAGGTCTCTGCGGCTTTATCGATATTTTATTTTCCATTATAGTCATCCTTTATATTTGTAATTATTTAGAACAACAACAGAGCACAAAATATTGCTGTCTATATAATTTAGCAGATATCAAAAATCAGGTTAACGACAATGATATTTAAAGGTGATACAATAGATACAACAAAGATGCTACTGAAGCAGTTCTTAAAATTTTGGTTAACAATAGAAAGACAATTGTTTCTATTTTATTTTTTAAATGTTGATTTTTGTTGGTGTTAGAAATTAAGGAAGTTTAGCGCTTGCCAGTTCCGGAGGAGGGTGTGAAATGACTTAAAGTGCGGTACATCTGTAAAAAAATTACACATTTTTTAAAAAAAGTGAAAAAAATTTACAAAAACATGTTTCATTTTTGCTTTTTTCTGTTATAATGATGATGTAGGAGGTGGAGAAAATGCTCACACAAATTAAACTTTCTGGATTTAGGTCTTTCAAAGAAGAAACAGTTTTTGATATTTACGCAACGAATTATAAAATGTTGCAAGATGTAAATGTGAAGGATGGAATCTTAAAAGGATTACTCTTTATCGGGGGAAACGCATCGGGAAAAACGAATTCTATTAGAGCCATTACTTTTTTACTGGAGATGCTCTTTAAAGAAACATCCATTGATGCTGCTGTAAATTCTTGCCTCTTTTCTCTAGGATCTATGAAGTTAGAGTACCATTTCAGTTTTGATGAAACTAAAATTGTGTATTCGTTTGAAATGGACAAAAAAGGCGTCATTCTTAAAGAAGATTTGTTATTGAATGGTGAATGTTTTTTGCGTCGCATTGGAAAAAGCGCAACCACACTATTGTCAGAAACTCAAAATCATAACGATATTGATGAAACGACGCTTTTTTTGAGAAGTATGTACTTCAGCACTAAATTTGCATCTGTTCCGTGCTTGGCGAGGTGGATGAAATATCTTAGTAATTCAGTAGTCTTCAATGCTGCCGAAAAAAAAGTTATCACTTTTGAGGCGAGTAACAAATTGGTAATATCTAATTATATTGAAACAAATGGTGTAGAAGAAATTAATAACTTTTTTAATTATTTCGGTTTTAATCAAGAAATTGCTTATGAAACGAAACACCGACTTAGCGAATTTGCTGTTGCGGATACCAAATCTGAAAAGTATATTTATTTGAAACGCAACAATCTGGATTATTGGATGCCTATGGCCCTAGAATCGCTTGGCAATCAAACATTGCTAAATATGCTTCCTGCTTTGTTGCATGTTGTGAGCACAGAATGTATGTTTATTGTTGATGAATTTAGTAGTGCCTTTCATAATGAGTTGGAAGAATTAATCATTCGCTATTTTATGGAAAATGCCGAAAGATCGCAAATCTTTTTTGTCTCACATTCTACTAATTTGTTAAAATCCACTTTGTTAAGGCCTGATCAGATTTATACTATTGATTTTAGCCACGCTTGTGGTAGTACTATTAAAAAGTTTTCTTCAGTGCATCCTCGAGAATCTCAAAATTTTGAAAAAATATATTTAAGTGGAATGGTTGGCGGCGTTCCAAATTATAGGGGTTGACTGTTATGGAATTGCGCTTGAATACCAAAAAATCCATCGGTAGAGTGGTTTTTATCGTGGAAGGACAAACACGTGAATTTACTCTCCTTGAATATTTGTTTACAAAGATTTTTGATTATTCAGTGGTAGAATATCGAAGAGGGAAAGAGCCAATAGAGTATTATCGAAGTGATTCTGATAGTAATTCGCAGATATTTGTTATCAATACCCAGAATTCAAACATTTCAAGTATTCAGCGTGGTACAGATTATTTGGATATGGTTTTTAGCACGTTATATGAGAAATACAAGTTGGATTTGCACAATGCAGCAATATATTATATTTTTGACAGAGACCCTCAGTCGAACAACAACCCAGGGTTGATAGAAAACTTAGTAACTAAACTAACCAATTCTCGAGAAAACGATATAGAATTAGGCGGTTTGTTACTACTGAATTATCCTAGTATTGAGGCGTATTTAATTAATGCTCTTGTAAAAAAAGCAGTTCGTGCTGCTTTTGAGCCCGGTGAAAAAATTAAGCCCTATTTGGCGAGAAATAAACTCTATCAAGAAAACATTAAAGAAGTGAATGTGTTACAAGCAGCCTTTGAGATGCTTTCTGAGTTTTATTTACATAGCGATACCGAATTTGACATTAGTATGCTGGATAATTTCGGAGAATATAATTTGAAAGTTTTTAAAAGCGAAGAGGAAACTTTTAAGATAACTAACGCATATTCCATATTAAGTTGTCTTTCTTGCGCATTGATCGATTTAGGGCTTATTGAAATGATAGAATGATAAAAATTTTAGATAAACATAAGCGTTTTCATATAAATCGCCCGCTTACAAAATGTTGGAAACACGATATAATGCATTTAGCAAACTCTAAAACGATGTGTTGAGCGGAAAGATTTTGCAATGTGAAATGCTTATATTACAAGGCTTTTTGAGGTTTCAAGGACATTCCAAACGCCCCGAAGCGTAGAAATGATGGGCCTCATACTCCCTGCTCGCTCAAGCAACTGCGCTTTGCTTGTTGCTTGGTGCTTTGCACTTTGTTGCGCTTTGCGCAACGCTCGCGGAGCAATCTTCCAGGCTCGCTTGCAAGCAAGCTTGCAGACTCGCTCTCTGTCGATTATCGGCGCTGGTAACAACCCCATGGTCGGTATGACCGTGGCAGTGGCTGTTGCGATTGAGGAGGCTTGCAAGTAATTCTTGCAATATAAGGCTTCGTAGGGTCGATTCACGAATCGACCGCGGGGCATTCGTGAATGCCCCCTACAAATCATAAATAAAAAAGTTGGACACATCATTTTAAGGGTTTTCCTTAGTGATGTGTCCTTTTTATATCAAGAAATAATCATAGACTTTCAAGAAATGTGAGCAAAAGCGTTTTTTGTTTAGGCGAAAGCTTAGAAAAGGCTACGGCTGTTTCATCGGAAACTGATTCTTCTTTAAAAAATTCCTCGATAGATATGCTCATGGCGTCACACAAAAGCTGAAGATGACCAACGGTAATATCTGCCTCGCCAAGCTCAACTCGGCGCAAGTGCGTTTGAGACACTCCGGCTCGCTCAGCTAAACCATTTTGAGTGAATCCGCATCGCTCTCTTAAAGCGACTATCCTTTTGCCAACATCCATACCTTTTCTCCTTGTTAGTCTTATAAGAATAGTTTACCATAAGAATACCCAAAGAATTATATGTATAAGGTTGACAAGTTAGTCTTATAGCGATATAATTATTATATCGGTTTATTGTTAAACAAATCATTTTTTGAATTTATAAAGGAGATTTGTTATGAAAAAAACACGGATATGTTTATGTTGTTTGATGCTTGTTCTAATCTTTGCCACCCTGCTTGTATCTTGTGGTAAGGATGTAGAATTTGACATCACCTTTGTGGTTGACGGAGAAGATTATGCCACCGTTGGCACAACAGGAGAGGAAAGCATCAAAATGCCTGAGGATCCGACCAAGGAGGGCTATACCTTTGACGGTTGGTACTGGGATAACGATGTATGGGAGAAGCCCTTTACGGCAAATTCCTTAATGGATACGCCGCTATCCTCGGATATGAAAGTGTATGCCAAATGGAGTAAGATCCACTTGCACACAGAGGGTGATTGGATTACCGATACGGAGGCGACCTGTGCCGTTGCGGGAGCAAAGCACAAGGAATGCGCCGAGTGCGGTGAAGTGCTGGAAACAGTAACCATTGAGAAGCCGGCACACACACCAAGCACTTGGATCGTTGACGATGAGGCAACCTGTGCCGTCGTGGGTGAAAAACACAAGGAATGCACCGAGTGTGGAGAAACACTGGAAACAGAAACGATCGAAAAGACCACCCAGCACACCGAGGTGATCGATGCTGCTGTGTCGGAAACTGACACTACCGATGGTCTTACCGAAGGCAAGCATTGCTCAGTCTGCGGTACAGTTTTAGTTGCACAGCAGGTCATCCCTGCCCATTTGCAGGGTACGGCTATCAAATCTGCTGCCATGACTGTAACCGGTGAAACTGCGTATCTCTCGCTCCCCAACAATACTACAGCATTTTCTTTCTTAAATGACATCACCGTAGCAAACGGCGCCACCTATATTGTCGCGCGTGATATTAGCTGCGAGAATGAGATTAACAGCAAGACTGTAACGTTGGAGCTTGAGGACAACACCTATTATATTTTGGTCACGAATGGCAACGCACAAAAGCTGTATACCGTTACCTTGCGGCGCAGACCGATGTATACGGTAGCGTTTAATACCGATGGCGGTACAGCAGTAGCGTCGCAAACAATAGAGGAAGGTGCATTTATTTCCGCACCTGCCGATCCCAAGAAAACGGGTTATACCTTCGACGGATGGTCGCGTGATCTTGCGCTCGCCGTAACAAGCAACCTAACGATCAATGCTAATTGGGAGGCAAACCCTTATACCGTAACGTATGTTCCTAACGGCGGCACGGTGACTGCTCCCACCGCATCGGTAATATTTGATCACTCCTATACACTTGAAGAGCCTACAAGAACCGGTTATACCTTTGATGGCTGGTATTATGGTGATGATAAGATGGATCTGACGGGAACTTGGACGTTTGTTCAAGACGTCACTCTTGTGGCTGAGTGGACGGCAATCGAATATAAGATCACATGGAAAAACTGGGACGGCTCGCTTTTGGGGACGACTATGGTCGCCTATGATAGCATGCCTTCTTACAGTGGCACGCCGCAGCGTGAGATGGATGCACAGCATTACTATGTTTTTGCGGGCTGGTCACCGCTGCTTGTAAGCGTCACAGGGGAAGCCACCTATACTGCGCAATTTACACAGTATGAATCTACGGAATACACAGTAAAATACATCCTCAACGGTGGTAGCGGAAGCTTTGCAACCCAAATCAAGCAAAAGGGTCAGCCCCTCACGCTGCATACAGGAACTCCCACACGTACGGGATATGTGTTTGTCGGTTGGAATAACATATACGAAAATACTGTTTACAACGCGGGCGGCACACTTGAGTTAGAGGCCAACGTAACGCTGTGGGCTATATGGCAAAAGATTACCTATTGCAGCGATTGCAATCATACAGGTAAAATTACTACCTATTCCACCTGTGCTTTCTGCAACCGCGGCTCAAAGTGCGGTTCGTGCGGATCGAGAGGCGGCGTAACTATTATCAACGGATTGGGCGAGGTTTGTTCGAGTTGCTATAGTGCAAATAGGGTCACCTGTTCTGTTTGCAAGGGCGATTATAGAACATCTTACACCAACGATTGTGCCGATTGTAGCGGACGAGGATATAATTACAATCTTGGTACCGCTCCTACTGTTGCAGGCATTTACGTGCGCAAAATCGCATTGAATGCTTTAGACGGATACGAATATTCCATGGACGGAATCACATGGCAATCCAGTCCGATCTTTGAAAATCTGAAGCCCCATACCTCGTACACTTTCTATCAAAGACTTGCTACAAACGGCAATACGCCCTTTGGTGTTACAAGCAAAGCCGCAACGTTTACAACTAAGAATGACACGACCTACTATGTCACATATGAACTAAACGGCGGAAGCAACCATCAAGACAATCCTGCAACCTATGCAACGGCAGGATCCGCTATCACACTTTATAACCCCACCAGAGAGCATTATACCTTCGCTGGGTGGACATATAACGGAAATGCTGTGGAAAGCATATCTCCCTCTTGGAACGATGATATCACCCTTGTTGCAAATTGGACCCCCGCAAAATATACGATTACTTACGATTTGGACGGAGGCAGTGCGAGCAACCCGAGAACGCACGGCATTGAAAGCGAAGCAATCACGCTGATTGCGCCCACCAAGAAAGGTTATACCTTTGTCGGTTGGACGGGCTCGAACGGTCATACACCCCAAATGACAGTGACGATTGAGGAGGGTAATACTGAAAATCTGTCCTATATTGCGAATTGGTCTTTAAATACTTATAGCATTACATACGAATTAAATGGGGGGACAAACGATTTAGCAAACCCTTCTTCGTATACTGTTTTGGATTCAAACATTTCTTTGAATACCCCTACCAAAGATCATTACATCTTTAAGGGATGGCAAAATGACACGATTTTTATTTCAACAATAAACACCTCGAGTGTAAGAGATTATACTTTAGTTGCTATTTGGCAACCTTTTGAGTATTCCATAACTTACGATTTAAACGGTGGTACAGCCAGCAACCCAACAACACATAATATAGAATCTAGCGATATTGTTTTATCTGCTCCTATAAAAGCCGGTTATACCTTTACAGGATGGACCGGGTCTAATGGTAGTGTCCCGAGCACAAATGTAAGAATAGAAGCCGGGAACACCGAAAACCTGACTTATGTGGCAACTTGGAGCTTAAACAACTATTCAATTTCGTATGTTTTATACGAAGGAACAAACGCTTTCCAAAACCCGTCCACGTATACGATCAACGATATTATTATCCTAAAAAATGCATCCAAAGACTATTATACATTTAATGGTTGGTATAAAGAATCAACATTTGTGAATAAAGTGGAAACGCTTGATGGACAATATGGCGATCTTATCTTATATGCAAGTTTTTCCCCCTATTCTTATGATTCTTTGTTTGATGCTAACGGAGGAGCGGTCGTTTATACAATAATTTTCGACTATTGCAACGAGCAAGGAACAACTCATGAAATCCAGATCAAAGAAAACGAAGCAATAGATATCTATAACCAAACTATACCTTCCAAATCAGGGTATATATTTGCTGGATGGTATTTTGACAAATCTTGTACACGGGCTGTTGAAAATAATTTTTGCGTAACAAAAGATTTAACATTGTATGCAAAGTGGAGTGGTGAACCAAACACATCATATGTTATACCTACTGATGAAAAGATAATGACTGCTATAGGGTACGGCGCGTCGTCTATCAATGGAGGTAATTATTCAACCACTGTTTATTTTTATGTCCCTCATATATTTACTGGCGAAGCAACACTAACATATAGTTATACCGATGACGGAAGTGCATATGGCATAGGTTCAATAACCGATTTAACCGACAGCAAAACAATTTACTCAAGAAAGAAGGCAGACGGTGACCTAAATGGTACAATTACTTTGAATTTAGTTCCTGGACATAGATATAAAATGTACGCATCTGGCACGTATTATCATTCCAGTAGCGGTTTAGGTTACATGGGTCAGTGTATTCTTCAGTTAAAATTGATTTCAAAAAAGTCAATAATATTCAATGGAAACAATCAATGTACTCAATATTACGGAAATGAAACTATTATGCCGACAAAAGCAGTTCGCGAAGGATATGAGTTTTTAGGTTGGTATGATGAACATGATAATTTAATCAATCCTTCCTGGACTTATACATCCAATCAAACATTCTATGCTCATTGGAAAAAAACATAAAGGAGATAATTATGATATTAAAGAAATAACAGAAAAGATAGTTGCGTTTATAAGTGGAAATGCCTAAATAAAGATTATGTGTAGCGGCATAATCTTTTGCTATTGGAATTTTGGGTTAGCAAAAAAGTTACAGTTAAACTTTTTCCAAACCATGTACGAAATCCTCAAAACACGATATAATGCATTCAGCAAAACTGAAAACGATGTGTTTAGCGGAAAGATTTTGCAATGTGAAATGCTTATATTACAAGGCTTTTGGGTGGTTCAGGGGTATTCCAAACGCCCTGAAGCATGGAAATGATGGGCCTCATACTCCCTGCTCGCTCAAGCAACTGCGCTTTGCTTGTTTCTTGGTGCTTTGCACTTTGTTGCGCCTTGCGCAACGCTCGCGGAGCAATCTTCCTCGGCTCGCTTGCAAGCAAGCTTGCAGACTCGCTCTGTGTCGATTATCCGGCGCTGGTAACAACCCTATGGTTGGTATGACTGTTGCTGTGGCTGTTGCGATCGAAGAGGTTTGCAAGTAATTCTTGCAATATAAGGCTTCGTAGGGTCGATTCACGAATCGACCGCGGGGCATTCGTGAATGCCCCCTACAAATCATAAATAAAAAAGTTGGACACATCATTTTGGGCTTTTGCCCTTGTGATGTGTCCGATTTGTTTTTTTGTAAGAAAAGCGAGCCGCAAAAGCGGCTCGCTGATTTTATCTTCCGATATTTCGGCCTACGTTTGACGTTGCTTTGTGTTACCATCCAATCAATCCTGTTCCGTCACAGTGATCACAAGGCAACCATCCTTTGGTTCCTTTCCACACTTTGCCTTCTCCACTGCACCAAGAACATTCATCCAATCTTCCGTTGTCAATATTAATTAGCATCATTGCACCCCAGGATGCAACTCCTGTTATAAGTAGGGTCATTACAAGAAGAAAAACGATAATACGTACTGCATTGTATCTCAAATAATCAGTCAAAGATGTGAAGATTGAGAAACTATTAACGACGAAGCCTTTGATTGCTACAATTGCTACAACCAAAAAGTATAATTTGCGATTGATTAAAGCTTGGCGTGGATCTATTGTATCCAAATCCATTTTTTCAATAACGGATATGAAGTAATATGTAAGTATGATTCGAGTAATCGTTTGAAGGAAATTGACAAAGCTAAGTAAGAACTTTTCTGTTTCAAAATCATCCCAAAATATTTCACTAATGACAGGAGAGATTCCTCCTACAATGCGGATAGCAATACCGCAAAACAAAGATATCATTAACGCAAGCGGTATATATGTTAGCCAAGAGCAGTTCTGCGAACAAAATTTTTGAAAAAATAGTTTGAGAAGTAAGGACGAAACAATGATTCCCAATATAGCGTTAATAATGTTTGTTAAAACAAAGGGGAAACCAATTCGATTTAAAAAACCGATTACATACGATAACAAAGATAGAGAAATACAAGTTGCAATTGATAACGATATTCTTTTACCAAATTTCATTCCATTTATCCTTTCTAACAAAAAAGTGCGCCAACCGAAGTCAGCGCACCGAAAACGCCAGCTTCCGTAGTTAGTACCCACATTATAACACCAAGCGGTGTTATTTGTCAACACCGCTCGGTGTTTTTTATATAATTATCTCACATAATACTATGTGGGGTGAGAAAATGTTTGTGTATCCAAGAGTGCGCGATTTGCGAGAAGATCACGATAAAACTCAAAAGCAGATTGCGGGGCTGCTTAATATGCAGCTTACCGTTTACCAAAGATATGAGCGAGGAGAGCGCGAGCTTCCTCTCTGGGCGGCAATCAAGCTTGCTGATTACTACAATGTTACACTCGACTACTTGGTTGGGAGAGAGGTTAAATGAAGAAACAAAAAAGTTGGACACATCATTTTGGGCTTTTGCCCTTGTGATGTGTCCGATTTTTTTGCAAGAAAAGCGAGCCGCATTTGCGGCTCGCTGATTGTTGTCACACAGACCGTTTGATTTTTGCGTGGCTTTTGTATGAAGGGCCAAGCAATTTTTGTTTTATGTCTTTAATTTAATTTTTCGCCGCAGGTGGGGCAAAATTTATGGGTTGTGGCGAGTTGGGCGCCACACTTGGGGCAAGCAGCTTGCAGAGCTTTTCCGCACTCGGAGCAAAATTTATCCGTTGTTTGGTTCGGGGTCCCGCATTCGCACAAAACGGTATCGCCGCCCTCCATCCCCTCTCTCACGGCGCGCGCATAATTCTTAATTGCGGGGTTGATATCCTCGGAAAGCTCATTGAGAATGGGTGCGTGCTCGTTTTTCACAAAGCGTGCAATGCTTTGGGAGAAGGAGAACACAGTAAGGCCGAGGCCAAAGGCAAAGCAGGGCAACCCGAGAAAGATGAGGCCGAAAAGGTTGTTGTCAAAATTGCCGAAATTGGCATATCCGATGACGGTAAGGGTAATGCCGCCGAGCAAAAGAGCAAGGCCGACACAACGAAGGATTATTCTTGTGTATTTTTGCTTTTTCATAAAATACCTCCTTGTTACATTTACGGTATTTTTATTTTATCATAAGGCGCAGGGCCCGTCAAGTTCTCCTTCAAGCGGGTCCCGGCTCTCGGGCGAGGGCGGTGTGACTCTTTTTTGGGGGTTCAACTGACATAGCAACACAAAAGGGCGGCCTTGCCGTTGCGTCGGGTTTTTTATGGCGGCCGTTTTATTTTAAAAAATCCCCTTTGCGGTGATGCCGCAGAGGGGATTTTTTTCGCGTTTTGAGGCGTGGAAAATCAGTTGGGGGATAAGGAGCCGTCATCGTGCACGGTCACGCCGCTCCAGGCGGCCAAAACGGCCTGTGCGGGCTCCGCCTGTATGGCGGATGCCACGATTTGTACCGATAACACGTACCCCTCGGGAGCGCGTCCCTCAACGGGGGCAACGGTCTCCAACAGGGTCGGCGTTTTATCGCCTGCCGCCACGGGAGCGGTGCAATAATAGAAGCCGTCGGTGCCTCGCACCCAGCCGTCCGGACCCATGGTCACGGTGTAGTCGGTGCCGGCCAAGGGGGCGCCGCCGTAGGTGCTTCCGCTTGTTTTTGAGACCCACGTGACGACCACCGCTGTGCGGATATACGCAAAGACGTCACCGGTATTTTGTACGGAAACGTTTTGCTTCACGTTTGCGCCGGCGTCAAAGTTCTCCAGCACTTGGCAGGTGACTACCGTCGGGTAAAAGGCGTTCTCCACGGAGGGTGTTTTATCCACGAGAAACGCCACCGTTGTGCCAACGGCCGCTGTAACCAGCAGTATGGCCGCCAAGATCACGGATATTCTTTTTTTCACGGATCAAACACCTCCGTTTCAAGTTATTTCGCCACAGGCGAGATCAGTTAAAGATATTTTTGATGCTGTGGTTCCCGTCAAGCCATTGTCTCAGGGATCGGACCTGGCCAAAGCTGACCACGTTCTTGTTGCCGTCAACGGCCAAGGAGACCTTCTTGCTTTCGCTTGCGACCTCGTAGCGGAAGGACCAATCGGTCAAGCAGGTTACGGTGTAATCACCGATCTCAAGATCCGAGACCGTGATCGAGCCATTGCCCGTAACGGTGACGGTAAGGTCGATATCCGCCACGTTGGCGGAAACGCCCTGGATGCGATAGATAAAGACCTGTCCCTCATCGATCTCGGCTGCACCCGCGGTGTGGATGGTCAGCGTTGAAACGTCGGGAATGATCCGAGCGTAATAGGTGGCATTGGCGGTCCAAACACCGTTGCTTTGCGGGATCAGCTGATGGGTCTCGGCATTCACCCATGCGTCGGGCACGGGGCGCGAGCAGGCCTCATCGAGGAACCAGCCCATAAACTTGTAGCCCTTGTTCACGTGGGGGGTGGAGCCGTTTGCCTTACCCGAGACCGCGTGCACGTTCTCGGAGCCGATGGAAAGTCCGCCGCCCTCGGAGCCCACGATCAGGTACTTGATGGAATAAATGCTTTCCTCATAATAGAAGTTGATGACGTTGATCTCAATATTGGAGGAAAGGTGCAGCTGCTTGAGCTCCTCGCCCACCAGCGTGTATCCAAGGTGGGTAAGACCGGGTGCGCGTTCGGCGACCTGGCCACCGAAAATGCCCGAGCCGATCTTTTGGGTGTAGAGCACCTTATCGGTGCCGCTTTCAAGATAGTTGACGGTGTAGCTGACGTTTACGCGGTCGTAGTAAAGCTCAACAAGCAAGCCGTCCTCGCCGAGCGTCGCCACCACATGACCGTCGGCATTCACCTCTACGGGGTTGCCGTTGAGCAAGGCCTTGGAGGCGTTGAATGCAAAGCCCGTGATGGTAATGGGGGCAAAGGTGTAGCTGTTTTTGATAACGCCCTTGGCCTCCTCGGAGCGGTACTCACGGTACCCGTCGCCGGCGATGTTTTGAATGTAGTGCACGACCTTGTAATAGGCGTGCTGCTCATCGGCCACGTAGCGGAAGGTGATCACGTTGTTGTCAAGAACGCCGTCTTTGTCGAGGTCCTCGCCCGTTGCCGACAGGATCAGGCGCTTTTGGTAGGCGTCCGGCATCATCTTGGAAATCTTCACAAAGGTCTCGGTCACGACCGAGAGGGTGTTTTTCATTTCGCGCTTGGTCTCAAGCCCCGGGATGGGATTTCCGTTCTCGTCCACGTATTTGACCGCGTAGGGCATCGATTCCACGTACACGTACTCAAAGGTGTATTCGTGCATCGGCTGCTCCGCGCTCATCGTTACGGTATGGCTGCTGGTCAGGGGATAAAATCCCGTTTGGTAGCCCTCGTAAAGCGCTTGATCTACCTTGGCGTAGAAGGTCTTGTTATCGCCCGCGATCGCTTGGCCGATCTCGCTTTGTGCGATCTCCTTGCCGCCGATCTTCAACACGTAGTTGATCTTATAGCTGACGGTGATACGGGAGCTCCATTTGGCGTAGATCTTCATATCCTGATCGACCGGAATGCCCGTGAACACAAACGCCTTTTCCTTGCCGTCCATATCATCGATATAGAACCAGCCCTGGAACACGTAGCTGCCGTTGGTCGGGTTCTTTTCGGGGGAGTTGGCAAAGTAATTGTGGTTGATGTATTGCGTGTCCCCGATCTTATCCTTGTACTCTCCGTTGGTGTAGGAGGTGTAGATCTCCACCGCGTGCACGATGGGGACCCAGTTGGCGTAAAGGAGAATGCCGCCTGCCGGCATCGTCAGGGTGCTCCAGTCCACCTCGGTGCCGTCAAAGCATCCGGGGGAGGTGTACCAGCCACCGAACACGTACGCACCTTCCTCAAGGTTTGAGGGGTACTGCGGCTCGAAGTAGTAGTCCTGAAGGGGCATTTTGTACAAAATTCCGGCGACCGTTTTGTCGGCCAGCACGGTACCGTTGCTCGAAAACTCCAGCTTGTGATCGACCTTTCGGCCGTAGTAGAAGTTGACGGTTTTGTTGCTTGTGCTGATCTTGATCTGACCGTTGCTGGCGAACTTGGGGTTGGAGGTCAACTGGGTATATCCGTTGATATCGAAGAAGTCCTCGGCCTTGGTGATGTAGTTGTAATTGGCCTTCACGGTGGTGTAAAGCACGTAATTGCGCCCGTCGTAGCTGTGCGTATATGCTTGGCCCGGCAGCACCTCAAGATAATAATTCATCGTGTAGGTGGAGGCTGAGCTCTCACTGAGGGCCAGCGTGAGGTTTTCGGGGGGCATATTTGCCATAAAGACAAGCACCGCCGAATACAGCGAGGAGTCCTGAGGCTCCCAACGCTCACCGCCGTCGTAACGCACGCCGTTGCCGTCCACAATGGGCCAAATATCCGAGATGTTCTCCTGATATTTTTTATATACGATCTTTACGGTGTTGGTCTTGGAGGCGTTGGTACAGTTCGACGTGTGATCGTGCCCTGCGGGAATGCCGCAGTGGAGGAGATAGCAGGCATCGCTGTGTACGTGTGCTTCCTTTTCGCAGGCATACCGATAGCAAGCTTCGACGTGCGTGTGGAGTGTATCCTTGTAGCAGGCGTTGCTGTGCACGTGCTCGCTGGTAAATTCACAGCGGATGCAGGAGCTTTCGTGAGTGTGCTCGGTCTTGTACGAGCAGGCGGGATCCACGACCGCATTGTTGGAAACACCGGTGCCGTTGTAGCGGTACCACGTGCCTTTAATATGGATGTAGTAGATGGCGTAGAGGCCGGTGCCGCTGCGGTAGATCTGACCGTCCTTGGGGTTGTTGGGTGCACGGGCGGGCTTGTTGGCACTGTTGCCGGCGTTGGGCCAGCACTCCTTGGTGTGTGTGTGCTCGGCCGTGCCGCAGTAGCAGGCATCGGTGTGGGTGTGCTCGACGTTGCCGCAGCCGATGCAGGCGTCGGTATGCGCCTCGTGCACGGGCAATGTGCATTGCAGCTTGGGATCGCACGCATCGGTGTGCGTATGGCTTTCGCCGCACAGGGTCACGTAGCATTCCTCCCTGGTGTGCGTGTGGTTCTCGGGGATCACGCACTTGCCGGGGGCTTTAAAGGTGATGGAATAGCGGTTTCTCGTGTAGTAAACGTTGACGACGGTGGAGCCGTCACCCTCCACGATGACGTCCTTATCGGTGAGCACGTCGCAATAGGTGAAGTACTTCTCATCATCGATGTCGGCAACCTCGTCAACGCGGTCCTCGCCGTCAACGACCGTGCCGGACATGGCCGTAAGGTTTTTCAGGTGTCCCCAATAGGTAAAGCCGTTATCGTCAATGTTTTCCTTCCAAAATACCATCGTGTAGGTGGTCAGCTGTGTGATCCACTTGGCACGGTAGGTCAGGCTGGCATCGGGCAGGGTAATGGTCTTGCCGTTGCCGTTGATATCGTAGGCCGATTTTTGCGCATCGGTGGGGACCTCCTTGCCGTAGGAGACCAGCTCCCAGCCCTCAAACACGTAGCCGTGCCTTGTGGGGGGATTGGCGCCGATCTCGGAGCCGTAGCGCGTGTAAACGGGGTCGGTACCGTAGCCGCCCATCATATCGAAGGTGACAAGATAATAGATACGGTCGTAGCGGATCTCGACAACGGTACTGCCGTCCGCGGCAATGGTGATCGTGGTGTCGTAGGCCAGCGACTTGAAGCCGGGGATGTCCATTTCAAGATTTTCGGGCACGAGGGCACCCGTCAGACCGTAGCCGGTGGTGACGTAGTCCGCCTGCATGGAGTAGGCGTCGTCGGTGAGATCCTGCAGGTGGTGATGCACCGAGAATTTCACGATCGCGGGCTCGTAAATAACGTAGATCGTGAGGTTCTCCTCAATCGACTCGATGTCGATGGTCACCGTCTTGGCACTGATGTAATCGCTGCCCACAACGGCACCCGTTTCTTCATCGATCACGTCGATGCGGCGGAAGGGATCGTAGCCCATGACCGAGGGGCTGGTGACAGTGACGTTGAAGCTGCTCCCCTTGGCAACCGAGGCGCCGTAGGGCTCAAAGGCAAGACCGCCGTTGTCGAAAATGTAATTGATAACGATGGAAATAAGGGGTGCGGCCTCGCCATCCTCATCAGCCTGTGCCGCGGGTGCGGCGTTGTAGGCGATGGGGGAAACGGTCTGCTCGGTAAGTGCCTTGTAGGAGATCACGATCTCGATGGGGGCGCTGGCATAGGTCTTTGTGCCGTTTTTGACCACGTGGCGCAGGTAGGCGCATCCGTTGGCATCCAGCATACTGCTGACCAGTGCCAGGGTCACGTCCAGCGTCTCACCGTTTTTGCCGTAAATGCTGATCCATTGATCGCCGTCGGGCGTGCGGATCTGCCAAGTGCGTGTGGTGAATTCCACGCCGCTGACCAGTGCGGTCAGCGTTTCCTTGCCGTATTCGGCAAGCGTTACGGAGGATTTTTGCGCACCGTTGTGAAGAATGACTACGTTGGCAAGCTCCTCACTGCCGGGCTCGGGAGATTCTGCCGTGTCGATCGAAAGGATGCTCAAGGGGAAGACCGAGAGCAGGGTCGCGACCGCCAAAAGCAGTGCAATAAGCTTTAAGGAAAGACGGCGTTGCTTCATCATGCGCCACCTCCTTCCGTAGTGGGCTCGCTCCAGCCGTAAGCATCGATCGCGCTATCGGCGTTGCTGTTCGCCTGTACGACCTCAATGCGCGTGGTCACGAGGATGGTGCTATCCTTATAAAGGTTGCCCATTTGCTCGCTGAAAACGACCTTGGTGAAAAGCGGAACGGCCTCGGTGTCACCCAAGAGCGCGGTGCGGTAATAATAATATCCCTCGTGCTCGACCCAGTGGGTAAGGTTTATGTTGTAGCTCACAAGCGAGAGGTCGATCTCCGATTCTCGCCCTTGAGAATGATTGGCAAGCGTAATATCCGAGCGCACCTGCACGCGGACGTAAAGGGGAATGCGGCCCATGTTTCTCGCGGTCAGCGTTTTGCTGATCTCGTGTCCGGGCATAATGCGGATGGCCGTGCCGGGGGGCACTGCCGTATCGCTCCCGTAGGGGTAGGTAACATCTACAAGCTCGACCTCTGCCTTGCCCGTTGCGATCTTGTTGTGATTGGATTGTGCGGCATCCGTAAAATAGGCCAGCGTGCCGTGAAAAAAGGATAAAACGGTCAGTGCCAGCGTTGCACACGTGGCAATGATCTTCGCTTTGGTCTTCGTCATAGTTTTTACCTCCTTTCCGAAAGCGTTGGTGGCGCCAAGCGCCGATACAATGTATCACGCCGATTGGCGTGGGGTTATTCCGACGTGCGGCTTACCGCCCCGAAATGCTCGGGGAAGGCCGTGCACATGGCTGTGTAGCAGTCGTCAAAGCCAAAGGTTTGCACCGCAAAGGCCTGCACGGTAATTTCAAGATGGGCAAACTCCTGCATATCGGTGTTGGTAAACTCGGGGTCCACCGTCATGGTGTTAAAAAGTTGGATCTCCTCCCCCATCATCAGTGCTGCGTTGAAGAAGAAGTAGAATTCGTAAACGCCGTTTGCGGCATCGGCGACCTGCACCATAGCGTGAACGCTGTCGTAGCAAGCGTTTTCAAAGCCGTTCCACGTGCCGACGTGGATGACGTCGTCGGGGGTGCCGTCGAGCACACCGCCCGAGAGTATGGCTCTGATGTCGATCTCCTCGCTGTTGGGGTAGCCGAGGAGTCGGTTGATGTTCCCCTCACCGTCGGTGAAAATGACCTTGGCGGCGATCCAAGCGGGATCGTCACCCGTGTTTTTCACGGTGGGGTCCTTGTGCATGACCTTGCCGGGGAAGAGCACGCCGTAGTTGTGCTCCGCTTCCGTGTTGGAGTCAATGGCCACGCCCTCGACTCTCGGAGAGTCGGGATCCTCAATGAGGTTGCCAAAGCCGTCGCTCTTCACCGCCGCCTCGGTCAGGCTGATATAGACGTTACCGGCAGTAAAGACGTTGGACATCTCCTTGTTGTCGGAGAAGTAGGCAATCGAGCCGCCCGTCGTTACGATCGCCGCGACCAGTACAAGCAGGGAGATCACAAGCATATTCGATTTTAGGGCCGCGAGGCATTTTTTCAATCGCGTCATTTGCTCATTCCTCCAATGCACTGAGTATGTTGTACCATCCGTCCGAGGGGGACTCGATCCCCGTGGCTTGGATGGCGTAGGCGGTCACGGTCATGCGGCATTCGTCGGGGTCCACCGCCGCCATTTGCTCCTTGGTCAGGGTGCTGCGCACCGTTAGTTGGTCGTTCTTTAATACGTGGTAGCTCATATCCACGGCGGCGTATCCCAGCGAGCGGTAATACACGCCGTCAAAGCCGCCGAGGATATGCCACCCCTCCTCCGTCTCGTAGGTGACGTAGGAATCGAGATTCCCGTGTCGCTCGAGCTTCACGTAAAGGTAGCATGCCTCGCTGCCGCTTACCACGGTCACGACAGGGTCCTTTTCCACCGTCGTGCCGGGGATCAGGCGGTAGGCGTCGCCCGTGGTTTCCACCAAGCGGAGCTCCACCTGACCCACGGTAAAGCTGTTAATGACAGGCCCCGAGATCGATGCCAAATAGGCGAGTGTGGTACCGATGCCGACCGTGAGCGTGCACAGCAAAGCGACAGCGGCAATAAGCAGCTTCTTTTTCATAGACCCGGGGCCTCCTTTCGTTTTGATTTTTTAAGGGATCCTTACAAACGCGGATCAGTTGGAGTCGGTGTGGATGTAATCGTAGGTCTCCATCAGGTTCTTCCAAGCAGCGTCAACAGACTCCTTGCTGCCGAGCTCCACAGTGCCGCCGAGGTCAAAGCCGGATGCCTGAATGGCAAGGGCGGTCAGGGTGATCTTTGCTGCACCGTAGGTGTTCAGATCCGTGTTGGAGGGGTCGGTGTAGAAGTACTTGAAGAGGTCGTATGCCTTGCCCTGCTGGGTGAGCGTGGGCTTGACCCACTCGGTTGCGCCGGCAACTGCGTTTCTTTTTGCAAGGATCTCATCAAACTCTGCGCTGCCCGCCTCGGGGAGCGCGAGATCGGTGTTGCCGTTTTCACCGCCGCAGTAGATGTAAACCTTACCGGTGGATGCAGTGGTGTACTCGCGCCAGCCGAGGTATTCCATTTGCTCATCGATCGTAAGGTAAGGGGTGTTGCCCTTGGGGCCGATGTTCACAAGGTCGTTTCGTACCAGTACGAAGAGGAAGGAGTTCTCACTGCCCTCGTTTACGCGGATCTGGGGATCCTTCAGGTACTTGGTGCTGGGGACCAGGTGGTAGGTGTTGGTATCCACTCTCTTGGTGGTAGTGGTGTCGATCGTACCGTCGGGGTTTACCTTGGTCTCGTCCATCACGATCTGAATGTTACCAACCGTAAACACGTTGGATACGGCTGCCGAAGAGGTCAGGTACGCGATGGTGCCAAGCACCGAGCCCGTTACGATCGCAGCGACTGCCAAAATCGAGCAGAGTGCAATCAAAAGCTTCTTTTTCATGATTTTTCCTCCTGAAAAAATATTTTTAATTTTTGTTTTTTATGTAATACCCCGAGAGGGGATTTTTTCTTTCGTAGTGTGAGGGAAGCCGTCATCCGCTGCCGGGTGGGGGCTCCTCCTCGCCGCCGGGCGGCGTATGGGGGGGCTCGCCCGATGCCGCGTCAGGCGGTGCGGTGTCGCCCGGGGTGGTGCCCTCTTCTTCAAAGAGCTTGTCGATCAGGTCGGGCACAAAGGTCAGCAGTAAGATCACGGCGCAAATGCCGATGGCGAGAAAGCTGCCCGGGGGATTTTGCACGAAGTACGCAAGGTACCCGAGCAGGGGAATGTGAAAGATGGGCTTGCCCAGCACGTTTTTGGCGTTGACCGGCTCGCCGTCCTCAATGTTGTTGTTGTCACCCTTGGTCTTAAAGCCGGGGATGCCGTCCCCTCCGTGATCGGGAATGATCCTCACAATGCGGTGGGTGACTACTGTGCCCCCCTCGATCACGTAGGTGATGGGGTCGCCGACTTGAAGGTCGTTGGTGTCGATCGGCTTGACATAGATCAGTGAGCCTACGGGGTAAGTCGGCTCCATAGAGCCCGAAAGCACCGTGTAGGGCGCGATGCCGAACAGGCGTACGCCCACCAGCGCCGCCGCCAGTAAAAGAACCAGCACCAGCAGGGTGGAGGTGATGATATTAACGGCCCTTTTCACCGATGCTCGCCCCCTTTCATACGTACGCGCGCGAAAAGACAAACACTTTTATATGGTTATTATATACTTAATATAGGGGCTTGTCAACACTTTTCGGTGTATTTGCGGTCCATCTTACGGGTTTTTCAAAAGTGCGCAAAAGGATCTTGCCAAAGCAAGGAGAGTAAAACGGGCACGTCGCGCGACAAGCTTGCTCGCTCGGTGCGTGTGCCCGTTTTCTTTTAAAAAGCAACCCGTTTTGGGGTGTTTTTTGAGGATGGCCCCTGCTTTTTCGGGGCAGGGCTTCGTTATTTCGCCGCCCCGATCACGAGCGTGCCGCCGTGGGCGACATCCTCGCTTGCAGGCAACCCCCAAGTGGGAGAAAACGTTACCGTTATGCCGCTTTTTGCCGCATCCAGTGTAAATACAAGGGGGGTTGTGTCCTCGGTGTAAATGGAGGCGGTTTGATAGGAGTCCCCACCCACTTTTATGGTGCAAAAGCCCTTTGTGGCCGTGGTGTCCCCGGTTATGTTCAGCGTCACGGTGTATGCCACTGCCTCCTCAAGGGTGCAGGTAAAGACGCCGCTCTCCTGCTCAAAAAGGGGAACGGGCGCACCGTTCGGGTCGGTGAGTGATATGTCAAGGTCGAATTTTCCGCTGCTGAGCGTGTTGCTGCCGCTCGACGTGTCGGCGCTGAACCACGCCCACGTCGCCGAGCACAGGCACGTAATGCAAATCAAAATCCCCAGCACCGAGGTGATCAGAAAACGAGAAAATGCTTTGTCGGTCAGCGTATGGTTGTTCGGGTTTTGCACTTTCAAAGCAGCTCTCCTTTCCGATAAGAACCTTAGGCGGGTAAAAATTCGGCAATCAAAAAGCACAAGCGTTCTTGTTTTCTCATGCTCTTTGATCGCCGCCCCACCGCCGAAGCGGTGGGGGGTTGGGTTAAAAGTTACTCGACAATGTTGCCGTTTGCGTCATAGTAAACGACAGAATTGAAGCCGTAACGAATGGGGGTAGGGTTAGAGAAAATTATTTCGCAACGTAGCCGTTAAAGGTTGCGCCCTCAACAGTTACGTTTGCAGGAGCATCTTCAGCAAGATACACGTTCTCGTTGATGATGCCGCCGGTAATGGAAACGAAGGAGTCAGCGCTCCATGCGCCGCCATTGCCAGCGATGGTGCAGTAAATACGGGAAGAAACTTCCTCCAGCGCAGCGGTGCCGTTCACGTAGGCCTTAGCCGTGCTTCTGATCTCACCGCCGGTGATAGTCAAAGAACCGTTCACGGTGTTCTTGCCGGGATTCTGCATCCAAACGGCGCAATAACCCTCGATCAGGCCGCCGTTGATGGTCACGCTATTCTTGTAGGTAGTGCTGTTGCAGAACTGACGAATAGCGCTGGTGTTGTAGTTGTACAGATGACCGCCGTTGATCACAAGCACAGCATCGCCGGTAGTGCTATTGTTATCAATGGGGTACTTAGCGTGGGCGCTCAGATTAGCGATGGTGATCTTACCGCCGTTAACAGTCAGAGTGCCCTGATTGGAAATGGTGTAGTTACCCTTGCCATAAGAGGAATCTGCTGCGCCGGTATAGTTGTAATTGATCACGCCGGTACCAACGGTATCGTTGATGGTCAGGTTACCCTTGTTGGTGATCATAGCTTCGCCCTGAGTGGTGCTGTTGTAGGTGATGGTATAACCGTTGAGGTCGATTGCAACAGTACCGTCGATAGTGATGGACTCGTCAAGAGTGATGTCAGCAATCAGCTTTACACTGCCTTTAGTTTCAATAGCCTTGCTAATCGCTTCCTGAAGGTTATCAAAGCTGTAGAATTCATCATAACCCTCATAGGTTACGATAACTGCATCGCGCACAATGGAACCGATGACCTCGGTTTCTGCGCTTACGTTAACCGTTGCAACGGTCTCAACGCGTACTGCAGTGGAAGGTTCACCGTTTTCATCCTTGGCGATGATCTTACCGCCATTGATGGTTACAACGGCACCGGTTGCGGCATTGCCCGCACCGTCATTGTTAAGGGAAACTGCAGCGTAGCCTTCTACGGTGCTGTTATCCACAGAAGTGAATACGGTGTTGGTTGCGGTAACCTTGCTGTTTGCACCCCAAATATTCAGTGCGATGTTACCGGTAATGTTGGAATTGTTGATCTCAACCACGCAGTTATCAGAGTAGCCGGGAAGGTTCACTGCATAGGTGACGTTGGTGCCCTTAACGGTCACGTTGTTAAGCGTGAATGCACCGTCGTCATTGTAGTTGACACCGCGCTGGCAATAGCTTGCGGTGCAATCAACAGTAAGTCCCTCAAGGGTTACGTTAACCTTTGCGTCTGCATTGCTGGGAACGTCGATGGCACGGTCAGCGCCGGTGTAGGTAATGGTCTTGCCGTTACCGTCAATCACCACGGAACCGTTGATTACAACTGTCTTGTCAAGAACGATGTCATTGATAAGAACAATCTTATCTCCAGCATTTGCTGCTGCAAGTGCCTTTGCAAGAGTATCATAGATCGCGCCACCAATTCTTGCATCTACAGCAAGAGTTGTAGTATTATCAACGTTGTCACTTTCCTCAAGGAAGTTTCCTACACCGAGGTTATGTGCGACTGCATTATCGCCGATGTAGGTGTTGCCGGAAGCATATACGCTTGTTTCCTGATTTTGAAGAACCCAGATACAAGCGCCGAACAAATTAAGGTCAATATACGTTTGGGTATTGGGGTAAGTGCTTGTAAGGGTTGCATTCTTAACTGTAACAGCACTCTTAGCGCTGCGTACATTGATTACGTTAGCACCCTCATATGCACCGCCATTAACCGTTACAGTATGATTTGCACCGCCGGTAACGTTAACTGCATATGCATAGTCGTTTGCGGAAGCATCGGTGAAATCTACAGTACAGTTGTTGAGAGTGAGCTTAACGTTTTCAACAATATCAATACTGATACCGCGAACGTCGTTGGTGCCAACTCGAACTGCGGTGGAAACCATGTTAACGTCATTAAGAATAACGTCAACGTCGTTTGTGGTTACGCGGAATACTCTTGTTGCATTAGAGGTTACCTTGTAGCCATTACCGTTGATCATAACGGATCTGCCAATTAAAACAACTTCACTAGCCTCGATATCGTTCTTCAGATTAATAACGCGAGTATCGGTTGCAAGAGCCGCAAGGAGCTCATCAAGGGTTGCAACGTCAGCGCCGTTGTCATACACGAAAGTAAAGGGGCTGAAGTGGGTGGTCTCAAAGGTCAGCTCGCCGGTTGCGATGTCATAGGTGTAATCGGTAAGCTCCACGTTGTTGTGAAGCACCTTGGTCAGATTCAGACCTGCGCCGATGTTCACGGTAACCACGAAGGGCTTGGTGGGGTCGGTCGCCTCAGCCTTTTCACCGTTTCTGAACAGCGTAATGTCCATCGTAGCGGTCACAACGCCGTTGGCGTCGGTTTCGGTCTTGATCTCGGAGGTCTTAAGCACGTAGGTACCACCCTCGGCGCCTGCGGGAATCTCAACGTTAGCGCTCTCGGTTTTAAGCGTGGTGGACTCCGTTGCGTTGCCGTTTACCACAGCGTGGGAATCGTACTTGGCATCCTTATCGTAATCGGGGCCGAAGGAGTCAGCCTCGGTCGATTTCTGGGTTGCGTACAGGTTCACACCAAGCGTGATGGTGGGAATGTCGTTGCCACGGTAGTTGGCTTTGTTGCCAACACTCTCGGGCATGTAAACGATCATGGCAACGTAATCAACGTCGCCAACCTCAAGGTTGGTGGTGTTGCCGTTGTGATCCTTCAGACCCATTGCGGTGCCGGAAGCCAGCTGAGCAGCCTCGCGGGTGTCATAGGTGGTGAGTGCGTTGGGCATATCGATCACCTTGAAAACAAGGTAGTCGGAGAGCTTGAACTTCTCACCGTACACGTTGGTACCCTCATCCTCGCCAACAACGTTGACAGCAAGCTGGTACTTCAGGGCAAGGTTACCGAGGTTGGATACCTTCAGGTAAACGACCTCCACTCTGCCGGGCTCCCAAAGTGCGTTGGGATCAAAAATCTTGTCAGCCTTTTCTACGGTTTGCCAGCCGCTGACCTGGCCGTCCTTGACCGTTGCGTATTCCAGCTCAACATCAAGCTTACCGGATTTGATAATGTTGTTGTTGCTGGATACGGAGTCGGTGAACCACGCAAAGGTCGTTCCAAGCAGCGAGGACAGGCAAAGTGTCAGTGCCAGTACTGCAGCAAGGAGCGCTCTCTTTGTGCTTCTTGTCTGTTTCATCTCTTTTTCTCCTTTTCTTTGAGATTATTTTTCGCCTTTTCAGCGATCAAAGCACACAAGCAGGCTTATGCGCTTTGATCGCCGCCCAACCCCCGAAGGGGTTGGGGGCCTTTTGTGAGAATTACTTAAAAGTCACGTTTTTGTCTGCATCAATGGTCATGATCTTGCCATCGAGTGCAATGTCGGTGTACTCGGTTTGGTATCTGTCATTCGAGGAGGTACCAACGGTGACTTTGTTGGAATTGTCGTAGTAGCTTTTAATTCTCCACACACCGGAGAAGTTCGCGTCACGGTGTATGCCACCGCCCCCTCAAGGGTGCAGGTAAAGACGTCGCCCTCCCGCTCAAAAAGAGGAACGGGCGCACCTTTCGGGTCGGTGAGTGATATGTCAAGGTCGAATTTTCCGCTGCTGAGCATGTTGCTGCCGCTCGACGTGTCGGCGCTGAATCACGCCCACGTCGCCGAGCAAAGACACGTCATGCAAACTAAAATGCCGAGCACCGAGGTGATCATCAAGCGAGAAAACGCTTTGTCTGTCAGCTTTTCGGTTGTCGCACGCCGATCGTTCAAAGCGTTTTCTCCTTTCTTGCTTTAAAGCAATTTCAATAGTGGATTATTGCAGATATGTGTAGATCAAATCCAAGATTTCCTCAAAGGTAATGTAACCCTTTTCAACAGAAATCTTCAGATAATCTCCATTAAATGCCACGTACTGCTCGTAGCTGATATAATCTGCGAAATCCGCATAGGTGTACTGACCGTACTGCGCCAAATCATTTGCCAACGTGGTCGAGTCATAGGTCATATCCTCACCAACCATCAAGCCCGCCAGCATATTATGTACGGAATTGGTCAAGGAGAACATGTTCTCGGCAATGAAGTTATAATGGTAAGCAGATACCAACGAGTAACTTTCGGTGTACTCCTCGTATACCTCCACATCCACAAGCTTAACAGTGGTATATCCATCACCAGTTGCCTGCACAAATGCGTGACCGATGTAGTTGTATGCATTCTTTGCATCAATCAACTCCCACTTGTTCGTATTAACGTCGAAGAAGGAGTGTGCAGTAATCGCTTTAACGATGGTGCCGTCCTCAAAGGTCAGCTTGATGATGGTTTGATCATCATAGCCGTGGTTTACGATCAGCGCGGAGGGAACAGCCGCATACTCGCCCTTGAAGAAGTTCCAAACAAGCAGAGTATCATTTGCGGTTATATCCTTGATCTGCTTCTGGGTACCGTCTGCAAGAGTTACGAGAGTGTCGCCGGTTACGCAGCTTTTTGTGTGCTTCTCACACCAATAACCCACGTAATAATAGAATGTTTTACCATTACTATCCGTATACTGGTATTTTGCAACGATAGTTTGCTCATCACGGCTATTCGTACCCGAGTCGAATTCACTCTTCGGATAGTAACACAAACCACCTTGGGGATATGTGGTAGTATCACAACAAATTTCTTTACCAGTACTATAGTTAAATATGCCAGTCCCATTATTAGATTCAGCCGAACTAACCGCTCCATTAGCATTCAATATGAATCCGCCAACAACTGTAAACCCACTGGGCAATTCTGTTGTATCCAAATTGTATTCTGTTCCATTCAAGTCTTTAATAGTTACAGCCTCAAAGACAGAGAAACAATTATACCATTTACTGCTACCAGACTTATGCATACTAACTACTGGGTAGTAAATATCCACTCCACCTACGGTGGTTTTACGAATACCGTTAGTGTTAGAGTCTACAGTTGCATTAACATCAGGCATTACATAGGTGTTACCATTAACAGTTTCTGTTCTAAATCCATTATTCCCAAATTTGAACTCCGTCTTAGCCGATGTATCCGCAACTTCAAACACTGCAATATGAATTTGCTCGGTATAAGTTACCGTATATGCTACCACTTTACCTTCACTCAATTTATAATTGATATCATCCGTATAAGTGTAGGTTACCAAATAATCACCCGCATCACTGAAAGTGATCGTCTTATCGGCTTCGTTAATAACCGCATTACCAGAAACGGATACGATATATCTCAAATCGATTTTTCCTTTGGTGATAGTTAGAATATCGTAGTACCACGCCTTTGTTCCGCCTTCATCAAAGGAAATGAGATATTTCTTCGTTGTATTATCGTAGTAACAAAAGTCATTAGAATCACCTTGCGCAGGCTCATTATTCTTAGTCGTATAGTCAGGTTTAACAGCTGGAGAAACAGCACCTTGCGTTTTTGATTCATAATCCGGTGCATTAATCGCACTGTCAGGCAACTGAACAGAATCACCATTATGCATCATGGTATACACAATACCATTTTTGTCATTCAAAGAAATTTGTTTGTTTCCATACCCTAAGATAGAGCCTTCAATAGTGGGATTAGTTGCGTCGCATGCATAAATAATACCGGTATTAACAATTTTAGTGGTTTCATCGTTGGTATACCAAAGGTTAGTATATGTTGCATCGGTAAAAAGTTTGGGGAAGACATTCTTATAACTGCCTAACATAGCATCCCATTGTGTTTGCGTCATCCAGTTGTACTGGGTCAAACCTTTCACAATCAGCTTAGTAGTAGCATCGTTGATAACAATACCTATACCAATTACCTGCTTATTAGCACCGTAGGAATCCATTGTTTCCTTTTGTTCGGTTACAACATCTTTTAAGGTTAAGGAATCTGCCGAAGCAACCTCAATATTTGCATAAGCACCGCCGACAATTCTGCTGTTCTCAATCGTTACATTTCCGCCCGATTTTACGTAAATAGCGGTACGAGCACCGGAAATATAAGAGTTGGTGATCACAGCATCACCACTATCAATACAGATTACGTTGCGGAAATAATTAACTATGGAATCTGCATTTGTAGTGCCGGCAGGCAATCCTTGAGATTGATAAATATAAGATTCGGCAAACACGGGGCCTTCAATTCGAACGTTATCAATCACGCCGCCGTTCATATGGATATAACCGGCATAACCATTGCCCTTTCTCAAACTATGGCTAGCGGGATCCAACGTAATTGTGAAACCGTTACCATAGAAGCCATAGCCTGCACTTGTAGTAAAGCCGCCAGTAACGTCATTCAAAAGAACAACATTATGATTTGCAATAACCTCACCCTTGTCGTTTTTCACCTGATAAGGTGCCGAAAGTGCTGTTGTAGCATTCCATGCATCCACAACCTCAAGCGTAAGCGTTACGGTTTTAGCGCCGTCGGCAGACACCGTGATAACAACGACACCTGTCCCGTCAAAGTCGATGGTCCATTTGGTCCAATCAGCATGAGTCGAATTCGTCATCCACGAAACATCGCCGTCTACAACCTTCGCAATTTCGATCTTAAGATTGCTGGGTGCGATGCTATAGCTCAAATCACCAAACAGTGCACTGATGGGCGTGCTGTTTCCGTTACCCACACGGTAGAGGAAATCACCGTCAAACTTCACATCAAATTTGTCGGCTACGTCTACGGTAAACGTTACGGATGCCTCGTTACAAGCTGCATTATCGGTAATTGTAACCGTCCAGCTGCCGTCCTTAGTGAGGTCAATGGTCTTGGTTGCCCAATCATCCTTCGTTGCGTTAATGGTGAAAGTGCCGTTTGCGTTGGTAAGCGTAACAATTACGTCGCCAATGATGCTTGCGTCTTTAGCGACAAAGAGCTGGCCAAGTGTGAGCTGCGTGTACGCATTTTGCGTACCTACATTATTAGCTGTGAACTTATCGATCTTATTTACCGTAAACTCGACTGTAGTTGCTTGACAGTAATCATCATTTTCCTTGATGGTGACCGTATACTTACCGTCCTTGGTGAGGATCAAGCTTTTGGTAGCCCAATCATCCTTCGTTGCGTCGATGGTGGTAAATTCTGCGCCGTCCACCAGAACGGTTGCCGTTACGTTATCGTCAATGCTTGCGCCGATAAACAAATCACCCAAGATAATTTGAGTATATGCGTTCTTGTCAGAAACATCCTTGGCCTCAAACTTTTGTGCCGTAGTTTCCGCGTTAAATACAATAACGGTAGGCGTACAGTAGAAATAGTCGGTAATAACCAGCTTGAATGCACCCTTCGTATCACCGGAAATAACAAAATAATTGTTTTCCCAATTTTCAACGTCGCGACTATAAGAGATGCTTACGCTGTCGTTCTCACCGATAGGAGATGCGGCAACGTAGAGCGAGGACTGGCTCAGCTTGCTAAGGTCAACACCAAGCTCGACCAGATCCTTCAAATAGATCTTTTCACCGGGTCTGTAGGTGAGGTCTGCGTCACCCTTAACGTTGAACTTTTCGCCGGAAATAACGGTACCATCCTCTACAAGCGTAAAGCCATCAAAGGTATAGGTAGGCTTTACACCGTAGCCAAGGCCATTGAATACCTGACCAAAGGGCAGATAGTAGCGCTGACGGTCTTCCTTGAGGTCGTTGAGCAATCCGTCACCATTGAGGTCAAAGTCCTCATAAATATTGGGGTTGCTTTCGTCGGCAACGTCATGGAAGTGACGGTAAAGATTACCGTTGGAATCCTTAAAGATGTGGTAACACTCAACGCTCTTTCTGTCATCGCTGACCAGTGCAAAGTTACCTTCCTTGATCCAAGCATCGCCGGACTTAATCTCGGAAATATCATTAATATTTGTCAAACGGCCAAACTGGTAATCGTGCGTATAGGATGCACTCGAGTTCTTTACCAACTCGCAGTACCAGTATTCATTCCAGCTACCGTAAGAATAGGTGCAGTTTTCGGCAATAATGCCGGTGGGATCCGCCACAGTATAGCCCGCATCGTCCTTGGTATTCGCTCTGATAGTACCAATAAACATACCGGAGTAACGATACCAGTAGTACTGATAATTCGCGCAAACGTCGTTGTTTACGTCAATAATAGCGGAAACGTGGCAATTTTCAAGCTTAATGCCACAATTGCTGTCGGGATAATACTGACCAAGAATACCACCACAGGAAACGTCATACGTCCCCCACAAAGCGGAAATCGTATTCGACTGGTCAACAGTGATATTTCTGAAGACAACCGCATTGGTGTAATCAGCATTACCCAAATCATCATCCTTAGAATACCAACCTGCGCAGCCTACGATACCACCGTTACCGATGTTGTAAACGCGAGGATTGCAATGGGTGATAGCAATATTTTCAAATACTGCAGGCTGTCCGGCCTTAGAATCCGCATAAGCGGCAATAACACCCGTGGTGGTAATCTCACCGTCAGAGGAGAAATTGTCAACGGTAAGATTCTTAACCGTACCACCGTAAACCTTACCAAACAGACCCATACCGTCACGGAAATACTGCTCCGTAACCGCACTATACCAGTTGTGGTCACCCTTGATCTCCCAAGTGTTGTGGTAGAAGTTGGCGATGGTGTTGCCGTTGCCGTCAAATGTTCCCTCAAAGGCATAGAACCCGCTTTGAACGGCCTCTTGTCTTTCTTCAACGGGCTTTCTTTCATACATTTCCTCATTGTTCCAATAGCCAATAGGATGGAAAATGAAGGATTCGTTGTTTTCGCTCTCCTTGTCACCAAGGTTAATGTCGGCAAGAAGCTTCACGGTCTTGCCATTGAAAGAGTCCTGAACAACCGTTGCACTTTCATCCACACCTGTGGAAGTGTATATCTTGCCTGCACCATCTTTTTTCGCCATACCGCCAACGATAGCGCCGAAGGCGGCAAGCTGGTCAGCGTTGGCGATGGTCAGCTCGGTCTTGCTTGCATCATACCAAGTATAGTCAAACTTACCCTCCCAAGCGTTCACGGTATCCGCAACCAGAGCAACCTCGGAGAAGGTGGCCATGGCAACGGTGACCTCGCCCGTTACGGGGTTATAGTAGAACTCGTTATGTGCGTCAAGCTCGGCAGGGGCAGAAACCAGCGTCATAGCGTTGGCAGTACCATTTTCCACGTGGTAGAGGGTGTAGTTACCCATATTCATACCGGGGGCCATCACCTTACCAAGGTTGACGATAATCGGCTTGGTGTTATCTGCGGCAACGCCCTCTACGTGCACATCAAGCGGGCGCAGAACCTCATCAGCACCAACGTTTACGTTGGATTCGCTCTTTTCCTTTTCGGTTACGGTAAGGCCAAGCTTGCCGTCAGCGGCGGTAACCTTAGTGCCCTCAAGAACGGTGGCGGTATAGCCCTCACCGCTTACGGTGGTGGTGGTCTTTACGGCGCCGTTTTCAACGGGGACCTCGATCACCACGTCCACATCCTTCATATCCGGGAAGGGGGCGTTTACGTCATAATCGTTACCGAATACGTCGTTCTCGTAATCAAACTGCGTTGCAACAAGGTCAACGGAGAAACCGTCGCCAACGGTGAGATTCTTGTACTCGTTGCCCGCATCCTTGTGCATATGGAATGCAACTGCAAGAATGACCTCGCCAACGGTGTACGCAGTGCTCTGCTCACCTGCAGGAAGCAGCACGCCACCCGTATGCTTGTGGGTGTTGATAACGTTGGTGAGAAGGCCCACGCTGGTCTTGCCCTCAAGGGAGGTCACCGTCTCGGTAACGGGGTTGATGTAATACACATCAATCACGTCGGCAAGCTTGGTGAGTGCGCTCTCGGCCTTGATGCTCAGGCGCCACTTGAGTGCCAGATTTCCTACATTAGAAATCTTAATGTACTTTACCTCGGTATAATTAGGCTCCCAATTATCGTAAGTAAAAATCGGCACACCCTCTGCGTTCTTCCACTCGGTGGAATCTGCTGAAAGCAGAGTGTCGGACCAGTGCATTTCAACCTGAAGACTACCGCTCTGGATGATATTACTGCCGCTGGTTACGGAATCGGTAAACCAAGCAAATGTAGTACCAATAAAGGCTGTCAGTGCCATAACAAGCGCCAACACGCCCGCCAGAAGACGGTGCTTTAAGCCAATCGTTTTGGTCATTTTCTTTTCTCCTTTTCGGATTTATAATAATTTTTTGATACGTATTTTTTTACCGCGAACGGCAATGAAAGAGCACAAGTCCTTGAAGCCTTATGCGCTTTTATTGCCGCCCAACCGCCCGAAGGCGGTTGGGTGGTGCGCTGATGCGCAATAGATTTTAATTAGTTGAACAGATCGCTCAGATCGATGTCGCCGCCAAGCTGAATGTTGGAGCTGCCGCCGTTGTTGATGGCATCCTGAATACCCTGGCCGGTGGTAACGATGGTAGTACCGTCAATGGTGGTGTTATTGTTACCAAAGGTGTAGGAAACAGTATTTACATCGATCTTCTCACCGGTCTGAGGATTGGTCAGACGGAGGGTAACGGTGAAGGTAGCACCGTCCAGTGCGTTGTTCACGTCGCCAACACCGCAGATGAAGCTGCCAACGTTCGCTGCTACGTCAAGGTAGGTCCAAGCATTCTTGGTAACCGAGCCGAGAAGAGCAATCTCCTGATTTGCCTTGGGAGTTACATCGCCGTTGTGGAAGCCAACCCAGCCGAAGGAGCCGTAGTTGCCGCCAAGGAAGATCTGGTTTGCACCAAGATCACGGTCAAGCTTTACAAAGAAGTCACACTCCCAGTTTGCATACACGCTGTTCTTTGCCTCTTCAGCAGAGTGGGGAGCGGTGAACACGTAAGCTGCCTCAAGCTTGGGATCAGCGTCAACATCCGTGTTGGGAGACCACTGACCGTAGCTGCCCCAAGGAAGGCTTACGCCAACGAACTCGGGCTTGAGGTTCACAACAGCAGTGGGAACGTCGTTATCGCCAATAACAGGGGGCTCGTATTCCGACTGCTCGTCATATACAAGCGTGAAGGGCGAGAAGGAGGTGGTATTAAAGGTTACAAGACCGGAGTCGGGGTTGTAGGTAGAGAACACAAGCTGGTCATAGTGGTAAACTGCAACGGTTGCGGGATCAAGGTTCTGGGGAAGGCGAAGCTGAACCTTGATGGGGGCGGTGTTATCAGCCTTCAGGTTGGTTACGGTTACGTCAAAGGTCTGGGTCTCGTAGCCGGTGGCAACGGTAATGTTGGGGGCGTAGTCGCTATCGGTAATGTTAATGGTGGTCTCGGTTGCACCGTCAGCGATCGCGTCGGCGGGAATTACGAAGGAGCCGAGCTTCTGACCGTCTGCACGGTATACGTGGATCTCCTCAGCGGAAGCACCGGTAATGGGTGCTACGGTGCTGCCTACAAAGGGAGCTTCTACGTCATAATCGGTACCAAGGCTGTCGTTCTCGTAATCCCACTGGGTTGCAAGGATGGTAAGATCGAACTTGCCGCCAAGATCAAGGTTCTGGTACTTGTTATCAGCGAGGGGGTCCATCTGCAAAACGATGCCGAGGTAGGACTCCTGACCTGCAACCATCTTGCCATTGGTCATCACGGTAAGATCGTTGATGAACTGACGAAGGGTGAACTTCTTGAACTGACCCTCTGCTGCCTTAGCTGCAAAGTCGTATCTGTCAACGGTGTCGATGTAATCCTTAACGGTATCTGCCTGATCGTCGCTTCTTACGTAAACGTTGATCACGTCAGCAAGGATGGAAAGGGACTTCTCGGTAGAGATAATGGCTTGCCACTTGAGAGCAAGGGTACCCTTGTTAACCACGCGAAGGTTAACGATCTGGGTGTAGCCGGGCTCCCACTTTTCATAGTTGAAGATGGGGGTGTTCTCGGCGTTTACCCAATTGGTGCCGTCCCACTTCTCAAAGGCGATCTCGAGCTTACCGGACTTGATCACGTTGCCGGTGCTCGAAACGCTGTCGGTAAACCAAGCAAAGGTTGTACCAACAAGCATGGTGAAGCACATGGCAAGAGCCAGAACGCTTGCTACCAATGCTTTCTTAGTAGAATGCTTTTTCATAATTTTCTCCTTAAAATTTAGTAAATGCTTAGGGGTTGGTTTGGTTGGAGCTGTCCGCCTCCCCGTCGGGATGGCTCGTGGGCTCCGTTGCCGTTTCCGGGGTGGGAATTCCTCTGTCGCCCACCTGTTGCGCAAGCTGCTCTCGCATGGCTTGCAGCTCTCTCATCATACGTGCCGTTTCCTCGCGCTCCTGGGCAATTTGCGCGCGCTCGGCCTCCATATCGGCCATTTGCTCGCGCTTGTATTGCTTGAAGAGGCGAATGACGTTCACGCCCTGCCACAAAATCAGCAAGAGGAAGGGAACGAGAATAAAAATAATGTAACCGGGAGTGGTTTTTAAGAAGTTAAAGAAGTAACCAAGACGGGGGAGCTTGGCGGAATACGTGCCAAGCACGTATTCGGGTTCGACGAGGGCCTCGTCGTTTTTGCCCGTATTGGTACCGTAGGTCACGTAGCCAATGACCTTGCCGTTTTGGGTCTTTACTTCACGGATCATATGCGTTACCGTTTCGCCAAAATTTTCTTCATTTTGGGAGATGAACGCAATAACTTCACCCGCCTGCAGGGCTCTCGCATCCTTGACGTTTTTGATCAAAACGATGTCGCCGGCATTGAAATGCACGTCGTCATCCTTGTTGTTTTCCGACAGGCTCATCGAGTCCGACAAAACGATGTAAAAGCGGATACCGAAAAGATTACGATCGTTCCTGTCAAAGGTGGCAGTGGAAAATATGGTAAATACCATCATGCCGACGGTTACAATAACCATGATCCAAGCAAAGACCCTGGACGCAATGCCCAGCGCCCTTTTTACAGCTTCGTTTGACATGATTCCTCCTTTAATCGATAACAGCGTTACCCTGTACGGCGCATACGGTGATGCCGACGCCCGTAAAGGCTTTGTTTTGGAATTCGTTGCCTGCGGTTTCCTTCATACGGAACACAAGATAATAAACGTCGCTCGTTTCACCCAAGGTGAGGCTGCCTTTGAACTCCTGCAGCTTTACCATATTGGCTTTGTCTTTCGGGTTCTTTGTGAGCCAGACCTCAAACGCCTCGGAGAACTCTGCCGATACCGTTTCGTCCTCACTTATATATAAAATGTAGTTTAGCGGTATCGAGCCGCTGTTCTTGACACGGAAGCCCTCGGTGTAGTAGGTCGCGCCCGGCTCAAAGAGCACCTCTTTGCTTTCGGAGGTGGTCACAAAGTCGAGCACGTCGCCCACCAGTGAGTCGGGGGTGTCGGACGCGTCAATGATATCGACCTCCAGGTCGCCGGAGGTGACGTTGACGCCGATCGTGCCATCCTCGATCGACGAGGTGAACAAGGCGTAGGTCGCGCCTGTGATGGATGCGAAGCAAAGGAGGACAACCATTGCCGCGATAATACACGTCTTTATATTCAGTTTATAACGGGGCATGATTTTCCTCCTTGCCGTTAGATTATCTTAGCTTACGAAAGCTAAAGTGGAAATGGGGCTTTTATTTGGTAATGATGGTTGCGTTCTCGTGACCCATCATCAAAACGGGACCGCTGAGCTCGGTGTTTACAAGCGTGAGCTTGGCATCGGATGCACCTGCACGGAAAACGATAACGGCATCCTCAACACAAGTGGAGGCAACGGTGCTGTTCGAAATGGTGAAGTTCTCGACCTCGGGGATCGTGTCGACATCCGAGCCAAAGCGAACGGCGTACTTTTGTACGTTGAACGTGCACTTGTTGATCACGATGTTATCGCTGTTGTTCAGGTTCAGACCGCGCTGAGAATTTACGGTGCAGTTCTCAACGAGAATGCCGTTCACGTTTTTGAAGTTTGCAAGGGAGTGCGCTCTTGCGGTTGCGGTGCAGTTGATGATCGCTACGTCGTAGTCACCGCCGGTGTAAGACTTGACGCCGACAACTTCGGGTACGTCAAACAGGCAGTTCATAACGGTTACGTTGCAAACGTAACGGGAAGCGTTCGTGGGGCCGAGCTTGATGCAAGCGTCATTGCCTGCGTCAGCGGAGAACACCAGGTCCTTGATCGTAAGAGCGGCCGTGGTGATGGTTGCGCTCTTGCCGTCAACGGTGAGAACGCCGTCAAAGTTCTTGCCGTTGCCAAGGAGCACGGTCGTGGTGTTTGCCTTTTGGGTCGCTACGACGTCGCCCTGGATGTCGCCGGTGAGAACGATGATGTTGTCGCCCTCAACGGTGTTGTTAAGAGCAGCCTGAAGGGAATCACGGTCGGTTGCAACGGTTGCGGTGTAGCCGGGGAGGAACTCTACCGTGGGAGCGAGGTTCTCGCCCACATCAGCATTGCCCTGAACGGCCTCTACGGCGATCTTAATGGAAACCGACTTCTTCTCGTACTCGTTGCCTGCGGTTACGGGGAGCTCGATCACAATGTGCTCAGGATCAATGTCCTGGCCGGGATCCAGCTTGGTCCACACCGAGGTGTAGGAGGAAAGAACGGGGTAGGTCACGCCGTCAATGGTAACGTTAAGGCCGCTCATCAGGCCTCTGTCGTCGATGCACTCAACGATGTAACGGTACATAATGATAACGTCACTGTCATTCTTGCCCAGCACGTCGAAGGAAACGCGGTCGCCGGGGGTTACTTGAGAAAGCTCAAGTGCCTTGGAATCTTGGCTCAGCTCTGCGGTGCCGCCGTTGAGGAAGGTGTTTTGGCAGGTAACGTAAGAATACTTGCCGCCAAACTCGTCAACAATATTGCCTGCAGCGTCCGGCTTTACGGACTCGAGCACGAAGGGGGAGATGCTTGCTCTCATCTCAACGTTGGCGGCATTGATCTCAATACCGACCTCGTCCTGATGCGTGAACAAGGCAAACGTAGATCCTGCGATCAGACTAAGGCAAAGCGCGATCGTCAAAATCGAGGATACCAGAATTTTCTTTTTCATGTTGTTTCTCCTATAAAATTAGAAAGAATGATGTGAAGCTTGAATTCGGTCGAAGCGCAAACCCAAGCCTCGGAGGTAAGCGTTCGTGTTTTGTGATGCTCTACTTTTCAGGGAGTCGGTTGGGTTGTGATTTGTACGGCGTGAACGACCACGTCAAAATCAAAGGATTTTTGCTTGGCGGTGTTGTTGATGTCGTCATCAAGATCACAAAATTCAACGGCTATCGTGAAAAGTGCGGATTCGGTCTTGGCCAAAACGTCGATGGGCTTGGCTTCAGAGCCGATCAGACCCGCGCTTACGTCCAGCTTTCCGGCAGTCGTGCCTTTCACAGTCGTCACCGTGATTTCCAGTTGCTTGGCAAGCGTGAGATCTACCTTGTCGTCAAACACAATCTCCAACCAGTAACCAAACGCCACGTCGGTGTTGTTCGTAATCTGCATTTCAGCAGTGTACTTGCAACCGGGGACGACCAGCGTTCCATCGACAATATCAAATACATTTTCATTCTCACGCTCCGGGTGATCCGGGTCCCAGGGGGTTGAGAAATCGATATCCTTGGGATTGGTCGTCTCCACGAGGAAGCCCGTTTTGTCGTCAAGAGACTTTGTCACGAGATTCGTGCGTGTGAGCGTAATATCCAAGGTACCGGCCTGCAAGTGATTTGTCAGTGTCACCTTGTCGGAAAAGAGTGCGTAGGTGCCGCCTGCTACGAGGGCGAGGCACAGCACGAGTGTTAGGACGGCTAAGAGCACACTTCTCTTTTTTCTTGTCACAATTTACCTCCTTGTTGAATTTTTTTATGTTCACGTGCGGGGCACGAAAAACATCGGGATGAAACGGTGCGGGCTTACGCGCCTGCGTTCTCGGCGGCTTCCGCTGCTCTTGCCGCCTTGCGCTTTTCTCTGGCAAGCTTCTTCTTGTATTCCTTTTCTTCGGCGATGGCAGCGACCACGATGTCGATACTGTTCTTCACAGCGTCAACGGTTGCAGCGGTCTCTACCAGCATCGTCGTTGCGGACTGCTTGACGGAGATCTTGTTTTCATTAATATAATTCTTGAAATCACTGTTGTGGAGGATGAACTCGCACTGGATCACGCCGCGCTTGATCAGTACACGAACGATGCGGTTTGCACCGATCTTGTACTCCTCGTAGCGCGCGTTCTTGAAGCGCTTGCTGCCCTCTACGTTCGAGGCATATTTGATGATCGCATCATACCAGCCCTTTTGCTCGGAGGTAAGAGCAAGGTATTTTTCCTCCAGCGTTTGACGCTGACCTGCGGAGAAGCTGATCTTGCCCTCGTCGTTCTCCTCTGCGGGAGCTTCCTCAACGGCAGGCTCCTCAACGGGTGCTTCTTCGACGGGTGCTTCCTCGACGGGGGTCTCTTCAACGGGAGCCTCCTCGACGGCAGCCTCCTCAACGGGTGCTACCTCGGCAGGTGTCTCCTCGACGGGCGCGGCGACGGGCGCGGCGGCAGCAATTGCGGCGACCTTGCTCTCCTCCTGCGCGATCTCGCGTGCGATAATGCGTTCAGCGTGCGCAAGGATCGCCTCGCTGTGCTTATCTCTCTCGCGTCTCGAGGCGAGGACCTCCTGGACAACGTCCCTGAAGACCACCATTACGGCGAACAGTGCCATGATAGACACGATTACCATAAAGACCATGAATACGATTTCCATTCCCATAACATGTACTCCTTTTTACTTTTTTGCTTTATATACTACGGTTTTCGCCGTTAGCATCGGTTGTGGAATCGGCCGGGGCCGATTTTTGTGCTTCCAGCTCGGCAAGACGTTTTCTCAGCTCGCCCAGCTCGGTTTCCTGCTTGGCTCGCTCCTCCTGTTCGCGCTTGCGTTTATCCGCGCCGAACAAGTGAAGGATCTTAAGGATCTCAAGGAGCATAATGATCAGCGAGGGGATGATCACGATGCAAACGAGTCCTGCAGGCGATTTTAGTGTTTTTATGAACAAGCCAAACAAATAGCTTTGTCCCGTGACCTTGCCGATCACGTAATTGGGGCTGTTTTTCTCGGCGGTGTTGATCGTTTGCGTTAAGACCTCGGCACCGGCTCCCTTATTGTCGCCCTCAAGGGATATCGTGTACCCGCCCTCGGCGTTTTGTGTGATGCCGGTAATACGGTGGGTGATGGTTTCTTGCTTGATGTAAACGTACTTAAAGGTGAGAACGTCGCCGACCTTGAGATCCGCATACCACTCTGCCGCCTTGACGGGGTCCTCGGGGACAACCTCGATGAATACCATGGAACCCACGGGGATGTCTTTGATCTCATATCCGCTCACATCGGTGGCATCGCATTTTTCCATGGAAGGGGAGATGATGGAACGCATCTGCATGCCGAAGATCGAAGCGGTGCCATCCGCGTCTTTCTTGGAGGAAATGGTCAGGATAACGCTGAAAAGACATACCGCAATGAAAACATAGAGTAGGATGTTCGCCGTTATTTTTCCAACTTTTTTAAAGAGTTGTGTTTTCTCCATAAAGACTCCTTTCTCACAATATTAAGCTTTTTTGATCTTGAGATGGATATCGAAGTCCGCATACGTCCCCTGGGCTTCGTTACCGATCTCATAGGGCATCAGGTAGCAAATGGTAAGCACGAGAGGGTCGGTGGCAAATAGGTCCCCTTGAAAATAGAGTACTTCGTCACCGTCCAGTAGTGCCGCAAGCTCACCCTCGTAGATCAGCGCCCCGTCGGCGCTTACACTTACGTGAACGAAGGGCTTCATACCGCCGTCCGTGATCTCCTCAAAATCGAGGTAGATGTGATATAAGCCCGAGGCGTCGCAAACGAGATCCACACTGTATTCCTTGCTTTCGCTCGGGTTTAATTTTAAATCCCTTATGGGTAAAATGCTTTCCGTTACACCGTTTTCCCGTACCTTGATGTTTTCGGGGAAATTCTCCTTGGCCTTGATCAAAAAGGCGATCAATGCCGTGGCCAAAAGTCCCAACACCAACAGGCCAGCGATCAACATGTTTATGCTTCTGTTTTTCATTTACTCTCCCTGTAAATCACGGCGCCGTCACCGTTTCCTTGAAATAGGTTGCCATCATGCAGTACAAAACGTTGAAAATGTGAGGACGGTTGATGTCATTGTCCTCAAGCTCTCCGTTATACACGCGAATGCTAAAATCAAACAAGGCGGTAAATACGCTGTGTAGTATTGAAACGACGTCCGCCTCCGCTTTGAAAAGCGGTGTCATTTCGGCGATCATATCCGCAAAGCGCTGCTTATGCGTCTCAAGGGACTTGCCCTTAAAATAAATGGAATAGTAGTATCTGACGTAGCAACGGCACTTGTCCTCGTTGCCCAAAATAAAGCGCCATGCCGCTCGGAAAAACTCGCTCAGCTTTTCCTTTGTGTTTTCGTGAAAGCCCCCCAGTGCGGAAACGGCGTTTTGAAAGGCGTAGAACAATTCGTCGTCAAGGCGGGCGAAGACCGCCGCGTACAGGTTTTCCTTACTGCCGAACACGCGATAGATGTAAACCTCGTTCATTTTGACGTTCGGCAGGTTGCCACTGCAATACGTCAGTTCCTTTGTGGTGGCTTTTTCAAAGCCGCCCTCGGCGATGAGGCGTATGGCATTTTTGATGAGCAGCTCCCTGATCTCCGCTTCGTACTTCATGGCGGTCCCCCCTTTTTTGCGTGTTAACCGGATCATTCGAAGATTTTAAATGGCATTAGTAAACACTACAAGCCGCTCTTAAAAAATTCCTACTATGTAGGAAGTCAAGGTGGCGTTCATAAGGGCGTTTGCAGCATTTAAAAGCGACGGGACAAGAATTTTGCGGGGTAAAATTGCCATTTACATTTATATAAGTATAAAAATTATACCAAAAAATTCTTTTGAAAACAAGGTGTTATCACAAATTTGTGCATTTAATATAATAAAGGGCGTAATGAGAAGAAAATTTCGTATAATTGCTCAAAAAATAAGGTAAGGACATGTCGGTTCTCGCTTTTTGTTTACATTTTTGTCAAATTTCGGCGACAAATTCCGTTTTTGAATTTCCATGCCTCGGGCGTTTTCTTGAAAGCTTATAAGAAGCACCGCCTGCGCCGGCACCTGCAAAACAAAAAAGACACATCCCTCGGGGCGTTCCCTTGTGATGTGCCTTTTTTGTCGAAAGCGGAGTTGATGCAAAGCATCAGACCCTTGCGGTGCCCTCCCATTCCTCAGCGGGCTCGCACTCAAGGAGCGCGGCAACGGTGGGGGCGACGTCCTTGATCGACCCCTCGGGGAGCACCTTGCCCTTTTCAAAGCGGGGACCCATAAAGAAGAGCGGAATGGTCATATCCTCCGGCATTTCGGTGCCGTGCGTGCGGTCGTGGCCGCCGTGGTCGGCAAGGAAAATGATGGTGTAATCCTCGGGGATGCCCTCATACACCTGCTTGACGCATTCCACCGCGTCGTGCGCGTCCTTCATGTATTCGGGGGTGAGCCACCCGTATTTGTGACCGGTGTTGTCGGTATCGGCTAAGTACAAAAAGAGAAAATCGGGCTGTTGCTCGTTGATGTATTGAATGGCACGCGGCGTGATGATCTCGTTGACGTTTTCGTAATTGTAGCAGGAAAGGAAGTCGCACGCGTCAAGCTTGCCGGGACGGCAAAGGTCGCGCAGCTGATCCCAGGTGATGAAGAAGGCGCATTTCTTTTTGTTGTTTTTTAAAACCTCAACGATGCCGTCAATGGGGCGCACCTGGGGCGCGTAAACGTTGGTGGTGGTGCCGTGACGGGCGGGGTCCACACTGTGGAAAAGCGATACGTGGCAGGGCAGGGTGATCGAGGGGATCACGGTGCGCGCGCCAAGGGTGTAGGTCGCCATTTCCTTCATTTTTTCGACAAACGGGTGGCCGCAAGAGGTCAGCGCATCGGGGCGCATGCCGTCGGCCAAGATCAAAATTACCTTTTCGGACATAAGAGCTCCTCCCAAGCGGTTATGATACCCTCATTATACGTTCAAAAACAGGGAAAAGTCAATACGTTGCCGTACATATTTTGCGAAAAACCCCACTTTTTTTGCCAAATCCGCGGCTTCGAACGGCGAAATTTCTTGGCGTGAAAAAATCGGTGGTAGAAATGCTGCGCCCACAAACGCCATCCGCACCCCGGGCGCGATCGCGCCCGGGGTGCGGATATTCACCCTGCCTTCGGCATATTTTCAAGCATATTTTCAATAAAGATGCCGTAGCCTGTGGTGGGATCGCCGATCAGCACGTGGGTGATGGCTCCGACCAGTCTGCCGTTTTGCACAATGGGGCTGCCCGACATGCCCTGCACGATACCGCCCGTTTTGTCAAGCAGTGCTCTGTCGGTGACCGTCACGGTAAAGCATTTGTTGTCGTGTGCCGTACGGTGAATATCCGAAATGCGGATGCGGTATTCCTGCGGGCCGCTCTCGTCCAGCGTACACCAGCACGTTGCCTCGCCCTCGCGCAGCTCCTCGCGCCGCCCCACCGGCAAAAGCCCTGCTGTATCCTTGGGGCGCTCGGTCAATACCCCGAAAACACCGCATACGGTATTGGCTCCGAGCATCCCGGTTTTGCCGGCCGTAAAGTGGCCCTTCAGCTCGCCCGGTGCGCCGATCGCACCCTTTTGCACATCCCCGATCGTAACGCCCATGACGTTGCCGCGCGCAATCGGCACCAAGCATCCGCTCGTGCTGTCGCAAATGCCGTGCCCGAGACCGCCGAAATCCTTGCCGTTTTCAAGCACGTAGGTGACCGTACCGATGCCGGCACCCGTGTCGCGCACCCAAAGCCCCGTGCGGTAGCGGCCGTCACCGTCGCAGGCCGAGGGCGTGAGTGTGACACAAAAAAGCTCGCCCTCGCGCCGCACCGTCAAGGTCAGCGCACGTCCCCCCGATTCGCCGATCTCCTCGGCCAGGTCCGATACACCCTCCACCGCTTCGTTTCCGATCTTAACAATAGCGTCCCCCGGCTTGATCCCCGCGTCTCTGGCGGGATTTCGCGCCTTTCCGCCCGAGGTCACATCACAGTATCCGACCACCAAAATGCCGTCGGTAAAATAGCGCACACCAAACGGAGTGCCGCCCACGTAGCATTTTTGCCGCTCGCCCGACTCGGCCCCCACGGGCAGAGTCAGCGAGCAAAGCAAGACGAGGCAAAGCAGGAAAGCGCAAAAGCTCAAGCCGCCTCGCAATTTTTTATTTTTCATTTTTTAAATACCCCCAAAAAACTTGCCGGCGTGTTTGCCTCGCCTTATTACTATGCGCTTGGCGCGACGTTTTATCAATAACAATAAGAGCACCGTTTGCCAGCATTTTTTGCGATTTGTGAAATTTGGCGGCATTTTTTTGTTGCATTCAAGGCGTGTGGGGCATCTTGCCTTTTGGCGATTTTTTCCTTGACGGGTGGGGAATTTGTGGTATAATAAAGGAAAGCCAAGGCTTGCTTATGAATGGGGAGATTTGAGGGATGGAAGCAGGAAGGATCCGTTTTTTACGCCTGGCCGGCGAGGAGCTTTTGCGCGAAAAAACGCGCGACGGTATCGGACTTTTGGCCGAAAAACGCTTACACGGGCTCTTAAAACGTTGGATCTTGGACGATCCGGCCTGCCACGAGGTCAAGATCGTCGGGCAGGGTGAAAGGCCGCGAAAATTCGTGGCGGACGTGCTCACGCCCGAGGGACGCATTTTTGAGGTGCAAACGGGCAAGCTATATCCGATGCGCGAAAAGCTGGCCTTTTACATGGAGCAGACCGCATATCCCGTGACCGTGGTGCATCCCATCTTCCCTTTAAAATATGTCAGCTGGCTCGATCAAAAAAGCGGCGAGGTCACGTCGCGCAAAAAATCGCCTCTGCATCAAACGCCGCTTCATGCCATTGCCGAGCTAAAGCCCTTTCTTCCTTATCTTGACAGCGGAAGGCTTTCGTTGTGCTTGCCTGCCATTGAGGTCGAGGAGTTTCGGCTGCTTGACGGTTGGGGGCGCGGCGGAAAGCGCGGCTCGCACCGCTTTGAGCTGATCCCGCTTTCCTTGCTTGATACTTATTATTTCTCCACCGCCGCCGACTATGCGGCATTCTTTCCCCAACACGAGGCGTTGGAGGAGCCCTTCACCGCAAAAACCTTTGGTAAGATCTCGCGGCTTTCGGGCTTTTTGCTTTACGATGCACTGTTTGTGTTTGAGGCACTCGGTGTCATTGCACGCTGTGGCAAGGAGGGGCGTGCCGCCCTTTACAAAAAAATATAAAAAAGCGCGTTTGGCATTTTTGCGATGTCTCCTTAACGGAGGATCACGTCGATGCCGAACGCGCTTATTTTTTGAAAAAATCAACGGTTTAATTCATGGATCAGCAAGGGCAGGGCCTTTTCAAATTTTGTGCCGTACCAATGCCCTTCGTCCCCCACGGTGGCCTTCATGCCGGCAAGGGTAAAGTCCCCGGCGATGCGGGCGGCCTCCAGCGGCGTGCGGCCGCGCACCATGGCTCCCACAAACGCCGAGGAGTAAATATCCCCCGTACCGTGGCAGCTTTTTTCCATTTTTTCGTGGAAATAGTAGGAAATTTTTTGCTCGCCTGCCGAGAGCACGGCAATGCCGAGCTGAGCCTCATCGTAGCACACGCCCGTCAGCACCACGGTTTTGGCACCGAGGGCAAGGATCCCATCCATCAGGGCTTTGATGTAGGTCTCATCATAGCCCTTGTCCTTGTAGGGCAGGCCCGTCATCATAGCGGCCTCGGTGATGTTGGGCAGTACCACGTCGGCTTCGCCGCAAAGCGTGCTCATTTCGTGTGCAAAGTCCATATCAAACCCGTAGTAGAGCTTGCCGTGATCGGCCATGGCAGGGTCCACGACCTTCAGGCAATCGGGGGTGGCCACGCGGCGGAACATTTCTTTGACAAGATCGATTTGGCGCTTGCTGCCGAGGTAGCCCGTATAAATGGCATCAAAGGTGATCTTTTCCTTTTCCCAATGTGCGACAATGTCGGGGATATCTTCGGTAAGATCGCGGAAGGTAAAGCCCTGAAAGCCGCCCGTATGGGTCGAGAGCACTGCCGAGGGCAAAATAGCGGTCTCAATGCCGCAGGCCGAGATGATCGGCAGGGCCACGGTGAGCGAGCATTGCCCCACGCAGGAAATATCTTGAACGGTTAATACTTTTTTGTCATGGGAGGTCATATTCGTATCTCCTTTTTTATTGTTGCACTTATTTTAACACGATTTTGGTAGGGTTAAAATAACCAAAACAATATATTTTTATAAGACCAGATGAAAAAACGGACAAGGGCCGTTCTACCTCGCGCCTTCCTTACATAAGGTAAGATAAAAAGGGGGGCGGTTCCGTGCAAAATATTGTGGTTAACCGCCGTGCGCTGCTGCCGCGCTTTTTGGCGGAGGTGTTGCCTGCCTCGCTTTGCGAGGAGATCGACCGAAGGGTTCCTGAGGGGGCATTGGTCGAGGAGGTGCGCTTGCGTCGGGATCGCTGTGCCTCGGTGACGGTGGGGGGCGTGAACCTTCGCCTATTGGCTGTACTGACGGGGGCGCAAATGGAAAGATTGCTGCTTGATTTGTGCGCAGGCTCGCTTTACGCACACAGCGAAACGCTGGGTGAGGGGTATTTGGTGCTGCCCTCGGGTGTACGCGTGGGTGTTTGCGGCAAGGCCGCTGTGGTGGCGGGCAGGATCACGGGAATTGAGAGCATTTCGGCTTTTTCGGTGCGCTTGCCGCACCGAGCACCGCCGGTCGGTGGCGAGGTGTGCGCGGTGTTTGAGGATCTAAAGCGGGCGAGCGGTGTGCTGCTTTTTTCACCCCCGGGGGTGGGGAAAACCACGCTTTTGCGTGGCGTTGCCGCCCGTCTTTCCGGGGGCGAGCATCCGCTACGGGTGGCACTGGTCGATACACGGGGCGAGCTGGGGGCGACGGTGACGGACAAGACGCTGCTGCTCGACGTACTGTCGGGCTATCCGCGCGGTCGCGGCATCGGCATTGCCGTAAGGACTCTTTCGGCTGAGGTGATTGTGTGCGATGAGGTCGGGGATCTCGGGGAGGCTCGGGAGATCGTGGCGGCGCACACGGGTGGCGTCCCCCTCATTGCCACGGCACACGCGGCAAGTGTGAGGGAGCTGCTGTCGCGCCCCGGGATGCGGCTTTTGCACGAGTCGCGCGTCTTTGGCGCTTATGTGCGCGTGTCGCGTGCCGAGGGGGACTTTTCTTATTCCTTTGACGTGGTGGATTGGGAGAGGGCCGATGCTGATTTTTAGGTGGATCGGGGCGGTGGCGATCTTCGCCTGCGGCGTGCTCCTCGGCACGGGCCTTGCCGCGTTTGAGCGTCGCCGTGTGGCACAGGCCGAGGGGTTTCTCTTGCTGCTTCGGTATATCCGCTTGCAGATCGATTGCTTTTCCATGCCCGTGGCACGGATCCTGTCGGAGTGCGACCGCGACCTGCTGCTTGCGTGTGGGGTGGAGCATCCCCCGAAGGATTTTAAGACGCTGCTTGGCGGGACCAAACTCTTTCTTCGGGAGGATGTTTGCCGTTTGCTGGAGGATTTTGGGGCCTGTCTTGGGGGAAGCTACCGCGAGGAGCAGCTGCGGTGCTGTGATTATTATCTTACAAGGCTTTGCCCATACTGTGATAAGCTTCGTGCCGAGCTTCAGGGGCGCGAGCGCATGGCGCTTTTCCTGCCGCCTGCGCTTTCGGTGGCATTGATCTTGTTGTTGATATAGTCCCACGGGGTGCCCCCGCGGGGACAAAACGGAGGAAACGTATGGATGTAGGACTGATCTTGCGGGTGGCGGGCGTGGGGATCCTGGTGGCGGTCGCCGCGCAGATCTTATCAAAAAGCGGCAGGGATGAGCAAGCCACCCTGGTGACCGTGGCGGGTCTTGTGGTGGTGTTTTTCATTCTCGTGCAGGAGATTGGCCATCTTTTTGACACCGTGCGCGACATTTTTGGATTTTAATGGGAATTTTTCAGGTGGCCGGCGTCGCGCTCCTCTCGGTGATGCTGATCTTGCTGCTGCGGGAGCTTCGCGCCGCGACGGCCTTGCCGGTAAGACTGGCGACCACGCTTTTCCTGTGCCTTGCGGCACTGTCGCTGTATGCGCCCGTGCTGGCGCGCATTCGCACGCTTTTTTCACTGGGGGGCGGTGACGCATTTGCCGAGGCCGTCCTTCGGGCGGTGGGCGTGGGGCTTGTTTGTGAGTTCAGCGCCGCCTTTTGCCGCGACCTTGGCGAGCACACCGTGGCCGACGGTGTGGTTTTGTTCGGCAAGCTCGAGATCTTGGTGCTGGCATTGCCGTTGGTGGACGAGCTGATCGGGATCGTCGGAGAATTGTTGCAATGAAAAGAACGAAAAAAGGGATGGTATTTTTAGCCCTGGCCCTGCTGCTGGCGCTGACCCTTTCCTTGCCGATTTTGGCAGAGGTGGAAGGGGGACCGGGTGACGTTGGCGAGGAGATCAAGGGGGAGTGGGGGGCCTTTTGCGCAGAGATCCCACAAGAGATTGCCGACCTGCTCCCCTCGGATTTTTTCTCGGAAAATATGGAGTCGGTGGGGCAGGGCGTACGCGAGATCAGCACGCCGAGAGCCATTTTCCGTACCGTGGGCCGCTTTTTCGGGGTGACTCTTTCGGGCGGTCTTGCGCTTTTTGCAAGGCTGTGCGGCATTGTACTGCTGGCGGCGACCCTGCGTGCGGCATCGGGTGAGAAAAAGCGGGGCGTCGGTGAGGCGCTCACACTGCTTTGCACACTGGTCGTGGTGTGGATGCTTTTTGCGGGCGAGGGTACAAATTTTTCGTATATGGAGCGCTTTTTTGATACTGTAAGGGCACTTTGTGTGGCATTGGTGCCCTTGATGGGGGCACTGTATGCGATGGGCGGCAACGTGGGCGCGGCGGTGGTCAATCACGGTGTGATGAGCGGATTTCTCGCCCTGCTTGAAACGGTGCTTTGCGGCGTGGCAGTGCCCTTGGCCTGCGTGCTGGTGGCCTTGGCCCTCCTTGATGCGGTGGCGGGGAAGGGGTCGCTTCAATCGCTTGTCAATTTCGTGAAGCGCACCTTTACGCTGGGGCTTTCCTTTTTGATGATGCTTTTGTCCTTTGCCCTCGGCCTTCAGCACACACTCGCAAAAGGCACGGATACCTTGGCACTTCGCACGGTGCGCTTTGCGGCGGGGAGCTTTTTGCCCGTGGTGGGGGGCTCGGTTGCGGAGGCCCTCAGTACAGTGTCGGGCAGTGTGGAATATTTGCGCGGTACGGTCGGTGTTGGGGGGATCCTGGTGCTCTTTTTCCTGTTCCTGCCGCCCTTTTTATCCACGCTCATTACCCGTCTTGCACTTTTGCTATCATCATCCGTGGCGGGCCTTCTTTCTTGTCCGCGTGAGCAGCGCGTGCTTTCGGAGCTTGCATCGGTGTGGGGGTATTTTCTCTCCATCATCGCTTGTCTTTTTGTAACGATCGTGTTTTCTTTAACGCTGCTGGCACGCACCGGGGCAGCGATTGGGGGGTGATGGTATGGGGCAAACGGTGCTGGGCCTTTTCGGTGTATGTCTTGCGGCGGCCTTGGCGGAACTTTTGCTCCCGGGTGAGGAGGGCAAGGGCACCAGGGGGATTCTCCGTTTGTTGGTCGCCCTTGCCGTTTTGCTTTTGATTTCTCGCCCCGTGTTGACACATTTTCACAAAAACGAGGCATTTGCCCTTGAAGCCTTGTTGGGGGAAAGCGAGGACAAGACGGCGGAGTATCAGGCGATCTTTGAGCAAGCCCTGCAAGGGGGCGGTGCGCGCGAGCTTCACGCGGCTTTGCTGAAATTGTTGGAAAAAGAATACGGCATCAAGGAAGGCGATGCCGAGGTGAAGATCTATTTTGAAGCGTCGGGGGAGCCGCGGCGCGTGGAGATCTATTTGTCGGGAGCGGCGCTTTTAAACGATCCCGATGAGATCGCCGCGTACGTCAGCGAACGGCTTCACTGTGAAACGGAGGTGCGATAAATGGCCGAACGGTACAGAAAAAGCAGTGGATTTTTGACCTTTTTAAAAACCAAGGGACGCATTTGGATATTGCTTCTCGGCGCGGTCCTTGGCGTGGCTCTTCTTTTGTTTGGCGGTCTTGCCAACGAGGAGGAGGCGGTTGCCCAGGCCGACGGTATTTCCGCGCGCGAGGTCGAGCTGCTCGAATACGAGGTGAGGGTCGAAAGGGAGTTGGAGACCTTGGTTGAATCGGTGGCAGGAGTGGGCGATGCCGAGGTGATGGTCACCTTTGAAAACGGCTACACCGTTCGTTACAGTAAGGATGCGTCGGGCGGCGTTGCTACGGTTGGCTCGGGCAGCCGTGAGGAGGCGATTTTTTCCACCGTTGTGCCGCCCACCGTCGGGGGCGTTGGGGTGGTTTGCCGTGGGGGAGAGTTAGCGCACGTGCGCGAAACATTGACCGAGCTGATCTCGACGGCGCTCGGCATTCCCAGCAACCGTGTGTATATTGTGGGCAAATAACAAAGCCCCGTGTGCCAAAAAAGCGGCACACGGGGTGTGTTTTTTACAAAAGATTGTTTGTGAGAGTGGTGATAAGGCCCATGATAAAGCCGATCACGGCACCGAGGCGAATGACGTCGTTGAGCTCTTTTTTCATCACCGACAAAATCAGGCGCTCCAGATCCTCGGGGGGCATGGCGCGCACGCGCTTCTCAACGATGTCGGCAATGTGGAAGCGCGCGGCAATGCTGTCGGCGTGGTCGCTGACCAGGCGGCGATAGACCGAGGTGAGCAGGGGCTCCATCGTGTCGCGCTTGCCGAACATTTCGCCAAGCGGCTTGCCTTCAAGCTTTGAGATTTCCTGATCGAGAAGGTCGCGGAGCTTCAGCTTTCCGTCACCCTCAAGGTAAGAAAGAATGCGATCCGACAAGGGCGCGGCAAATGAGGCGATGGTGCTTTCGTTCAAAAACATACCGATCAGGGCGTTTTTTTGCCCGAGTGATGCGGCGATCCCGGCACCCTCCTTTTTGAGAATATCGGTGAGGTCAAGCCCCTCGATGCCGACAACGATCTTATCGACAAGCATCGTGAGCAATTTATCGCGTGCAACGTCGTAATGGTAGCCCGCCAGCATTTTGCCAGATTCACGGGCCGGCGGCAGGGAAAGGATGCTGTTGACGACGGTGGCGGTCAGCTCATCGGACAGGAGCGCGCGCTTGAGATCCTCCTCGCGCACCAGCTTTTCCGATACCATACGGCCAAGGGCGGCCGCAAGCGCGGGCTGACGGCGTGGGATAATGCCGGGGGTAAAGGGCAGTCGCCATTTGCCGATGTGGACCTCACGGTAGGGGCGGAAGAGCATTTTTACGGCGATGTAGTTGGTGAGAATGCCGATGGCGGCGCCCACCACGGGGCCTGAGAGCAGGACCAGTATTTTCAGAAAGGTATCCATAAAAACTCCTTTCAAAAGAATTTTCTTTATTTTACCACAAACGGTCCGAAAAATCAAGCATTCGATTTTTGGAGTGTGCCTTGCGCGCGACGCGAAAATATGATATGCTAAATATGGTATGATGAAAGGGGGCGATTGGATGCTTAGAATATTGCATATGGGAGATCTGCATCTCGGAGCGCCTCTTGCGGGGTTTTCCGGGCGCGTAGCGGCCGCGTGGCGTGAGCGACGGCTGGAGGCACTGGAGGAAACGCTGGCGACGGCAATGGCACGCGGCGTGCAGCTGATTTTGATGGCCGGTGACTGCTTTGACAGCGAGACCCCCGATCCCAATACCGTTGCCCGCTTTTTCTCGCTTCTTGCGGGGTGTCGTGTGCCTGTTGTGATCGCCCCCGGCAACCACGACCCGTACCGCTGCGGCGGTGTGTGGGATTCCCCCGCATTGCCTGCAAACGTGCTCCTGTTCAAGGAGGCGGAGCCGACGGTCTTTTCGCTCCCCGTTCTTGGGGTAAACGTCTATGGCTACGCCTTTGTCGAGGCGACGCACGCGGCGCCCGTTCTGCCTTCACGCGCGGCGCTGCCGACGGATCGCATCAATATTTTGCTCGCACACGCCGATATGCTATCGCTCAACAGCCCCCACGCGCCGCTTTCGGCACGGGCGCTGGCCGACGCAGGGTTCTTATTTGCCGCCCTCGGGCACGTGCACAACGCTCCCGACCTGCGCCGCTTGGGGGAGACGGTTGCGGCATACAGCGGCTTTTTTGCCGGTGGTGGCTTTGATGAATGCGGCAAGGGACGGGTGAATTTGGTTGAGATCGAAGGGACACGCGTGTCGGTGACTCCGCTTGAAACGGGGGCCGGTTGCTTTTACCGTTGCCCGACCGATTGCACGGGCCTTTCATCGGGCGAGGCGGTCCGTGAGCGCGTGGCACGTACCCTGCGTGAAGCGGGGTTTTCGGATGAAAACGCGATACGTGTAGAGCTTTTTGGTGAAACGGCGGCTACCTGCACGCCCGATCCTGTGGCGCTCTCGCGCTTGGGCACTCGGTATGCGCTGTTTGAGGTCAAGGACAAAACCGTCCCCTTGCTGGAGCGAGAGCTGCTCGAGCGCGAGGTGTCGCTTCGCGGTGCCTTTTATCGCGCATTAAGACCGCGCCTGGAGAGCGAGGATCCTGCCGTGCGTGACGTGGCCGCCGAGGCCCTGCGTCTTGGCCTTGCCGCGCTGTCGGGGAGGGAATTGCTATGAAGCTTATGGAATTGTATGCCGAGGAATTCGGCTGCCTTGAAAATCGCCGCTTTGTCTTGGGCGAGGGACTAAATATCATTGAGGGAGCCAACGAGAGCGGAAAAAGCACGCTGCAGGCACTCATTCGCTTTTTGTTTTATGGGTTTCCCCGTCGCGCAGGCGAGGAGGGGGAGGAGTGCGCAAAGCGCATTTCAAGAAGGACGCGACGTGCGGCGGGATCGGTTCGCTTTGAGCACCGCGGTTGCACGTATGCTTTGAGCCGCGATTTGGTTCTTCACACCTCGGGAGGGCGCGATTTGCCGACCGAGCGTGTGAATGTTTTGAGGGAGGACGGAAGTGCCGTCGAGCTTTTCGGGAAAACGCCGGGTGAGCATTTCTTTTCCCTGCCCGCCGAGCTGTTTATGGCCAGCATTTGTGTGCGCGACTCCGAGGTGGACCGTGTGGCTGATCCGCGTATGAGTGGGACGGTAGCCGATGCGCTTTTCTTCGGAGAGGGTACGGCGCCCCTGGCCCGTGCCGAGAGGATCCTTGATGCTGCGCGCCGTGAATTGTCACACAACCGCGGGGGTGGGGGACAAATTCCCTCGCTCAGGCAAGAGCTTTGCGAGCTGGACGAGGCCTTGCGGACGTCACGACGGGACCTGCAAAGGGAACGGGCGATCGACGAGGAAATGGTGGGGCTGCGATCGGCGGTCAAGGAAAAGGAAACGGCATTGGATGCGATACTCGGCATGGAGGAGGCCGCAGGCCTTGATGCGGAGCTTCAAAGATACGATGCGTGGCACCGTGCCGAGTCTGAGGCGGCGCAGCTCTTGGCAAGGGTCAAGACCGAGGACCCCGATTCACCGCACGGCTGCTTTTTGCGCTTCGGCGGCAAGGATGCGGTGCTGAAAAAAGTAAGGCGCTTGTCTCGTGTCAAGTGTATTTTCACCCCCGTTTCGGCCTCTTTTGGGGTGTTGACGGCGGTTTTTGCCGTACTGTCCGCTTGGAAAAATGTGGCGTGTTGGCCGCTTGCCGCAGGGTCGCTTGCTCTTTTTGTGCTCACAGGGCTTTGGGCACGCCGTGCGGCGAAAAAGGGGCGAGCTCTGCGGACCTCCTTTGGGGCACATTCGCCCGCGATGCTACGCACCGCTCTTGCCCGTCTTGAGGAGGAGAGGGCACAGCTGGATGTGGCAAAAAATACGGCGACGGTATTCAAAGAAGGCCTTGATCCTCAAAGGGAAGCGCTTTTGCGCGCGCGAAGAAGCGCGCTGCCGACCCCCGATGCCGATCGACTTGCCTTGGGCCTGCGCCGTCAAAAATTACAGGAAGCCGCGCGTGTGCTTGCCGACCGATTGCTTGCCGCCGAACGGGAAAAAACGGCACTTTCGGTCGGAGGGGCTGACGTGCAGGCTCTCACAGCTCAAAGGGCCGAGGTCACGTGCCGGCTTGATGCGGCCGAAAAGCGACTCCTTGCCATTCAAATGGCCACCGAGGCCCTTGCCGAGGGGGGTGAATCCCTGCGCTCGGGGGTGATCCCACGCCTGTCGGCACGTGCATCCGAAATGTTTTCCTATCTTACGAACGGTGCGTGGAGGGCGCTTCTTATCAGTGACCGCTTTGCGGTGTCGGTGTCCACTGACAAGGGCCCTTTGCCGCTTTCGCATTTCAGTGCGGGGTGCCGTGATGCGGCCTATTTGTCCTTGCGCCTTGCTCTTGCCGAGCTTTTGAGCGCGGAGCCCCTGCCGCTTTTTTTGGATGAGGTCACGGTGCGGCTGGATGATACGCGCTTGACGGGGCTGTTGTCCTTGCTTTGCCGACTGGCAAGCGAGCGGCGGCAGTGCTTGCTTTTCACCTGTCACACCCGTGAGGCGGCATTGATGCAAAAAATGGGCAAAAGCGCCCACCTTATCGTGCTGTAAAAACGGCATTTGCTTGACAAATTTGAAGGAGAATGATATACTGGCAAAGGCATCAGTAATAAAAAAGAGGTAAGATATGGCAAAGATCGATCTGCGCACGGTCAGTACCGCCGCGCTTGCATATTACGGAGACAGCGTGATAGAGCTTTGGGTTCGCCGACGTCTTGTGGAGGCAGGATATGCTTCATCCAAGACACTCAATGCCCACGCGAGGCGCTTTGTGTCGGCTCCGGCACAAGCGGCGGCCATGGAGCGGCTCCTGCCGCACCTGACCGATGAGGAGGCAGCCGTCTTTCGCCGCGGTAGGAACGTCGGGCATACGAACACCCCGAAAAGCGCTACGGTTGCCGAGTATCGAAGTGCCACGGGCATGGAGGCCTTGCTCGGATACTTATATTTGACCGAAAACCGGGCACGTGCCGAGTCTTTGCTTGAAATGGCATATGCGCAAGAGGATAGAAAAGAGAAAGAGAAATGATCGTTCGCTTTGGATTTTATAAGGATGGCAAGCGCCGTGCGCTTACGATGAGCTACGATGACGGCAGAATGGCGGATCTGCGCTTGATAAACATTTTTGACCTGCACGGCATTCGCGGCACGTTTCATTTGAATTCCGGGAAATTTGGCAAGGAAAAATACATAAAATCCTCGGACGTGTGCGAAAAATACCGCCGTCACGAGGTTTCGGTGCATACTCTTACGCACCCGTTTTTCGATAAGATCTCAAACGAGGAGCTCATTGTCGAGGTCATGCGCGACCGTGAAAATTTAGAGGCACTTTGCGGCTATCCCGTGCGCGGCATGTCCTACCCTTACGGGTGCTATACGCAAAAAAGCATTGAGCTGCTTGAAATGATGGGCATGAAATATTCCCGCACCACGGTGTCAACGCACGGCTTCGGGTTGCCCCAGCGCTTTATGGAATGGCACCCCACCTGCCACCACAATGATGAAAAGCTTTTCGATCTCCTTGAGCGCTTCAAGAAGTACAAGCACCCGATGCCCCTTTTATACGTATGGGGGCACAGCTATGAGTTTGACCGCGATAATAACTGGGATCGCATCGAGCGCTTTTGTGCTGAGGCGGGCGGACTTGAGGATGTGTGGTATGCCACCAATGTTGAAATTTACGATTACCTGACGGCACTCCACAGCCTCGCCTTTTCGGCGGATCGCACGGTCGTGTATAACCCCACCGCCACCGACGTGTGGATCTCGGTTGATGACGCGCCCGTTCGTGTGCCGTCGGGCGCAACGGTAGATTTAAAAACAATGTAAAGGAGTAAATATATGAATCATCCCATCATTAAAATTCACGTAAAAAACTTTGGTACCATGACCGCCGAGCTCTATCCCGAAATGGCACCCCTCACGGTTGCCAATTTCCTTTCTCTTATCGAGAAGAAGTTTTTTGACGGTCTTGTTTTCCACCGTGTGATCCGCGGCTTTATGCTTCAGGGCGGTGGCTACACCGCCGACATGGAGCACAAGGAGTGCGATTCCATTAAGGGCGAGTTTATGATGAACGGCTGCAGGACCAATACCTTAAAGCACACGCGCGGCGTGCTCTCGATGGCGCGCACGAGCGATCCGAACTCCGCTTCCTCTCAGTTCTTTGTGATGCATGAGAACGCTCCTCACCTTGACGGCCAGTACGCGGGCTTTGGTAAGGTTATCGAGGGCGACGAGGTGATCGACAAGATCGCGAACGTGGAAACGGGCAGCTACGGCTGGTATATGCAGGACGTGCCTGTGGAGTCTGTGGTGATCGAAACCATGGAAATCGTCCAAGAATAAGAATTTTTTCAAAAAATCGAATTAAAATTTAGAAAATTAAAATTAAAAATTGGAAAATTTGAAATAAAGCAGAAAAGCAAGCAAGGGAGAGTGTGCCCTTTGCTTGCTTTTTTTCTTGGATAAAAAATGCGCCCCCCGGGAAAATCGGGGGCGCATTTTACGGTTAAATGCTGAACATCAGGTCGCCGTAGCTCGGCATCGGCCAGTAGCTTGCGGCGGTCAGGGTCTCCATTTCGTCAACGGTTTCCCTTAACTCGTTCATCACGGGGATAACGTGCTCAAGGAAATACTCGGCCATTCTTTCGCCGGCAGGCTGACGCTTGGCCTCGTCGTCCGCCTCGCGGAGTGCGGAAAGGGTCTTGTAAGCCTTGGCGGTGAGGGTAGAAAGGCGAGTGATGATATCGGTCTCAGCCGAAATATCGATCTCCTTAATGACGGCGGTCTTGGCGGCGGCGGTGGCAGCTACCTCGGTCACGTAGGCGTTCACGGCGGGGATAATCTCACGGCCGGCTATATCGATCATCGTTCTTGCCTCGATGTTGACGACCTTGGCGTAGTTCTCGTAAAGGATCTCCTCGCGAGAGGCCATTTCTACGGCGTTCATGACGCCGTGGCGGGTGAAGAGGGCGACGTTCTTCTCGGCGGTAAAGGTCTTGAAGGCATCGACCGATGTTTTGAGGTTGTAAAGTCCGCGGCGCTCGGCCTCCTTCTCCCATTCCTCAGAGTAACCGTTGCCGTTGAAGAGAATGCGCGCGTGCGCGGTAAAAGTCTCTTTGATGAGGCCGGTGAGGGCTTTGTCGAAGTCCTCGGCAACCTCCAGCACGTCGGCAAACTGACGGAAGCTCTCGGCCACGGCGGTGTTCAGCACGACGTTGGGCATCGAGATGTTTTGCGAGGAGCCGAGCATACGGAACTCGAATTTGTTGCCGGTAAAGGCAAAGGGCGAGGTGCGGTTGCGATCCGACGTATCCTTGGTAAAGGTCGGCACCGACGGGATACCGAGGTTCATCTTGCCGCGCGCGGCGCCCTTGAAGTCGGTACCGCGCACGATCGAATCGACCACGGCCTGCAGCTCATCACCGATGAACATCGAAACGATGGCAGGGGGGGCCTCGCCACCGCCAAGACGGTGGTCATTGCCGGCGCTGGCAACCGAAATGCGAAGAAGATCCTGGTAATCGTCCACCGCCTTGATAACGGCGGCGAGCATCAGAAGAAATTGCTTGTTTTCGGCCGGGGTCTTGCCGGGCTTAAAGAGATTTTTGCCCGTGTCGGTACCCACCGACCAGTTGTTGTGCTTGCCCGAGCCGCTGACACCGGCAAAGGGCTTTTCGTGGAGAAGGCAGACCAGGCCGTGCTTTTCGGCAATGCGCTTCATGTAGCCCATAATAAGCAGGTTTTGGTCCACCGACATATTGGTGGTGGTAAAAATGGGTGCGAGCTCGTGCTGTGCGGGGGCGGCCTCGTTGTGCTTGGTCTTCGAGAGAATACCCAGCTTCCAAAGCTCTTCGTCAAGCTCGGCCATAAAGGCGGCAATGCGGGGCTTTAAGGGGCCAAAATAGTGATCCTCCAGCTCCTGCCCCTTGGGGGCGGGGGCACCGAAGAGCGTGCGGCCCGTGTACATAAGGTCGCGGCGCTGCTCGTACATTTCTTTGTCGATGATAAAATATTCCTGCTCGGCGCCGACCGTGGTGGTCAGGCGCTTGGCGGTGGTATCGCCAAAAAGGCGCAAAATGCGCATACCCTCGCGCGAGATCGCATCGATCGAGCGAAGGAGCGGCGTTTTGGAGTCGAGCGCCTCACCCGTGTAGGAGCAAAATGCGGTGGGGATATAGAGCGTGCCGTCCTTGACAAAGGCATAGGAGGCCGGGTCCCACGCGGTGTAGCCGCGTGCCTCAAAGGTGGCGCGAAGCCCGCCCGAGGGGAAGGAGGAGGCGTCGGGCTCGCCTTTGATCAGGCATTTGCCCGAGAACTCCATCACGACCGTGCCGCCCTGCGTCGGGGCAATAAAGGAGTCGTGCTTTTCGGCGGTGGCACCCGTCAGGGGTTGAAACCAGTGCGTGTAGTGCGTGGCGCCCTTTTCAATCGCCCAGTCCTTCATGGCATTGGCCACGACGTCGGCGATCGAGGGGTCGATCTCCTTGCCCTCCTCCATGGTTTTGAGGAGCGATTTGCACACCTCGCGCGGCAAGCGCTGGCGCATCACCTCTTCGTTAAACACCATATTTCCGAACAACAAAGGCACGTTTTTGTTCATCATAGTTCCAACCTTTCAGGGGAAAGCGGCAACAAGAAACATTTCCCACTTTAATAATATATTGCAATTATACTCTCCCCGTTACAGTTTGTCAAGTATTGCGACACAATTCGCCTTGCTACTTTTTCGGGCGGTGTTGACAAACCGTCCGCGGTTTACTATAATTAAAATGTAAAATGATATTAAAATTGTAAGATACAGACTTTCACTTGGAGGCACCATATGAAAAAACGATTTTTGTTTCTTGTCCTGATGCTTTTGGTCGGTCTTTTGCTTGTGGCCTGCACGGGTGGCGTGTTTGGCGATGATGACGACGATTGGAAGACCGTGCGTATAGAGAAGCTTCGTATAAAGAGTACCATCTATGAGCTTGGGCGGGAGATCAGTGTAAGTGTGACCTCGACCCCTGTTGACTTCAATCTTGATCACGAGGGGGGAGAATGGGATCATAAAAGGCTGTCGGGCTACGTTTATTTTACCGAGCAGGATAAGCTGGTAAAGGCGCCCGAGGGTGGCAGTGCCTATGCCGCTCTGTTTAGCTTCAGGCTGGCTCCCGAGGTGCTCACGACCGAGGATATTATCGTTTATGCGGCGTATTGCACGCATGAAACGCCCCACGAGGGATTTGAGGGTGACCTTGTTTCCGAGGGCGTGCGCGTCAAGTGCCAGACCCCCGTTGTTACCACCGCCGAGGAGTTTATCAAATACGTCACCGAAAAGGAAAGCGGCGGCGATTCGACCAGCTTTGCTCTGGGTGCCGACATCGATCTTGGCGGTATGGAATGGACCCCCGTCGATTATAGCAATGCCACGATCTTCGGCATGGGACACACCGTTTCCAACTTTAAGATCACCGCAACGGGTGCGCAAAACGTAGGGCTCTTCGGAACGCTTGGGGGCACGGTGCGGGATCTAAACATTACCGATGCCACCGTCACCGCGCGCGGCGAGGGGCAAAACGTCGGCATTCTTGCCGGTACCGTCAAGCACGAAAACGAATTCCACAATAGCGGCACCACGCGTATCGTGAACGTCACGGTCAACGGCGAGGTGAGTGCCCCGTATTACGAAAACGTGGGTGGCATGGTCGGTTGCTCGGAGGGTGTACCGTTTAACAATTGTACGAATTACGCTGTAGTCAACGGCAAAACGAGTGTCGGCGGGCTTTGCGGCAAGGCGACCCTCAACAACTACGAAAACAAGCAGATCAGCGCAGGCGAGTCGTTTGTAAGCTGCATCAATTTTGGCAACGTCAGCGGAAACACCAACGTCGGCGGTTTGATCGGCTATCTTTCAACGTCTGCCGCTTCGGTTACGGTCGCCAAATGCACCAGCACGGGTGAGGTCGTCGGTACCTCGGGTGTCGGCGGTGTGTTCGGCAAGGTGCAGGGTGTTGCGACTCTTGCTGAGATACGCAACAGTGCCACGGTCGTTGGCGGCATGATGGGTGAGAAAACGGGCGGCATCGTTGGCGACGCTGACGGTGTGCAAAGCATCAATTACTGTGAAAATCAGGGCGAGGTGACGGGTGGCAAGTACGTGGGCGGCATCGTCGGTTATGCGCCAAACGCTACCTTGCGTGCTGATGGTATGCCAAACGATAACGCTGTCACAGGCATCTCCTACGTCGGCGGTCTTGCAGGATATGTGGGGGTCGTGCACTCGGCAACCAACAACGCGACTGTCACCACCGTGGGGATCGCGGAAGACGGCTGGGCTGTGCTTGGCGGCATCGCGGGCTATTGCACGGGGCTTGTAAATTGCACGAATAATGCTGACGTGGAAACCTCGGTAAGAGGGGATTACGTAGGGGGGCTTGCGGGGCTTTTGTATCTTGCGGGCTCGGATAAATGTAATGGCAATAAGAATAACGGCCTTGTCAGCGGCATGGGCACGGGCACGGGCGGCATTGCCGGGTTTATGAGCACCGCTTCGGGCGGTGACGCGATCTATGAGATATCCGATAACGAGAACAACGGCGCTGTCAGCGGTGTCGGTTACGTGGGTGGCTTGTTTGGTGAAATAAACGCCCAGGCGTTTATTTCGGTGTCGCTCCTGAAAAACAACGCCGAGGTAACGGCGACGGATGCGTGTGCAGGCGGCATCGTCGGTCGTGCGAACCGTCTGACTGTCATCAGCTTTTGTGAAAATCACGCGGACATCACGGGCGTTAGTTACGTTGGCGGTATGGTGGGCAATGCCAATGGCACTCATATCAAAATGGGCGGTGTTGCCAACGAAAACAAGATCACGGGTCTTTATTATGTCGGTGGCATAGCCGGTCTTGCGGGGGTCATTGAGGATGCCAAAAACAACGGCGAGATCGTGGTGACGGGTATTCACGAATCGGGTGAGTCCTATGTTGGCGGTATCGCCGGGCACTGCGCGGGCCTGCTGAACTGTGAAAACAACAGCGATATTACCGTTTCGGGTGCGGGCAATTTCGTCGGAGGCCTGGCGGGCATTTTGTCGGCAGGCACGACCGAATGTCTTTTGAATTGCACCAATAACGGAGTGGTTTCGACCGAGGGTAATCTTGTTGGCGGTCTTGTCGGCAGACTTACGTGCGGAACCCCCGGGACTTATCATATGACGTACGTCGTGCGCGGCTGCATCAACAACGGCACGGTGACGGGCAACAACGTGGTCGGCGGCATTATCGGTTGCGTTCTTGGTACAAGCAAGACCTATCGCGACTGCCCTTGGTGCGGTTATACGACCTATTATTGGCAATTTGAGGTAAAGCTTTGCCAGAATAATAGTGAGATCCTCGGCAATGAGGCCGTGGGCGGCATCGTTGGTACACAAACCCTGCTGACCAACGCCGCGACGCTCGGTGATACAAACACCACGCTCTTTGGCGAGGTGCTTGGCACGGCCGGATAAACAAAAAACAGCGTGATGCTCCAAACGGAGCATCACGCTGTTTTTATAAGATCGGATTTATTCTTCCGCTTGGCTCTTGGCCGAGAGCGCGGCGGCCTCTTTGGCAGCCTTGCCCTCCTTGGTGGCGTCCACGACGATCTTGCCGAGTGCGATCAGGGCAATGACGTTGGGGAGAACCATCAGGTAGTTGAAGAAGTCGGTCAGCTCCCAAACGAGGTCGTTCGAGAAAATGGAGCCAAGGAATACGAACACCACAGCGATCGAGGTGTAGATCACGGTGCCCTTCTTTTTGAACAGGTACTGGAAGTTGATCTTGCCGAAGAAGTTCCAGGAAAGGATGGTCGAGAAGGCAAAGAAGAACAGGCAAACGGCAATGAAAATGTTGCCGAAGGTGGAGCCAAACACGGCGCCAAAGGCCTTTTGCGCCAGGTTGGCCTTGTTGTACTCCGTCAGCAGAAGGCTGCCGTTTGAGTAATTGAGGGCATTGCCCAGCTCGCCGTCTCCCGCGTACAGGGTCGAGATGACAACGAGCGCGGTCATGGTGAGCACGATGAAGGTGTCGATAAACACGCCGATCATGGCCGTGGTGCCCTGCTCGTGTGCGTTCTTGACGTTTGCCTGCGCGTGTGCATGGGGGGTCGAGCCCATACCGGCCTCGTTCGAGAACAGGCCGCGCTTTGCACCCTGGCTGATCGCGGATTTCAGCGCGTAGCCGATGCCGCCGCCGATGAGGGCGCTGGGCGTGAAGGCAAACTTAAAGATCATGCCGAAGGTCTCGGGCACGTACTGAATGCGCGCGCCGATCACGACAAGGGAGCCGAGAATGTAAAGGCATGCCATAATGGGCACGAGCTTTTCGGTCACGGAGGCCAGGCGGTTTACGCCACCGAGGAAGACCACGCCGGCCAGCACGGCAACAACGATACCGATGATCCAGTAAAGGTTCTCACTGAGGCCCATTGCGGTACCTGCGGTGCCGGCGATCGAGTTCGACTGTACCATTGAGCCCATGAAGCCGAGCGCGAGGGTGGTGGCAATGGCGAAGAATACGGCAAGGAATTTGCCGAACTTGCCGGTGAAAGCGGTCTTAATGTAGTAAACAGGGCCGCCCTCGACGGTGCCGTCCTCGTTTACCTTTCGGGTCTTTTGTGCCAGCGTCGCCTCGGCGTAGATGGTTGCCATGCCAAGGAAGGCAATGACCCACATCCAGAAGATGGCACCGGGGCCACCGATGATGATCGCGCCGCAAGCGCCGACGATGTTACCCGTGCCGACCTGCGCGGCAATGGCAGTTGCAAGCGCCTGGAAGGAGGAAAGTCCGCCCTTTTGCGCGCCGCCCTTGAGGGTGAGCTTGCCGAATACGTTTTTCATGCCCTCACCAAAGCAGCGCACCTGCACGAACTTGGTGCGGATGGTGAAGTAAAGACCAACACCGATGAGCAGGAAAATCAGCACGTAGTCGGTGAGGTAAGAGTTGATGGTCGCAACGACCTTGAGCAATGCCTCTTGCATTTTTGAAACCTCCAAGTAAAAAAATAAAACTGCTTTTCCCGGGGTGAAGGGGAAAGCAGCCGAAAAATAAGTATGGCAGACAAAAATAGGGTCATTGCGATCGTCTGCTCCGTCCTTTTGCCTGAGAGATTCGGCGGCGTTTGCCACCTTGCACCTTCGGCACTCTTGCGAGATTCTCCGGAACCACCTCCAACATCGGTTGGTTACCTTCCGATGCCTTCATAGGGAATAAAGATACTTTAGCACACAAAAGTGTGCTTGTCAAGGGGATTTTTCAAAATTTTTGCGGAATTTTGCATTTTTATGCGGGGGTTTGCTTTGGTATGGAATTATTTTGATTTTTTTACCGTGTAAGGACTGCCGTCAAGGGTCTTTGGAGTGTTTGTTAAGCCGGCCAAATAATCAAGGGATACATTATAGTATTTTGCTAAGGTTCTGAAATGGTGCATTGGCAATTCGCGCTCACCCGTTTCGTATCTTACATATTGGGGTTGTGTGGTCCTTAAGAGGATTGCGATTTCTTTTTGTGTCATTTCATGATCCTCACGCATATCGCGTAAGCGCTGATAATATTTCACTTTGTATCTCCCAAGAATTATTTTGTTTTATTTTACCATTTAATATCTGTTTGGGTATTGGCAAATATCCGTTTGGATATTATAATATCAATATCAAATAAATGTGAGGTGGGAAAAATGAGTGATATATTAAAAAAGCTATGGAACGGAGAGCTTGAGCCGTGGAGCGAAAAATGGGAGAAGGAGAGCGAGGTACGAGAGCTGATGGGGCTGCTGGAGCGACACAAGGAGTCGCTTGAAAGCGAGCTGGGTGAAAAAGGCAAGGACACCCTGAAAAAGTATGAGGATTGTTATATGGAGATCGAAAATCTCGGGTGTGAGGATGCCTTCATCAAGGGCTTTACACTGGGTGTAAAGCTCGTCGCGCAGTCGCTGATAAAATAATATGTGTTTGCGTTTTTTGTAGGGGCGCTTCACGAAGCGCCCGTTATCATTTTCGGGCGTTTCGTGAAACGCCCCTACAAGATGAAATGTAAAAAGCGGAGCACGGCTCCGCTTTTCGGTTAATTTTCTTCACCCTCGCTATTCTTTTTCGCGCGGCTCTTTTTGGGGCGTGGGGGCAGGGGGGCAAAGCCGTCCACGTCGGCACGCTGGATCGCCCCGAAGATGCGGTGACGCAACCCCGGGCTTTTACGGTCAAGGGTGTTGATGAGGGTGTTCATTTCGGTGCGTTGGGTATTGCCGTCCGCGGGGCACGCGGATTTTACCACGGGCAGCTCTTCCTTTGCGATAAAGGTGCGTACCTGCTTTTCGGGCAGGTAAATGAGGGGTCTGATCACACGCACACCAACGCGCGAGAGGTCCGTGACGGGCTGGAAGCACCCCACGCGCCCCTCGTAAAAGAGGTTGAGCATAAAGGTATCCACCACGTCGTCGTAATGGTGCCCGAGGGCAACCACGCGGCAGTCGAGCTCCCGTGCGGCGTTGTGCAGCGCCCCGCGCCGCATTTTTGAGCAAAGCGCGCACGGGCTTTTCTCTTTGCGCACGTTAAAAATAATATCGTAGATGTCGGTCTTTACAATATGGTAGGGAACGTTCAGCTCCTCGCAGAGCTTTTTGACGGGCGTAAAATCCCCGTCGGGGAAGCCCATGTCGATGGTGATGCCCACCACCTCAAAGGGGTTCGGGTAAAAGCGGCGCATCTCGGCAAGCGCACAAAGCAGCGTCAGGCTATCCTTGCCGCCCGAAATACCCACGGCAATGCGGTCGCCCGCCTTGATCATATCGTAATCCTCGCACGCACGGCGCACGTAGCTTAAAACGCGGCGAACGTCCATCAGTGCTCACCTCCCAGCAAAAAGGCACGGGCGGCACGGTATTCCTCAAGGGCACGGGCACAGGCGTCGCCGTCGGGCTTGCTGCGCAAAATGGCGCGAAGCATCACATTTTTCGGCGTGTCGTCGGGGTCAATGAGCTCAAGGGACGCTACACGGTAGCCGTTCGCTTCAAGGAGCTTGAGGCGCAGGGCGTCGGTCGCCGCGTCGCAAAGCTTTTGGCGGAGCATCGGGTGCTCGGCAATGAACGAGAGGGTGGGGCAATTGAGTGTGTGATTCAGCTCGTGGTGGCAGCAGGGGGTGGAGAGAATGACCTTAGCACCCCATTTGGTCGCCTTATCAAGCACAAGATCGGTGGCGGTGTCGCACGCGTGGAGCGACACGACAAGCTGAGGCTTTTCCTCGCTCTCGTAGGCGGCAACGTCGCCGCAAATAAACCGGAGCCCCTGGAAGCCGAGTTTGCCCGCGACCTCGTTGCAGTAGGAAATGACGTCGGACTTGAGATCTACACCCGTCATCGATACCGAAAGCCCCAGTACGTTTGCAAAATAGTGATACACGGCAAAGGAAAGATAGCTTTTGCCACAGCAAAGATCGCAGATGCGTATTTTATCCTTTGGCAGATAGTCGAGCGTGTCGCGAATCAGCTCAAGGAAGCGGTTGATCTGACGGAACTTCGCGCCCTTCTTATCATACACACGTCCGTTTTCATCGCTGACGCCAAGGAGCTTCAAGAAGGGCTCGTCGCCCGAAAGGATCCGCTTTTTCACCTTGTTGTTGCCAATGACCGCAACGGAGGTGGCAACCCCTGCCTTGAGCTTGCGGCGGAGCTTGTCCGCGCCAAGGAAGACTCGCTCGCCCTTTTTGTTTTCTTTCAGCTCAGCGTCACCCGCCGTGGTTAAAAGGTTGATGCGGGTAAACCCTGCGGCAATTTGTGCAAGACGCGCCTGTCCATCGGCGGTCAGAGGCAGGTTTTCGTGCCGTGCCTTTCCGTCGGCGGTAAAGGTCTCGATCTGCAGGTGCGTTTTCCCGCCAAGAAGGCGCAGCACGCCAACGGCGCGCAGGACGTTTTTGTCGTGCGCGCCGGTAAAGACCGATTTTTTAAGAGCCTCGCACTCGGCCGAAAGCAGGCAAAGTGCGGCAAAATCATGTGGGGTCGTCATACGTTTTCCTTTTCGTTTTTCGTTTCGTCGGGTTTTTTGAAAAAGTAGGTTTTTCGTTCCGTGTGGTTTAAAAGTCGCTTGATGTTGGTGCGGTGACTCCACGTGACAAAGGCCGCCAAAAGAAAGGCGAACAGTACGTTGATGCCGTAGGGACGAATGGGGTTGATGCTGTCAAAGCTGTGGAGCAGGATCGGGTAAAATGCGGCGGTCACGATCGAGCCGAGCGACACAAAGTGAGAGCCGGCGAGCAGGATCAGCATAATGCATACCAGCATCAGTCCGATGATGGGATTTAAGGCCAAGGTGCAAAACAGGAAGGTTGCAAAGCCCTTGCCGCCGTGAAATTTTGAAAAGATGGGGAAGATGTGGCCGATGACGGCAAAGAGCGCCGCAAGGTAAGCCGCGGTGATCAGCTGCATGTAATATACGTCGTACACCAATACGTTGTTTTGCACGTACGCCGTCATTGGGAAGCCGAACAGGGCACAGGCAATGACGATCGAAAGCACGCCCTTCAGACCGTCACCGACAAAGGTAAAGACGGCCGCAAGCTTGCCGTAGGTGCGAAGGACGTTGGTGGTGCCGGCATTGCCGCTGCCGTGGCGACGGACGTCATCGTTGTAAAAAAATTTGGAAATGACGATCGCCCAATTGATGCTGCCGAGCAAATAGGACGAAACGATCACAACAAGAAAGCCGAGGCCGACCAGCACGGCGTCGCCCGTCTCACCCGGCTTTATGGCAGTCCTTATGGCGTTTATCAGCCCTTTTTCAAATAAATTGTAAATACCGAAGACCCAAAACATATCGCGTCCCCCTTCATCTAATGCATCAATTATAGCATAATATGATAAAAACCGCAAGTCCCGTGTCAAAAAAAGATGACCGCCGTGAGAGTGTCGCTCTAAAGGACAGTTTTCAATTTAAGGAAACAGTACCTACCGACAGAAAAAAGGACAGAGAATATTTTTACATTCTCTGTCCTTTTTTCTTTGCAAGCACTGCATTTGTAGACACAAATGCATATAGTGAAATATTTTGCTCCGCAAAATGTGAAATAATGTTCTGTCGAACATTGTGAAATATCTCGCTCTGCTCGATGTGAAATGAAATAAATCCCCTCACGC
>JAFVYZ010000023.1 GCA_017508425.1 Clostridia bacterium | reverse complement strand
TAACTGCACTTTGCACGCGCGGAGTTCGATTCGACGAGGACACCAAAAGCAAAGGACCACCCCGATCGGGGTGGTCCTTTGCTTTTGGTGACCCGTAGGAGAATCGAACTCCTGTTACCGCCGTGAAAGGGCGGTGTCTTAACCGCTTGACCAACGGGCCATATTCACAAAATGCGGATTACTCCGCATTTTGTGTCTTATTGGTAGCGGGAATTGGACTTGAACCCATGACCTACCGGGTATGAACCGGTTGCTCTAGCCAGCTGAGCTATCCCGCCATGTTGCCTTGTTTTCACAACGCTTGGATATTATATCATAAGCATTCCCTTTTGTCAACACTTTTTTTCGAAAATCGAGCAAAATTTTTTTCGGGGGCACGTAAGTCTTTTTTGCAGCTTGTACTTGCGCGTCGCAAAAAACTGTGTTATACTGAAAAGGACACAAAAGGGAGGTGTAACGATGAAAAAATACAGACTCCGTGTGGGGCTTGACGTTGACGACGTGCTTTACGATTGCAACGCCTATGCGCTCAAATGCTTGAACGAAAGAGAGGGGTACGACCCGCCTCTCAGTGTGTATGATATCCGCGGTTGGGGAACTGACGGTACCCGTGCTGACGCACGCATTGCTTATTTTAGCGATCCTGATTTTGTGGCCCATCAGCCGATATTTGAGGGAGCAAAGGAATTTGTGCGCCGCTTGTCGAAGGTGGCCGACGTGTTTTTTGTAACGGCCGTACCGCCCGCCTGTATGTCGGCGCGCGCCCTGCGCCTAGTTCAGGATTTCCCCGAAATTCCGCCCGAGCACGTGCTCATCGGCACGCGCAAGGATATGGTCAATCTTGACATTTTGCTCGATGATGGCGCGCATAATATCACGCGCACCCCGGCGACCTATCCGGTGCTCTTCCGCCGCACGTGGAACACGCACCTCTCGGGCCTTTTGTCCGTGAACTCCTACGATGACTTCCTGCATTTGGTGGATATTATTTGCCACGCCTTTGCCGGGGAGCGCCCCGACCTTTCGGCCGGCGGTGTGGTTTGCCTGGTCGGTCCTACGGGCAGCAACAAAAATGCCGTAGCAAAGGAGCTTTCGATTCGTTACGGTATGGAAAAGCCTGCTACCGCTACCACGCGTCCGACGCGTGATGGAGAAGAGGGGAATTACCGCTTTCTTGACGAGGCGACCTTTCTGTTTAAGCGCGATGCCGGTGAATTCCTTGAAACCACCGTTTACAGCGGCCATTATTTCGGAACCTCATCGAATGAGATCGACACCATCGTGAATGCCGGCAAGTGGGCGGTGATCCCGATCGACATTTGCGGGGCCTTGACACTCAAAAACCGTTACCGTACCAAGGCCCTGACGGTCTTTATGCAGCGTGGCCGTTACGACGTCATTCGCGATATCGTATCGCGCGACCTTGACCCCGATGATAAAACGTGCCGCATTCTTTCGCTGGATGATGAATATCGTAATGAGGAGCTGTGCGACGTCACGGTCAAGGCCGATCGCTCCCCCGATGCAGTGGCGGCCGAAATTGTGGCTTTATGCAAAAGACAGTGAATACTGTGTATAACCCCGTTTTTTACGTGCGTATATAATAAAAAAAGAAAAGTAATTTCAAAAAATGCTTGACAAGTGCATATTTATGCGCTATAATTGCAAGGTACCCTAAGGTAATGATTATATTATAAGGAGAAAATTGACATGAAAAAAATTGTAAGTCTTATTCTTGCCGTGTTGCTGATTGCCTCCACGATGGTTGCATTTTCCGCGTGCAAGAAGGATGGTGACAAGCTCGTGATGGCTACGAACGCCGCATTCCCTCCCTACGAGTACAAGGATGGCGATAATTTCGCCGGCATTGACGTAGAGATCGCACAGAAGATCGCCGAGAAGCTCGGTATGGAGCTTGAGATCGTTGACGTGGACTTCGGCGCAGTCCTCACGGGTGTTGCTGAGGGCAAATACGATATGGGTATGGCCGGCATTACCGTGACCGACACCCGTAAGCAGACGATGGATTTCTCGGACACCTATGCAACCGGTATTCAGGTCATCATCGTAAACGACGGCTCTGCCATCACCTCGCTTGACGACCTGTTTAACTTTGACGCTGAGACGGGCGATCCCGTTTCTCTCAAGAACGCTGACATCCGCATCGGCGTGCAGGAGAACACCACCGGCGACATTTACTCGTCCGATGATATTACCAACTGGGGCTTTAATAACCTCAATGAGGATGGCTCCGTGAACGGTGAGGACCGCGTAAAGCGCTTCAAGACCGGTGCTGAGGCTGTTACAGCACTCAAGAACAACCAGGTTGACTGCGTGATCATCGACAACGAGCCCGCGAAGTCCTTCGTGGCTGCCAACACCGGCATTCACATCCTTGAGGGCGACAATGAGTACGCGATCGAGGACTACGCCATTTGCGTAAAGAAGGGTAACACCGAGCTTCTTACCAAGATCAATCAGGCTCTGGCTGAGCTCAAGGCCGACGGTACGATCGCCGCAATCGTTGCGAAGTACATCAAGGCCAACTAATAGATAGGCTTTATCGAAAAAGAGGAGCAGGGTACTTGCTCCTCTTTTCTCGCGAAAATAACAGTAAGGAGAAATTTCATGCAAGTATGGTTCGCTAAGTTTAAAGCGGATTTTAAACTGAACTTTATCGACTCTGCCCGTTGGAAGTGGCTGATGGAGGGTCTTGGGAACACGCTCAAGATCACCTTCTTCTCGCTTTTGATCGGTCTTGTGCTCGGCGTGGTCGTGGCGGCGGTTCGCTCGACCTATGATAAAAACAAAGAGGTCATGGCCAAGCATAAGGGCGTGGGCTACTATGTTTTTTCCGTTGTGAACGCCATTTGCAAGCTGTACCTGACCGTCATTCGCGGCACTCCTGTGGTGGTACAGCTCCTCATTATGTACTTCATTATTTTTGCCACCTCCCGTGAAGACGTGCTGATCGCGACCATTGCGTTTGGCATCAATTCGGGTGCATACGTGGCGGAGATCCTGCGCGGCGGCATTATGTCGATCGACAACGGCCAATTTGAGGCCGGACGATCGCTGGGCTTCAACTACGTGCAAACGATGTTTTACATCATCATTCCGCAGGTGTTTAAAAGTGTATTGCCCACCCTTTGTAACGAGTTTATCGTGCTTTTAAAGGAGACCTCGGTTGCAGGCTACGTGGGCGTCATGGACCTTACCAAGGCCGGCGATCTGATCCGTGGCCGTACCTTCTCGGCCTTTATGCCGTTGATTGCGGTGGCCCTGATTTATTTGGTATTGGTCGTTGTTTTAACCAGCTTGGTGGGAGTTCTTGAAAGGAGGCTGCGTAGAAGTGAACGATAAGATAAAACAGGAAAGCGTGATCCGTGTATGCGGTCTCAAAAAGTATTACAAGGGTGGCGTGATCAAGGCACTTGACGGCGTGGACGCTGAAATCAAGCGCGGTGAGGTCGTGGTGGTCATCGGCCCCTCGGGCAGTGGCAAATCTACCTTTCTTCGATCCCTCAATATGCTTGAGATCCCCTCGGAGGGACAAATTTTCGTCAACGGTGTTGACATTGTCGGCAAGGGCGTGAACATCAACGAGCACCGCCAAAAAATGGGAATGGTGTTCCAGCATTTCAATCTCTTTCCGCATATGACCATTTTGAAAAATATGACGGTAGCCCCCATCACGCTTCTCAAAAAGAGCCGTGAGGAGGCAGAGAAAAAGGCAATGGAATTGCTTGAGGTCGTGGGTCTTGCCGATCGTGCCAATTCCTACCCCAGCCAGCTTTCGGGCGGACAAAAGCAGCGTATCGCCATCGTGCGCGCGCTTTGCATGGAGCCTGACGTGATGCTGTTTGACGAGCCGACCTCCGCACTTGACCCCGAGATGGTTGGTGAGGTGCTTGACGTTATGAAAAGGCTTGCGAGGGAGGGTATGACCATGATCGTGGTGACCCACGAGATGGGCTTTGCCCGCGAGGTGGCCGACCGTGTGATCTTTATGGATGCCGGTGTGATCATCGAGGAGGGGACTCCCGCCGAGATTTTTGATACACCCAAAAGCGAAAGGCTCCAAGGCTTTCTTGCAAAAGTACTGTAATAAAAAAAGAGCAGCGTTGCTGCTCTTTTTTTGTCGGACTGCGCCCAAAGCAGCAACAGGGCAGAGGGGATTTGGAGGCAGAAGGCGTGATCGTGACACGAGAGGCGTATCATGATACGCCGAGTGGAAGGAGCGCGGCTAAAAACACACATTAAAATCGAAACCCGCGAGGGTTTCCACCTTAATATCTAACAAAAGAAAACCGCTTTACTTATCCCGAAAGGTAAATAAAGCGGTTTTGATGTTTCATGTCTTATATGTGTGTTTTGGTCTGCACCAAAGATACCTGCCCTTATCTGATGCCGTAGTTTTCGAGGATATAATCCATATCCTTGTCACCGCGACCCGACAGGTTGATGAGTACCGATCCGTGATCCATACGCTGTGCCAGCTTCATGCCGTAGGCAACGGCGTGTGCGCTCTCGATAGCGGGAATAATGCCCTCAAGGCGTGCAAGACGGTAGAAGGCGTCAATGGTTTCCTCATCGTTGATGACGTCGTATTTGACGCGCCCGATCTCCTGCAGGAATGCGTGCTCGGGGCCGCTCGAGGGGTAGTCAAGACCGCTTGCCACCGAGTAAACGGGGGCAGGATCGCCGTTTTTATCCTTGAGCATAATGCTGTTAAAGCCGTGCATAATGCCCTCCGTGCCGTATTTGAGGCTCGCCGCGTGATCACCGAGCTTTTCGCCACGACCGAGGGGCTCAATGCCGTAAATATCCACGGGGTCATTGAGGAATCCGGCAAACAGGCCTGCGGCGTTGGAGCCGCCACCCACGCACGCGACGATCGCAGAGGGCAGATGTCCGGTCATATCGATGAATTGTTCTCTTGCTTCAATACCGACCACACTCTGGAAATCGCGCACCATCATGGGGAAGGGATGGGGACCCAGCACCGAGCCGATGCAGTAAATGGCATCCTCGTATTCGCGGCTGTAGGCGTCAAATGCGGCGTCCACCGCTTCCTTAAGGGTTTGCAGTCCGTGGGTGACCTCGATGACGTTGGCACCGAGGATCTTCATGCGTGCGACGTTCGGTGCCTGCTTTTTGATGTCCACTGCGCCCATATAAATGTCGCATTGGAGGCCAAAGTAGGCGGCGGCGGTGGCCAGAGCCACACCGTGCTGACCGGCACCCGTCTCGGCGATCACCTTTTTCTTGCCCATGAACTTGGCAAGCAGAGCCTCACCCATGCAGTGGTTTAATTTGTGCGCGCCCGAGTGGTTGAGATCCTCGCGCTTGGCGTAGAGCTGTACCTTGCCGCCCATGGCGTCGGAAAGTCGCTCAAGATGCGTGACGGGCGTGGGGCGTCCCTGAAATTCCTTGCGGATGCGGCGCAGCTCGGCAATAAACTTGCGCGACTGGCAAATTGAATAGTAGGCCTCGGTGATCTCGGCCATGGCGCGCTTCAGCTTTTCCTCAACGAACACGCCGCCGTATTTGCCAAAAAACCCGTTTTTATCGGGGTAGTTGCTAAAATAAGTATCAAAATCAACGTTATTCAGTTTCATGGTTTTACTCCTTTAGATGATCAAATTTCGGTGGGGAAATAAAAAACGCCCCGACAAAAACCCATTGGTTTTTTGCCAAGGACGAATAAGAGCTCTTATCCGCGGTGCCACCTTGTTTTCATAGATCGCTCTATGCACTTTCACGGGTACTGCATACCCTTGGCAAATAACGCTTGCCCGGCGTCGCAGAATACTTGGTGTGAGTCACCTTTGACTGCGCCCTCAGCGGTCCATTTGACAATGTGTTTCTTACCCAACTTCCAGCACCGTGGGCTCTCTGTGAAGGCATCATTGCCGTTATCTCCGCGTCAACGGTTTAATACGTAGCCATTATAGCACCTGTCAACCTCGCTTGTCAATACCTAAAATACAAAATTTTTATTTTGTCAACCTTCTTTCGTTGACATGGTCGGGAGAATGGTTTATACTGATAATATCAAGATATAAGGAGAGGACTATGGAAGCGAAAATCACGGTGCGTGACCTTTTTGACGTATCTCATTCGATCGCGGGCGAGCGCCTTGCCGCCTTTACTTACCCGCACGAGGCATTGTCTCATATCGGCCAATGGATCTTGGAGATCGGGCAGGCACTTGACCCCGCTCAGTACGACCACCCCGCTGACGGCATTTGGATCGCCAAGAGCGCCGAGGTGGCACCCAGCGTGCAGATCGACGGGCCTGCCATTATTTGCGAGGGGGTAAAGCTGCGTCACTGCGCCTATTTGCGGGCAAACGTTATCATCGGTGCGGGCGCGACGGTCGGAAACTCTTCGGAGATCAAAAACGCCATTTTGTTTGACGGCGCACAGGTGCCTCACTTCAATTACGTGGGGGATAGCATTCTCGGTCACCGTGCGCATCTTGGTGCCGGCGCGATTCTGTCTAACTTCCGCAGTGACGGCGCGAATATTACCGTACGCGCAGGGGATCTCGTGCTTGAAACAGGCATGCGCAAGATCGGCGCCTTTGTTGGTGACTTCGGCGAGATCGGTGCGGGAGCGGTGCTCAATCCCGGTACGGTCGTCGGTCGCCGCGCGATGATCTATCCGCTATCCTCGGTGCGTGGGTTCGTACCCGAGCAGCATATATACAAGGAAAAGGGCAATGTCGTGCCTAAGCTTTAATTTTGGAAAATTGCGCCTGTGCTATTGACACAAGTGTGAAAAATGCTATACTAAAGTAAAGAATTCTATACAAGCGGAGGTCAACATGAAGGTATTACTCACAGGTGGTGCCGGCTACATCGGCACGCACACGATCATTGAAATGGACGCCGCTGGCCACGAGGTCGTGGTGGTCGATAATTTTTACAACAGCTGCCCCGAGGCGGTAAAAAGAGTAGAGGAGATCATCGGTAAAAGCATTCCGCTTTATGAGGCAGACGTGGCCGATGAGGCGGCGATGGACAAGATCTTTGCTGAGCAAAAAATCGATGCCGTAGTGCACTTCGCGGGCTACAAGGCGGTGGGTGAGTCGGTGAGAAAGCCCGTTGAGTATTACGACAACAATCTCAACTCGACCCTGACGCTTCTGCGCTCTATGAAAAAAGCGGGTGTGAAAAAGCTGATCTTTAGCTCGTCCGCAACCGTTTACGGCAATCCCGAAAAATGCCCCATTACCGAGGAAAGCAAGACCGGCAACTGTTCAAACCCCTATGGCTGGACGAAATATATGATCGAGGTTATTTTGCGCGATTATTGCGTGGCAGATCCCGATATGCAGGTGGTTTTGCTTCGTTATTTCAACCCCGTTGGCGCACATAAGAGCGGTATGATCGGTGAGGACCCCAACGGGATCCCGAATAACCTCATGCCCTATATCACGCAGGTGGCGGTTGGTAAATTGAAGGAGCTGTCGGTCTTTGGCAGCGATTACCCCACGCACGACGGCACGGGCGTGCGCGACTTTATCCACGTGGTGGATCTTGCGCGCGGTCACGTAGCGGCGCTCGGTTATCAAAAGAAGGGTGCTGAGGTCTTTAACCTCGGCACGGGCACGGGCTACAGCGTGCTCGATATCGTCAATGCGTTCGCGCGCGAGAACGGTGTGCCCGTCCCCTACAAGCTCGCCCCTCGCCGAGAGGGCGATATTGCGGTATGCTATGCCGACCCCGCAAAGGCAAAAGCGGAGCTCGGGTGGGTCGCCACGCACGATCTCTCGGATATGGTGCGCGATGCCTTCCGCTGGCAATCAAAAAATCCCGGTGGATACCAGGGCAAATAAAAAAAGACGGGCTTGGCCCGTCTTTTTTTATTTGTGATTTTTAACAATCATATACCGCTCTTTTTTATGGATTTTATCTCTTGCATAAAAATCCCAAATATGGTAAAATAATAATAATAAATACGGCTCCGGGCACCCGCTCACGTCCGTATTTGACCAAACGAACGGGGAGGTTTTGACAGATGTTCCAGGTTGGGGATTATATCGTATATGGCATTAACGGCATCTGCCGCGTGGAGGATGTATGTGCCTCACCCTATGACAAGACCGACCCGCGCACTTATTATTTATTGATACCCGTGAATAATCCCATGAGCTCCACGATCTATACGCCCGTTTGCAACGAGCGTGTGCCGATGCGCCGTCTGATGACGCCCGAGGAGATCGATGCACTCATCGCCGCCATGCCCGAGATCGATCTTTTGACGATCCCGGTGGAAAAGCAACGCCGTGAGATCTACCGTGCCACCATCGGCACACTGGCGCCCGAAGGGTACGTGCAGGTGATCAAGACCGTGCACCGCCGCCGTGAGGAGCTTACCGCCCAGCACAAGCACTTTCCCGTTACTGACCTTGAATACGGGCGCCTTGCCAAGCATTTACTGTATAGTGAGTGCGCGCACGTGCTTGGTCTTGCCGAGGAAAGCATGGAGGAATATATTTCTCAAAGAATCCCCAAAGCGGAATAATGAAAAGCCCTTGGGCGAACGCCCAAGGGCTTTACTTATTTTTTCATAATGGCGTCGATCGCCGAGATGCAATTTGCACGGAAGCCCGCTTGCTCAAGGGCGGTGACGCCCTTGATGGTCGAGCCACCGGGGGAGCAAACCGCGTCCTTCAGCTCGCCCGGGTGCTTGCCCGTTTTGAGCTGGAGCTTGGCACTGCCGAGCACCATTTGCGAGGTCATTTTGAGTGCCGCCTCACGAGGGAGCCCGTATTTTACGCCCGCATCGGCAAATGCCTCGATCATCATATCCACAAAAGCAGGGCCGCACCCCGCGAGCGCGCCGCCGATGCCCATCAGGTGAGAGGGCAGGGTCAAAACCGTGCCAAGTGCCGCAAACCAGTCCTTCACAAGCGCGAGCTCGCGCTCGGTAAGGGAGGTCTTTTCCTCAAACAAAAACACGCCTTCGCCTACTGCGGCAGGGGTGTTGGGCATGATAAATTGCACGCGCGTGGAGCTTGGCACGAGCGCCTTGTAGCGATCGTGATCCCAGCCGAGTGCAACGGATAAGAGCACCTTCCCCTCGATCGTATCGCCGAGCGCGGCAAGCACCCCTTCAATTTGCTGTGGCTTGCACGCGATCAGCAGCACGTCGGCGGCAATCGCCACGTCGGTGGCACTTTTCGCGGGAGTAAAGCCAAGTTGTTGCGCGTTTTTCGCCAGCTTATCCTGATTGGGGGCGTAAGCCACCACGTCAGCCGCCTTGCACTTGCCGGCAGAGATAAAGCCCTCGGCGAGCGAGAGCGCCATATTTCCCATTCCGATAAAACCGAGCTTCATAAAATCACCTCACAGCTTATTGCTTTTATTATAAAGAGATTTTCTAAAAAAGTCAAGCGAATGATAAAAAAGAGGCCGCATTGCGGCCTCTTTTTTACACGTCTTATTATGCGCGGGTTACTTTGCCCGAACGCAGACAACGGGAGCAAACCGCCACGGTCGTGGGGGTCCCGTCAACGATAGCCTTAACCTTACGGATATTGGGCTTCCAAGAACGGTTGGTCTTGCGATGGGAGTGAGAAACGTTCTGACCGAACACAACACCCTTGCCGCATACACTGCACTTTGCCATATTGACACCTCCTCTGACACCTTGCGGTGCTCATTTATATCCATTAGTTTTTTAACAGCGAGAATTATTATAACACATAAGAATTTAAATTGCAAGTCTTTTTTGCAAATTTTTATAACTTTTTGCAAAATGATGGCAAGGCCACGCCAACGGCCTCATTATGTTGCGAGCTCACCGAGGATCCGCCCCCCCTGAACCTTGAGAAAACGAACGGGCAAAACCTTACCGTGCAGGGGACAAGGGGATGCTACGGCCACCTCAAGGAAGTTGGCGGTATGACCGATCGCGTACCCCTGCTCAAAGGTTTCAAAAAGCACCTCTTGGTAAGGAGCCTTGAGCCCTGCGGCAAGACGTCCCGCACAAAGTTCCTCTCCCAGCGCGATCAGTGCCGCCGAGCGTGCCTTTTTGGTGGCGGCGTCGATTTGCTCGCGGCTGGCGGCGGCAGGGGTCCCCTCGCGCTTCGAGTAAGCAAAAACGTGCATGGACAAAAAGTTGGCTTTTCTTGCAAAATCGAGCGTGTCGGCAAAATCCTCCTCGCTCTCACCGGGGAAGCCGACGATAAAATCGGCGGTCAGCTCCACGTGGGGCAAGGCGCTTCTCAGGCGTGCAATTCCCGCAAGTGCCATGTCGCGGTTGTACTTGCGCTTCATCGCGGCAAGCACGCGCGAGGAGCCGCTTTGTATCGAAAGGTGAAAATGGGGAGCTAAATGCTTGAGCGCGGCGAGTCTTTTTACAAAATCCTCGCGCATCAGTGAGGGGTCAAGCGAACCCAAGCGAATGCGTGCACCGTTGGCGATCTTGTCAACGGCCTCAAGCAGGTCAATCAAGGTGAGGTCCTTCAGGTCGCGTCCCCACGAGGCCGTTTCAATGCCGGTGAGCACCACCTCACGGCATCCCCCGTCAAGGAGTCCCTTTACCTCGCGCACAACGTCCTCAAGAGGCTTAGAGCGCACCTTTCCGCGTGCGGCGGGGATGGCACAGTAGGTGCAGCGATTTTCGCACCCGTCTTCAATTTTTACGTAAGCGCGCGTGCGATCAAAACGGGTGATACACATCGGCTCAAAGGCCGCCCTTTCAATATCGCCCACGGCGATCGTCGGTGTTTTTTGCTTTTGGCCCGAGGCGCAAAGGGCCTCGGCAGCCTCGACCACGGCCAGCTTGTTATCGTTGCCGCACACGAAGTCAACACCCTCGATCGCGGCTACGCTTTTCGGCTGTGACTGCGAAAAACAGCCCGTCACCAGCACGAAGGCCTCGGGGGCGCGTGTGCGCACGCGGCGAATCATTTGTCTTGCTTTACGGTCGGATTCGGCCGTGACGGTGCAGGTGTTGATCACGTATGCGTCACAGCACGCATCAAAGGGGAGCACGGCAAAGCCTTTTTGGGTAAACGCCTCGGCGATCGCCTCGCTCTCGTATTGATTGACCTTGCAACCAAGCGTTGCGATGCCTACGGTGCGGTTTTTCATGGACACATCCCCCTTCCCTTGAAATTTATACTTTATTTTATCACGTTTTCGGCCCTCGGTCAACACCCCGCTAAAGTTTTTTGAAAGCCCTTGAAAAAGAGGGCGTTATCATATATAATAAAAATATATTATGTGAAAGGGGTGGTTGGATGCGCTCTTTGAGGATCGGGAAAAACGATGCGGGTCAGCGACTCGATAAATTTCTCACCAAAGCCGTAAAGGGCCTGCCCCTTTCGATGATGTATAAGGCGATCCGCACCAAAAAGATCAAGGTCAATCGCGCACGCGCCAAGGAAAACCAGATGCTCCTTGAGGGGGACGAAATACAGCTTTTCATCAAGGATGAATTTTTTGATGCTCCCGAGAAGGATCACGGTGCGCTTGACGCCATCACGCCCAAGCTCTCGATCGTTTATGAGGACGAGAACCTCCTTTTGTTGAACAAGCGCCCCGGGGTTTTGGTGCACGAGGATGAGGCCGGGGGCGAAAACACCCTGATCCTGCATGTACAGGCCTATCTTTATCAAAAAGGGGAATACGATCCTCGCGACGAGCAATCCTTCGCACCTGCCCTTTGTAATCGCATTGATCGCAACACGGGCGGTGTGGTCATTGCCGCGAAAAATGCGGTGGCCCTTCGTGAGATGAACGAAAAGATCAAGCAAAACGAGATCTCTAAATTTTATCTTTGTGCGGCGCACGGAAAAATGCCGAAAAGGTCCGACACGCTCCGCGGATTTTTGCGAAAGGACAGTGCAAAAAATATCGTTACGGTATCCGACACACCCCTTCGCGGTGGCAAAAATATTGAAACACGGTACCGTGTTTTGCGTGAAAAAAACGGAAATTCACTGCTTGAGGTGGAGCTTGTTACGGGCAGGACCCATCAAATTCGCGCCCATCTTGCCCATATTGGCAACCCCTTGCTCGGCGACGGCAAATACGGCAAAAACCGCGAGGAAAAAGGGCGCGGTTACAAATACCAGGCGCTTTATGCCTATAAGCTGATCTTTGATCGTGTGGGCGGTGAGGGCGTGCTTTCTTATCTTGAGGGCAAGACCTTCAAGATTCCCGAAGGGGACGTTTGGTTCTTGAAAGATTTTCAGTAAAAAAAGGAGGGGGAACGGGATGAAAAAATATAAGTGGCTTTTTTTGCCGTTGAGCGGCGTGCTGACGGGCCTTTGCCTGGCCTTCCCCGCAATGGGGTTCCTTGAATGGTTCTCGATGATCCCTGCCCTCTTTTTCTTATTTTCGGTCGTGGGGGAGGGAATTACCCTGCGGCGGCTTTACGGGTATGGCTTTTGCTACTATTTCTTCTTTTATCTCACGTCGCTGCACTGGTTTTTGAACCTTTATCCCATGGAATTTCTGGGCGTGTCACGCGGTGAGGCGGTGATGCTGGTGGCGGTTTGCTGGCTGGGACTGACTCTCCTGCAAACGATCTTTGCCGCGCTGGTCTTCCCCTTGTTCGGCCTTTTGTGCCGCACCGCCGTGATCAAGCGCTTTGCCCTCCTTGTCCCGTTGCTTTTTGCCGCACAGGCGGTGATCGCCGAATGGAGCCAAACGCTTACGTGGATGGGCGTGCCGTGGGCGCGCTTGGCCTTGGGGCAGGTCGAATACGGCATTGTTCGAGGCGGAGCCGCTTTGTTCGGGTCGTATTTTATCTCGCTTTCGGTTGTTTTGGTCAACGCGTACCTTGCCTTTTTGATCCTTCACCGCAAAAGTATTTTTCGCGTACGGGTGTGCGCGGCAGTGGCGGTGGGGGCCGTGCTTGTTTCTCTTGTGACCGGTACCGTGGGGTATCTTACGGCGAATCCCGAAAAAGGGGAGCCTATTGTGGTTGCGGCGGTGCAGGGCAACGTCGGCTCCGATCTCAAATGGACGGCCGACAGCCGCACGAAAAGCTATGAGGTTTATGAAAAATATACCGCTATGGCCGCGGCCAAGGGAGCCTCGATCGTGGTCTTTCCCGAGACCTTTATCCCCGATGACCTGAGCGAAACGACCTCGCTCGGTAAGTTCGTGCAGTCGCTTGCCGTGCGCTATCACGTCACGGTATTTTGCGGCGCATTTCATACCGATGAAAATGGGGAATACAACGCCGTGTTTGCCGTATATCCCGACGGGACGATCGATGAGAACGTGTATGCCAAGCGGCATCTGGTGCCCTTTGGTGAATACGTGCCCTGGCGCCCCTTTATTGAGGTCGTGTTCCCGATGCTGGCCGATATTGGCATGCTCTCCGACGATCTTGCCCCCGGCACCGACAGTGCGGTTTTTGATGCTGAGGGACCCCGTGTTGGGGCACTTCTTTGCTTTGATTCGATCTATGAAATCTTGACACGTGACAGTGTTCTTGATGGAGCGGAGCTTTTGATCCTGCCCACCAACGACTCTTGGTTTACCGATTCGCGCGGTGTGTATATGCATCACGCGCAGGCGCGTCTTCGCGCCGTAGAAAGCGGTAGATGGATCGTGCGTGCCGCGGATACAGGCATTTCCTCGGTCATCGCGCCCGACGGCAAGAGCTACGCCGAGCAGCCTCCGCTGGTCGAGGGCATGGCGCTGGCTACCGCTTATGCGCGTGAGAACGTGACGCTGTACACGCGCATCGGCAACCTTTTGGTTTGGCTGCTGATCGCCGCCGTGTTGGCTCTGCCTGTGGCAGAGGTGGTGTGGTGGCACCAAAACCGCCGAAGGAAAGCATAAAATAAAAAATCCCGCACCACGGTGCGGGATTTTTAATTGTACCCGATTAGTCGGTTACGTAAGGAAGCAGAGCTACCTGACGGGAGCGCTTGATAGCAGTGTTCAGCTCACGCTGATGCTTTGCACAAGCACCCGAAATGCGGCGGGGCAGGATCTTGCCACGCTCGCTGATGAATTTACGCAGCTTTGCGGTATCCTTGTAATCGATAAAAGCAACCTTGTCAGCGCAAAAGATGCAAACCTTTTTTCTCTTGCGGTTCATGGGGCGCGCAGGGCGTGCCACGGTTTCGATCTTATTATCCATGACTTATTATCCTCCTATAAAATTCTTGTTGATCTGTCAGAAGGGCAGATCGTCGTCGGCCTTCAGCTCCTCAAAGTTCGGCGCAGCGGCCGCAGGAGTAGAGAAGGACGGTGCGGACTCGTACGCATCGGGCGTGTATCCGCTGGCCATGCCACCCTCGCCGCGGCTGTCCACGAACATTGCCTCGTCAACCACGACCTCAGTCGCGTAACGACGCTGACCTTGGCCATCCTGCCAAGATCTCGTCTGGATCGAGCCGGTCACGCAAAGAGCGGAGCCTTTTTGAAAAACTTGGAAATGAATTCCGCGGTTTGACGCCAAGCCACGAGGGTAATGAAGTCTGCCTGCTGTTGAGCGGCAGCATCACCGGATCTTGCCTGGAATCTGCGGTTGACCGCAAGGGTGAAGGTAACTACGGCAATGCCGCTACCTGTTTGCTTGAGTTCGGGGTCGGCGGTAAGTCGGCCGCAAAGAACGACCTTGTTGAGATTCAAACTAGACATTGTCTACGCCTCCGTTTCCTAAGTTTTATTATTCTGCAACTTCTTCGGCTGCGGTCTCAGCGGCTGCAACGGGGGCTTCTTCAGCCTCGGCCTTAGCAACTGCCTCGTAATCGAGCTTTACAATGATCGAGCGCATAATCGACTCGTCAATGTTGTAAAGACGATCAAGCTCTGCGGGGAACAGGGCGTCAGCCTTGAAGGTCACTACGGTGTAGTAGCCTTCGGGCATATCGTTGATGGGGTATGCAAGACGGCGCTTGCCCCAATCAGCTACGTCAACGATCTCGGCGTTCTTGGCAATGATGTTCGTAAATTTAGTGATCGTTGCCTTGGTAGCCTCCTCGCCGCCCGTTACATCGACGATGAACAGAGTTTCGTAAGAGTTGATAACCTTTTCCATTTTTATACCTCCCTATGGACTTTTTATTGACCGCACGTCCTTGCGTGCGGTAAGGAGACGGGGCGTGGCGGTTTGCAGGCACACTTCCCGTATCGGTTTGACATTATAACATAAATATTAAATGCTGTCAAGAGCAAAATATAAAACTTTTTAAAATTTTACATTTTACATTATAAATATATTATTTATGATAGGGGACACACAAAAGATCGAGGTCCCACGCGGGCACCGAGCGTGCACGCGTCAGGTAAAATCGGTAATCGGAGCAAAGAGTGCTTGCAAGCAGGGGGAGTGTAAAAAGGTCCTCACTGCGATGGTAGCAGGCGACCTTTAAGCGCGGGCGGTGCCGCGCGATGGTGCCGGCACTGCCGCGAAGCGCCGCGGCCTCGGCACCCTCGACATCGTATTTGATATAATCGACCGTCTCCTCCTCGAGCAGGGTGTCGGCTGTGGCGGTGGCAACGGCCTCGTTGCGGCTCTCCCGTCCGGTGGAAAGTCCCGCATTGCGGTTGCCGGAAGCGTCAAACGCCGCTTCGCCGACGGTATCGGATATTGCGGCTTGATGGCAAACAATGCGACAGTTCGTGAGCGTTGTCGCCCATGCGGTGAGCTTTTTGAAATTACGCTTGTCGGGCTCGGCCGCAAGGATGAAATCAAGGGGAGCAAGGGAGAGCATCTCGCGCGCCGTATCGCCGTTATAGGCGCCAAAATCGGCCATGCGTCGCACGCTTTTGAGGTCAAGGAGCAGCTCAGCTCGCCTTGCCTCATCGGTTGCCGACAAAAGAAGATCCAAGCGGCCCGTCAGTTTATAGGCAAGCGTAAGGTCGAACATGCGCTTAGATGTGTCGTCGGCGAGCAGCTCACGCGCGGCCAAAAGCTCCTTTTCGTGTGCAAGAAAATAGGTGCGATCAAACAGCGCTTCACCGCAAACCGGCACGTCAGGCACAAATAACGGATACCGTTTGGCCACATTTTCAATGAGGGCAAGCACCTCGGGGCGTGCCGTGCCGAAGGAGAGCAGTACCACGCATCGGTTTTCGGGGTAAAGGTCGCAAAGCTCCGAAAAAGAGCGCACGGGCATGCCGTGAAAGGCGTGCCCGCGCACAAACCCGTCGCTGGCAAAGACGCCGGTGACGGATATTCCTCTTTTTTCGAGCACCGCCAAGATCTTATCCGCTCCGTTTCCCATCCCGTAGAGCCATATATCGCGCGTTTCGCACGCGAGCGTGTCCCACAGGTCTGGGGTTTTTCGGAGGGTGTTAAAATCGGGTGCGCTCATATTAGACCATTTCCTCGCTCAGGCGCTTTCCGCCCAGCAGGTGGAAGTGCAGGTGCTTTACGGTCTGGCAGCCGTCCTCACCGCAATTGGTGATGATACGGTAGCCGTTCGTAAGACCCTCGCTCTTCGCAATTTCGGGGATCGCCTCGAAAATGGCGGCCACAAGGTCGCTGTTACGGGCAGCGATCGCGTCGGCCGAGGGGACGTGAGTCTTGGGCACGATCAGTACGTGCACGGGGGCTTGGGGATTGATGTCGCGAAAGGCGTACACCTTGTCGTTTTCAAACACCCTTGCCGAGGGGATTTCTCCCTTGATGATCTTACAAAAAATGCAATCCATAGTATCCTCTTATTTGACGAATTCGTTGAAGATCGCGCGCAGGGCCGCCTCGTAATCCTCTTCGTTGACACCGATGATGATATTCAGCTCGCTCGAGCCCTGGTCGATCATACGGATGTTGACACCGGCGGCATAAATGGCATCAAAGATGCGTGCGGCGGTACCGCGTGCCTTGACCATACCTCGACCTACGACGGCCAGGAGGCACAGCCCGTCGAGGATCTCTACGTGGTCGGCCTTGACCTGACGGGTGATGCTTTGAAGGATGCGCTCGCGGCGGCCCTCAAGTGCCGAGGTTGCGACCACAATGCTCATGGTGTCAATGCCCGAGGGCAGGTGCTCAAAGGAGATGTCGTTATCCTCAAGGATCTCAAGAACGCGGCGACCAAACCCGATCTCGGCGTTCATGCGGTCCTTTTCGATGTGAATGACCGAAAAGCCCTTCTTGCCGGCAAGGCCGGTAATGATGCGCTTTTTATCGTAGCCCTCGGCCGAGGAAACGATCATCGTACCCTTGTCCTCGGGGGCGTTGGTGTTGCGGATATTGATCGGGATGTCGGCGTAACGCACGGGGAAGATCGATTCATCGTGCAGGACGGTCGCACCCATGTAAGAGAGCTCACGCAGCTCCTGGTAGGTGATGGTCTCGATGGGGGGCGGGTTGTCGAGCAAACGGGGATCGCCCATCAAAAAGCCCGACACGTCGGTCCAGTTTTCGTAAAGATCCGCGCCGCAAGCGCGTGCTACGATGGCACCCGTGATGTCTGAGCCGCCGCGCGAGAAGGTCTTGATGGTGCCGTTGGGCATACAGCCGTAGAAGCCGGGGATGACGGCATTCTTGTGGCGGCGAAGCTCCTCGGCAAGCACGGTGTTGGTCTTTTCCTCGTCAAAGGTGCCGTTCTCGCGGAAGAAAATGACGTTCTCGGCGTCAATGAAATCAAAGCCGAGATACTTGGCGAGAATAATGCCGTTGAGGTACTCACCGCGCGAGGCAGCGTAGTCGCGGCCCGAGGCGTGGAGCATGGCGTTTTTCACGTATTCAAGCTCACCCGACATATCGAAATTAAGCCCGAGCTCGCGGATGATGGAATTGTAGCGCTCCTCCACGCTTTTGTAATATTCATCAATGCTTTCGTGGTTGCGGATCATTTCGTAGCAACGGTACAGCATATCGGTCACCTTGGTGTCGCTACCAAAACGCTTACCGGGTGCGGAGGGCACGACAAAGCGACGTGCGGGGTCGGCATGAATGATATCGGCTACCTGCTTAAAATGCTGGGCATCGGCAAGCGAACTGCCGCCGAATTTTACAACTTTGGTTTGCATATTTTCTCCTTATAAACGAAGTATCAAAGATTATTATATGTTTTTTTATGGGTGCGTGTCAATAGGATTTTGAAATTATTTTCCGGCGTTCTCTTCAAGGTAACGCTCGGCCTGGATGCGGAAGAGCTCGGCGTATTTTCCGTTTTGGTCCATCAGCTCGCGGTGCGTGCCCTCCTCCTCTACGTGGCCGTTTTCAAGCACCACGATCTTGGAGGCAATGGTGGCCGAGGAGAGACGGTGCGATACAAATACGGTCGTTTTTTCTCCGCGAAGCTCATCAAAGCGGCGGAAGACCTCCTGCTCTGCAATGGGGTCAAGGGATGCCGTGGGCTCATCGAGAATGATGATGTCGGCATTGCTGTAAAAGGCGCGCGCAAGGCAAAGCTTTTGCCATTGACCCCCCGAGAGCTCGGTGCCGTTTCGGTCAAAGTAGCGCATAAGATTGGTGTTGTATCCGTTGTCGAGACGGTCGATGAATGCATCGGCACCCGCGCGCGTTGCGGCATGGGTGATATCCCCCTCGCGCTCCTCGCGGTGCAGGGCGCCGAGCCTTATGTTTTCGCGCACCGTAAAGGCGTATTTGCCAAAATCCTGGAATACGATCCCGAAAAGGCGGCGCAGCTCGGTAAGGTCATAGTCGCGCAGGTCGTGTCCGTCGAGGTAGATCTCACCCTCGGTCGGGTCATAAAGACGGGTCAATAGCTTAATGAGTGTGGTCTTGCCTGCGCCGTTAAGACCCACAAGGGCGACGGTCTCACCGGCCTTGATCGTGAGATCCACGCGGTCGATCACGGGCTTTTCGGTGCCGGGGTAGGCAAAGGATACACCGCGAAATTCGATCGTGTGTGCCTTGCCGAAGTCGGGAACGAGAGGGTCCTTGACGCGAGTGACAACATGATTCTTTTCTCTTAGGAACGAGAGCAGGTTGTCAATGAAAAGCGTGCCCTCGTAAATGGTTGCCGAGGTGGTGATGAGGGCGGTCACGGATCCCGAAATCGAGGTAAGGGCACCGGTGTAAAGCGAATAGTCGCCGATTAGGTATTTGCCCTCGAAAACGCCAAGGGCGATGTAGGCGAAGAAGAAGCAGGAAAGCAGTGATGAGAGAACGGCAAAGGCGATCTGCCATACGTTTTCGCGCACGATAAGGGATTTCAGCCCTTTGTAGTATTTATCAAACACCGAATTGTAACGCGAGGTAAGCTCCCCTCCGAGGTTGTACATGCGGATCTCCTTGGCGAGGTCCTTGTTGACCGTCAGCTCCGAATAATAATTCATTTGACGGCGGTCGATCGAGCGGAAGCGCATGTACGCAAAGGACTTCCGTCGGTAAATGAAGTTGACCACCGCCGAGGGGACGGCGGCAACGGCAATGGCGAGTGCTGCAAGGGGCAGTGCCGAGAAAAGAATAATGATGTAGCCGGCAAGGGAAATGACGGTGCTGATGACGCTAAACGTGGAACTTAAAATATGGATCGGTCGGTTGCCGGCCTCGCGGTTGGCATTTTTCCAGCTTTTCGTAAAAGGCGGGCAGGTCAAAGGCCGAGAGGTCCAGGGACTGGGCCTTGTTCATGATCTCGATCTTTACGTGGCGCACCACGCGCTCACCGGCCAGGCGAGTGACGGCGTTCGAAAGGCGTGAAACGACCTTTTCAAGAATTTTGTAGGTAAAAAAGGCGATCAGGAGCAAAAGCACCATCGAGCTCCAAAAGGCGGCTTTGCCGAATTCACGGCCAAGTGCGCTTTCGGTAATCACGACCTGTAGCTCGTTTAACACCTGACTTGTTAACAGTGCGCCGAAGACCGGCATCAGACCCTCGAACAGGGCGATAAAGCACATCAGGATCAAAAAGGCAGGCCCGCTCCTCCACACGATACCGAAGATGTAAAAAAGGCGCGAGAAGAAGCCGCCGAGTAATTCCTTCAGGTAGCGAGGCAGGTCGAGGATGCTTTTTGGGGGCTTGACGCGATCATACTTGTACTGCTGCGGCATCATACCGAAGTTCATAGATCGCCCTCCTTTGCAAAACAAATTTATAACAATTTATTATAGCACAAAAAAATTAAATACGCAATACGGGCGCGCGAAAAAATAAAAACATCCAAAAGGGGAGGGCCCACTTGATTTTGGCGCGGCGGTGTGGTATAGTAAAGGTAACACAAAAAATGAGGTGAACCGTATGTCCGCTTATTTCTTACCCTCTGATATTTTATTGCCCGATTTCAGTGCCGTGAACGGTACGCTGTGGGCGACCGTTGCCTGCGATCAGTTTACCGGCAAGCCCGAATATTGGAACGCGCTTGACGCGCAGGTCGGTGAGGCACCGAGCACCCTGCGCCTGATCCTGCCCGAGGCGTTTTTGAACGAGACCGAGGCACGCGTGCCCGTAGCACAGCAAAATATGGAAAAATATTTGCGCGAGGTGCTGGTGCGCCACCCGAACCGTATGATCTATCTTGAACGCGTGCAGTCGGATGGAAGACTTCGCCGCGGTCTTGTCGGTATGATCGATCTTGAGCATTACGACTATACACGGGGCAGTAAAACATTGGTGCGCGCCACCGAGGAAACGGTGCCTGAGCGCATCCCACCCCGCCTTGCGGTACGCCGCGATGCGGTGCTGGAGCTTCCTCACGTGATGCTTTTGATCGACGATCCCGAAAAGACGGTCATCGAGCCCCTTGCCGCCCGTGCCGATACCTTGGAGCTTGCTTATAATTTTCCGCTTACCAAGGGCAGCGGCTCGGTCAAGGGTCGCTTTGTGGACAGCGTCGGCATCGGCCGCATTGAAAATGCGCTGGCACGCCTGATCGCCCCCGATCGCATCCGTGCTCGCTATGGCGAAAACGTGCCCCCGCTCCTCTTTGCGGTGGGTGACGGCAATCATTCGCTTGCCGTTGCAAAGGCCTCGTACGAGGAGATCAAGGCGGCGCACGGCGACAGTGCCCTGTATCATCCCTCCCGTTATGCGCTTGTTGAGGTGATGAACCTGCACGATGATGCTCTTGAATTTGAGCCTATTTACCGTGTGATGATGGGCGTGGATTCCGATGACGTGCTCTCGGAGCTCGAAAAGTATTCCTTCTCGCTTCACGGCAACGCCGCCCCCCAGCAAACGCGATTTATTACCGCAAAGCGCCGCGGCACCATGCATTTCGGCAGTCCCTCGGCACAGCTGACGGTGGGGACCCTGCAGGCCTTCATCGACGAATATATCAAGGCGCACCCCGGTGCTGAGGTCGATTACATTCATGGCACCAAAACGGTGGAGGAGCTTGCCCGCGCCGAGGATGCCATTGGCTTTATTTTCTCGGGCATGGGTAAGGACGACCTGTTCCGTACCGTTATTTTTGACGGTGCACTTCCGCGCAAGACCTTTTCTATGGGTCATGCCGAGGATAAGCGCTTTTACATAGAATGCCGCCGTATCAAATAACGGCCCTTTGATACACAAAACCGATCAAATCGCTTTCGCCCTCGCTTTGTGGAGGACGAAAGCGGTTTTTTTATAAAAAATCATCCCCCGAACGAAAAGCGACAGGCTTTGCGCTTGAAGTGTGCTACAATAGCCACGAGGTGAAAAGAAAATGGATACCGTTTGGGGCGATCTTTTATTTTTTGTCAATTTTTGCATGGATTTTCAATGCCTGTTCCTGACGGCAAAGCTGCTGCACCGCCCGTTCCCCGTGTGGCGTTCGGCGCTCTTTTCGGCACTGGGGGCCTTGTATGCGGTCGCGGCTCTTTTTATCACGGCACCGGGCGGCCTTGCTTTTTTTGCCGATTGCGCGGTCTGCTTTTTGATGTGCGTTGGCACCTTTACTGAGAAAAAATGCAATACGGTGTCGGTTTTTTTGCCCTTTTGGTGTATTTCGGGGTTTCCTTTGCCGTAGGCGGTGCCATGAGCGGCATCGGCGCACTTCTTTCGCGCTTGGATCTGCCGATTGCACCGTCTGGGCAACAGGTGTCGGGTCCCTTGTTCTTTTTGCTTGCCGCTGCGGGCGGCCTTTGTACCTTTTTGTGGGGGCGCACGTCACGCCGACGCGCAGGGCAGCTTCGGGCTCGCCTTCGTGTTTCGATCGGGAAGGAGGTCCTCTCACTTTCGGCCATGGTGGATACTGCCAATCTTTTGACCGATCCGATCAGCGGAAGGCCCGTGGTGCTTGTGGCCAAGGGAGCCCTTGACGCTCTTTTATCCTTGCCCCTTGCGGGGGCGGTGCGGAAGGGGGCCGGTGCCGTGGGGAATCTGCCGCACGAGGATGCGCGGCGCGTGCGTCTGCTTGCGGCGCAAAGCGCGACGGGGCAGGGGCTTTTGGTGGCGATCGCGCCCGATTGGGCACGCTTGGATCTCGGCCGCGGTGAGGTGGGTGTAGAGATACTGCTCGCCCCCACGGCGCTGCGTGTGGGCTTTGATGACTGTCAGGCACTGCTGCCTGCTGAATTAGTGAGGGGGTTGTAATTGATGATGTCCTTTTTTTACCGTTTGCTTTCTCGCATTTTTGCGCCCCGTCGTGGGGTGTACTATGTCAACGGTCCCGACGTGCTGCCCGCACCGTTGTCGCCCGAGCAGGAGCAAGAGGCCTTGTCACGCTTGCCCCTGGACGATGGTGCGCGCGCCACGCTTATTGAGCACAATTTGCGCTTGGTGGTGTACATCGCGCGTCGCTTTGAAAGCACGGGCACAGGACTCGAGGACCTTGTTTCCATTGGCACATTGGGGCTGGTCAAAGCGATCAACACCTTTTGTGCTGACAAAAATATCAAGCTCGCGACGTATGCCTCGCGGTGCATCGAAAACGAAATTTTAATGTACATCCGAAAGCGCAGTGCAAGGCGGGGGGAGATCTCGATCGATGAGCCCTTGAACGTGGACTGGGACGGCAATGAGCTGCTCCTTTCCGACGTGCTCGGTAGCGAGGAGGACGGCGTCTCCTTTGAGCTTGAAAAGCGCGAGGAGCGGCGTGTCGTCAACGAGGCGGTAAGGGCACTTTCGCCCCGCGAAAAGCAGATCATTGAGCTGCGGTACGGCTTTTCGGGTCAGCGCGAGATGACGCAAAAGGAGGTTGCAGACATGCTCGGCATTTCACAATCCTACATATCACGCCTTGAAAAAAAGATCATTGCAGACTTAAAACGCGAGATCGCGGAAAAAATTTAAAAGAACTTTTGTAAAACTACTTGAAAAACGAAAAAAGATATGGTATAATCAAGCGTAATTTCAAAAAAGGAGAGGTGGAAAACATGAAAGCAGGAATTCATCCGACCTATGAAGACGTCAACATCATTTGCGCTTGTGGCAATATGGTGAAGACCAAGTCTACCAACGGCGGGGAAATGAAGGTTGAAATTTGCTCTAAATGTCATCCGTTCTTCACCGGCAAGCAAAAGCTGGTTGACGTGGGCGGCCGTGTTGACAAGTTCAACAGAAGACTCCAGGCAAGAAAATAATCGAGTCATTTCACGCAGCCGTCTTGGTACGGCAGTATCGGGGGCAGGTCTTACTGCCCCCTTTTTCTATCAAAAGGGAGGTGAAGCCGTGGAAAATCAGAATTTTGAAGGTGTGCGCGCGGCACTGGTCAGTGTGGTAACGCGCGGTACAGTCGAGGAGGCCGAGGTGGGTCTTGCGGAGCTTGAGCGCTTGCTTGAAACGGCGGGCGGCGTGTGCGCGTTTAAGATGATGCAAAATAAAGAAGCGCCCGATGTGCGTACCTATCTTGGATCGGGTAAGACGGCGGAGCTTGCCTTTTATTGTGCGCGCAACGATGTGTCGCTGGTGGTTTTTGATTCGGAGCTTTCTCCCTCACAAATTCGAAATCTTGAGCAGGCGCTTGGTGACGCGGTGCGCGTGATCGACCGTTCGATGTTGATCCTTGACATTTTTGCCCTGCACGCCGCCAGCGGCGAGGGCAAGCTGCAGGTCGAGCTTGCACAGTTAAAATATACGGCTCCTCGCTTGATGGGCAAGGGCACCGAGCTCTCCCGTCTTGGCGGCGGTATCGGCACCCGAGGCCCGGGTGAGAGTCAGCTTGAGACCGACCGACGTCATTTGCAGCGACGCATTCGAATGCTTGAGGAATCGCTTGCCGAAATGGCGGAAAACCGTCGCACCCAGCGTGTGGCGCGTGATCGCTCGGGCCTTGCGCGTGTGTCGATCGTTGGCTATACCAATGCGGGGAAATCCACGCTTCTCAATTACTTGACCGATGCGGGGATCCTTGCTGAGGACAAGCTTTTTGCAACTCTTGACCCGACGACGCGCAAATGCCGCCTGCCGGGTGGTGAAACCATTCTTTTGACCGATACGGTTGGCTTTATCCGCAATTTGCCTCACCATCTCATCCACGCCTTTCGCTCTACGCTCGAGGAGGCGACGCACGCCGACCTGCTTTTGGTGCTGGTCGATGCCTCGGACACGGAGGCGGCCGCGCAGATCGATGTGACCGAATCGCTCCTTCGCGACCTCGGTGCCGGTGAAAAGCCCATTTTGTACGTCTTTAATAAATGCGACCTCGGTGTAGCGATTCCGGGGGCCGTGCACGGGCGCGAGAACGTGCTCTTTATCTCGGCCGCAACGGGGCAGGGCGTAGATCGCCTGCTCGTGCGCATCGAGGAAATGCTCCACGAGGGCAGTCGCAGGGTGACCTTCCGCATCCCGAACCATAAGCAGGGCCTTTTGTCGGTCCTGTATCGCAATGCCACGGTCGAGGAGGTCTCTTACGGCCCTGATGCGGTGACGGTCACGGCGGTGGTCGATGCCAAAACCTACGGGCAGCTCCGCGACTATGACAAGGAGCCGCCAAGGGAGGAGAGCGAATGGTAAATGAAGGTGTTTTTCGCACCGTGATGCGGGATACCGAGGCCGAGATCCTTGAAAAGCGCTCGACCTTTATCGCCGCTGTCAAGCGAGTATCTACGGTCGAGGAGGCCGAGACCTTCGTCAAGGCACGAAGAAAAATGCATCCCGATGCCAGACACACGGTGTTTGCGTATCTTTTGAAGGATGGCAATAAACGCTACGGCGACGACAGTGAGCCGCAGGGGACGGCCGGTATGCCCACCCTTCGCGCCATTGAGACGCGTGGCCTTTCGGATGTTTGCGTTGCCACCACCCGTTATTTCGGCGGCATTTTGCTGGGCGCAGGGGGGCTTACCCGTGCGTACGGTGCTGCCGCGCATGAGGCGCTGGAGCAGGCGGGCGTGGCCGAGTTTGTTTCGTTCACCGACGTGCAGCTTGACCTGACCTATCCCGATTATCAAAGATTGCTGCAGGAGCTGCCGCGCTTTTTGGCACGCGAGCGTGGGTGCGAATTTGCCGAGCGTGTAATGCTTACCGTAGGGCTTCCTTCCGAGCGCGTGGAAGTGTTTCTTGCCCGCGTCACCGACCTTACCGCAGGGCGCGCCATTTCCGAGGTGGGGGAAACCATCCTTGATGCCAAGCCGGAAGCATAAAAAAGGGGAGCATTACAGGGGCGACCCCTGAAGGATCGTTTTCAAAAACACGGCATATCTCGAAAGAGGTATGCCGTGTTTTGCTTTTGTGTCCCCAATGCAGTGCTTCGTATGCCTTCATACGTATTCTACCTAAAACAAAACTGACATCACCCAAAAGTGATGTCAGTTCGTTGCTTTGTGATTAAATTTTTACTACCCATAAGGGTTTTTTATAACGATTATCAGTTTACAAGCCAACCGCCGTCAACGTAGATCATTTGTCCCGTTACGTAAGAGGAGCCGTCCGCTGCGAGATATACCGCTGTGGTCGCCATATCCTCAGGCGTGCCAAGACGTCCCATGGGGATCTTCTCCTTATATTTTGCCACAACGGTCTGGTCGGAAAGCAGAGGCTTTGTCATCTCCGTCATGCAGTAACCGGGGCCTATCGCATTCACCGTGATGCCATACTGAGCCCACTCGTTTGCGAGAGCCTTTGTCATTTGTGTGATCGCGCCCTTGCTGGAGCAGTATGCGATCATATTTTTCAGGCCGACCATGCTTGAAATAGAGCCTACGTTGATGATCCTACCCTTGATCCCGTTTGCTACCATAAATTTGCCCACAGCTTGATTCATAAAGAAAACATACTTGAACTGTGTGTCAGTAACGCTGTTCCACTCCGCTTCGGTGTACTCAAGGGCGGGCTTTCGAATGTTGATGCCGGCGCAGTTGATCAGTATATCGATCCTGCCAAAGCGATTTGCAACCTCATCAACAAAGGCGTTGATGGCGGCCGTGGACGTGATGTCCAATGCGATACCCTCAACGGTGCTTCCGGTTTCGGCGGTAAGCTCGGCTGCAGCCTGTAGCAAGGCTTCCTTGCCACGGCTTGAAATTACAACGGTAGCGCCTGCGTCGGCCAGGCCCTTTGCCATGCCCCTGCCGAGTCCGCGGCTTCCGCCGATGACAATGGCTATTTTTCCTGTCAGATCAAAAAGATTTTTCATAATCATCACCTCGATTTTTTAGTATTGCTGTCGCAACGAGCTTGTTCTGCCATGCAACGGCGTAGCTGTCAATTTCTCGGAATGCGAACGGGGGAAAATGCCATCATGTCGTTGTAATACGCCATATAGGGGGCAGTAATTTCAACGTCGGGCTGGTCCTTGATGAGGCGGTCCATTTCCGCAAGCATCTTTTCCATACGCACCGCATCTTCACCCTCGGCAATCACGCGCGTGTAGGAGAGGGTGATGTGGAATCTATAATTGTCGTGCCCCGGCAAGAACAAGCCGATGGCATTGGCAACCGCGTTGCGGTACTCACGCAGGATTTTTTCCTGCTCCTCGTCAGCGGGCAGCAGGCATACCTTGATGTCGCCGCTGTTGAGCACCACCTCGTGGAACTTCATACGCATACGCTCGGGCATTTTGACACTTGTAACGGCACGGGTGATGTAATCGTCAACCTCGGTCATGGGCGCATCCTTGGCAAGATCGGCAGGCCAGTGGGTATCCTTTCTCACCTGATCGTTGACACCGCGGATCACCGTCATGTGATAGCTGTCCTTCGGGAGCAGGATCTGGTGGCTGTCAAAGCCGTAATCCAGCACCATTTGGTGCAGGGCGCACATCACCTGGTAAGCGGGGCAATCGGGCGTGACGTCAGCCACCACCGTGTTGCCGGGGTAGGTGCGTACGTCGCCGTTCTCATAAAATTTAATGCCGATATCTCTTCCGTATGTCATCATTAGCCTTTCTGCCAAGCGGGCGTGGAGGGAAGCAGGGTTTCAAAGTGTGCGATCTTTTCTGCTTCAAGCGCACCTGCGTAGGTGCCGTTTAAGAAATTGTCCATAACGGTTTTGAATTCCGCCCAGGACTGTGCCTCCTCATCGGGGCGAATGGGGTAGAAGAGCGCGCCGTTTGCCTTGGCGGCATCGCGGTCGCCGGGGGCGTCGCCGATCATGAGCACGTGGCCCTCCTCATAGTCGCCCTTGAGCGACGCGATGATCTCTTTTTTTGTGCCGCTTTCCTGACCCTTGACGGCATAGATGAGGTCGAGCAGACCGTGCTCGCCCCACTCACGCTCAAGTGCGAGCTGTTGGGTAGCGGAAACGATCACGATGTCGGCATATTCCGAAATTCTCTCAAGGCACTCTCTTACGTGCGGGAAGGGGGGAACGCTGCGCACCATTTCGGCCACGCGGTCGTTGACGTTGACCGACCACGCGATCGTGTTTCGGATCTCCTCCGATTCGGGGTGCTCGGCGAGATATTCCTCAAGTCCCGCGTTCGAGAGGGGCTTGCCTGCCTCAACGTAGGCGCGAAGCTCCTTCATTTCGGGCACGGTGAAGCCGCGCTCCTTTACCTCGCGACGCTCGGCCAGTACCTCAAGGGACTTCAGGAGTGAGCGCAGGCGGTGAATGCCGCGGTAGCACGAGTAAAGATTGGCAAAATCCCACGCGTCACGTGCGTATTTGGAGACGGCCTGAAGGCCGAAGTAGTTGATGTATGCGGGGCAAAAGCACTCCTTGTGCTTTAATTCCATCGTGTCAAATGCGCATCCGTCCGAGTCGATGCATACCAAAAAACGCTTGCTCATGCCCTTCTCCTTACAGTACGTATTTTTCAAATGCTTCGGCAAGACCGTCCTCGGTGTTGAGGCAGGTTACCACGTTGGCCACGGCCTTGATGTTGTCGGGGGCATTGCCCATAGCGACGCCGAGGCCGCAGGCCTTGAGGATCTCGAGGTCGCTGCTGCTGTCGCCAATGGCCATCGTTTCTTCATAAGAAACGCCGAGCTTTTTAAGGATGGCATCCACAGCCTTCAGCTTATCGAGCGTGTCGGTGGAAAATTCAAGATTGGGGCCGGCACCGGGGCGCGTGTGCTTGATAAAGCCCGTAGCACCTACCTCGTCGTAGATCGACTGCTGAAGCTCCTCGGGGATGCCGTAAAGATTGATCTTTTCGATCGAAATACCGTGCTCGGCAAAGTATTCCGAGGGCTTTTCAACGGCGGTGTAGCAGTTGTCGCGCACGTACCATACGTGGTGCTCGGGAACCTGGTTGATATCAAGGTTATCCGTCACGGATTTTTCAAAATAGATGGTGCCGTTTGCGGCGATCTCATTATAAAGGCCCTTACCTTCAAGGATCTTGAGCAGCTTTGCAGAGTTTTCGGGCGAGATGAGATTTTCATAAATGCTGGTGTCGAGCACCTTGTCATAGGCGCGAGCGCCGTGGCAGGTCACGAAATAACGAAGGCCCTGTTGGGTGAGAAGCTGGGGGGGAAGCATATTGTAAACGCGACCCGTGCAGGGAATGACGTGCACGCCCTTTTCAATGGCGCGCTGAATCGCCGTCATGTTGCGTACCGATACGGCTACTTGGCTGCGGCCGAGGAGTGTCCCATCCATATCCATTAAAACTGCTTTGATTTTCATTGATTTTCTCCTTGGAGTGTAATTTTACTAATATATTATAATATATTGCGAAAAATTTGTCAATAAATTCGGCGCGATTTCTTTATAAACTTATCCCTCGACGTTTTTTGAAAAAAAGGGCAGCTTTACCGTAAAATATACGTGCTAAGAGGGCCCAAAACGAAAAAAATTTAAAAATTCACATTTTTTTACCGAAAAAAAAGAGTTTTCTACTTTTTTATCGTATTTTATATTATGATAAATAAATAAGGAGGGCAAAGACCGTGTCCAGCATTAAAGAAAGGTTAGCCGAACAAGAAAAGAAAAATCTTTCCCCTTACGCGACGCTTTCCGCATGCACGAAGGGGAGGGAGCGTCCCTGCACCGAGTGTGACATGCGCACCGAGTTTCAACGCGATCGCGACCGCATCATACACAGCCAATCCTTCCGCCGACTCATGAATAAAACACAGGTATTTTTGGCTCCTGCCGGCGACCATTACCGCACGCGCCTTACCCACACGCTTGAGGTGACCCAAATTGCACGTACCGTTGCCCGCGCTCTTTCCCTGAACGAGGATCTTACCGAGGCGATCGCCCTTGGCCACGACCTGGGGCACACGCCCTTTGGCCACGCGGGCGAAGTGGTAATGCAAGAGTGCTTCTCGCCCGATTTTTCGCACAACGCACAAGGTGTGCGCGTGGTTGAAAAATTGGAAAACAACGGCCGAGGGCTGAACCTTACGGCTGAGGTGCGCGACGGCATCGCTCACCATTCGGGAAAGGGTCTTCCCTCAACGCTCGAGGGGATGATCGTGCGCTTGGCGGACCGTATCGCATACATCAATCACGATATTGACGACGCCCTGCGTGCCGGCATTTTGCAGCTGGATGAGATCCCGAAGGACCTTCGCGACATTCTCGGCAACACGCACGGCGAGCGCATTGATACCATGGTCGGCTCGATGGTGAAAGCCAGCGCCGGTCGCCCCGAGATCGCGATGGAGCACGACGTGCTCGAGGCCACGGGGCAGCTTCGCGCGTTTTTGTTTGAGCGCGTGTATCGCGACAGTGCCGCCAAGGGCGAGGAGGATAAGGCCAAGGCTCTGCTCGCGCGGCTTTTTGAGTATTTTGAAAAGCACCCCGATAAGCTCCCCCACGATTTTCGAAAAACGGCCGAGGCCGAGTCGGTGGGGCGTGCTGTGTGCGATTACCTGTCGGGCATGACCGACCGCTACGCGATCGAGCTTTATCACAATTTGTTTGTTCCGGAGGTGTGGCGCGTTAAATGATTCCAAAGGAAGTAATTGAAGAGATCCGTTATCGCTGTGACATCGAGGATGTGATCGGCACCTATGTATCGCTGAAGCGTGCAGGCTCCAATCGCCATGGTCTTTGTCCCTTTCACAGTGAAAAAAGCCCCTCCTTCACCGTGTTTCCCGCTACCAAGAGCTTCTATTGCTTTGGGTGCGGTGCCGGGGGCGACGTGATCACCTTTGTTCAAAAAATCGAAAATCTTGATTACGTGGGGGCAGTCGAATCCTTGGCAACAAGGGCAGGGATCGCGATCCCCAATAATGACACGTTGGGTGGCACGCCCACCGTGTCGCGCAAGCGTATCTATGAAATGAATTTAGAGGCGGCAAAGTTCTTTCGCTCAGCACTTTTCGATCCCGTTCTCGGGGCGGAGGGAATGAAATATCTTGTGGAAAATCGCCGCCTTTCGGGGGCAACGATCAAACGCTTCGGCCTTGGATTTGCGCCGAACGATTTCGGAATGCTCACGATGCATTTGAAAAAATGCGGCTTTTCGGAAAGTGAGCTGATTGCCGGATTTTTGTCGAAAAAATCGCAACGTGGTACGCTTTTTGATTTATTTCGCAACCGCATTATGTTTCCCGTTATCGATACGTCGGGGAACATCGTGGCCTTCGGCGGCCGCGTAATGGATGATAGCAAGCCGAAATATTTGAACTCTTCAGATACCCCGGGCTTTAAAAAAAGCCGTGTGCTTTTTGGCCTGAATTATGCCAAAGAGCATTGTGCGGAGGAGCTGATCCTTTGCGAGGGCTATATGGATACCATCGCCATGCACGCGGCAGGGTTTGGCAACGCCGTGGCAACGCTCGGCACGGCCATCACCTCCGACCATGCGCGTTTGATCGCGCGTTATACCAAGCGCGTCATCATCAACTATGACAGTGACGACGCAGGACAACGCGCGGCGGATAAGGCCATGCAGCTGCTCGATGAGGTCGGCGTTCCCGTGCGCGTGCTCAAGCTTGAGGGTGCCAAGGATGCCGATGAATTTATTAAAAAGTTTGGGGTGGATGCGTTCCGAAACCTGCTGAAGGGAAGCAGCACGGCATTTGATTTTAAAATGGACAAGATCCTTGCCAAGTATAACGTCGCTACCGCCGAGGGGAAGATCCGTGCGGCAAGAGAGGTGACGACGCTGATCGCTTCAACGTATTCGGGCGTGGAGCGCGAGCTGTACCTTGCGGCCGCCTCCGAGCGACTCGGCATTTCAGCCGAGGGACTGGCCAACGACGTCAAGCGTGCCCGCGCAAAGCAAGCGCGCGAGGCGCGTCAAAAGGAGAGTCGCGAATTGCAGCTTTCGGCGCGGAATTTTGGGGATCGTGTCAATCCCGATGCCGCAAAGGACCCCGCAGCGGCCGCCGCCGAGGAGGTGGTCTTGGGGCTTTGCCTGCTGTATCCTGAGCATCGCCGGCTTTGTGCCGGTGGGCAGGTCGCACTGAATGCCGAGGACTTTTTTACCGACTTTGGCCGACGTGTTTTTTCGGCGATGATGAAGGCCGAAAAAAGCGAAAACGGGTTTTATTTTTCGGCACTTGGTGAGGAATTTTCACCGGATGAGATGGGGCGTCTTGTGCGATTGCAGCAGGATCGCCAGGCTCTGCAAAACAATGGCAAAGAGGTGCTGATCGATGCGGCTCGTGCACTCCGTGATCGAAGGCGGGCGCGCGAGGCCGGTGCCGGAGGCCTTGAGGGCGCGCTCGCTGCACGCCGTGCGATGATGAATAAGAAAAATGATGAAACCGAGAAAGGAAGAACATAATATGAAAAAGGACGTTATGGAAAAGGAAGTATTGACCACGGAGGGCGTGGAGGCGGAAAAGTCACTCGAGAAGAAGGTCGATATGGATGAGCTCATCGAAAAGGGTAAGAAGGGGGATCTTTCCACCAGTGACCTTGATGAGGCGATGGAAAATATGGAATTTGATATGGATAGCCTTGAAAAGCTCTATGAGGCGTTTGAGGATAACGGTGTATCCCTGCCCGACGATATTTCGACCAGTGAAATGAATGAGATCGAAAGCGAGGTCGAGCGCTTCGGCGGCGGCGAAAACATGGAGCGCCTTCTCGAGCAGGAGGGCTTGTCGATCGACGACCCCGTTCGTATGTATCTTAAGGAGATCGGCAAGGTGCCGTTGCTTACGGCCGAGCGCGAAAAGGAGCTCGCGGAGCGTATGGCCGCAGGGGACGATACCGCCAAGACCGAGCTTGTTGAGGCCAACCTGCGTTTGGTTGTCAGCATTGCCAAGCGATACGTTGGCAAGGGAATGTTTTTCCTTGACCTTATCCAAGAGGGCAATCTTGGTTTGATGAAGGCGGTCGATAAATTCGACTACACCAAGGGCTATAAATTCTCCACCTATGCTACGTGGTGGATCCGTCAAGCCATTACCCGTGCCATTGCCGATCAAGCGCGTACCATTCGTATTCCCGTACATATGGTAGAGACCATTCATAAGGTTTCGCGCTATCAGCGCCAAATGCTTCAGGAGCTCGGCCGCGAGCCTACTCCTGCCGAGATCGGGGAAAAGATGGGCATGAGTGCCGAGCGTGTGCGTGAAATTATGAAGGTCGCCCTGGATCCCGTTTCCCTTGAAACGCCGATCGGCGAAGAGGAGGACAGCCATCTGGGTGACTTTATCCCCGATGAGGATACTCCCTCGCCCGCCGAGGCCGCATCGACCAATATTTTGCGTGAGGTGATCGAGCGCGAGCTCAACACCCTTACTCCTCGTGAGGCCCACGTGATCAAGCTTCGCTTCGGCCTTTACGATGGCAGGACCCGTACACTTGAAGAGGTGGGCAAGGAGTTTGACATCACCCGTGAACGTATTCGCCAAATCGAATCGAAGGCTCTTCGCAAGCTTCGTCACCCCAGCCGTGCACGTCATTTGCGCGGATTCCTTGATTAAGCTTTAAATTATCGTTGATTTGCACAACTTTTAACCCTGTTTGTTTAACAAAGTGATGATTTTTTAGTCCGAATGGGAAATGTTTTCTCGCATCTTTTGTATAAGATGACCGCATTTTACGCGTCTTTGTTAAAATGCGGCAAAAATGTTCAAGAAACCTTCACTTGACAAATATTTTAGGTTGGTGTATTATATTTTATATAAATGTTACGCGCGTGTGCTACGCGCGCAGGAGGTCCTGTATGAAGAAAAAAATCGTATGTTTGCTGCTCGCCTTGCTGATGGTGCTGCCGTTGCTGGTCGGTTGCTCGAATGATGATGATATCAGCAACATCAACAAAGAGGCTGAGCGTTACACCAATACGCTTAACGTTTGGCTCATTACCGAGAGCAAGCTGGTAGTGGATGCCAGTGCCGTGATCCTTTCGGGCATTACGCCGAGAAAAGAATCGCTTAATTTGCTGAGCGATGCGGAGAAGGCAACTCTTGCCGCGATGAGCGAGGAGCAAAAGGCGGCTTGGTATCAGGTTGGTCAGATCACCGAGAAGGTGAACGCCTTGACCAAAGCCAATTACAGAACGCAGCTGAACCTTAAGTATTTCCTTGAGGCAGATTATTATGCCGCTGTGGAAGCCGCGTTTGCCAAGCATGAGGAAAACATTGCTGCCGGCAACGTGCAGACCGAGAACAAGACCGAGGAAACGATCCTTAACGAGTACGGTATTCCCGAGCTGAAATATCCCTCGATCCCCGATTACGTAGTCGATATTCTTTTCATCGGCAATCAAGAGAAGTACACGCAGTATGCCAATAACGAGTGGCTTGCCGATATGCAGGCTCATCTTTCGGACTCGGCAATTAAGCTGAACTCCTATGTCAGCAGCACCTACTTGACGGCCGCCGCGATCAACGGTATGATCTATGCGATCCCCAACAACCACAGTGTTGGCGAGTACGTATATATGTTGGCCGACAAGAACCTGATGAAGGACTTTACCGATGATCTTTCGGGCTCCACGATCTACGATAGCGAATTCAAGGCGTACCTTGATTACGTTTACGAGAACTATACGGGTGCCGACAAGATCTACCCCATCTATTCCGAAACCGGCAAGATCGACATCGACTATGCTCATTACTGGAGCTTTGATGTGAGCACCGATGTTGCTAAGCAAAACCCCGACCGCTTCTCAATCTTCGGTGATGCTTATCCCGATACCTCGATTCTTGAAAATAAAAACCTTCTCACCGATTCCGCCTACATGAAGGCACTTGCCAACAAGGTGTACTACGAGGCTACCGACGGTTATCTTACTACGGACAAAGATGCCAAGGCCGCGGTCAAGATCGTGAAGGGCTCCTATGAAAAGAAGGCCCAGTACGAGAAGGAAGGCTATGAGGTGATGGTGGTTCAGTATCCTCAGCTGACGGATGCGGAGATCTACAAATCGATGTTCGGTATCGGTGCTTACTCGGTCAGCGAGAAGCGCGCCGCCGAGGTACTTACTTACATCAATACGGATACTGAGATCCGCAACCTTCTCCAATACGGTATTGAGGACGTGAACTACACGCTGGAGCCTGTTTATAAGAAGGATGCCGCCGGTGAGGACACCACTGAGGTTGACGGTTATTACGCGAAGCCGACCAAGGATAACCTTTACGAAATGGATCTTGAAAAGACGGGCAATACCCTGATTGCTTACCCCAATGATCCCGATGATATCCATCGCCATGAGTACGATACCAAGCAAAACTTCGAAATGGTTATCGCGCCCACGCTCGGTATGAACTTTACCCCCTCCTACAAGATCGACAAGAACAGCATTTTGGTTATGGATGCCGTCAGTGCGAAGCTGTGGGAAGTGATTGGTAATATGCAGACCTCCGCTGAGGTGGAAACGATGCATCTTCGTGCCGTTGCCGCAGCTGCAAACGGTGATTGGCAAATGACCTACCTTATCCGTGAGTACATTGGCGAGGGCCTGACCTACGTTGACGAGACCGGTGCCACCAAGGAGATCACCAACAGTGTGCTCCGCGCTGCGATCGTGGCGTTGAAGGTAACGGCCTACAATTCCAATGAGGGTGGGGTGCAGTCTCCTTACTACCTCTACACCGACTGGTGTGCACGTGAGGGAGTCACACAATAACTTCATTATTATATAAAAGACGCCTGCCGCATGTCGGCAGGCGTCTTTTATATCCAATTTTGCGCGCGCAAGGATTCGGTAGAGCGCATTTCCTCCGCCAAGCAACCGGCGCGGATGCGCGCACCCTCAAACAAAGCCGTATCGCCGTTTTTGGCGGCGTGGGCCAGCTCGCGGATCGCCAGGGTCATTTTGTCAATGACCTGCTTGGAGATCGAAATACCGAATTTCCCCTTTTCCTTTTCCCAAAATCGAACGAGGTCCGCGACCGAGGCCTCGGCCGATTCGCAAGGGGGGAGCGCTTCGAGCCTTAGGGTCAGCTCCTCGCACGCGCGCGTGATATATATATGGTTGCAAACGATCATGGTGAGCATAAGTGCAAATACCACCAGCGATCCGATAAAGCTTTTCACTTTGTATTCTCCTTGTCAATGCAATAAAATTCTTCACCGTCGTTGATACCGAGAAAGAAAATGGCCGATGCCTTTTTGCTTTGGCGGTCAAGGTAGGTCTGTAGCCATGCGCGGTCATATCCGAGCAGTGTTAAATTGTAATCGTTAATATGGCCATCCTCGATCAGCGCGTGAACGATTCCCGTTTCCTTCGTGGTTGCGCCGAGGTCGCTTGGTGTTAACGGGGAAGATTGCCGTTTTAACACGATTGAAAGCTTGCCGTTTTGCTCGAGAATGGCGTAATCGACGTCATCAAAGGATGCGATCCCGCTTTGCCGTATTTCACTGATCAATTCATCCAGGGAGATGCGCACTCGTCGCATTTCCTTTTGGTCGAGGGTGCCGTGCCGAATTAGAACGCTCGGTCGCGTTGAGGCTACGTTCTTGAGCTTTGGGAATTTTAGGAGGATGACTGAGAGAATGACCTCGACGGTGAGAATGGTAATGAGGGGAATGAGCGCGTGCGTGACGGGGATCGAATGATCGGCGATCGGAAGGGAGGCGATCTCCGAGAGCAACAGCGTGGTTACCAGCTCCGAAATTTCAAGCTCGCCGAGCTGCCGCTTGCCCATGATGCGCATGGTAATAAGCAATATGACGTAGATCATTACGGTTCTAACTAGGATCGTGGCCACGTTTTCACCCCCTTTTCGTTTGTTAGGATGCCTTTTTTTAGTGTAATTATGTATAAATTGTGTAGGAATGGATAGAATATGGAAAAAGTCTTTGGTAAAAGAGGAAAAATTTTTAAAACCCCTTGACAAATGGCTTTGCAAGTGTTAAGATATAAAGGCTCTCACAAAAACGTGAGGCGCACAAAGAGCTTTGAAAATATCGAAAAAACTTTTTTAAAAAATTGAAAAAAGGTATTGACACAGGCTTTTCTTTGTGTTATAATATGCAAGTCGCCGCGAAAAACGGTGACGAAATGGTCTTTGAAAATTGAACAACGAGAGATAGTATGAAGCACAGCAAGTGCGAAATATCTCGACAATTCTGAAAGAGAAAAACTCTTTAAAAAAGTAATTGAGCAATCAAGCTCGAAATTGATTTTATGCTCCTTCGCCGGAGCTTAAGATACCATGATTTCGAGAGTTTGATCCTGGCTCAGGATTAACGCTGGCGGCGTGCATAACACATTCAAGTCGAACGGACGGAAGGGGGCTTGCTCCCTGAAGTTAGTGGCGGACGGGTGAGTAACGCGTGAGCAACCTGCCCTTTTGTGGGGGATAACGACCGGAAACGGTCGC
>JAFVYZ010000022.1 GCA_017508425.1 Clostridia bacterium | reverse complement strand
GGGCAAGCAGGGTGAGCAAACCACCGAGGCTGAGGCTCCCGCTGAGGCTGCTGACGCTGAGTAATTTGTAAGGAGAGTAAAAATATGGCTAACTTTACCGCAAAAGACGTAGCAGATCTTCGCGCTAAGACCGGTCTTGGCATGATGGACTGCAAGAACGCACTCGTTGAGGCAGACGGCGACCAGGACAAGGCCATCAAGATCCTTCGTGAGAAGGGCCTTGCAACTGCTGAGAAGAAGGCAGGCCGTATCGCTGCTGAGGGCCGCGTTGATATTATGACCAAGGACGGCGTAACCGCTATGGTTGAGGTAAATTCCGAGACCGACTTCGCCGCCAAGAGCGATGCTTTCAAGGGCTTTGTAACCGGCCTGCTTGAGACCATCATCGCCAACAAGCCCGCTGATCTCGCAACTCTCATGGAGTGCACCTACGTTGGTGGCACCGAGAGCGTTCAGAAGACGCTTGTTGAGCTGATCTCCGTTATTAAGGAGAACCTTTCGGTTCGCCGTTTTGTGATCGTTGAGGGCGTAACCTCCACCTACATTCACGGCTTTGGCACCACCGGTGTTGTTGTGAAGTTTGACACCGACGTTGCTGACAAGGATGGCTTTGCTGAGTACGCAAAGAACATCGCCCTTCAGATCGCTGCAGGCAATCCTCCCCAGTACGTGAACATCGAGGATGTTCCTGCTGAGGCAGTTGCTGAGGAGAAGGCTGTTCTCATCGCTCAGATGAAGAACGATCCCAAGAACGCAAACAAGCCCGACCAGATCCTTGAGAAGATCGTTTCCGGTCGTCTTGGCAAGTTCTACGAGCGCGTTTGCCTTGTAGAGCAGGCTTATGTTAAGGAAGACAGCATGAAGGTTGGCGCTTACACCAAGGCAACCGCTAAGGAGCTTGGTGGCGACATCAAGATCGCTTCGTTCGTTCTCTTTGAGAAGGGCGAGGGCATTGAGAAGAAAGAGGAGAACTTTGCTGAGGAGATCGCAAAGCTCACCGGCCAGGCCTAATTGCCATAAAAAAACCGCAGCGGAAAATTTCCACTGCGGTTTTTTATATCAAAAAGGGACGAGGCGTTCGCTCGTCCCTTTTATCCATTCAGGATGCTTTAAAATGCGAGAGGATCTCCGCAAGCTCATCGTTTTGCTCGGCCACGGGCACGGGTGGGCAATGGGGCAGAGCAAGAGAGCGCGCGGTCACGCGGTGACCGCTCACGGTAAGGACCTTTTCGGTGATCGTGGCGCATTCATCCAGCGGTACAACAAGCTTTTGCTCGGTCACGGTACCCGTCACCATGTCAGCCTCGCAGGTGTGATAATGGCAATGGGTCGGTGTAAAATGCAGGTGCGTCAGGCGATAGACCGTACTGCGCGACACGCCGTCAAGGCCATAGCGCACGAGGCCCTTTTGGAGGTCGTAGCCCGACAGGTAAAAGTCGGAGTACTCCTGTTTAAAGTCCTTTTTTAGGTACCCTTGCTCGTGGAAGCGCAGGAGCGCTTCGTATCCTTCACTGCGCGATTCGCGAACTGTGTTAAACTGCAACAAATGGGTGAGCGCGTGCGCGTACTCTTTGTCTGACACGTAATCCGAGTGCGAAACGAGAAAGGCCGCAAAGCACACGATCACGGGCAGTGACAGCCAAAGGGTAAACCAAAACACGAAGAATAAAATAATGGAAAGGGCGGTGCCGACCAGCGCCGCAATGTCAAGGGGGGTAAACACGGGGCGCGTCATATAGACCTCGGCCATCGTTTGGTTTTTTTGCATGACGAGCTCCTTTCTTTCGGGGTGTGAAGTCAAAATCTTTTACATTATAGCACGTTTTTCGGGGCTTTGCAAGATATTTATAAATATTGCCGATTTTCAAAAAATCCCCCTTTACAAAACGGAGAAAATATAATATAATAAATAAGAATAGAATCATAGAGCGAGGTGTTTGCGATGGTGACTCCCAAGTATAAGCGTATTCTCTTAAAGCTTTCGGGCGAGGCGCTCGCCAAGGGCGGTAAAAGCATCCTTGATTTTGACTTTATCAAAGAAGTGGCTGAGGTCCTGGTCCGCTGCCGTGAGGCAGGAGTCGAGATCGGTGTCATTGTCGGTGCCGGCAATATTTGGCGCGGCAGGCAGGGCACGGATATGAATCGCAAGCAGGCCGATCATATGGGGATGCTGGCCACCGCGATCAATGCCCTTGCTTTGCAGGATTCTTTTGAAAGAGCCGGGCTTAATACCGTGGTGATGAGTGCAGCCGAAATGCCCAAGTTTGCCGACAACTTTACGGTTCGCGGTGCCAATGAGGCTCTTGCCGACGGCAAGGTCGTGATCTTTGCCTGCGGCCTCGGGGATCCCTTTTTCTCGACCGATACTGCCGCGGCGCTTCGAGCAGCCGAGATCGGTGCCGATGCAGTCCTTATGGCCAAAAACATCGACGGTATCTATACCGCCGATCCCAAGGTCGATCCCACTGCCCGCCGTTATGATGAGGTGACCTATGCCGAGGTGCTGGAGAAGCAGCTGAAAGCATTGGATCTTTCAGCAACCACATTTTGTATGGAAAATGATATTCGCTGTTATGCCTTTGCGCTGGATGATCCCGATAACATTTATCGCGTGGTGATGGGAGAGCACATCGGCACTGAATTACACCGTTAATAAATTGAAAGAGAGATATACTTATGAAGCTGAACACCAAGGATTTTGAAACGAAAATGGAAAAAGCACTCTCGGTGCTTGCCGGCAATTTTGATACCATTCGCGCAGGTCAGGCCAATCCTGCTGTGCTCAACCGTGTGACCTTTGAGTATTACGGGTCTGCTACGCCCCTTAATTCCATGGCTGACATTCGTTTGGCCGATGCAAGAACGCTTGTGATCAAGCCCTACGATGCTTCCACCCTCAAGGCAATGGAAAAGGCAATTCTCGCCTCCGATGTGGGCATCACGCCTACCAATGACGGTCAGGTGATCCGTCTTGTGTTCCCGCAGCTTACCGAGGAGCGCAGAAAAGAGCTTGCCAAGCAGGTTCAAAAGATGGGCGAGGAAACCAAGGTGGCCGTTCGTAATATCCGTCGCGATGCCAACGATCTTTGCAAGAAGATGGAGAAGGACGGCGAAATGACCGAGGATGAGAGAAAGTCCTCCGAAAAATCGGTACAGGATCTCACCGATAAGTACATCAAGAAGATCGACACGGCCGTATCCGACAAGCAGTCGGCGGTTATGGCAATTTGATTTTAATCGATCGGGCGGTAGGACATGGTCTCTTCCGCCCGAATCTTTAGAGGTGGATATGAGTGAAGTTTTCGTGCCGGAGGGCATCATGCCAAGGCATATTGCTTTTATTATGGATGGCAACGGACGCTGGGCGCAAAGGCGTGGCTTGCCAAGAGAGCAGGGGCACCGCTTTGGCGTTAAGGCCTTTCGTAACGTCCTTGAACACTGTGACAAGCTGGGGCTTGAGGCGACCACCTTTTACGCCTTTTCCACTGAAAACTGGAAGCGCCCCAAGCGCGAGGTCAATGCCATTATGAAATTGATGGACGCTTATCTTTCCGAGTGCGAGCAAAAGATAGATGAATATGCTTTTCGTATTGTTTTTCTCGGGGATAAAGGGGTGTTTGATGAAAAGCGACGGGCGCGTATGGAGCGCCTTGAGGCCCGGACATCCAATCGATCTCGCATTGTTAATATTGCCCTGAATTACGGCGGACGCGACGAGATCGTCAACGCCTGCAATCGGTTGCTTGCCGATGGGAAGGAAACGATCACCGCCGAGGATTTTAAAGCTGTGCTTTACACAGCATCCAGCCCTGAGGTCGATATGATCGTTCGTACCGGTGGAGATCTTCGCATTTCAAACTTCCTTTTGTGGCAAGCCGCGTATGCGGAGCTTTATTTTACCGATGTGCTTTGGCCCGATTTTGGACCCGATGAGGTCGATCGTGCCATTGTGGAATTTTCCAAGAGAAAACGCCGCTTTGGCGGAGTATAAGCAACAAGGAAAGTGCCGTTTTAACGGCAACGGAGGTTAGACAGTTATGAAAACTCGTGTGACAACGGCAGTTATTGCCATTTTGTGTATCACTCCCTTTTTCATTTTTTCCGAGGCGTTGGCCTTGAGCAACCCCTTGACGTATCTTTTCCCGCTCCTTATTTCGGGCATCGCGTTCGTATCGGTGTGGGAAATGTTGCACTGCCAGGGGCTTGATAAAAATTACGTGATCAGTGTGCCTCTTTATTTGATCGCGCTCGCCTTCCCGATACTGGCGCGTGTGATGCATCAGGATATGGCCGCTTACGTTCGTCTTTCGATGATCGTAGCATTGGTAACAGCCATTTACCTCTTTGCTGTATTGGTGTTCCAATTCGGCAAGGTTGAAAGCGGGAAGATCGCGCTGTTGTTTATGACCTGCTTTTACATTGTAGGTGCCAATGCCGCGATCGTTGTGCTTCGTGATATGGAGGGCATTGGTAAATACCTCTTCCTTATTCCTTACATCTTTTCTTGGGTGACCGACAGCTTTGCGTATTTTTGCGGCAGAGCCTTTGGCAAGCACAAGCTGATTGAAGCGGTTAGCCCCAAAAAGACGGTGGAGGGGGCCATTGGCGGCTTTGTCTTTTGCGCCATTACGGCCATCCTTTACGGCGTGATCGTTCGTGCTTGCTACGGCGTTACACCCAATTATCTTGTGCTTGGCCTCGGCGGCATCGTCATTGGCGTGGTTTCTCAAATCGGTGATCTTGTTATGTCGGCAATCAAGCGCGAGCAGGGTGTGAAGGATTACGGCAAGCTTTTGCCGGGGCACGGGGGTCTGCTTGACCGTTTTGACTCCAGTATGGCTGTGACGGTCGTTGTGCTTCTCATCTCGATGTATTTCCCGATCTTCACGGTGTGATTATGGTAAATAATGAATCGTTTGGGCGCATTATGATCCTTGGCTCAACCGGCTCCGTCGGTGAGCAGGCGATCGATGTTGCCAAAAAACAGGGCATTCGCGTCTTGGCGCTTTCTGCCCATAAAAATTACAGGCGAGTGGCCGAGCAGGCAAGGGAGCTTGCGGTATCGGCTGTTGCAATGAGTGATGAGGGTGCGGCAAGCAGCCTTAGGGTCCTGCTTGCCGACACACCCATTTCCGTTTATGCTGGCGAGTCGGGATTGCTTGATATGATTCAAAACGTTGAGGCCGATTTTGCCGTTAATGCCATTCTCGGCGAGGCGGGACTAAAGCCCACTCTTGCCGCTCTTCGCTCGGGCAAAAATTTAGCCCTTGCCAACAAGGAAAGCTTGGTGGTGGCCGGTGATATCGTAATGAATGAGGCACGGCAAAACGGGCTTGCCATCACGCCCGTTGACAGTGAGCATTCCGCCATTTTTCAGGCCCTGCGATCGGGGGAGAGCCGCGAGATCAAGCGGTTATTGCTCACCGCCTCCGGAGGACCTTTTTTTGGCAAAAAAAGAACTGAACTTTTGAATATTACCGTGGATGATACGTTAGCACACCCCACATGGCAAATGGGTGCTAAGATAACCGTCGATTCCGCGACCCTGATGAATAAGGGCTTTGAGGTCATTGAGGCGGCACATCTTTTTGGGGTTTCTACCGACAAGATCGAGGTGCTTGTTCACCGCGAAAGTATAATTCATTCCATGGTGGAATATATTGATAACAGTGTCATTGCGCAAATGTCGGTGCCTGATATGCGCCTTTGCGTGCAGTATGCGCTAACCGCCCCCCATCGCACCGAGGCAGTTATACCGCAGCTGGATCTTTTGACGGTTGGCAAGCTTACGTTTGCTGCCCCCGACTCTGAAACCTTTCCGCTATTGTCCTTGGCGAAAAACGCTTTTTCGCTGGGCGGCGGTGTGCCGGCGGCCCTGAATGCCGCAAACGAGGTGGCGGTGGCTGCATTTCTTGAACGGCGCATTCCGTTTCTTGCCATTTCGGATACGGTCGAGCGCGTGGTGTTGGATATGAAGCACGCGGCCTCGGCACACACGCTTGAGGCGATCCTTGATGCGGATCGCGAGGCCAGGGAGCGCGCGACGGCATTACTTACTAAATAAGGAGATTTATTGTGACCTTTTTGTACGTCTTGCTCGCCATACTTGTTTTTGGCGTGCTTATTTTGATCCACGAGCTCGGCCATTTTTTGGTGGCACGTGCTGTGGGTGTCGGCATTCGCGAATTTTCGATCGGTATGGGGCCGAAGCTTTTTTCTTGGAAAGGAAAGAAGCCTGTGGGCATACCCGACAGCGATACGGGCGAGGAGCTCTTTACCGAATATTCCTTGCGCGCCTTTCCCATTGGCGGCTACGTCAGTATGATCGGCGAGGACGAGGAGAGCGAGCTGTCCTGTGCTTTCGGCGTCAAAAAGGTATGGCAGCGCATTTCTATTGTGCTGGCCGGCCCCGTGATGAACGTGGTGCTCGGCTTTTTGTTGATGTGTGTTTTGGTGCTGATGACACCCAAGCTCGCTTCCACCACGATCGGTGAATTTAACGAAGGAGCTACGAGCCCGCAGTATGGCCTGCAGGTGGGGGATACCGTTACGCACGTAAACGGCGTGCGCGTCTTTACGGGTAACGAACTGGTTTACGAGATTTTAAACGACGGTTATAAGCCCCTTGACCTGACGATCCTTCGCGACGGAAAGCGCGAGGTGATCGAGGACGTGATCTTTCCCACCCAAGAAAGTGAGGGTGTCACCTTCGGTTTGACGGATTTCCGCGTTTATCCCGAGGAGAAGAATATCATAAGCGTTTTGAAGCATAGCTTTTCGCGGTCGGTATCGACGGTAAAAATGATCTTTGACCAAATTGGCGATATGATCGGCGGCCGATATGGCATCAACGCCGTCTCGGGGCCCGTCGGTGTCACTGAGGGTATGGTTACGGCCGCAAAATCGGGGGCCGGTGATTTTCTTTATCTTGTGATCGTTATTACGATCAATCTTGGTGTCTTTAACTTGCTGCCGTTGCCGGCGCTCGACGGTGGCAGGCTGCTCTTTTTGGTGGTTGAGGGCGTTACGCGCAAGCCCGTAAATAAAAACGTGGAAGGATATATCCACTTTGTAGGCCTTATGCTGCTGCTTGCGCTGATGGCCGTCATCTTCTTTAAGGATATAGCAGGTTTATTTGTTCCATGAACTACAACAATGTAAGAAGAAAAACACGGAGTGTTCGTGTAGGAGATCTCACGATCGGCGGCTCGGCACCCATTGTGATTCAATCAATGACCAATACCGACACGCACGATTTTGATGCGACGCTCGCACAGGTCAAGGCTCTTCAGGCCGCCGGCTGTGACGTGGTGCGCCTGACGGTGCCAAACGCCGAAGCGGCGGAAACGATCGCGCGCCTGAAAAGGGAAATACCCGAAATGCCGCTTGTCGCAGATATTCATTTCGATTACCGCGCGGCACTTGCCGCCGTAAAGGCGGGTGCGGATAAGATCCGCATCAATCCCGGGAACATCGGGGACGAATCGCGCGTGCGCGCGGTCGTGGAGGCGTGCAAGGAGCGCGGGCTTCCCATCCGTATCGGCGTCAACGGCGGCTCGCTGGAAAAGCATATCCTTGCAAAATACGGTGCACCGACCGCCGAGGCCCTTTGTGAGAGTGCGCTGTACCATATTTCCTTGCTTGAAAAATATGATTTTTATGACACGGTCATTTCGATCAAATCCTCCGACGTTTCTACGATGATCGCGGCAAACCGCTCGCTTGCCGCAAAATGTGATTATCCCATCCATCTCGGTGTAACCGAGGCAGGGGGCAAGGCGCGCGGCAGCATCAAAAGCGCCATTGGCGTGGGCGCATTGCTTGCCGACGGCATCGGTGACACGGTGCGTGTATCGCTGACGGCCGATCCCGTTGAGGAGATCGGTGCGGCGCGGGATATTCTTTCCGCCCTTGCCATCGAGGGGCAAAGCGGTATGAATATTGTCAGCTGCCCGACGTGCGGCCGCACAAAGATCGATCTGATCGACCTTGCCGCGCGCTTTGAGCGCGCCGCAGGCGAGGCCGGACTTTTGGACGTGCCCATTCGCGTAGCCCTGATGGGATGTCCCGTCAACGGGCCCGGGGAGGCTGCGGAAGCCGATATCGGCATTTGCGGCGGTCAAGGGGAGGCACTTTTGATCTCGCACGGCGAGATCCTTGAAAAGATCCCCGAGGATCAAATTATTGATAGACTCATTCTTGAAATTCAAAAAATAAAATTGGGATAAACGGCGGTCATCGCCGTTTTTCTCTCAAATGCTTGGCGAAAGAGGTTGAAAAATGGCGGGAAAGAACTTGCTTGAAATTTTTAACAAATATCATCCCGAGGATTTTGATGCCGCGTGGCTTGTGAAGGCCACCGACATCACCTTGCGCGCGGATAAAGAAAAACGTATGATCGAAGTGCGCGCCGCATTTCCCGATCTCGTTCGAAAATCCACACTTTACCGTGTAGAAAAGGAGATCGAAGAAGCCTATGAGCTTGTGATGGTTCGCATTTTGCCGCGCTATCCATCCACCTTATTCGGTGAGACCTATATCGGTGAGATCATTGCCGAAACCGAACGCATCGGTATCGTAGCCAAGGGCTTTTTCCGTTCTTACGAGGCTACGCTGGACAACGATACGCTTCGGATATCGCTTCCGTACGTTGAAAAAAGCTTGCAGCTGATGGAGAGCGGAAAAACGCCCGACGTGATCGCCGGAATCATTCGCAGTGAATTCGGATTGGAATATAAGGTTCTTATCCAACATTCCGAGGCATTGGCGGCCAATTATACGTACAGCGGCTCCGAGGCCTTGGCGGCGCTTGACGCGCAAATCAGGGAGCAAGGTCTGCAGTATGAGCGAAGAGCAGAGGCGCGTGCCGAAACGGCATCGACCCCCGAGGCACCTGCCGGTAAGCGCGTAATGTCGTTGATCGGGCAGGGAGAAGAGGCTCGCATTGAGAACGGTGTTTGTGCCGTCGGTGCCTATCGCTTTGATATTTCATCGCCCGAGGTGCTGGTTGGCTCCGCTTTTGCGGTGCAGCCCACCCCCATTGCTGCCGTGACGCGTCCTGTGCGCGGTCTTGTTGTAGTGGGTGAGGTCTTCGGTTATAGCGAGGATACTACGCGCGACGGCAGTAAATTTAACGTTAGCTTTGGCCTTACGGACGGTCATTCCTCGATCGCTGTGAAGAAATTCGGCCTCACTCCCGAGGAAAAAGGAGCGCTTGGAGCCGCTTTTAAGGACGGCGTTGCCCTGGCACTTCGCGGTTATACCAAGCACGACGTACACAAAGACGTGCAGGATGTTGACGTGACCTTTTATTATACCGATCTTGCCCTTATCAAGCGCGTCAAGCGTCAGGATAACGCACCCGAAAAGCGCGTGGAGCTGCATTTGCACACCACAATGTCCGCGCTTGACGCGATCATCTCTCCCGATGTGGCCGTAAAGCAGGCGCACGAATGGGGACATAAGGCGGTGGCTCTGACCGATCACGGCAACGTGCAGGCGTACCAAGAGGCTATGCTTGTGGCCGAAAAGCTGGGGCAAAAGGTCATTTACGGTATGGAGGCCTACTTTGTCAACGATACGGCCAGTGCCGTATATGGCAACTATAAGGGTGGATTTGAGGATGAGCTGGTGGTTTTTGACATTGAGACCACAGGCCTTTCCAATCGCACCTGCGGCATCACCGAGATTGGTGCCGTCAAGGTAAAAAACGGTGAGGTGCTCGAGCGTTACAATACCTTTGTCAATCCCGAGATGCCGATCCCGCAAGAGGTGGTCGAGCTGACGGGCATTACCGACGATATGGTTAAGGATGCACGCACGATCGATGTCGTGTTGCCCGAATTTCTCGCTTTTGTGGGGGACAGGCTCCTGATCGCTCACAATGCTGATTTTGACATCGGTTTTATTCGTGCGGCCGCCAAACGGTGCGGTCTGGCGTTTGAAAATGCGTATCTTGACACCCTCGCCCTTTCTCGCCACCTTAACAAAGAGCTGAAGTCGCATAAGCTTGATGCGCTGGCAAAATATTTTAACCTCGGCGACTTCAATCATCATCGCGCCTGCGACGATGCTGAGATCTTGGCGGCCATTTATTTTAAAATGCAAGAAAAAATGGTGGCTGCCGAAATGCGGAATTTTGCCGACCTTAAAAACGAAATGAGTGCGGCAGCCGATCCCTTGCAGCTGCCGACCTATCACCAAATTTTGTTGGTTAAAAATAAGACAGGCCTTAAAAACCTTTACAAATTGGTTTCTTACGGCTATCTTGACTATTATCGCAAGGTGCCGCGCGTGCCGAAAACGGTGCTTGAAAAGCACCGTGAGGGCCTTATTGTCGGCTCGGCGTGTGTGTCGGGCGAGCTGATGCGCGCGATTCTTGACAACAAGCCCGAGGGAGAGATCGAGGAGATTGCAAAGTTTTATGATTTCCTTGAGATCCAGCCTCTTTGCAACAATCAGTTTTTGGTGGCTGAGGGTAAGATCAAGGATGAAGAGGGACTTCGTGATCTTGACCGACGCATTGTGGCTTTGGGTGAAAAGCTTGGTATTCCCGTGGTGGCAACCTGCGACGCACACGTTCTTCATCCCGAGGATGCCATTTTCCGTGAGGTCTTAACGAGCATTAAAAAGTTTGAGGACGGCAATACGCCGCTGTATTACCGTACCACGGAGGAAATGCTCGAGGAGTTTGCCTATCTTGGTGAAGAGAAGGCGTATGAGGTCGTGGTTACGAACACCAATCTCATTGCCGATATGGTTGAAAACGACATTCGTCCGTTCCCCAAGGGCACCTTTACCCCCAATATGGAGGGTGCCGAGGAGGATCTTCAACGCATTTGCTACGAGCGTGCCAAATCGATGTACGGAGATCCGTTGCCCGATATCGTGGCAAAGCGCCTCGATAAGGAGCTGACTTCTATTATTAAAAACGGCTTTGCCGTGCTTTATATGATCGCGCAAAAGCTCGTGTGGTATAGCGAAAGCCAAGGGTACCTTGTGGGCTCCCGTGGCTCGGT
>JAFVYZ010000021.1 GCA_017508425.1 Clostridia bacterium | reverse complement strand
TCTTTTGTCTTGTTCATCTTAGGAATTATTTTTGGTTGGAAACTTGATAACAAATCCCAAAAGTCATAAAAGTTCAACATATTTCAGTTTATCGAATATATAAAGAGCCCCGACAGACTTCAAAATCTGTCGGGGTTAATCTTTGTCTTCTGCGTTGCAATTATGCCTTTGCGGACAGTCGAGGACGCCTGTCCCTACACGGAGAAATCAAACTTCCTTATAAGAAGCCCGCTTTGCCGCTCCTTTTTTCACAACAAAATTTTAGCAATGCCTTGGCGACCCAAGGGGATATATACACTATTTTCACGTACGCACGCAAGGTCGGGGTGGCCGCTGAAGTGCAGGTGCCCAAGGACCCTCGGTGCCGCGAGGTCGGAGATATCGGCCAGCACCACGTCGCCCTCGAGACGGTCGGACACGACCAAGAGATCGCCCACCACCACGGGCTTGCCCATGAGAGTGATGCCCTCGAGCTTCACCGCATCGCTCTTATCAAATTCACGCGGTACGCGAATGTCAAAGGTCACAATGCCGCCGCCGTAAACGGCCAGTGCCGTGTGAGGGTATTTTGTTGCGGTCACGCCCTCGGTAAAGGAGAGGCGCCCTTGTGCGACCTCGCATTCAAGCCCCTCGGTCTCGGTGTCGTACCAACGGATGTTACCCGCGTGCCAAAAGCCGCCGTAATAGCGCCCATTCACGCCCGTGTGCAAGAGCTGACGGTGGTAAAGCAGGCCCGGCACGCCCTTATCGCGGCGCACCTCCCTGATGTTAGAGAGATTGGTGATATCCAGCACCGACAAGGGCTTGTCGGCGGTGTGCACAAACAAATATTTGCCGTTTTGGGAGGGCACGGCCTGTGCCGCAGGGCGCCCCTCGAGCGCCGCGGCCCCCACCTGCTCCAGTGCATCTCCCACAGGGCGATAGACCGCCACGCCTGCGGCACCGAGCGCCGCAAACAAAAGCCCGTTTTCGGCGCGCACGTCCATGGCAAAGCCCTTGGTGCTCACTGCGCCAAGCTCGGTGAGATCCTTATCAAAAATGCGGATGCCACCCATGCCGCACGCGGCATAAAGGCGCTCGCCAAGTGCCGCAACGGCGTGAACCTGGCCCTCGGTCCGCACGATCCGTGCGCCCTCGGTAGCCTCGCCCGCGTGGGCGTCGTAAAAGCTAAGGCCCTGCTCGGTGACGCTCTCCTCGCTCGAGGGGAGCTCTCTAAAATACTCGCCCTTGGCGATAAAAAGATTTTCTTTTGCGGCAGTGATAAAGAGCTTACCCTCGGCCGCCACGGCGCCCGTCACGGGGGCATACTGCACCACGGTGGGGTCAAAGGGGAGCATTGGCAGGCGCAGCTTGCGCGTGGGGTCGGGGAGCTTTACGTGCTCGCACGAGGCAGGAATTGCCACGTGGTCGACAAGTCGGGGGGCGGTGGGGTCCTCCACGTCATAGACCCACACGCCGTTGAAGGTGTGCGACACCACGGCGTATTTTCCGCACGGGATCACGCTCCACATATCGTAATTGCTGTAATAATAGCGCAAGGGGAAAATGGTGGAGGAAAGCCTCTTTGGATTTTTGAGGTCGCGCACGTCAAAAATGGCAAAGCCGTTGCCGCGCCCGTAGCGATCGTCCTCAAAATCATCAAAATCCGCGCTTGCAGGATGGTGCCCAAAGGCCACGTAAAGAAGGCCATCCTTAACCCTGACGCCGTCGGCGCGCCCGTCTTGGGGGAGCGTGAACAAAAGCCTTGGGTCCGCCACGTTGGAGACGTCAAAGGCATTGACGCACCGCTCGCGCCACGAGCCCGTGTAAAGGACCCCGTCCGACACGACGATCGATTGCACCTCGCCTGCGCGCACCCAGGACACGTGTCGGGGGGCGGTGGGGTCGCAAATATCCAGGAATTCTACGCCAAAGCTGCGGCAGGCCACCGCCACGTAATGCGAGAAAAAGGTTACGCCCGTGGCAAACTCGGTCGTGTTATAATGGCAAAGAAGAAAGGGGGCGCAAGGGTCGGTCACGTCCACAAGATAAAGACCGTATTCCCTCGCCGTCACGGCGGCAATGCGTCGCCCGTGGCACACGGTATCGCTCACCGCCACAGCGCGGGTGTTGCCAAGCCCCTCAAGGGTGGAGATCACGCTCAGTGTGTCACCCTGTGCCCGAAGGATCGAAAGGCACCCCCCGCCGACCGTGCGGTTGACAAGGTACAAATACTCCCCAAGGCAGGCCGCGCCGTTGCCCCCGGGGACCTCGGTTTTTTGAAGCGCGAGCCTTGTTTGCCCGAAATGGGGCGGAAAGGGGCCGTTTTCGGGTCGATAGATTTGATATGCCATGGCGCACCTCCACACGTTTACTGAGTACATTATACCATCCAATGCAAGAAATTTCAAGCCGCGCACGCCCCAAAACAGAAAAAAGCGATATCTTCTTGGCCCTTTTTCTCGAACAATAAATGATACTATTTTTATCAACCCTTCAAAAGGAGCTTGAACCCCTCCCTTTTCTTCCGCACAAAACGGGAGATACGTCATGCCGAGGCTTTGCAGAGTGGATATTTGCAGTTCTCTTCCTCGCGCTTGACTTTTCCCTGCGTGCGATGTACAATAGAGGTGGCAAATTCTCTTTCATACTTTTTGCTTTGGAGGATCGACCTATGGCTGAATGGCAAGTCACAGACCACGGGAACAACACCTATACCGTAAAACAAACCGGCGTTTCGTTCGGCGGCGGCACCATCAGCGGCATTGTTGCCTATGTTGCGGCGCTCATTGGCGTCGCCATCATGCTTTCTAACGTCCCCGTGACCTTAATTTTCCCTGCACTGCTTGCGGCGGGAGTGCTTTTGGTACCCGTGATCCTGCGCCTTGGCGGTGGCGCCGGGCTCCTTGCGGCACTTTCGGTGTGTGCGAAATACGGGCATTTGATGTTTTCGCTGCTGATCTTGGTTTGGTGGGCCATGTTCACCACAGGCACGGCAAGCAGCGCCCTGCTCACAGGCATGACGGTTGTTTCGATGTACGCCATGTACTATTTCCCCTTTTACGTCGCAGTACACGCATCGGGCAAGGACCTTGACGGCGCGTGGCCCTGGATAGCGGCGGGGCTGTGCTTTATCGGCTCACTCATTTTCTATATTGCCATCCACGACACGGTAAACGACACGTTCGATTACACCGCCATCTATTTCCCCACCGCGCTCGTTGTTTCGGGCAATTTCCTCGTAGGTGTCAACACGCTGCTTTACCACAAGGGCAGAGGCGACGGCGGCAAGGGCTTGGTTGCCCTCCTTTTGACGGTTGCCATTCTCGCCGGCTCGATCTTATCGGTAAAATACCTGTTTCCCTCTCTTGCGGGTGCCACCTACGAAAACGCACTCGAAAGGATCGAGGCGGGCGATTACCGCGAGGCGCGCGAAATTCTTTCGAGGATCAAAAACAACGACGACGCCGCCAAAAAACTGGAGGAAATTGCTTTTATAGGCCTTGAGGTCGGCGAACGGGTGACGATCGGCAAGCATGCCAAGGATCCCGACAAGCCGGGCACCGTGCCGCTCACGTGGACGGTCGTAAAGGTTGAAGAAGGCAAGGCACTGCTCCTTTGTGACAGCATCGTTTGCTGTATGGACAGCAATGCGCTTTCGCGCTGGAACGAGGGCAATAACGTCAGGGGCAAGCTGCAGGACCTTTACAAGTATTTTGACGAAGAGGACAGGGCGCGCATCGCACTCTCCACGGTCACGACCAAGGCAGAAGCCGAGTTCACCTCCGAGGATCATTTGTTCCTCCTCAGCCGCGAGGAGCTTGAGGCATATTGCACCGATGAAAAGATGCTTTACACCAAAGAGGTCACCTCGTACTACAAGGAGCAAAAGGCGTTTGAAACCGTGCTTTGCTACTACACGCGCAGCACCGACGAAAACGGAAAATGGATCGTTGCCGACTGCGATGACAAGACCTTTACGACAAGAAAGAGCGAGGGGTATCGCCTGACGGGTGTGCGCCCTGCCATGTATATTTATAATCAAGCACCCTGACAAAAAAAGAGCAAGCATAAAAGGATAAAAAGCCTTCTATTCTTGCTCTTTTCTTTTGCTCGCCCTTTTCAAGTATTATATAAAATACCGATACGCGCTTGACACTCGGCGAAAAGAAAATATATAATAAGGGTAGATTTTAGTGATTTTTTTCACGGAAAGAGGTTCTTTATGGTACAAGAGGAGCTCCTGATCCCCTCCACGCTTGACGGCACGCTGCAGCCCTCACTTTTTTACAGGGCATCGGCACCGGGCCGCCCGCTGCTTGTGGGCTTGCACACGTGGAGCTACGACCGATTTAACCAAATAAACAATATGCTCCCCTTTTGCGAGGAGCACGACTTTAACCTGCTTTTGCCCGAGTTCAGGGGCCCCAACACCCCAAAAAACCCGCACCATACCGAGGCGTGCGGCTCGCTTTTGGCGCGCACCGACGTCAAGGACGCCATCGACTACGTGACCCTGCACGAGGGCGCGGATGCCGAAAACGTGTTTTTACTGGGCCTCAGCGGCGGCGGACACATGGCGCTTTTGATGTGCGGCTTTTGCCCCACGTATTTTAAGGCTGTGGGGGCATTTGTGCCGATCACGGATCTCAAAAAATGGACCGAGGAAAACGCCGGCTATAAAAAGCACGTGCTTGCCTGCTGTGAAAGCTCCGAGGCGGAAATGCTGGCGCGCTCACCGATCTCCTACATTGACGAGATCGCCCGTGCAAACGTCAAGATCTTTCACGGAAAATACGACCCCGTTGTGCCTGTTTCGCAAAGCGAGCGTCTTTACCGCGTCCTTGCCGAGCGTCACCCGACGGCACGCGTGTTTCTCGATATCTTCGACGGCAAGCACGAGATCGATATGGCGGCCGCCGCGCACTGGATCCTGTCTCAATACGGTGTCAAAAGCAACAAAACCGTCACGGGATAAGTATCCCGTGAGGCATTTTTGACGATTTATAATAAATATGTAAAAAAACCTTGACTTCCTTCCCTCTTGGTGCTATAATCAGTTGGATTTGAAAAAAATTAGTGAGGTTTTAGCACGATGGAAACTCTACTTTGTCTGTCTCTTGCCCTCATTGCGGGTCTGATGCTCTCGCGTGTGGCCAAGCTCGCGGGTCTGCCCGCCGTAACGGCTTATTTGATTGCCGGTGTCCTGCTCGGCCCCTACCTGCTCGGCGCGTTCGGCGTCAAGGGTCTTGGCTTTATCAGTGCCGAGAACGTACATAGCTTTTCGATCATCTCCGACGTCGCACTCGGCTTTATCGCCTTTTCGATCGGCAACGAGTTCCGCCTCTCGGAGCTCAAAAAGATCGGCAAGCAGGCAACCGTGGTCGGCATCTTCCAGGCCGTTGTTGCAACCCTATTGGTGGATGCGGCGCTCATCGGTCTGCACTTTGCCATGCCCGATAAGCTCCCCTTGCCTGCCGCGATCGTGCTTGGCGCTGTGGCGTCGGCAACCGCACCTGCCGCGACCCTGATGGTCGTGCGCCAGTACAAGGCAAAGGGTCCCTTGACCAATATGCTCCTGCCCGTGGTGGCACTTGACGACGCGGTGGGTCTCGTGCTTTTTGCCATCTCCTTTGGCGTGGCAAAGGCGCTGATCTCGGGCACTGTTGACGTGATCTCCATCATCGTTGAGCCGATCATTGAGGTCGTGCTCTCGATCCTGCTCGGTGCCGTGATGGGTATGCTCATCACCTTCTTCGAGCGCTTCTTCCATTCGCGCTCCAAGCGTCTTTCGATGTCAGTGGCCTTCGTGCTCCTGACGGTCGCCCTCTCCACGCTGAAATTTGAGATCGGCGGCGTGCATATCGCCTTCTCGTCGCTCTTAACCTGCATGATGCTGGGCACCGTCTTTTGCAACATGTGTGACTTCTCCGAGGAGCTCATGGACCGCCTTGACCGCTGGACGGCACCGATCTTTATTTTGTTCTTCGTCATCAGCGGCGCGGAGCTCGAGCTCTCCGTGCTTGGCGATCTTGCCGTTGTGGTGATCGGCCTTGTTTACATTATTGCACGCTCCGCGGGCAAATACGTTGGCGCGTATGCCAGCTCCCGCGCCACGCACTGTGACCCCAACATCATCAAATATCTCGGTATCACGCTCCTGCCGCAGGCGGGCGTGGCACTCGGCATGGCCATCAAGGCCAAGGAGCAGCTGGGGGCAGAGGGGTCTATCGTTTCAAATATCACCCTCATGGCGGTGCTCATTTACGAGCTCGTAGGCCCGATGCTCACCAAGATCTGCCTGCTTAAGGCCGGCGACATCAAGCCCGAGCACAGGACCAGCGCCCGTGAGGAGGCCAAGCAAAAAATGGCCGAGGCCTCAAGTGAGGCGGCCGAGCCGATGAGTATAAAATAACAACGCAGTAAGGGCCGTTCCGATGGGAACGGCCCTTATTTTTTTATATAACGCCCCCACGGGAGCTTTTATCACCCGTCGGCAGCGCGTTTAAATTTAGACCTGATAATCAAAGGAAAGGCGCTGTATGACGGCGGGGCGCACAAGCCCGGTTGCGATCTCCACGTGAAGCGGATGCTTTTGATAGGCCTCAAGCGCGGCCCTGTCGGTAAAGGTGGAATCCATCATCAGATCCCCCGCGGACGTGTCGTAGCATTCTGTCAAAATATGCATCTCAAGCAATCCGTCGATCTTGCCGACAAGCCCCTCCAGTGCCCCCTTGATCTTCGCCGCCGTTTCGCGCCTTTCGGTCAGCTCTTCCTTCATTTTCCAGATGATCATATGCTTTACCACAGCCGTTCCTCCTTACTGTTTATACGGTTATTGTATCACGCCGCGCGAAAAAAAATAAAGCCCCTTAAAAATAAAATTTTATTTTTAAAATATGATTGACTTTTCAGACTGCGAGGCCTATAATGGGGGGTGGTGCGACGCCTATGCGCACGGGAGGGATCTTTATGACGGCTGCAAAGAAAAGAACGCTCAACATGACCGAGGGACGCTTGTTTTACAAGGTCCTGCTTTTTGTGCTTCCCTTGATGGTCACCAACCTCCTGCAAACCTTTTATAACGCGGCCGATATGATGATCGTGGGGCTCTCAAGCGAGGCCGACGCCGTGGGGGCGATCGGTACCACCAGCTCATTCATCAATTTGGTGCTGAACACCTTCATTGGCTTTTCGGTGGGTGCCAACGTCGTGGTCGCGCAACGCCTGGGCGCCAAAGAAAGGGACGCCACCTCGCGTTCCGTGCACACCTCCCTTGTCGTCAGCGTGCTCTTTGGTGCCATCGGGGGTGCCGCAGGCTTTTTGTTTGCAAGACCCATTCTCGCAGGGATGGGGGCCGAGGGGCGACTGCTTGATCTCGCCACGCTCTACACCAGGATCTATTTTGCCGGCGCACCGTTTTTATCACTATCGAACTACCTGATCTCGATCTTCCGCGCCAAGGGCGACACCAAAACGCCCCTTTACATTCTTACGGGATCGGGGCTTTTGAACGTCCTGTTAAACCTCTTTTTCGTGCTGGCCGCGGGCCTTTCGGTCGAGGGCGTGGCGCTGGCCACCCTGATTGCAAACGCCGCCTCGGCGGCGCTCCTGCTCCTGAAGCTTTCACACGACGAGGGGCCCTGCCGCTTCTCGTTAAAAGCCCTTTGCCTGGACCGCAAGGCCTTTGGCTCGATCGTTCGCATCGGCCTGCCGGCCGCCATACAGGGGTCGCTGTTTTCGATCTCCAACATTTTGATCGCCTCCTCGATCCTGCAGGTCAACAACGCACTCGCCCCTGCGGGGAGCAAATTTGCACCCGTAGTCAAGGGCAACGCCGCCGCCCAAAGCCTTGAGGGCTTTGCCTACACGGCACAAAACTCGGTCTATCACGCCGCCATCACCTTTACCAGCCAAAACGTAGGTGCGAAAAAATACCGCCGCGTATGGCGCGTGATGCTCTGCTGCTATGCCCTCACGTTTTGCGTGTCCTCTCTTTTCAGCGGTGTGATCTATGCCCTTCTCCCCCCGTTATTGGCTCTGTACGACGTCGTGCCGGGCGAAAGCGAGAGCCTTGCGGCGATCGCCTATCAAACCGCGCTCACCCGCAGCTTTTATATGCTGGTATTCAACTGCTTTGTCGCCTTTATGGATACGGGGTGCGGTGTCGTGCGCGGCCTCGGTCGCTCGCTCACCTCAACGGTGGTCTCGCTCATCGGTGCGTGCGGCCTGCGCGTAGCTTGGATCCTGACCGTCTTCCGCGCCCGCCCGACACTCGACGTGCTTTACGTTTCCTACCCCATTTCCTGGGGGCTGGTCGCCTTGGCTCAATTCCTTTGCGCCGCCATCATCCTTTTTCGTCATACGCGCGAGAGTGCACTTTAAAAATCAACAAAAGGGAGCAGTATTTATTACTGTTCCCTTTGCATTTGCGCCAAAAATTCCCTATTTTACGGGATTTTTTGCAAAAGAGTGGATTTTTGGGGAAAATTGTGCTATATTGAGAATAATCAAATGTTCACGAAAGGATCCGTTTTATGTCGGAAAAGCATTCCCCTCACCAAGGTCACCGTCAAAGAATGAGAGAACGACTTACAGCAACCTCGCCCGTTGGCTTTGCCGACCACGAGCTGCTTGAAATGCTTCTTTACTACACAAACGCCAGATGTGACACCAACGAGATCGCGCATTCCCTGATCGAAGCCTTCGGCTCGATCGAGGGGATCCTTGACGCCGACCGTGACCGCCTTCTCGCGGTCCTTGGCATCGGAGAGCAAAGTGCCACGCTCATGACCCTGATCGGCGAGGTATCGCGCCGCTATCTTACACAAAAAATGACCGACAGGACCGACAAAAGGGATGTTCTCGATACCCCCGATCGCATTGCCCGCTTCCTCGCGCCCCGTTTTATCGGCGCCACCCGAGAAATGGCCTTGGCGCTCCTGCTTGACAACAGCATGCGCCCCATCGATTGCTTCCCCGTCGGGGAGGGAACGGTATCGGGCGTACCGCTCTTAACGCGCACGGTGGCCGAGCGCGCCTATACCAAGCATGCGGCAGCCGTTGTGCTTGCACACAACCATCCGGGCGGCGTGGCCGTTCCCTCCTCGGACGACGTCGCGATCACCAAGCGCATTGCCGAGGCCTTGGACCTGCTTGGGATCCCGCTGGTGGAGCATTTTGTTTTCTCCAATCGCTCCTTTACGCCCATTTTAAATCCATTCACCCCGTTTGAAGGCGAGGCGGCTGCCGCCTCCTCGATTTTCGACAAGATCAAAATCAATTTTAACAAAGGAGACCTCAAATGAACAACGAAGTAACCGCAAAGAAAAACGCATTTGCGCGTTTTCTCGCGCGAAAGGACATCGTATTTTCCGCAAAGCGCTACGGCATTGATGCGCTCGGCGCCATGGCTCTCGGCCTGTTCGGCTCGCTCCTGATCGCCACCATTTTCAACGCCATCGGCCTGATTCCCTTTTTATCCTTTTTTAAGACCATCGGCGGCTACGGCGCACAGGCGGCGGGGCCTGCCATGGCGGTGGCCATTGCCTTTGCGCTGAAGGCACCGCCCCTGGTGATGTATTCCGCAGCTCTCGTCGGGCTTGCCGCCAACAGTCAGGGTGGTGCCGGAGGCCCCTTGGCGGTGCTCCTCATCGCCGTCGTGGCGATCGAATGCGGTAAGGCCGTTTCCAAGGAAACGAAGGTCGATATTCTCGTCACGCCCTTCGTGACCGTTTTTGTGGGCGGTGTGCTTGCCATTCTCGTGGCTCCCCACATCGGCACCTTGGTCAGCTACATCGGCAAATTTATCGGTTGGGCAACCTACCAGCAGCCCTTTGTGATGGGTCTTGCGGTATCGGTCGTCATCGGTGTGGCCCTTACGCTCCCCATCTCCTCGGCCGCCATTTGTGCCGCCGTCGGGCTTTCCGGTGTGAGCGCGATCGCCGCAGGCATGAACTCCTCCGAGGTGTACGGCGTGGCTCTGGCCGGCGGTGCGGCTGTCGCCGGCTGCTGTGCGCAAATGGTCGGCTTTGCCGTCATCAGCTTTAAGGAAAACCGCTGGGGCGGTCTTGTGTCGCAGGGCATTGGCACCAGCATGCTTCAAATGCCCAACATCATCAAAAACCCCCGCATTTGGATCCCCGCGACCCTCGCCTCGGCGATCACGGGTCCCCTTGCCACGTGCGTGTTTAAGCTCCAAATGTACGGCGCCGCCATCAATTCGGGCATGGGCACGTGCGGCCTGCTCGGTCCCATTGGCATTGTGCTCGGTTGGTTTGACAAATCCTATCCCGCCGCCGTCGGGGCACTGGATTGGATCGGTCTTTTGCTGATCTGCTTTATTTTGCCCGCGCTCCTTTCGCTGCTGTTTGCGTATCTTTTGCGCCGCATCGGTTGGATCAAGGAAAACGATCTGAAACTGGATTGACAAAAAAATCTCCCGCTATGGGCGACCTGAGCAAGGTCCCCATAGCGGGTTTTTTGTAACATATTTTGGATTGCGGGAGGGGAACCCCTCCCCTACGCTGTCCTTTTTATCAAACCACGCGGTACCCTGCCGCCGCGATCGCCTCTGCCATCGCCTGCTCGGTGATCTCCCGGGTGGCTTTTACGGTTACGCTCTTTGCGGCAAGATCCACCTTCGCCTCGGTCGCACCAAGCGTTTTCAGCGCGGTTTCTACGTGTGCGGCACAGTGCTGGCACATCATGCCCTCTACGGTGAGCACCACCGTGCGCGTTTCCTTCTTTTTAAAAAACATATCCTTTTCTCCTTTTGTTGAATTTTTCAGCACGTGTGGTAAAAATTTTGAAAGCCGTAATGCATTTAACACCACGAAGAGCGAGGAAAAGCTCATGGCGGCACCGGCGATCATCGGGGTGAGCAAAAGCCCCCAAACGGGGTAAAAAGCACCGGCCGCGATCGGGATGCAAACGACGTTATAGCAAAGCGCCCAAAACAAATTTTCGGCAATGTTCTTGCGCGTAGCGCGTCCCAGCTCCACGGCGGCGGCAACACCCACAAGCGAGTTGCCCGACAGCACCACGTCGGCCGTTTCGGCCGCCACGGCCGTTCCTGCCCCGATGGCCATACCGACGTCGGCAATTGCCAAGGCCGGTGCATCGTTGATGCCATCCCCCGCCATGGCGGTGAGGGCGGTCTTTCGGTATTCCTTGACAAGCGCGACCTTGTCCTCGGGCAATAGCCCCGCACGGTATTCCTCAATGCCGGCGGCCCTTGCCACCGCGCGTGCCGCGCCCTCGTTATCCCCTGTGAGCATCACGGTCCGAATGCCGAGACGCTTCAAGGCCGAAACGGCGGCGGCACTGTCGGCGCGCAGTGCATCGGCAACACCGAAAAGTGCCGATACGATGCCGTTTATCGCAAAGATCACCACGCTTTTGCCCTCGTCCTCGAGGGCTTTTGCCTTTTGTAGGACCAAAGGGGTGAGGAGTGCGGCTCTATCGGCCGAAAACAGGGCCGGCTGGCCGGCAAGAAGGTCGATGCCCTCCTCGGTCTTGGCCGAAACGCCAAGGCCCGTTATGGCGTGAAAATAAGGCAACGGGATGCGTTTTTGACTCAGATCGGCAAGTGCCGATGCGATCGGATGCGCGGAAAAAGACTCCATCGACGCGATCAGGACCCGTTGCTCCTCGGCATCCCCCGACACGCAAATGTGATCGGTCACGGTCATTTTACCCTCGGTCAGAGTTCCTGTTTTATCGGTCAAAAGAAGCTTTACGGACGCCACCGCCTCAAGCGCCTCGGCGCTTTTAAAGAGAATGCCGAATTTGGCCCCCCTGCCGCACCCGACGGTGATGGCCGTGGGAGTGGCGAGCCCCAGCGCGCAGGGACAGGAGATCACCAAAACCGAAACGGCGGTACGAAAGGCCATCGACACGTTTTGAGTGGCAAGGAGCCACACGACGGCCGTGATCAACGATAGAGCAAGGACCAAGGGCACGAACACGGCGCTGACGCGGTCGGCAATACGCTGTGCCGGTGCTTTGCCGCTTGCCGCCTCCTCAAGGAGCGCAACAATGCGCCTGAGGGCGGTTTTTTCACCCACCTCGGTGGCCTTAACGGTAAGCGTCCCCGAGCGAAGGACCGTACCGCCCGAAACGGTGGCGCTCTGCGCCACCTCGCGCGGCAAGGACTCACCCGTGAGCATCGACTCATCCACACTCCCCTCGCCCGTGAGGATCACCCCATCCACGGGGATCTTTTCACCCTGGCGCACCAGCAAGACGTCTCCCACGGCAACCTCAGCCAGCAAAACCGTTTCTTCCTTGCCGCTTACGATGCGCGTGGCCTCACTCGGCTCCTCCGCGATCAGGGCGCGTACGGCCCCCGCGGCGCGGTGTCGGGCGCGACCCTCCAAATATTTTCCCAGCGACACGAGTGTGAGGATCATTGCCGCCGATTCAAGATAAAGCTCGTGCAAATATTTATGAAGCAACGCGTGATCGCCCTTGGCGACACCCACAAAAATAAAAACACCGGCCACGATCCCGTAAAAGAGCGAGGCAAAGGAGCCGACGGCCACGAGCGAATCCATATTCGGTGCGCCGTGAAAAAGTGCCGAAAAGCCGTTTTTGTAAAAGCGCCGCTGTAAAAAGACCACCGCAAGGGTCAATACCAGCTGCAGCGTGAAAAAGGCGCGGGGATATTTGGCCCCGTCAAGGATAAAGGGAGGGGGCAACGGCGTCATGTGCCACATTGCCACGGCCATCAAAAGGGCCGAAAGCACAATGCAGTAGATCAAGCGGCGCGTTTCGCGGCCCTTTTCCTCCCTCTCGGCTCGAAGCGGATCCTCATGTTGGAGTTCGGCAAGGCCGTACCCCGCCCTTGTTAAGGCTTTTTTTAATAAAGAAAAAATTTCTTTTTCATTTTGCCCGTCGGGAAGCGTCAGTGTGAGTGTGCCCGACAGCAGGCTCACCGTAAAGGGCAGGTCTTTAAGAACGGTACGCGCGGCGCGCTCCACGTGCGCGACACACGCGGCACAGGTCATCCCCTTCACTGAAAAGCCGATCTTTTTCACGTCAAACGTCACCTCACTTTCTTATCTATTTGTTAGTATAGACTATCTTTTTTTGAAAATCAAGTTTTTTGTGCAGACTTGTCCCCCGAAAAAGTAAAAAATGTATGAATTTTTAATATTTTATATTATTTTATAAGATATTTAGTTGAAATTACTTGTTAGTTATGTTATAATATCTTTAAATTATATGTCGTAGCAGCACGGACAAAAATAAAAAAGAGGAGATCACGGTATGGAATGTCCAAAGGAAATATTGGTCATGTGGAATATGGTAAAAGAGACCCTCAAGGAGCAATATTCGGAGCCCTTTTGCAACCTTTGGTACGGGAATATTTCCCCGTCCAGCTTTGATGCCGCCACCAAGACCCTTGTATTTGACGCAAAATCCGCCTTTATCACCAATGAGCTTATCGAAAAGCACAAGACCCGACTGGAGGAGAAGTTTTCCGAGGTATGCGGACTGGACCTGACGATCGGCTTTCACAACGCCGCTGAGGATGATCCGCTTGACATCCTGCTCCTGAACACCGTAAGCCAGCAATTCGGTGAAACCGGTGTTCAGGTCCTCAAGGAGCAAATGCTTTACGAAAACGCCCCCGTTGAGGACGGTGCCGAAAAGGCCTTGCGCTCCCGTTACACCTTTAAAAACTTCATTGTCGGTGAAACCAATAAGTTTGCCCGCGCCGCGTGCTGGAAGGTGGCCAACAACCCCTCAAACGAGTGGAACCCCCTGTTTATCTACGGCCCCTCGGGTGTCGGCAAAACGCACCTGATGTATGCGGTGGTCAACGAGATCCTTCGCCAAACGCCGAACGCCAAGGTCCTTTATACCAAGGGCGAGGAGTTCGTCAACTACATGATCGAGTGTCTTTCAAGTCGCTCGATGTCGGTCTTCCGCGACCGCTACCGCGAATGCGACGTGTTACTGATCGACGATATTCAGTTTATTGCCGGTAAAAACTCCACGCAAGAGGAGTTCTTCAATACCTTTGATACCCTGTTTAACGAGGGCAAGCAGATCATTTTGGCCTCGGACCGTCCGCCCCGCGACATCAATCCCCTCTCCGAGCGTCTTCGCTCGCGTTTCGAGCAGGGACTTCTTGCCGACATCGGCTTGCCCGATCTTGAGCTTCGCACGGCGATCATCAAGAAAAAGGTAGAGGATATGGATATTGTCTTGCCCGATGAGGTCCTTTCCTTTTTGGCTGAAAACCTGCGCTCCAACATTCGAAAGCTTGAGGGGGCCATCAAAAAGCTGGCTGCCAAGAGCATGATCGACGGACGCAACATCACCATGGAGCTGGCCAAGGATTGCGTAAGTGACCTGCTCGGCGATACCGAGCCCCTGAGCGTCACGATCGACAAGATCTTTGCCGCCGTTTACAAGAAGTTCAATATTCCCAAGGAAGAGCTGGTCGGCAAAAAGCGCACCCGTGAAATTGCCAAGGCGCGTCACATTGCGGTTTACCTCATTCACGAGATCACCGAAATGTCCTACCCCAACATCGGTAAGATCTTCGGGCGCGATCACTCCACCGTAATGTCCTCGCTCGAGGTGGTCAAAAAGGAGATCGCCAAGGACGCACTGTATGCCGCGGACATAGATAACATCAAAAAAGAGATTGTCGGAAACTGATTTTCCCCTTTTTTGAAAACTCCCCTGAAAAGCGGTGGAAAAACCTGAAAAAATCGGTGAAAAACCGCCGAAAGCTTGAAGGAACAAGGCTTCGTGCACCTGTGTAAAAGCAAGGGATACGGCCCGTTTTCGGGGCTTTTACCCTGCCAAAACCGAAAAAATCGCCGAAAAAGCGCAACAAAACGGAAATTTAAAAAAGCACCTGCAATGTTCGCACGTTTTGCCAAAACGGTTTTTCCGAAATTTCTTACGACGTGCGACAAAAATTTCCTTGTTTTCCTGCGACATAGGCCCTACGACAAAGCGTCCCGTTTCCTTTATTTTCAAGCTCTCGTAAGGTTTTCCACAGTTTCCCCCGCATCTAATACGATTACGACAAAAATAAATAAATCATTATATCATTTTTAGCGCCTGCGGCGCATTTCCAAAAAATAACGTGAGAGGAACTTTCTTATGAAACTTATTTTGAACCGTCAGCAAATTCTTTGTGCCGTTTCTCCCTTGATGATCGCGGCCTCGGGCAAATCCACGCTCTCGGCCATTGATGGCATTTTGATCGAGGCGAAGCACCCCGATACCTGTACCTTTACAGCGTACGATCACGAAAAGGGTGTGAGAACCACCATTGAGACCAAGGTGGTAGAGGAAGGTTCCTATATTATTAATGCGCAAAAGTTTATTTCGATTATGCGCGTAATGGATGGCGAAGAGGTGACCTTTACTGTGGATGCACAGCTTTGCGCCATCTTTGAAAGCGGACGCTCCTCTCATAAAATGATTGCACTGAAGGGTGAGGAGTTCCCCGAGCTCCCCCTGCTTCACAGTGAGCGCGGCTTTTCTCTTACCTGCGGCATGCTTCGTGAAATGCTTACCAAGACCATGTATGCAATGGGTGTAAACGATCAACGCCCTGAGCTCAACGGCTGCTTCTTTGAGGTAGAATCCGACAAGCTCCTGCTTGTATCCTGCAACAGCTTTAAGTTGGCCAAGTGCAAAATGGTAGCGGATATTAAAAATAACAATAAGGATGGCAGTGACCTGCGTTACCGCTTTATCGTACCCGTGAAAACGGTCAACGAGCTTTATAAGCTCATCACCGGTGATGCGGAGAAGGAGCTGACCATTTACATGACGCGCCGTCATATTATTTTCCACATTGACGACGTGGTGTTCTTTTCGCGTTTGATCGACGGCACCTACATTGATTATGATCGCTTTATCATTCAGCAGCACCGCATTAAGGCAACGCTCAATCGCGACGCCCTGCTTGCGGCCCTTGACCGTGCGGCCCTGATTACCGAGGAGCGCGTGGCGGGAAGCGTGCGCTCTCACGTGAAGCTTCAGCTTGAGGGCAATGTTCTGAAGGTTATGGCATCCTCGGCCGCTGGCAGCACCTACGATGAAATTGAAATGGAGCACGAGGGATCCGATCTTTTGATCGCCTTCAACAACCGCTTCCTTATTGATTCGGTGCGCGCTTGCGAGGCTGAGACCATTCGCCTGTCGATGTCCGCATCCACCCTGCCCGTGAACATTGAGCCGGTAGAGGGAGGCGCTGAAAACTGCGAAGACATCTTTATGGTGCTCCCCGTCAGACTGAAGGAGTAATATGCAGGTCAAGAAAATCACGTTATGTGATTTTAGAAACATTAAGGAAGCGGCGGTAGAGTTTACCGACGGCATCAACGTCATTTACGGCGACAATGCCGAGGGAAAGACCAATTTACTGGAGGCCGTTTACTTTGCGGCGATCGGGAAGAGCTTTCGCGGTCAGCACATTAACGACCTGATTCGTTTCGGACAAGGTGAGGCCACACTGTCGCTTGAATTTAACGGCCGAGGCCGCGATCAGCAAATTTCCCTTTGTCTTGGTGCGGGTCGCGTGCGCGCGGCCGAAAAGAACCGTGTGAAATGCCGCCGTATGTCCGAGCTGGTGGGCAGCTTTCGCGCCGTGCTCTTTTGCCCCGAGCATCTTTCACTGATCAAGGACGGGCCCGCCGAGCGTCGGCAGTTTCTTGATATTGCGATCAGTGCCGCCGAGCCGCTGTATCTTTCGGCCCTGCAACGCTACAACCGTGTTTTGAAGCAACGAAACGCGCTCCTGAAAACGGCGGAAAGGGATATGGCCCTGTTTCGGGCCACCGTACCCGTTTGGTCGGAGCAGCTGGCAAGGGAGGGCGCTTACATCGCAAGGAGCCGCGCCCGTTATGTAAGGGCGGCCGCTGAATTTGTAAAAAAATGCTTTTTTGAAATGACAAACGAGCGTGAGGAGCCGGAGCTTTTTTATCTCGGTGTAGGCGGAAAGGATGACGTCGATTACGAGGATCTTGCCGCGACCGAAAAACGGCTTTTTCAAAAATTAAGTGAGAATACCGAGCGTGAGATCGCCGCCGGCTCGACCCTATGGGGAATTCACAAGGATGATATAGAAGTGACCTTAAACGGCAAATCGGCACGCAGCTTTTGCTCGCAGGGGCAGCAACGCTCCCTGGCGTTGGCTTTGAAAATTGCCGAGGGAGAGCTTTGCAAAAAGGACAGCGGCGAATACCCCGTGTTTTTGTTTGACGACGTCCTGTCCGAGCTTGACCGCGGTCGAAGAGAATATTTGCTCCGTCACGCAAGGGGCAAGCAGGTCATTATGACGACCTGTGAAAAAGAGGGTCTTGAGGCCGATCACTTAATTATTGTGAAAAACGGATCCTATGAAAAAATAGAATGAGGGTAACGATGTTTTTACACGTAGGAAATAATAAAAACATTCGAAAAAAGAAGATCATCGGTATTTTTGATGCCGACACCGCCACCGTGTCGGTCACGACGCGGCGGTTTCTCGCAGGTGCCCAGCGGCGCGGCGAGGTAGAGAGTGCCAACGAGGAAATTCCGAAATCCTTTATTCTTTATGAAAAGGAAAAGGGGAGCGGTGTGTGCTTTTCACAAATTTCTACCATGGCACTCCTTGGCAGAAGCGAACAAAACGGTTAATTACAACACAAACATAAGGAAGGTTTTAAAATGGCAAACAACGAAGTGACAAGACAGGTTTACGACGATAGCCAAATTCAGGTCCTTGAAGGTCTTGAGGCCGTACGCCGCCGTCCCGGTATGTATATCGGTACGACCTCTTTGCGCGGTCTGCACCATTTGGTATATGAGATCGTTGATAACTCGATCGACGAGGCCTTGGCCGGCCGTTGCGATCGCATTGACGTCACACTCCTGCCCGACGGGTCGGTGGAGATCAAGGATAACGGCCAGGGTATCCCCGGCGGCATTCACCCCAAAATGGGGATCCCCACGCTCGAGGTCATCTTTACCGTGCTTCACGCAGGCGGCAAATTTGACGGAGGCGGCTATGAATTTTCGGGGGGGCTCCACGGTGTTGGCTCGTCCGTTGTAAACGCGCTCTCCGAATGGATTGAGCTTGAGACCTGCTATCAGGGTCGCCGTTACACCGAGCGCTTTGAGCGCGGTAAGGTCGCAAGAGCCTTTAAGGATGAGGGGGAAACGACCGATCACGGTCTTTACGTGCGCTTTAAGCCCGATAATTTGATCTTTGATGAGGTGGTCTTCAATTACGAGACCTTGCTTGAGCGTTTGCGCCAGCAGGCGTTCCTCAATGCCGGTATTACCATTTCGATCACCGATAAGCGTCCCACCGCCGAGCGCGAGGACGGTACGTTTGAGGGTGAGGTGCTTCAGTATGAGGGCGGTATCCGTAACTTTGTCACTTATTTGAATGAGCAAAGCCGTAAGCAGCCCGTTCACCCCGAGGTTATTTACATTCGCGGTGAAAAGGAGGAGGCTGAGCGTGGCCGCACTATTGTGGAGGTGGCACTCCAGTACACCACGGCCTACACCGACAGCTTTATGACCTTTGCCAATGACATCAACACCCACGAGGGCGGTACGCACGAGGAGGGATATAAGCGCGCGCTGACCAAGGTCATCAACGAATACGGCCGAAAGTACAAGATCCTCAAGGAAAAGGACGACAACCTCAAATACGAGGACGTGCGCGAGGGTATGACCGCGATCGTGTCGGTCAAGCTCAAGGAGGCGCAGTTTGAGGGTCAGACCAAGACCAAGCTCGGCAATGCACACATTCGCCAGTTTGTGGATAAGGTCGTGACCGAAAAGCTGACCGAATATTTTGAGGAGCATCCGAACGAGGCAAAAGCCATTATTGAGAAGGCAGTGCTTGCGAGCCAAGCAAGAGAGGCCGCGCGCCGTGCGCGTGAGGCCAGCCGCCGTAAAAATCCGCTGGAATCCATGTCCTTGCCGGGCAAGCTTTCCGATTGCACCGAGCGCAACAAGGAGCTCACCGAAGTGTATCTGGTGGAGGGTGATTCGGCAGGCGGCTCGGCCAAGCAGGGCCGTGACCCCCGCTTCCAGGCGATCCTTCCCCTTCGCGGTAAGATCTTAAACGTAGAAAAGATCAACCCCGCTAAGGTCTATGCCAACCAGTCGGTACAGCCCATTATCCAGGCACTTGGTTGTGGCATCGGCCCTGATTTTGATATTGAAAAGCTACGTTACGGCAAGATCATTTTGATGGCGGACGCCGACGTGGACGGCTCGCACATTCAGATCCTGCTTTTGACGTTTTTGTTCCGCCACATGAAGCCCCTGATCGAAAACGGGCGTGTGTTCCTGGCAAAGCCCCCGCTTTACAAGATCTACAAGCGTTCGGGCAGAACGGGTGGTGAGAGATACGCTTATACCGATGCCGAGCGCGACGCACTCCTTGCCGAAAACAAGGGGTATGAAGCCGACCGCTACAAGGGTCTTGGTGAAATGAACCCCGACCAGCTTTGGGCGACCACCATGGACCCCGAGCGCCGTATTCTCCTTCGCGTGACGATGGAGGATGCCATTCTTTGCGACCAAATTTTTGCCACGTTGATGGGCGATGAGGTCGAGCCCCGTCGTGAATTTATTGAGAAAAACGCGAAATTCGCGGAAAATCTGGACATTTGATGAAGAAAGGAGAGCTTTACGATGGATCACAAGAACGAAAACCTTGAATTTCCGAATCAAATCATTCAGGATATTGAAATGAGCGACCGTGTCAAGCAGGCCTTTATCGAGTATTCGATGTCGGTCATCGTGGCCAGAGCCCTGCCTGACGTGCGCGACGGTATGAAGCCCGGTCAGCGTCGCATTATGTACGCCATGTACGAGGATCACCTCACCTCCGACAAGCCCTTTTACAAGTCGGCAACGACCGTCGGTAACGTGCTTGGTCGCTATCACCCCCACGGTGACGCCGCCGTGTACGGCACGATGGTGCGTATGGCGCAGGATTTCTCGCTCCGTTACCCCCTCGTTGAGGGTCAGGGTAACTTTGGCTCGATCGATGGTGACAGCCCTGCGGCATACCGTTACACTGAGGCAAGACTTGCAAAGATCGCCAACGAGCTGATGGCCGACCTTGAAAAGGAGGTCGTGCCCTTTGGCCCGAACTTTGATAACCGTCGCCGTGAGCCCCTGGTGCTCCCCTCCCGCTTCCCGAACCTGCTTGTCAACGGCTCGGTCGGCATTGCGGTCGGTATGGCGACCAACATCCCGCCCCACAATATGGGCGAGGTGATCGACGCGACCATCTACCGTATGGAAAATCCCGACTGTGAGGTCGAGGAGTTGATGCAGTACGTAAAGGGTCCTGACTTCCCCACCGCCGCCACCTGCTACGGTGTGCAGGGCATCATGGATGCTTATCGCACGGGCAAGGGTCGCGTGATGGTGCGCGCGAAATGCGAGGTCGATGAGGAGCATCATCAGATCAAGGTGACCGAAATTCCCTACCAGGTCAATAAATCCGCACTCGTGATGTCGATCGCCGAGCTTGTCAAGGACAAGCGCATCGACGGCATTACCGACATTAAGGACGTATCGAGCGACCGTAACGGTATTTGCATTCTCATTCCCTACCGTCGCGACGTCAACGGTCAGGTCATTCTCAACCAGCTTTACAAATACACCCAGCTGCAGGATACCTGCTCGATCAATATGCTGGCACTTGTGAACGGGGAGCCGAAGGTCCTGAACCTGCCCCAAATTCTCGATCATTACATCGCTCACCAAAAGGACGTGATCGTTCGCCGTACCAAGTTTGACCTCGATAAGGCCGAGGCACGTGCACACATCCTTGAGGGCTACAAGATCGCGGGCGATAACATTGACGACGTTGTGGCACTGATCCGTGCCGCCGCATCGGTGGCCGACGCCAAGGAAAAGCTGATGAATCTGTACAGCCTGACCGAAACGCAGGCGCAGGCGATCGTAGAAATGACCCTTGGTAAGCTGACGGGTCTTGAAAGACAAAAGATCGAGGATGAGCTCCAAAGGCTCCACCAAATGATCACCGAGTTTCGCGCTGTGCTCGCCGATGAGCAAAAGGTCAAGGATATCATCAAGCAGGAGATGCTTGAGATCCGCCGCAAGTATGCCGACGAGCGTCGCACTGAGATCGTGGAGGCGACCGACGACATCGATCTTGAGGATCTCATCGAGCGCCACGACTGCGTCATTACCCTCACCCATGCGGGTTATATCAAGCGCCAGCCTGCCGATACCTATGCCGTACAGCATAAGGGTGGCAAGGGCATTATCGGTATGACCACCAAGGAGGAGGACTTTATCGAAAAGCTCATGGTCGTGCACAGCCACGATTATTTGATGCTATTTACCAATACGGGTAAGGTATTTATGCGCAAGGCATACCAGATCCCCGAGGCATCGCGCACCGCAAAGGGCACAAATATCGTAAACGTTGTCGAAACCGTACAGGGCGAGACCATTACCGCGATGATCGCCGTATCCGAGTTTGATGATGAGCATTTCCTCACCATGGTGACGAAAAACGGCGTTATTAAGCGCACCAAGCTGAAGGAATACGAGTATCAGCGCAAGGGCGGCAAGATCGCACTTTCCCTTGATGAGGGCGATGAGCTGGTGTTTGTGATGCACAGCAAGGGCGACCGCGACGTCCTCCTTGCCACGCACGAGGGCAGTGCCGCACGCTTTACCGAGAGTGCAGTAAGACCTCTTGGCAGAACCGCACGTGGTGTGCGTGGCGTAAAACTCCGCGAGGGCGACTTCGTGGTGGGTGCTGTGATCGTTGACGACAGCAAGCAGCTCATCACCATCACCGAAAACGGTTACGGAAAACGCACCCCGTTTGAGGATTTCCGTGTAAAGGGTCGCGGTGGCCTTGGTGTGACCTGCCACAACCTCACCGAAAAGACCGGCCTGCTTTCGGGCATTGCCGCCGTTACCGATGAGGATGATCTGATGGCAATCACCAACCTTGGTACCATCATCCGTACCCCCGTTGCTCAAATCAACACCTACTCCCGTACCGCCGCAGGCGTCATTGTGATGCGCCTTTCGGACGGGCAAACGGTGGCCGGCTTCTCGAAGGTGGCGCACGAAGAGGTGGAGGGGACCCCCGAGGCGGCTCCCGCAGCAGCCCCTGAGGCCGCACCCGCCGAAACGGCACCCGAGGCCGAAAATTCATAAAATAAGGACAGCCCCGAATATGTCAAAGCATATTCGGGGCTATGCCCCCTAACGGGGGTAAAACAGGAGCTTTATATGAAAAAACGCTTGATCGCCGTTGCCGTGGTATTGGCCTTGATCCTTGCCGCGCTCGGCACCTTTTTGGTGGTGCGCCACGTGCGCAACAACCGTCCCCCGACGCTCGAGAGCTTAAGGCCCCGTGTAGAGGCGCTCATCAACGCTTCGCACGAGATCAACGAGATCTTTTGGGGGGAGGGTCTTGCCACGTATCCGCGCGTGTATAAGCAAAGCTATACCCGCCACCCCTTTTATCTTGAAAAGCAGGATAACGTGTATGTTTATTCCGCCACCGAGACCGACAACAAATTATATTACTACACCTTCACCGACAATGAGGTGGGCGAAATTTTGGCCTATCAATATTGCTTGAAGGTGGGAGACGGTGCCTACGCCGACGTGGAGCTTGGCGGCGCACTTACGATCTCCGATAAGATCAAGTATCGCTACGCCAAGGTAAGCACCGCACAGGACCCTACTGCGATTTTTGAAAAGGATGGGAAATATTATATTCCCCTGCCTGATTACAAGGAAAAGGAGGTTGAGCTTTACTATACGGCAAGCGACCCCGAAAATTACGATTACGTACGTGCAGACGCCGGTTATCTTACGATCGATGCGATCAAGATGAAGGCGGAGACCGTTTACGCCAACGACTTTCTTTCCTCGGTTTGTGAGAGCATTTTTACCGGTATCAAGGTATCCGAAAATACGAGCGGAACCCTGTATGCACGCTACATCGACCATACCGACAGTGAGGGTGAGAGCTATTTGATGAAATCAAACACCTGGAAGGCGGCAAACGTTTCGCGCGCGTACCTTTTTGATACGATGCGGTTGAGTGAAAAACGCAAAAGCAACGCCAAGGACGTATTTATTGATATCGACACCTACGTGCCGGGAAACGAGGGGGTCATCCAAACGCTGACCGTTTCCTTTACCCTGCAGGCCGGTCAATGGTATCTCAATTCCGCGACGTATTGAGTCCCTTGTAGGGGCGATTCACGAATCGCCCGTGGAATACAAAAGCACGATACGGTGCAGAATTACAAAAAGAGCAGACGTTTTGTCTGCTCTTTTTGTATAGTTGCTTATTTTACCAAATGGCGCTTGATCTTGCGCGAGGTGGTCTTTTCAAACTCGGTGTCGCGAAGCTCAAGGCCCTTGATCTTTTTGAAGGAAGGCAGGGTCTTATTGAGCTCGGTCAGCTTTCCGTAAATGGTCTTGTAAACGGTCTCGTTATCGGCATCGCCAAAGAGCTCCTTGTTGGGGTAAACGATCGCGGTCAAGAGCACCGTTTCGCCGTCGGTATCCTTGCGGCCGACCACCACGCTCTCGGCGATCTCCTCGATTTTTTCAAGGTACTCCTCGATTTCCTCAGGGAAGACGTTTTTGCCGTTTTCCAGCACGATCACGGATTTAAGACGCCCTGTGATGTAGATGTAGCCGTCCTCATCCATATAGCCGACGTCGCCCGTGCGGTACCAGCCGTCCTCGGTAAAGGAGGCTGCATTTTGCTCGGGATTGTTGTAATAGCCGAGCATGACGTTGTCGCCCTTGACCTGGATCTCACCCTCGTCAAAGCCCTTGTCATTTTTGTTGCCCGTCTTGGCAATGCGCGACTCGCAGCAGGGCACGGCAGGGCCCACCGACCCCGGCTTGGGGGCGTAATAGGGGGTAACGGCGATCAGCGGCGAGCATTCGGTAATACCGTAGCCCTCGCAGATCTGCACGCCAAAGGCCTCAAAATTCTTTACCATTTCGGGATTGAGGGGCGCGCCGCCGCAAATGATCTTTTCAAGGCGTCCGCCAAAGGCACCCAGGACCGATCCAAAGAGCTTGCGGCGCAGGTCAAGCCCCACGCGGCGCAGACCGTTTGAAATTTTGATCATACGGCGCAGGAGCTTATCCTTGCCCTTCTTACGCGCCTCATCCCAGATCCTCTTGTGCATCGTGTTGACAAACAGGGGTACCAGTACCAGGCCCGTGGGCTTGAATTCGGCAAAATTGCGCATCAGGTGACGAAGCGTGTCGTTGATGCCGATGGTAATGCCGTAGCAAAGGCTTGCAAGCATGATGGCCAGCTCATAGGTATGATGAAGCGGCAGGACCGACACGGTCGTGTCGTTTTCGCTGAAATTTACCGTCTGGCAGGCCGAATTGACACAGGAGCAAATGTTCTTCTCCGAGAGCATGACGCACTTGCTCGAGCCCGTGGTGCCCGAGGTAAAGAGCATCACAGCCATGGCCTCGGGATCGCGCGTGGGGAAGGAATAGCCCGCCTCAAGCGATTTTTTGCCCATTTCAAGCACGTTGTCAAATGAAACGATACGATCGTCGTCCGTTTCGCTTTCGAGCGAAATAGGCACGAAAATAGAGAGCGAGGGATGGTTTTCTCTTGCATGCTCCAGCTTTTTGTGGAAGGTGGCGCTGTAAACGATGGCTTTTGCGTTTACACCGGCAAGCAGACCCTCGATCTCCTCAATAGCCAGCTCCTTGTCCATCGGAATGACGATACCGCCCGCCGCGGTAATGGCAAGATAGGAGGCGACCCATTCGGGCGAGGTCTCGCCAATGACGGCAACGCGCTCGTCGGCAAGGCCCATGGCCGTAAATCCGGCGGCAAGCGTCTTGATCTTTGCGGCAAATTCAGCATAGGTGGTGGAGCCAAACGTCTTCCCCGTAGGGTAACGGAAGGCTATTTTGTCGCCGCGTGCGGCAATGGAAGGAACCATGTCTTTAAACGAGGTCATCGGTGTAAAGATGCGTTCGGTCTTTTTCATAATTATCCTCTTTTCTCGCGTGGATTTCTCTTTTCGGGAAGCAAAGGCTCTCACCCGTTCAAGTGTAACGCGATCACCTATTATTATACCCTAAAAATGGTAAAACTGTCAAGCAAAAAGACGTTACAACTGCTCCGTGTTTGCAATATAGAAAAAAATGGAAAAGCACTCCGGGCCACGTGCGGCAAGCGGAGTGCTTTTCTTATAGAACGGAATCTATGATCGAAAGTGCAAATGGGATCGCTTTTAAAAGGAGAACGGCAAGCGCTGCCGACAAGAGCACGGTGAGAATGAGGCGAAGGATCTCGCTTCCCTTTTTCTCAAATTGCAGTTCGGCGCGATATTTGAGTTCTTCGGGAATGTAATAAAGCGGACCTTCCTCGCTTTCCTTGAGGTGCACGAGCTTTCGGAGTGCAAGGTTGTGGTGCAGCTCAAAGGAGAGGAGCTCCAAAAAGCGAAGCCCGAGGTCATCCAGCGGCTTTGCCGTTTCGGGAGAAAGGGCCTCGGCCTTGAGGAGCGCGCGCACCAAGCTCCCCGGAACGCTTTTTTGATAGAACAAATAAAGGGATGCCAGTACGATGCCGCCGCAAATGCCGTAAACAAGAAAGGTCAGCATCAAAATATCACTCCCGTCAAGCGATAGATTTTTATATTCCCTCGCCCCTAATGTAAAAAGAGAGGCGAGGGAGAGAGGGGGTATCATCAAAGCTCTTCGGCGCGAATGACGTCGCAGCCCATGTAGGTACGAAGAGCCTCGGGCACGGTCACCGAGCCATCCTCGTTTTGATAATTTTCAAGGATCGCCGCAACGGTGCGGCCGATGGCCACGCCCGAGCCGTTCAGGGTGTGTACCAAACGGGGCTTGGCGCCGGGGGCCTCGCGGAAACGGATGTTGGCACGGCGTGCCTGGTAATCCTCAAAGTCGGAGCAAGAGGAAATTTCAACGTAGCGACCGTACGAGGGCATATAGACCTCAATATCGTAGGTCATCGCGCTCGAAAATCCGAGGTCGCCCGAGCAAAGGCGTACCACGCGGTAGGGAAGCCCAAGACCCTGCAGGACGCGCTCGGCGTCATTGGTCAGCTTTTCAAGCTCCTCGTAGGAATTTTCGGGAGCGGTGAATTTCACCAATTCAACTTTGTTGAATTGGTGCTGACGAATCAGGCCTCTCGTATCGCGGCCGGCGGAGCCTGCCTCGGCGCGGAAGCATGCCGAATATGCGCAAAACGACAAGGGGAGCTTGGCACCGTCCAGGATGTCGTCACGGTACATGTTGGTTACCGGCACCTCAGCCGTGGGGATGAGGAAGAAGTCGTTGTTTGCCACGCGGAAGGCATCCTCCTCAAACTTCGGGAGCTGACCCGTGCCGCGCATCGAATCGCGGTTGACCATATAAGGGGGGAAGATCTCGGTGTAGCCGTGGTCGGTGTGCGTGTCGAGGAAATAGTTGATGATGGCGCGCTCAAGGCGTGCGCCCATACCGCGGTAGAAGTGGAAGCGGGCACCCGTGACCTTGGCGGCGGTGTCGGGATCAAGGATCTTTAGATCCTTGCCGATATCCCAGTGCGCCTTGGGCTCAAAATCAAAGGCGGTCGGCTCGCCCCAACGGCGCAGCTCGGCGTTGTCGGTGTCATCCTTGCCGACGGGGACCATTTCGTTCGGGGTGTTGGGAATCGAGAGCAAAAGCGATGCGATCTCGGCATCCATAGCGGCGATTTTCTCGTTTTCGGCCTTCACGGTGTCGGACAAGGCTTTCATTTCAGCGAAAATGGGGGCTACGTCCTTTCCCTCCTTCTTGAAAAGGGGGATTTGCTTGGAGATCTTGTTTTGCTCGGCCTTCTTTTGCTCGGTATCGGCGATCAGCGCGCGGCGCTCCACGTCGAGCGTGAGCAAACGGTCGATCTCCGCGCTGTAATCCTTTTGGCGCGAAGCAAGACGTGCCTTGACAAGATCGGGGTTTTCTTTAATAAAACGAATATCTAACATAATTTGGTCCTCTTTTCTTATTGCTCTTCGGCAAAGAAATCATCGCCGCAAAGGGCGGTAAGCAGTGCCTCCATATCGGTATCGTCCTCATAGAAGATCTCAATGGAGCGTTTTTTGTCGTTTTGCGTAATTTTTACCTTACGGCCCAGGAATTCACGCGTGCGGCGCTCAATGTCCTTGACCCATACGCGATTTTGCGCGTGTCCCGTAATGTCGGGCAGCTCCTCCTTCGGCTCGGTGTTTTCGCGCTTCACCAAGGTCTCGGTATCACGCACAGAGAGCTTTTTGGCGGCAATGCGCTCGGCCAAGGGAATGATCAACGCCTCGTTTTTGAGGGCAAGCAGGGCGCGCGCGTGTCCTGCGGTCAAAAATCCGTCCTTTTCCTTCAAAAGCTCAAGAACTCGTTCGGGCAAATCAAGCAGGCGCAGGGTGTTTGCCACAGCGGAGCGTGATTTTCCGGCGATTTTTGCCACCTCCTCTTGGGTCATATCAAAGCGGTCGATGAGCGCTTGATATCCCAAGGCTTCCTCAATGATGTTGAGGTCCTCGCGCTGAATGTTTTCGATCAGGGCGATTTGTGCAGTCTTTTGATCGTCGCCATCCAAAATAACGGCGGGAATTTCGGTAAGACCGGCCATTTTGGAGGCGCGCCAACGGCGTTCGCCCGCAATGATCTCGTAAGTTCCCTCGAAATTGGGGTTCGGACGCACCAAAATGGGCTGCAGCACACCGTATGCGGCGATGCTGTCGGCGAGTGCTTCGAGCGCCTCGCGGTCAAATTGCTTACGGGGCTGGTCGCTGCGCGGCTCAACCTCAGCCACGCGGAGCGTGGTGGCAGTACCCTCCTTCATGCCCATGATGTTGTCATCAAGAATCGCGTAAAAGTCCTTACCGAGAGCACTTTGTCTTTTGGCCATGTGTTTTTTCTCCTTTTCTTATATTTGGGGGCAAGGAAATGCTTGCTTTGCACCATTTTTAGGCACGGTCATGCAGTTCCCTTGCAAAATTCATATAATCCTCAGCACCCTTGGCGCGCTTATCGTAATAAATGATCGGTTTGCCAAAGCTCGGGGCCTCCGAAAGGCGAACGTTTCGACCAATGGTGGTGGTGAAAACACGGTCACCGTAGTGCTTTTCAAGCTCGGATTTGACCTGAAGCGAGAGTGCAAGGCGCTTATTGTGCATCGTTAGCAAAATTCCGGTCATGGAAAGCCTGGGGTTGTACTTCTTTTTGATGTGCCCCAAGGTGGTCGAAAGCTGCGTTAAACCCTCGAGTGCGTAATATTCGCACTGCATCGGGATCACAACGCCGTCGCTGGCGGCCAAGGCGTTTACCGTCAACATGCCGAGCGAGGGCGGGCAATCAATAATGATGTAATCGTAGCGGTAACGGATGTCGGCAAGTGCGTTTTTCAGGTGCGCCTCATCCCCTTCCCCCGCAAGCAGGTCAAATTCCGCGCCGGCAAGCGATACGTTGGCGGGAATCAGGTGCAATTTGGGGTAATTTGTGGGCAAAACGGCGTCTTCGGCGCGGCAACCGCCAACAAGCAGGTCGCGCACGGTAAAACGAAGCCCTTTTTTGCGAATCCCGACACCGCTGGTGGCACTTCCCTGCGGATCCAAGTCGATCAACAAGGTGTCAAAGCCAAGAGAGCCGAGGCACGCGGCGGCATTCACGGCGGTGGTGGTTTTGCCCACGCCGCCCTTTTGGTTGGCAAATGCAATGATCCTGCCCATGACAAGGTCCCTCCTTCGGTGTTTTTTGCTGCACGAAAACCATCAAATTGTGTCGTGTGACAATATTATACCATTAAAAACGCGCTTTTGCAACACTATTTCGCAGATTTTTTATTTTTTCGCGCGCATAAGAAAAAGAAAGAATGCGTGCGAGGATTTGTTTCACGTGAAACATTCGTGAATTCGGCGTGGTGTTGCGATCGCGCGGCTCTTTTGACAAAATGGTGTTTCACGTGAGACATTTATGAATTTACGCGGCACTTATCGCGCAGCTCTTTTGCCAAAAACAGTGTTTCACGTGAAACATTTGCTTTATTTGGGAATGCGGATTGCGATATGGGCGCAATTCTCGTCCTCATGCTTGGTGTATTCGACGCTCACGCCGGTTTTTTCAAAGATGCCCAATGTGCGCTCAATGGAGTTATAAAGAGGTTGAAGATCACGTAAGGCAAACTTTTTGGGTGTAACACCGACATTCCTTTTCGGGCTTTCGGGTGTTTTGAGGGGTGTTTTGGGCTCGAAAACGGCATTTTCGTCATTAAAAACGCGTTTTTCGCCACTTTCACCGGTGGAATCCTCCCAAAATGGGAGTGTGGCCGGCAAAATGCTCTCTTGCTCTTCGGGAATCCGCGTGGGGTTTTGTGCGTGGGTCCGTTTGGGGCTTTTGACCCATTTTTGCACCAATTCCTCGGTTTTTGCGACGTTATACCCTTCTCGTAGGGTGATTTCGATGATCTCGCGGCGCTTTTCGGGATCCTTTAGGCGTAAAAAGGTGCGTGCGTGCCGTTCGGTGAGCGTGCCCGAGACGATCAAACGGCGCTCCTCCGGGGTAAATTGCAGCAAGCGCAGCTTGTTGGCGACCGCCGATTGTGAGAGCCCCATTCGGTCAGCGATCTCCTCTTGTGTCATTTGGTATTGTTCAATCAAATTCGAAAACGCCTCCGCAAGAGCAAAAAAATGCAATTTTTCGCGTAAAACTGCCTTTATAGCGGCTATTTTTATACATTTCTTGTCATTCGGTGCCAAGACCAAGCAAGGTAATTTCCGTACACCGGCAAGGGCGGCGGCACGAAAACGGCGTTCCCCGTCAATGAGCTCGTAGAGCGCATACCCATCGGGTTGCGGTGAGATCTTGACAAAAAGCGGCTCCAAAATGCCGTACTTTTCAATCGAGGCCGCCAATCGGATGACGGCATTGTGCTCTTTTTTGACATTTCGCGGAGTTTGCTGTACTAAGATCTGCTCGGCTGCAAGAAAAATGGGGGTTTGCGTCCCGTTTTTCTCCTCTAACGGTGTCATGAACGGGCTTGCGGGGTAAAAATCCTTCATTTTATGCACTCCTTTTGGCGTGTTTTGTGGCATTATTAGCATACCACACCACCTTTGGCAAAAAATGTCACAATAAAATGGTAAAATATGGAAATTTAAAAAAGAAAATATGAATTCTATGAGGGATGATTGCGGTTTTTGATGGAAAAATGCGGAAAAACACGAGCTTTGACAACAAAAAAGCCCGACTCATACGCAACATGGCGTCGAATCGGGCTTTTCCTGTGTTTTTTGGGATGCTTTTTCTTTTACAAGGGTTTTTTGAGGATCTTTGCCCAGGCGCGCGGGAGATCCTTGGGCGTCGCCTTGGTTTTCTTTGCCTCGATCAGTAGGCGTTCGTCGCGCTCCCCTCCCGCCTCAAGCACAATGCTTTTGACGTCGATCACCTCGCCGCCCAGGCGCGCGATCGCACGGGCGGCGGCACTGAGCTCCTCATCGCCGCGCTTGGCCTTCATAGCGACGAAGGTGCCGCCGAGCCTTACAAAGGGCAAGCAAAGCTCCGCTAAGGTCGGCAGTGCCGCAACGGCACGGGCGGTTACGACGTCATAGGCCTCGCGGTGAGCGCACTCGTGGGCGAGCTCCTCGGCACGGGCACTGATTGCACAAAAATGGGGGATCTCAAGCAGCTTGGCCGTGTTTTCCACGTAGCGCACACGTTTTTCGGTGCTATCAAGGGCCGTAATGGCAAGATCGGGCCTGAAAATGCCGATGGGAAGGCAGGGGAAGCCTGCACCGCACCCAACGTCAAGGATTTTGGCGTTTTTCGGTAAAAATGGCTCTACGGTAAGGGAATCGAGAAAATGGCGCACGGCAACGGCCTTTTCTTCCTTTATGGCGGTCAAATTCATGCTTTTATTGATCTCAAGCATGTGTTGCATTAAAAAATACAACTTCCTTGACTTGGATTCATCGGTTAGATGAGAAAACCCATTATGTGCCATAATGGTATCGAAAAAGTCAACAAATTCCTTCAAATCCATTTGTGGAAAACTCCTTTGAAAGGCATAGAATAGACAGGGCTTGCTCCAATTATTTTCTTATACAAAGGCGGGGGAGCGCACCTCTTCGTTCGGTCAAAAACCGAGGTTTTGGGGTGTTTTTGGGGGGAACTGAGCGGGATTTTTCCGGCTTTGAGGCAAAAAGGCGTGATTTTGGGGGCGACACGTCGTGCAGCCCGCTGTTTTAACGGAGTCCGAGGTGGATCAGGAGCACGGAAATGTCCGCAGGACTGACGCCGCTGATGCGCGAGGCCTGCCCGATCGTAGCGGGGCGCTGAGCCGCAAGCTTTTGCGCAGCCTCGATGCGCAATCCCTTAATGCTTTTGTAGTCAAGGGTGTCGGGGAGCATCCTTGACTCTAATTTTTCGTGGCGAGAAACCTCGCACATTTGCCTATTAATGTACCCTTCGTACTTGATTTGAACCTCGGCGGATAGTGTTTCCTTTCGGGTCAGCACGGGGCGGTTTTCGTCCAGCGCCTGCAGGTTTTCATAGGTGACGCCCGGGCGGCGCAAAAGAGCCGCTAAGGAAATTCCGGTGGTAACGGGAGACTCGCCAAGCATGGCGAGGAAGGGGTTGACACGGTCGGGGGAGAGGTGTGTGGCACCAAGTCGCTCAATCTCGGCGGCGATGTGGGCTTGCTTTTGCAAAAAGGCCTCGTAGCGCGCATCGTCCACCAGCCCTACACGGTGTGCAAGGGGTGTTAGGCGCGTGTCCGCGTTGTCCTGACGCAGGAGCAGGCGGTATTCCGAGCGAGAGGTCATCATTCGGTAGGGCTCGTTGGTGCCCTTGATGATCAAATCGTCAACCAAGGTGCCGAGGTAAGAGCTGGAGCGGGGCAAAATAACCCCTTCCTCCCCCTTGACCTTCAGGGCGGCGTTCAATCCCGCGAGAAGCCCTTGGGCGGCGGCCTCCTCGTAGCCCGAGGTACCGTTGAACTGTCCGGCACCGAAAAGGCCCTTCACGGTGCGGAATTCAAGGGTTGCGGTGAGCTCCTTGGGGTCACAGCAATCGTATTCGATCGCGTAGGCGTAGCGCATCATTTCGGCGTTTTCAAATCCCGGAAGCGTTTTTAACATTTTGGCCTGCACGTCGGTGGGCATGGAAGTCGAGAAGCCCTGCAAATAGAGCTCGTCGGTATCGGCCCCAAGAGGCTCCAAAAAAAGCTGGTGGCGCTCCTTGTCGGCAAAGCGCACCACCTTATCCTCGATCGAGGGGCAATAACGGGGGCCTGTACCGTGGATGTGACCGCCATACATGGCCGAACGGGTTAGGTTTTCCTTGATTACGTCGTGAGTATCCTTGTTGGTGTAAACGATATGGCAGGGGATCTGCTCCACGCCCTGCATGTAATGTTCGGGGGTGCTTGCGGCGTAGGGCAGGGGGGCCTCCTCGCCCGGCTGGGCCTCCAGCCTTGAGAGATCGACCGAGCGACGGTTGATGCGTGCCGGAGTGCCCGTTTTGAAGCGACGGAGTGTGATACCGAGGGCGCGCAGTGAGGCGGAAAGGCCGCGCGAGGGCAAAAAGCCGTCGGGGCCGCTTTCATAATTGGTGGAGCCGATGAAGATGCGGCTTTCAAGATAAGTGCCTGCGGCAACAATGGCACATTCACAGTGCCACAGCTCCCCAAGATGTGTCATTACCCCACAAACGTGTCGGTTTTCATCGGCTTTGATCTCTGTGATCTCGGCTTGGACAAGACGCAAATTCGGGGTTTTTTCCAGTACGGCCTTCATATAGGCCTGATAGCGCTTGCGGTCGGCCTGCACGCGCTTGGAATGCACTGCCGCACCCTTACCGAGGTTGAGCGTTCTTGATTGAAGCGTCACGGCATCGGCCGCGCGACCCATCTCGCCCCCGAGGGCGTCGATCTCGTAAACAAGATGTCCCTTTGCCGTTCCTCCGATCGAGGGGTTGCAGGGCATATTGGCAATCGCCTCAAGCGAAATGGTGAAGAGCACCGTATCTACACCCATACGGGCGCTGGCAAGCGCGGCCTCAATGCCGGCGTGACCGGCTCCGATGACGGCGACCTTGGTTGAAAGCTCCATAAAAACTCCTTAAAAGCGAGGTGAAAATTAACGCGATACCCGTGAGAGCACGGTCGCGGATGGATTGTAGTAACGGCAAATGGAGAGCATTTTTTGCGTTGCCTCGAAGTAAAAGATCGCGCGGCGTTTTTCTCCGCTTTTGCTGTCTGACAACTCAAAGAGCATAATATAAACGTCGGGCGCGGACATGGAGGAAACACCCACGAACTCGCGCTCGGGGTGGTATTCTGCGGCGCGTGCCGCCTCGTTCCCGTCAGAAAGCGGTGCGATACGTACTGCGTTTTTCAGCTGCATCTCAAACACCTTTTTGCGCGAACGGTTTCCGAAAACCTTGGTAAACGTGAACGTACCCGAAACGACCGCGTACTCGTATTCGACCGACACGTAACGCCAGGTGATAAAAACGATCAGCCACAGCGAGATCGGGATAAAGGCGTAAAGAGGTGCAAACCCCGGGTTTTGCATAGTGATAAATAAAAGCGCCAAGGGATAGATCACGTAAAAGGCGATGAGCCCAAGACGTGCCGCGCGCCACTTGCCCTCAATTTTCTGGGAAACGGCAAATTCATAGGTGGAAAATTCGTTCATACAAAGCGCTCCTTTTGCATATTTACCCTTACAGTATAGCATAAAAGGGTGTGGATTTCAATGTTTTTCCACCATCTCGGAAAATAAAAGTTTTTGCTGCATAATACTTGCTATTCTAAGGTTTATTTGATATAATGATAGCATCAAAACATCGACTTGGTCGAGAAGGAGCGAAAAATGAAAGCAGTTATTACCGTTACGGGCAAGGACGCCGTGGGCATCATCGCGGGCGTAAGCACCTTTTGTGCCGAGCATAGTGCAAACATTACCGAGATCACGCAAAGCGTGCTTTCCGAGTATTTTGCCATGATCATGATCGCCGAGATCGACAAGCTCACCATTCCTTTTGCGGATTTTGCCGATAAGCTGGCCACGATGGGCAAGGCAAAGGGGCTTGATATGCGCGCCATGCACGAGGACATCTTCAACACGATGCACCACATTTAAGGAGGCCCCCCGATGCTGAACGTAGCCGATATTCTTGAAACCATTGGGATGATACGCGAGGAAAACCTCGATATCCGTACCATTACCATGGGCATTTCCTTGCTTGACTGTGTCAGTGAGGATGCAAACCGTCTTTGCGACAAGGTCTATGATAAGATCACCAAGACTGCGGAAAAGCTGGTCGATACGGGCGTGTCGATCGAGCGTGAATATGGGATCCCGATCGTCAACAAGCGCGTGTCGGTAACCCCGGTGTCGCTTGTGGGCGGTGCGATCTCCCCTGAGGGGTACTTAAAATTGGCACATACCCTGCAACGTGCCGCGAAAACGCTGGGTATCAACTTCATTGGCGGTTATTCCGCGCTGGTGCATAAGGGCATGACTGTAGGGGATCGAAACCTCATTTCCGTCATTCCCGAGGCATTGGCTGAGACCGAGAACGTGTGCTCGTCCGTCAACGTCGCAAGCACCAAGGCCGGCATCAATATGGATGCCATTCGCCTGATGGGAAGTACCATCAAGCGTGCGGCGTACCTGACGCGCGACAACAACTCGATCGGATGCGCAAAGCTTGTGGTCTTCGCGAACGTTCCTGAGGATAACCCCTTTATGGCGGGTGCATTCCACGGTGTCGGTGAGCCCGACAGCGTCATTAACGTGGGCGTTTCCGGTCCCGGTGTGGTGGCGGCGGCGATCCGCCGCGCAGGGGATTGTGATCTCTCCAAGCTGGCCGACGTCATTAAGACCACTGCATTCAAAATCACCCGCGTGGGTCAGCTTGTTGCCAGTGAGGCCGCAAAGCGACTCGGTGCTCCCTTTGGTATTATCGACCTTTCCCTCGCTCCCACCCCCGCCATCGGCGATTCGGTGGCGCGTATTTTGGAGGAAATGGGTCTTGAGGTTTGTGGCTCCCACGGCACGACTGCCGCACTTGCGATGCTCAACGATGCCGTGAAAAAGGGCGGCGTCATGGCTTCCTCTCACGTGGGCGGCCTTTCGGGGGCGTTTATTCCCGTCTCCGAGGATGAGGGCATGATTGCGGCGGTAAATCAAGGTGCGCTTTCGATTGAAAAGCTCGAGGCAATGACTGCGGTTTGCTCGGTCGGTCTTGATATGATCGCCGTGCCCGGTGACACCACCGAGGAGGTCATTTGCGGTATTATTGCCGACGAGATCTCGATCGGTGTGGCAAACACCAAAACCACGGCGGTTCGCCTGATTCCCGCATACGGAAAAACTGTTGGTGAGAGCGTTTCCTTCGGCGGGCTTCTCGGTACGGCACCCATTATGCCGCTTCGCACCTATTCTCCCGCAAAGTTTATCTCCCGCGGCGGTAGAATCCCGGCGCCCATACACAGCTTGAAAAACTAAATTCCCGATCGGGCGTGCGCTGCGGCGCACGCCCGATCTTTTGTGCCAGGGGAGCTCCTCCGGAAAACGGGAGGGGGAAGCCCGCTTGCCGTTGAGGTCGCTCTTGCGCACGCCGCACTCCGAAATGTGCGGGAAAACGCGAAAAATACCGCAGTGGGAAGAAAAAAGCCATAAAACCGAAAAATAAGGGGTGGCGTGGAATGGAAAATGCTTCAAGGTCGCGGTTTTTCCAAAAACGGAAAGGTTGTCTTTTTTTGGAGTTGGGCACGCGTCAGCCTGTGGAAAACTCTGTGGAAACTGTGTAAAACTCCTTTAATCACATGGTTTTGGCGGTTTTTGGGTGGGTGTTGAAAGCTTGGATTTTTGCGCGGTTCTCGAAAAAAAGAGGGGGAATTTCGGGCGGCCTTTTCGACCTTTCTTTTCCAAAGGAAGAAAAGTGCTTTTTGCCGCGCGCGGCCGAGCACTCGGCCGCCGATCTTGGGGAATTTTTACCGTGCTCCCCTTGACATAAAAGGGTTTAAATATTATAATGATAAATAAGATCACGCCCCCGCGCGGGCACACAGGAGGAACAATATGGAGAGGGCGAAAAAGCAACAGCTTGCCAAAATTGCCGCGAGAGTAAGACTGGATATTCTCGATCAGACACACGCTGCCGGCTCGGGTCATCCGGGTGGCTCGCTTTCGATAGCCGATATTATGACGTATCTTTACTTTGTGGAGATGAACGTCGACCCCGCCGATCCTAAGATGGCCTCGCGCGATCGCTTTGTGCTTTCAAAGGGACATACCGCCCCCGCGCTTTACGGCGTGCTTGCCGAAAGGGGCTTTTTCCCTCGCGAGGATCTCTTGACACTCCGTAAGATCGATTCCTATTTGCAGGGTCACCCCGATATGAAAAACATTCCCGGCGTGGATATGAGCACCGGCTCGCTCGGTCTTGGCGTATCTGCCGCGTGTGGCATGGCGCTGGCCGCCAAGCTTGACGGGCGTGATTACCGCACCTACACCATGCTTGGTGACGGTGAGAGTGAGGAGGGTCAGGTTTGGGAGGCAATGATGTTTGCCGCTCACTATAAGCTGGATAATCTCGTGGTGATGATCGACTGGAACGGCTTGCAGATCGACGGGCCTGTGACCGAGATCATGAATCCCACGCCCCATGATAAGAAGCTTGAGGCCTTTGGATTTCACGTGATCGTGGCAGACGGTCATGATTTCGATGAGATCGAAAGGGCGCTTGAAAAGGCAAAGACCGTTAAGGGCAGGCCCACCGCCATCATCTTTAAAACGACCAAGGGCAAGGGCGTTTCCTTCATGGAAAATCAGGTAAGCTGGCACGGCGTTGCGCCCAACGACGAGCAACACGAGCAGGCTGTGACCGAGATCAGGGCCAAGGCCAAGCTGTAAGGGGGGAAAGACATGGCAGAAAAGATCGCAACCAGACAAGCCTACGGCGAGGCACTTGCCGAGCTTGGTGAAAAGTATAATTTCGTGGTGCTGGATGCCGACCTTGCGGCGGCAACGAAAACCGGCATTTTCAAAAAGAAATTTCCGAACCGCCATTTTGATTGCGGCATTGCCGAGGGCAATATGATGTCGGTGGCGGCAGGTCTTGCCGCCGCAGGAAAGGTCCCGTTTGTTTCATCCTTTGCGATGTTTGCCTCGGGCCGTGCCTTTGAGCAGATCCGTAACTCGATCGGCTACCCTCACCTCAACGTTAAGATCGGTGCGACGCACGCCGGTCTGACCGTTGGCGAGGACGGTGCTACACACCAATGCAATGAGGATATCGCCCTGATGCGCACGATCCCCGGTATGACGATCATCAATCCTGCCGATGCTGTAGAGGCGCGTGCGGCCGTGGAGGCGGCGCTGCATTTTAACGGCCCCGTATATCTTCGCTTTGGCCGATACGCGGTGCCCGTGATCAACGATCGCGAAACCTACAGGTTTGAGCTTGGCAAGGGCGTGCAGCTTCGTGACGGCAAGGACGTGACGATCATTGCCACCGGTATTATGGTCGACATGGCAAATACCGCGGCACAAGCGCTTGAAAAAGAGGGCATTTCGGCACGTGTGGTCAACATTCACACCATCAAGCCTCTTGACCGCGAGATCGTACTGAAGGCGGCAAAGGAAACGGGTGCCATTGTGACGGCCGAGGAGCACAGCATCATCGGCGGTCTTGGTGCGGCGGTGGCCGAAACGGTGTCGGAGGCATATCCGGTACCTGTGCTTCGTGTGGGTGTCAACGATCAGTTTGGTCGCTCGGGGTCGGTCCCTGCACTCCTTGAGATGTACGGTCTGACGCCCGATAATATTGTGAAAAAGGCAAAAGAAGTCATCAGCCTGAAAAAATAAAATCAAAAACGCCGCGTGACGCGGCGTTTTTCGGCGGAAATATGGAAACGAAACGATTTACAAAAAATGACAACGGGTTCACGTGTGCGCATTGCGGCAAGGAGGTATTGCCCCTTGGCTACACCTCGCGCAATCATTGTCCGTTTTGTCTGTGGAGCTTGCACGTGGATGTGATGCCGGGTGACCGTGCCAACACCTGCGGCGGCGCCATGGAGCCTGTAAGTGCCCTGCCCGATGCCAAAAAGGGATTTATTATTGTGCATCGCTGTACCAAGTGTGGTGAGCTCCACCGCAACCGTGCGGCTCATGAGGCGGACGTGCAGCCCGACAGCAAAAGGATACTCATTGAACTGACGGCTAAGCCGATCATATAAGAAAAGGAGGTAAACGGTATGAGAAAAGCAAGAGTTTTGTTGCTGTTGCTTCTTTTTTCTCTGCTTTTTACCGCCTGTGCAGACACGGGCACGACCTTTCTTTATGAAAAGGGAGAGCACAACCACGTGTTTGGCAATCGATACGATATTACGCCGGTCAGCTGTATTGCCGAGGGGACCGAGGTGCGTTACTGTAAAATTTGCCACGAGTCGGTCACTGAGACCGTCCCGGTGCCGGAGGATATTTCGGTAAGAAGGCACGCGTTTTCCGATACCGTGATCCCTCCGACCGAGTCGGCTGAAGGATATACGCGCCGTGCCTGCACGGTGTGCGAATACGTGGTGGAGCGTACCGATGTGATTCCTGCCCGTTATGCGCTTACTCCGCTTGAGGGGGCTGTTACGGTAGCTCCCGATGGGGTGGACGGTGTGCTGCTTTCGGACACTGCTTCCCATCGGCTTACCTATAACGTGGGGGACTCCCTTTCGGTATCGCCTCACTTGGCACGCCGCTTGGCCGTGGCCCTTGCCATTACCGATGAGCTTGCCCGAGAGGGGACAGCTTTTTCCGCCGAGACCTTGGTGCCGCTGATCAGCGGTGCCGGAAACGGCAATCGTTATACGGTACACGCACTTGTGCTGGAATGGATCGCCACGGGAGACGTACACGTGCTAAACGGTCTTGCGTTTGCCTTGGACGGCAGCGAGGGCGGATTTCAAGCGCGCGTGAACGAGAGGCTAAAAAGGCTTGGTGTTGAGGGAGCCGTTACCGTGGACGTATTTGCCGCCGAGGGTGAGGGGAAAGCCACGCTCGGCGCCACCGCCGTCATGCTGGCCCGCGCATTGGATGAGCCCCTTCTTTGCGAGGCTTTTTCCGAGTCGGTGCCGAATTTGCAGCAGATCGTCGGGCAAAAGCCGGTGCTTTATCTTGCGCTTGGAAACCTGCGTGTGGCAGGAATTTTGAAGAACGGTGTGTGTTATTTTTCACTTTTGTGCGGTGAGAGCATCCCCATCGGGGTGGAAAATGCGGTTTTTTCGCACGAATAAACTTTTGAAAGGAACTGTAGAATGAAAGAATTTTTTGATCGGTTTTTAAATACCGTGCTGGGCACGGCAACGAGCAACTGGGCAAGGATCCTGCGCTTCCTTTTGATCTTGGTGATTGGGTACGTGGTGGTACGCCTGGTCGGGCGAATTTTTGCGCGCGCCATCAATCGCTCCAAGCTCAAGGGCGCAACGGGCAATTTTCTCACGTCCCTGGTGAGGATTGCCTTGCTTGCCGTTTACGTGATCATTTTGCTTTCGATGCTGGGCGTCGATACCACTTCACTCGTGGCCATATTCAGCGTACTGACGCTCGCCCTTTCACTTGCGGTGCAGGGCGTGGTGACCAACCTTGCCTCGGGCATTACTTTGGTGATCACCAAGCCCTTTGAGGAGGGCGATTACGTGGAGATCGGCGGCGTAGGCGGCACGGTGGAGACAATCACGATTTTTTCAACCAAGCTGAGAACGGGGGATAATAAGGTGATCGTTCTCCCCAACGGCAACGTGACGAGCGAAAACATCATCAATTATTCGACCAAGGGCACGCGCCGCCTCGATCTTGTCGTTACGGCTGCATACGGTACTGAAATTGCCAAGGTAAAAGAGACGGTGCTGGAGGTCGTTTCCCGTCACGAGGAGATCTTTGAGGATCCGGTCCCCGTGGTGCGCCTCAAGGAGCAGGGCGACAGCGCCCTTATCTTTACCGTGCGCGTGTGGCTGAAGGGCGACGACTATTGGAACGTGAACTTCGACCTCAATGAGGAGCTTTACGAGGCCTTCACCGAAAAGGGCATCGACATCCCCTTCCCGCAGCTTGACGTGCACGTGAAGCAATAATTTCTGACATAAAAAAGGAGAGAACCGTCGGTTCTCTCCTTTTTTATTTTATGGTTATTCTCCGTCAATGACGGTGATGCTGAGATCCGCCAGCGCCTTGGGGTCGGCGGGGGCGGGGCAGCCCGACATCAGCTCGCTGGCGTTTTGCACCTTCGGGAAGGCGATCACGTCACGCAAGGAGTCAGCCCCCGCCATGACCATGGCCAGGCGGTCAAGACCCATACCGGAGCCACCGTGGGGCGGTGCGCCGTACTTGTAGGCGTCAACCAGGAACCCGAACTTACGCTCGATATCCTCGGCGGTGAGACCCAGCGCCGCAAACATCTTCTCTTGCAGCTGCCAGTCGGTGATGCGGATCGAGCCCGAAAGCAGCTCGGTGCCGTTGAGAACCATATCATACGCCTTGGCACGCACGCTGCCGGGATCGCTTTCAAGGGTGGGCAGGCACTCCTCCATCGGCATGGTGAAGGGGTGGTGCATCGCATCCCAGGTGCCGGTTTCCTCATTCCACTCAAAGAAGGGGAACTCGGTGATCCACAGGAAATTGAAGGCCCCCTCGGGGATGAGCTCCAGCTTTTTGCCGAGCAAATTGCGAAGGGCTCCGAGCGTAGGCAGAACCACACGGTTTTTATCGGCAACAATGAGCGCAACGTCGCCTTTTTCAACACCAAGTGCGGCGATAACTGCCTTTTGCTCCTCCTCGGTGAGGAACTTGGCAAAGGACATATTGGGGGTGTCCTCGACCCAACGGATATAGGCAAGACCCTTGGCGCCAATGCCCTTGGCGTGTTCGGTCAGCTTATCGATCTCCTTGCGTGAGAGGGTTGCCGCAGCACCCTTGGCAACGATGCCACGCACACTGCCACCGTTGGCGCAAGCGCCGCTAAAGACCGCAAAGCCGCAGTCTTTCACGGCCTTTGAAATATCGATGATCTCCATACCAAAGCGCGTGTCGGGCTTGTCGCTGCCAAAGCGCTCCATGGCCTCCCCATAGGTCATACGGGGGAAGGGTGTTTTCAACTCAATGCCAAGCAGCTCACGGAAGGCGCGAACGATAAAGCCCTCGTTCATTTCCATAATGTCCTCTTGCGTGGCAAAGGACATTTCAAGGTCGATCTGGGTAAATTCGGGCTGGCGGTCGGCGCGCAGGTCCTCGTCGCGGAAGCAACGTGCGAGCTGGATGTAGCGGTCAAAGCCCGAGAGCATCAAAAGCTGCTTGTAGATTTGGGGCGACTGGGGCAGGGCGTAAAAGCTGCCCTTGTGCACACGGGAGGGCACGAGATAATCGCGTGCGCCCTCGGGGGTCGCCTTGATCATCATGGGTGTTTCGATCTCCATGAACCCGTTTTCGTAGTAATACTCACGTGCTACGCGCGCGAGCTCGTGGCGCATGCGGATGTTTCGTTGAAGCTCGGGGCGGCGCAGATCAAGATAGCGGTATTTCAGAGCCGTTTCATCCTTCACGCGCTTGCTGTCGGAAATTTCAAAGGGAGGGGTCTGGGCGGCCGAGAGGATCTTCATCTCGGTAACGTACACCTCGACCTTGCCTGTTTTGAGGTTGGGGTTGATCGCCCCTTCGCCGCGGGCGCGGACCGTACCGTGCACGGCGATCACGTATTCGGCACGGCAGGAAAAGGCCTTGTCGAATATGGCCTTGTCGGTGGAGTCATCAAAGGCCAGCTGCAAAAGACCCGTGCGGTCGCGCAGGTCGATAAAGATGAGTGCGCCAAGGTCGCGTTGACGCTGTACCCAGCCCATTACCGATACCGTTTTGCCGATATCCTGCTCGGTCACGGTGCCGCAATAATGGGTGCGTTTGTCTTGTGCGGTTAAAAATTCAGCCATGGGTTGCTCCTTTAGATCGCGTCGCCGTTTGCGTTGAAAAGCGGCAGTTTTTCAAGATAAATGATATCGTCACGGTTTTGCGCGTCGCCCTCGGCAAGCACGGCCATACGGCCACAAATCAGGCCGCCGGCCTCCTTGACCAATTCCTCCACGGCGTGGAGCGATGCACCCGTCGAGATCACGTCATCCACAATGAGGATGCGCTTGCCGCGCATCAGCTCGGCATCGGCGGTATCAAGGTAGAGCTTTTGCTCCTTGGCGGTGGTGATCGAGCGTACGGTTACCTCAAGCACCCCTGTCATATAGAGCTTGGGGGACTTGCGGGCCAACATGTACCTTTGGTTGCCGGCAAGACGTGCCATCTCGTGCACAAGCGGGATGCCCTTTGCCTCAGCCGAAATGAGGTAGTCGTATTCGGGGGCGCGGTCCAGCAGGGCCTGTGCGCACGCGGTGGTGAGCTCAGGGTCACCGAAGATCACAAAGGCACCGATCGAGAGCTCGTCGTTCAGGGGGCAAAGAGGCAGGTCGCGGTCAAGACCCGCGATGTTCATTTTGTAGGATTTCATAAGTACTCCTTTATGTTAATGTCATAATAACTCATATTTATTATACACGGCTTTTTGAAAATGTCAACCGTTTGGAATGCACTTCCCGTCAAAGAGCCGCAATGAGGCGCTCGATCGGTCCGTAATCGGCGTAGGTGCTTTTGAGCTGCATATCGGTGGCGGCCAAAAGCTCCGCAAGCTTGGCAAAGCGTCGGGGTGTGGTGTGCGAGAGGGATTTGGCGAGCAGTGTGACCCTGAATTCATGAATTTTCAGCACCGTTGCCGCTTCTTTTGTGCTTTTTCCCGCGTCGAGCAGGACGCGCACACCCTGCATGTCCGAGAAAATGCGCGCGATCTCACCGAGGATCACGGTGGGCTCAACGCGTTGAAACTTCATCACCGCAAGGGCGGCGAGGGCGGCCTTGCCGTCGCCGGCGAGAATGGCGTTTGATAGGGCAAAGGCATCGGGCAGCACGACCGGAACCGCAACCTGTCGGATGTCCCCGACCGTCACCTCGCGCCGCCCGTGCTCGAGAACGTATGCGCTCAGCTTTTCAATTTCGTTTGCAAGGATGAACATGGATTTCCCGGCGTGATCCACCAGTGCGGCACACACCTCCGGGGGCGCAGTTACACCGTGATGCTGAAAATGCTTGCCGGCCCAGCGCGCAAGGCGCGCGTCGGAGGGGGATAAAAACTGCACAGGGGTGAGGACCTCCGCCAGTCGCTTTAAGATCGCGGAGGGGCGTTTTGGGGAGGCCCCCTCGTCGATCATTCCCTCGGCGGTGTAGAGGATGATGCAGTTGTAGTCAAATTCATCGAGCCTTGAGAGCGTTTCAAGCAAGGCATCGATCTCGGAGGACCTCATCGAGGTGAAATCAAAGTCGCGCAGCACGATCAGCTTGGCGTCGCTCATCATCGGGGGAGCCGTCATGGCGTCCAGGAGCTTTTCGGGCGTGTAGTTGATAAAATCTATGGTAACGTCATTGAAAAACGCCATCGCCTCATCGGGGCAAAGGGCGGCACGTGTGTCGCGCAGGGCCGCAAGCTTTAGGTAATCCTCAGGCCCGAAAAAGAGGAACGCGCGACCTGCCGCTTGTCCGATCTTCCGGCGATATTCTTCATTGGTGATGATCGCGTTCACGGCAAAGCTCCCCCCCTTTTTCAAAATACAAATTTATTATACTCTTTTTGGTGGCTTTTTGTCAATCTTATTGATGGTTTTACTGTGTAAAAAAATCAAAAAAATGGAAAAAAGTACTTGCGCGCGTGTGTGAGGGGTGTTATAATAAAGCATACGATCTGTGAGATCGGTGTACCCAAAGCAAGGAGAAAAAATTATGGCAGTAGATTTGAACAAAAGACCCGACGATATGATCCGCATTACCACCAAGGAGCTGGCTGACCGCTTTATTGAAGAGCAGGTTGCGGCCGTACGCGCTCAGGTGGGCGATAAAAAGGTGCTTCTTGCACTTTCGGGCGGCGTGGATTCCTCCGTGGTTGCCGCACTCCTTATTAAGGCGATCGGCAAGCAGCTTGTTTGCGTACACGTCAACCATGGCCTGATGCGCAAGGGCGAGAGCGAGCAGGTCATTGAGATCTTCGGCAAGGCTCTTGACGCGAACCTTGTTTATATTGATGCAACCGACCGCTTCCTTGACCTGCTGGCAGGGGTGAGCGATCCTGAAAGCAAGAGAAAGATCATTGGCAAGGAATTCATTGAGGTCTTTGCCGACGAGGCAAGAAAGCTCGAGGGCGTGGAGTTCCTGGCACAGGGCACCATTTATCCCGATATTTTGGAGAGCATTAAGCAGGCCGAGGGCAAAAAGGCCGTGAAATCGCACCACAACGTGGGCGGTCTTCCCGAGGACCTCAAGTTTGAGCTCGTTGAGCCCGTAAAGCTGTTGTTTAAGGATGAGGTGCGCGTGGTCGGCGAGGCATTGGGCCTGCCGCACGCCATGGTGTACCGTCAGCCCTTCCCCGGTCCCGGTCTCGGTGTTCGTTGCCTTGGCGCCATCACCCGTGACCGTTTGCACGCGCTTCGCGAGGCCGATGCGATCCTGCGTGAGGAGTTTGCCCTCTGCGGTCTTTCCGAAAAGACTTGGCAGTATTTCATAGCGATCCCGGATATCAAGAGCGTGGGCGTGAAGGACGACAGCCGTTACGAGGGCTGGCCCGCGATCATTCGTGCCGTCAATACCAAGGACGCGATGACCGCCACCGTTGAGGAGATCCCCTACGCGGTGCTCCATAAGATCGTGGCTCGTATTACGAATGAGGTGGAAGGCATCAATAGAGTTCTCTATGACCTCACTCCCAAACCCACCGGCACGATCGAGTGGGAGTGAGTTTTGCTATGCAAAACTCAACTATGATCGCCTGCGGCGAGTTATGAGTTATGATTGCCTACGGCAAGTTATGATGTGCCTTCGGCACAGCTTGAAGTAACACGGCGATCATATCATAACGTTTGCGAAGCAAACTCATAACATTTGACGAAGCCAAATTCATAACTCTAAACTAAAAATTTTCTTTTGGAGAGCAAATGGCAGACAGCGTATTAAGAAACAGATCCAAAGAATTTGCCAAAAGCATCGTATTTCTTTGTCGAGTATTAAAGCAAAACGGCGTTGAAGGTGCTCTGATAAATCAGCTTCTCCGCTGCGGAACATCTGTCGGTGCCAACATTCATGAAGCACAGTATGCACAAGGAACAAAGGACTTTATTTCAAAGTTTGAAATTGCTCTAAAAGAATGTAACGAGAGCGAATATTGGCTTGAATTATTGTATGAAACAGATTGCATATCAAAAGAGAAATTTGACACCTTTCAAAAAGAATGTGTTGAGCTTCGCAGAATGCTTGTTTCAACAGTTACAACATTAAAGAAAAAACAGATTTGATGAAGTTTGATTGGTTTGATATCTTACATTCGACATGGTTGGAGGCTTTATTGTATGGGTGGTAAGATGCTTATATGCGATGATATTGTGGGTACATTTTTCAAAAAATAATTATTCTTTGATGATATTGCCGCAAAACTCTTGTAATTTATTTCGCTTTTATCCCAAGCAAACCATCGCCCTGTCGCATGTTGCGACAGGGCGATCTTTTGTTTTTATTGACACGGAAATAAAAATGAATTATAATGAAAGAAAACCCGTAAAAGGAGTACAGCTATGAAATTCACGTATCTTGGGACCTCGTCTGTCGAGGGCTTTCCCGCAGTTTTTTGCAATTGTAAAAATTGCGCCGCGGCGCGCAGGCTCGGTGGCGTTAACATCCGTACGCGTACGCAGGCTTTGGTCAATGAGGATCTTTTGATCGATCTGCCTGCCGACACTCTGCACCACTTTTTACAGTGCGGCATTGAGGGTCACAAGATCAAGTATCTTTTTGTGACGCACTCGCACAAGGATCATTGCTATCCCCAGGAGCTGGGATGCCACCGCCACCCCTGCGCCAAGGAAATGGAGCAGCCCGTTTTGCGTGTATTCGGCAGCCACGGTGCCGCCGAGCTCATGGCCCCCTTTGCCACGGAAACCGTTGAGGTCACAGAACTGAAGCCCTTTGACGTGGTGGATCTGGAGGAATATCGCGTGACCGCCCTGCCGGCACGCCACATGGGCGAGAACGAGGGCGCACTCATGTACCTCATTGACGACGGGGAGAAAAAGGTGCTTTACGCACACGATACCGGGTATTTTTTGGATGAGGTGTTTGACTATTTGAAGGGCAACGGCATTGTGCTTGATATGGTTAGCTACGACTGTGCCTACGGCGACAAGTTTGTGGCCGACACGGGCGGACACATGGGCATTGAAAATATTACCCGTGTGCGTGCGCGTCTTTTGGAGATCGGCGCGGTGAACGAAAAAACGATCCACGTGTTGAACCATTTCTCGCACGGCATCAATCCTCTGCAAAGCCGTCTTGAAAAATTGGTAAGAGGGCAGGGCTTTTGCGTGGCGCACGACGGTCGCGTGATCGAGCTGTAAATTTTTTGATATGGAAGGAAAGGAGGGGAGCGCGTGCAATACATCATAGACGGGGGCAAAAAAACGCCTGCGTATATCCAATTGTACGAGCAGCTGCGCCGCGATATCGTAGAGGGCGTGTATGCGCTTGGCACCAAGCTCCCCTCCAAGCGGCTTCTCGCTTCGGAGCTTGGTATCAGCGTGGTAACGGTGGAGCATGCGCTTTCGATCTTGGCCGATGAGGGATATATCGGCACCAAGGAGCGCAGCGGTGCGTTTGTGATCTACCGCGCCGATGACGGATTTGTGACGCCTTCGCCCGTGCCCATCAAAGCAAGACACGTGCCCCACACCGGAGAAAACGAGGGGGCGGTACCCTTTTCGGTGTTGGCGCGGACCATGCGGCGCGTGTTGGCGGACTACGGGGAGGAGATCCTGACGCGTTCGCCGCAAAGCGGCTGCTTTGCCTTGCGCCATGCCATTTCGCAGTATCTTGCGCGCAGTCGCGGTATGAACGTTACCCCCGACCAGGTGGTGGTCGGCTCGGGTGCGGAATATCTTTACGGCCTTGTGGTCGGCATGCTCGGTGCCTCGCGCATTTATGCGACCGAGGATCCTTGCTATGAAAAAATACGCGCGGTCTATCGCGCGGGCGGTGCCACCGTGGAGGGGCTTCCGATGGCGGAGGAGGGCATCACGACCGAGGCGTTGGCCGGCAGCTGTGCGAGTGTGCTTCACGTTACGCCCTACCACAGCTTCCCCAGCGGCGTGACGGCGACCGCCTCCAAGCGCCGCGCTTACCTTGATTTTGTATCCGAGCGAAACGGGTATCTTGTGGAGGATGACTTTGACTCCGAGTTCACTGTGTCGGCTAAAATGGAGGATACGCTCTTTTCGCAGGACGGCGAGGAGCGTGTCATTTATTTGAACAGCTTTACCAAGACCGTGGCCGCGTCATTGCGTGTGGCGTATATGGTCTTGCCCCCCTCGCTGCTGCCGCTTTTTTCATCCCGTGTGGGCTTTTATTCCTGCACAGTCCCGACCTTTGAGCAGCTGGTGCTGGCCGACCTTCTTCACAGCGGTGAGTTTGAGCGACACATCAACCGCCGTCGGCGTGCTTTGCGCCGAAAGCAGGAGAAATAAAAAAGGACTTGCCGTGCAAGTCCTTTTTTATTTTGCCAGATTGAGAATCGGAACGCCCTTTTTTTCGGCATAAGAGCAGGTGTAGGCCGTGCCGCCCCGATTGGACGTGAGATAGGCGACGCAAAGGTCGGCTCCGTCGATGAGTGCGCGATTTCGTACGTACATGCATCCTGCCTGATAGGTGTCAAAGAGGTAGCGGACCGAGTCGGCCTTGTCAATGATATCCTGCCACAGGAGCCGTTCCCCCTCGCGCCAATCCTTGGCTTGGTCGCGGCAGGGGAGCATTAGATGCAGCTTGATGCTCGGATGCTTGGCCTTGGCAAGGAGCACACGCAGGGCCGCGAGCATATCAAAGCCGAGGGCCCCACCCGCGCGAAAATCGGTGTAGCCCTCCCCAATCAGGTGCTCAATGGTCCGATCCAGCGAGAGGGCGAGGGAGGTGCGGCGAGAAACGGGCACGGTGCGGTGCCCGGTAAAAGCACAAATTTTCATTCGATCCCCCCTTTTTTTCTTTTAGTATAGCACAAAAGCCGCGAGTGGGAAAGGTGTTTTTCAAAATATTCCCGAAAAGGGAAAAAATCGGTCGCAATTTTTAGGGTTTTTTGACACCGTTCGGGGTCATTTTCCCTCTTTTTTGCGTATGTGACAAAAGGTTTTTGCTTTCACCAACAGCGCGCGACGGCTTTTGCCCTCGGCGCTTGCTACAATGAAGGAAAAAACGGAGGTTGTTATGGGAAGAAAGGAAAAAAACGACCCTTTTCACGTTGCTGCGCTTTTTTCGGGGCAAGGGGCTGAAAAACTGTTTTATCATTTGATGCTGGGGGGTCTTGCGGCCCTTTTGTCATCGGCAGAGCTTTTATTCGGCGTGTGCCCCTTTGGCGTGGCATTGGCGGCGGCGGCCATGGGTCCTTATGTGGTGGCCGTGGCACTGGGGAGCGCACTGTTCTCGCTTGCCGCGCGGGACGCGGCGACGCTTGTGGCTTTGGGGACGGTATTGCTGGTGCGCGCGGCGGTGTCTTGGCTTTTGGCCGGGGAGCTTTCCCCCAAGGCGCTTTTTGCCGAACGCGCGTTGTACCGCATTCCTGCGGCGGCGGTCGCGGTGTTGGGCGTGGGGATCGCGGAGGTGATCGGCGGCGGCTTTCGGTTTTTTGACCTGTTTGGGATGCTTTTGGCCGTGGCGGCCGCGCCCCTTGCCGCGTTTTTGTATTTTGGGGTCTTCGAAAAGGGAAGGGGGCTGATGGCGTATCACCGTGAGGCGGGGATGTCGGCAGTTGTGCTCAGTGCGGTATTTGCCCTGCGAACGGTTAACGTTTTCGGCATTTATCCTGCCGCCGCGGCAGCCGCAGGCGTGGCTTTTTTGCTGGTATCGCATCGCGGCACCTTGTCGGGGGCTGTGGGTGGAGCGCTTTGCGGTCTTTGCTTTGACGTACGGCTTGCCCCGGCCTTTTTGCTGGTGGGGCTTGCGTTTGGTCTGCTCCAAAAGAGCAGTCGGGGCGGCGGTGTGCTGCTTGGCAGTACGCTGGCCGGTGTATGGACCTTCTTGATCGAGCGCGAGGCGGGCCTTTTGCGGTTGCTCCCCTCGCTTTTGGTGGCCGGGGCGATCTTTTTGGCCTTCGATAGCGCAGGTTTGGTAGAGGGTGCGCCCGTCAGGCGCTTGATGCTGGCCCGCAAGCGTGCCGCGACGCAGTCGGCCAAGGCCGAGGCGCAAGCGGTCAGCACAACGCGTTTGGCCGAGATGTCAAACGCGCTCCTGGACCTGTCGGGCACCTTTTACGAGATCGGCTCTCGTTTGCGCCGCCCCGGCCTGCCGGCCATACGGCGCATGTGCGATAAGGCCTTTGAAAGCGTGTGCCCCGGGTGCCGTTACCGTGATGTTTGTTTTGGGGAGCGTCGGGGCGAAACCTCAGGGGCAATCGAGGGCATTTGCCGTCGCCTTTATCGACACGGGTCGGTGGAGCGCTCACAGGTAAGCGAGGAGCTTGCCACACGCTGTACGGAGATCGCGCGCATTTTGACCGTGATCAACAACGGCGCGGCGGCACTTGCCGAGGAGGCGCTCCACAGCGATAAAACCTCGGTGGTGGCCATGGATTATGCCGCGGTCGGGCGTGTGATCAAGGAGACGATCGAGGAGGGGCGCGAGGACTTTTGCTGTGACATCGCCGCAGGCGAGCGCATCTTTACAAGCCTACTGCGCCTTGGCTATGGGCTCGAGTCGGTTGCGGTGTGCGGCAAAACGCGCCGCCGCGTGATCCTGCGGGGCCTACGTGCCACGGGGCGGAGCATCCGTCTTCGCGAAATTCGCGGCGTGATTGAAAAGCACGCTCACGTTACCCTCGGCACACCCGACGTGCGTGAGCACGAGGGGCTTTCCGACATCGTGTTTTTCGAGCACGGCAAGCTGACCGCCCGTTCGGTGAAGATGACACGCCCCAAGGGGCGCGGCGAGGGCAGGCATTGCGGGGATAGCGTGTCGGCCTTTGAGGGGGAGCAGGGACTTTCCTATGCCTTCATTTGTGACGGAATGGGCAGTGGCACCGACGCGGCCCTGACCTCGGCTCTCGCCTCGGTCTTTTTAAATCGTCTGCTGGGGGCGGGCTCGCGCGCGGAGAGCGCGCTTCGTATGCTCAACGGATTTCTCGCGGCCAGGGCGCAAGGGGAGAGCGAGAGCAGCACCACGGTCGATCTTTTAGAGGTGGACCGCATCGGCGGCACGGCCGCGCTTTTTAAATGCGGTGCCGCCCCCACCTATCTTTTGCGACGGGGGGAGGTCACGCGCTTTTCCTCGCGCACCGCACCGGTGGGGATCCTGGAGGCTCTCGATGCCGAGCGGATCGTTTTTTCGCTGGAGCCGGGGGACGTGGTGGTTCAGCTGAGTGACGGCTTTACGGGCGGCGAGGAGGATTGCCCTTGGCTGACAGAGATGCTTGCAACGCGCTATGACGGGGATGCCGATGCTTTTGCGCGCCTGGCCATCAACCGTGCCTCGGCCGAGGAGAGCGACGATCTTTCCATCATCGTGACCGAGATCGGTCAAGCACCGTTGCCTTGGGAGGAGGAGCGCACCACGAGTGCGTAAGGGCACGCGGTGTGCCAAGATGCAAAAAAGAGAGGACAAAAGATACCTACCATAAAGCAGGTTTTACCAACCGCAAATACCACAAAAGGAGTACGGACAATTTTGTCTGTACTCCTTTTTACACGTCTTGCCTTGCAAGGTATAGTGTGTTACACTTTCGTTTTTCGGGTGGTAATGGGTGAAGTTTGCGCTTTGCACAAGTGAAGTTCAGTTTGCGCACTTTGCCAAAGGCAAAGCTTCACTATCCGTAGGATAACTTCACTTGCCCGTATGGGCAAACTTATGATTTGATTTCGCAAAGATCCTTGATAACGGTTCCGGCGATCAAGAGACCTGCGGCGGCCGGAACAAATGAGATGCTGGCCGGCGCGTGACGCCCCCCTTCGCTGTAGGTGGTACCACGGGGCGCCTCGGGGGAATAAACCACCTTTAATTTTTGAATGCCCTCCTTGCGGCAAAGACCGCGCACGGTACGGGCGAGGGGGCACCCTTCTGTTTTATAAATATCGGTGACGCGGAAGGCGGTGGGATCAAGCTTGTTGCCCGTGCCCATGGCTGAAATAATGGGGGTGCCTGCGGCATTTGCGCGGCGCACCAGCTCCATTTTGGCCGCGACGGTATCAATGGCATCTACAACGTAATCGTACCTCGAAAAGTCAAACGTGTTGGCATTTTCGGGTAAAAAGAAGGTGTTATGGGTGGTGATTTTCACATCGGGATTGATGTCGCGTGCGCGCTCGGCCATCACCTCGGTCTTGGCACGGCCAACGGTGCTGTGGAGCGCAATGATCTGGCGGTTGATGTTACTTTCGCTCACGGTATCGTTATCCACGAGGTCCAAGGATCCGACGCCCGCGCGCACCAATGCCTCCACGGTGTGTCCGCCGACGCCCCCGATGCCGAATACCGCCACACGGGCCGCCGAAAGGCGTGCTACGGCCGTCTCGCCAATGAGCCCTGCGGTTCTGATAAATTGCTCTTTCATAGATCCACCTCGAAAAATACTTTAAAAATAGTATAACACGGCGGTTGACATTTGTCAACCGCCGCGTTGGGCTGAAAGGAATTAGGCCTCTTTTTTCTTGTCGATGAGGCGGTGTACCAGCTTCACGGTCTCCACCAACGGGATGATGAGGAAGCCAAGTGCCAAAGCAATGCCGTATTCCATGATCGAGAGGTGAGCAAGCTCAAAGACCTCGGCAAGGAACGGGATCTCAATGACTACCGTGGTGAGCAGCAGGGAGAGGATGCCTGCGCCCCACAGCCAAAGGTTTTGGCCCTTCATGGTGAAGATCGAGCCCTTGAGCGAGCGCATGTTGAAGGAGTGGAAGATCTCACACATCGACAGGGTCAGGAACGCCATGGTCGTGCCAAGCATCTCTGCCGAATAGGTGCCCTGTGCGATGGCGGCGGCGTGGTGCATATCGGCCAGAACGTATCTACCAAGGAGGTAGGAGGCAATCGTAATTGCGGTTACAAGAACGCCCTGGTAAGCAACTGCCGCACCAAGACCGCCTGCAAAAATGCCCTCTTTCGAGTCACGGGGCTTGCGCTTCATTACGTTGGACTCGGGCTTTTCCATACCCAGTGCAAGGGCGGGGAAGCAGTCGGTGATGAGGTTGATCCAAAGAAGGTGAACGGGCTTGAAAATGGTAAAGCCAATGAGGGTTGCGAAGAAGATCGACAGCACCTCGGAGAGGTTGGAGGCGAGCAGGAACTGGATGGCCTTACGAATGTTATCGTAAATGCGGCGGCCTTCGCTTGCAGCCGAAACGATGGTGGCGAAGTTGTCGTCGGCCAGGATCATATCGGCCACGTTCTTGGTCACGTCGGTGCCCGTAATGCCCATGCCCACGCCGATGTCGGCGTTCTTGATGGAGGGTGCGTCGTTGACGCCGTCACCCGTCATTGCGGTAACCTTGCCCTTTTTGCGCCAAGCGTTGACGATGCGGGTCTTGTGCTCGGGCTGCACGCGTGCATATACCGAGTATTTTTCAACAGCGGTTTCAAATTCCTCGTCGGAGATCTTGTCAAGGTCGGCACCCGTGATCGCTTCGCTCGCGTTCTCGATGATGCCGAGCTGAAGGGCGATCGCCACGGCGGTATCCTTGTGGTCACCCGTGATCATGATGGGGCGAATGCCTGCGTTGCGGCACTCGTCGATGGCGGGCTTAACCTCGGGACGGACGGGGTCGATCATGCCGACAAGACCCACGTAGCAAAGGTCGCACTCGACAGCCTCAGGCTCGTAAACGGCAGGCTCGGCGTCAAGGTCCTTTTTGGCGGCGCAAAGCACGCGCAGGGCCTGATCCGCCATTTTCTTGTTTGCGGCAAGGATCTCCTCGCGGATGGCGTCGGTCATGGCAACGACCTCGCCACCGACAAGGGCGGTGGTGCAGCGCTTGAGCATCTCATCGGGTGCACCCTTGGTGAACTGCAGGAGCTTGCCGTCCTCGGTCTTGTGCACGGTGGTCATCATCTTACGGCCCGAATCGAAGGGAACCTCGCCCACGCGGACCAGGAGCTTCTTTTGCTCGTTCTTGGAAAGACCGAGCTTCTCGGCATAGTTGACAAGCGCACACTCGGTGGGCTCACCGACAGCGGTCTTGGCGTCGGCGTCAAACTCGGCATCTGAGCAAAGCGACATCGCGTTGGCGAGCAGCTTTTCGTCGTCGCCCGCAAAGTCCACAACGGTCATCTTGTTTTGGGTCAGCGTACCGGTTTTGTCCGAGCAAATGATCTGCGTGCAGCCCAGCGTCTCCACAGCGGTGAGCTTACGGATGATGGCCGAACGCTTCGACATATTGGTTACACCGATCGAAAGCACGATGGTTACAACCGTTGCAAGGCCCTCGGGGATCGCGGCAACCGCAAGGGAGATCGCGATCATAAAGAAGTCAAGAACACTATGGAAGGTGAAATCAGCACCCGTTGCAAGCGAACGAATGATGTTGATGCCAAAGACCAGCACGCAAATGCCGATAACGAGGTAGGTCAGGATCTTGGAAAGGCCTGCCAGCTTGATCTGAAGGGGCGTCTTACCCTCCTCGGCGTTGGCAAGCGCATCGGCGATCTTGCCCATCTCGGTGTCCATACCGGTAGCCACGACCACGGCCTTGCCGCGACCGTACACCACGGTGGAGCCCATAAATACCATGTTCTTGCGGTCGCCGAGTGCAACGTCGCCGTTCTCACCTGCCGCAAGGGCGGTATCCTGCTTGGTCACAGGCACCGATTCACCCGTCAGGGCCGCCTCCTCGATCTTCATCGAGGCACATTCAAAAATACGGGCATCGGCAGGGACGGCGTCGCCGGCCTCCAGCACGATGATATCACCCACAACGAGATCCTCGCTGTGTACGGTGATCTGCTTGCCGTCACGGATGACCTTACAGGTCGCGGCGGCAATTTCTTGCAGGGCTTCAATGGCCTTTTCGGCTTTGCTCTCCTGGAAGACACCCAGCACGGCGTTGATGATGACCACCGCCATGATGATGATGACGTCAGAGGGGAACTCCTTTTCTACGATTGCCAGCACGCCCGAAATAAGAGCTGCAACCAAAAGGATGATGGTCATCGGCTCGGCGAGCTGCTTCAGGAACCGCTTGAGCAAACCCTCCTTCTTGCCCTCGGCAAGCTTGTTTTTGCCGTTTTTCTCAAGGCGTGCGGCGGCTTCGGTCGAGGAAAGGCCCTCGGCGTTGGTGCCAACCTCGGCAAAAACGGCATCGGTTGTTTCAAGATAATGCTTCATGTTTCTCCTTTCTTTTCCCGAGGGCGAAAAAAGACCCACGGGGCAGCGCATGGTGAGGCGGCCCCGTGAGTCTTGTCGATCAAGATAAGCCAAGCCTTGCGGCTCGTGTTGTTGACTTATCACACAAAAGCTTGTGTCAACTACTCCCTCACGGAAATTTACGAAAAGGATTATAACATAAATTTTTATGCTTGTCAAGCATTTTATGAAAAACTTGACTCTTTTGTAATTTAATGGTAAAATAAATGCAAGGAAATGAGGTGTAATTATGACGTTTCGCAGGTTAAAAAAAGAGGACGTTGCCGCATATATTGAGATGGCGAGCGTATTTTACGATTCGCCGGCCGTGCTACACAGTATCCCCCGAAGTCATCTTGAGCATACAGCCAAGATCGTGCTTGACGGCTCTCCCTTTGCCGACATTTATGTGTTTGAGCGGGACGGTGCCGTTTGGGGCTACGGGCTTTTGGCCTTTACCCATTCGCAGGAGGCGGGTGGCCTTGTTTGCTGGCTGGAGGAAATTTACGTGCGGCCCGAATGCCGTGGAGAGGGGGTTGGCGGTGCCTTTCTTGAATTTGTGAAGGCCACCGTGCCCGCGGCGCGCTACCGCCTGGAGGTCGAGCCCGAAAACGTACGTGTGAAGGCGCTTTACCGCCGTCACGGCTTTGAAGAGCTGGGGTACGAAAGCTACGTGCTGGAAAACAGGTAAGCGCAGTAACGGCCTGCAATATTTTTTTGAAAAATGGCAAAAAAGTCGTTTTTGTGGTTGATTTCGGCGAATTTTCGTGTTACAATGAAAGAAAAAGCAACTCCCAAAAAGCATGAAAAGGAGAAATGATATGTTCTTGTTTGGAAAGAAAAAGAAACAACGCGCCGAGGAGCAAAGAAAGGCCGCTGAGGCCGCCGCGGCTGCGGAAAAGGCACGCTTGGCCGAGGAGATGAAGAAGGCCGAGGAGATGAGAAAGGCCGAGATGCAGGCCCGTGAAGAGGCGAGAAAGAAGGCTGCCGCTGAGGCCGCCGCGGCTGCAGAGGAAAAGGCTCAGGAGCCGGCTCCCAAAAAAGCTCCCGCCAAGAAGGCCGCGCCCAAAAAGGAAACGAAGGCCGAGCCCGCCGTTGAGGCTGAGCCCGTTGTGGAGGCCGAGCCTGCCGTTGAGGCTGAGCCCGCCGAGGGGAAGGTCAAGGGCAAGTTTGAGATCAAGCGCACGAGCGACGGCCGCTACATGTTCAACGTCCGTGCCGCCAACACGCAGGTGATCGCCAACTCGCAAATCTACAGCTCGATGGCGGCTTGCAAAAACGGCATTGCCAGTGTAGGTGCCAACGCTCCCATTGCCGCGATCGAGGATCAAACGCTGCAAACGATCAATGAGGAAAGGTGCCCGAAGTTCCAGATCTATTACGATAAGGCCGGTCAGTATCGCTTTAACCTCATTGCCACGAACGGCAACAACATCCTTTCCTGCACGCAGGGCTACCGTCAAAAGTCCAGCTGCAAGAACGGCATTAAGAGTGTGATCGCCAACGCTTCGGCTCCGACCGAGATCCTTAAGGCCGAAAAATAAGCGAATATATAAAAAAGCACCCCAATGGGGTGCTTTTTTAATTGATCTTTGAAACGGCGGCCTTGTATTCTTCAAAGGTGGCGACCACGCGAAGTGCCGCGAGCAGGGCGTTGGGGGTCATATCCGAGGGGAGCCCAAAGGCGAGGGCCAGGGCGGCACGGCGTTCGCTTGCCCCCTCACAGCCCGTGAGTCGGTCCTCGAAAAAATCGACCTTGGAAAGGGGATTTTCCGCGCGCGGTGCGGCGCCGTCGGCAAAGGGGGACAGGAGCTCGTACAGGAGGGCTTGTTCCTGCCCCTCCACGCCGAGAAATCCTTCGGCCGAGGGGGCGGATTTCCGCTTTTCCACACCGGTCGTTTGGGGCACGTATAAGGGGATAATGCGGTCGGCGGGAATGGCCGAGCCGATGTGGGAGCGGATGAGCTTGCCGGCTCCGTCGGGGTCGGTGAGGACCACGATGGGGGTCTTGGCGGCCAAGGCGCGCAAAAGCGCCAGCCGTTCCTTTTTCTTAAAAATACCAAAGCCGTCTGTGGTCAGGATCTGCCCCTCCATCACACAAAGGAGCCGCAGGCGATCGTATTTTCCCTCTACCACAACGGGGTAGGGGATCTTTAATTTTTCCATACAAAACCTCAAAGCAAAAAAGTCAGGAGCACGGCAACACCGAGAAGGATCCGATACAGGCCAAAGGCCGAAAAGGTGTGGCGGCGCACGAAATCGGTCAAAAAACGAAGGGCGACCAGCGACACCGCAAAGGCCGACGTGGTGCCGACGGCAAGAATCAGCCATTCGCTCCCGGTCAGCGTTTCCCCCGACAGGCAAAACTTAAGCACCTTGAGTGCGCCGGCCCCCAGCATGGTGGGGAATCCGAGAAAAAAGGAGAAAAGTGCCGAAACGGGGCGTGAAACTCCAATAAGAAGCCCGCCGAGGATGGTGGCACCCGACCGTGACGTGCCGGGGATGAGCGCGAGTACCTGAAAAAGCCCAACCTTGATCGCATCAAGCGGCGTAATATCGGCAATGTCGGTGATGCGGGGGATCCTTTTGCGCCGCTCGACGAGGAGAAACAGCACGCCGTAAAAAATCAGCGTGATCGTGACGGTTTGGGGGTTAAAGAGGGTCTTGTCGATGACGTCGTCCAACAGCAGCCCCAAGAGGGCGGCAGGGAGGGTGGCCAGCAGGATCTTACCCCAAAGGGCAAGGGTCGCGCGGCGATCCTCGGCACTTTTCTTTCTTAAAAAGGGCCATAACGTATCAAAAAACAAGAGGATCACGGCGCACATCGCGCCCAGCTGTATCACGACCTCAAAGAGCTCGAAAAAGGCGTCGTTCAGCGTGATGGGCAAAAAATGGCGCAGTAAAATGATGTGGCCGGTCGAGGAAATGGGGAGCCATTCGGTGATCCCCTCAAGGATGCCGAAGCAAAGGGCGAGTAAGATCGTGTAAAGCATAGACGCTTGCTCCTTTCGTTATGTAGGTGAAACGTCCGTTGCTTTATACGATGTGAGAAGGGAATGTGCGGTGGGTGCTTTGCGAAGCGCCCCTGCGGGAAGGATGGATCGTGCGATCAATCTTTGCTTTTTCCGCCCTCGCGCCGTATGGTGGCGGCGTGGGCTGCGGCGGCCTGCTCGGTCTTATTATCACCGAACGTGTAGTACTTTTTACCGCGAAGATCATCGGGCAGGTACTGCTGCTTCACGTAGTGATACGTGTAATCGTGCGGATAGCGGTATCCCTTAAAAAGGGGAGATTGCAGGTGCCTTGGCACGGTGGTGCCAAGGCCCTTTTCTACATCCTCGCGTGCGGCGGCGAGCGCCAAATACGCGGAATTGGATTTGGGGGCGGTGGCCAAAAGGATCGCCGCATTGATGAGGGGGATGCCGGCCTCGGGCAGACCCAATTCCTTGGCACTTTCACAGCAGGCGCGCACCACGGCGGCCGCTTGGGGGTAGGCGAGTCCCACGTCCTCGGAGGCGATGACCTGCAGGCGGCGGCAAAGCGAAATGATGTCACCCGTGGCAAGGATCTTTGCCACGTAAAAGGCAGTGGCGTCGGGGTCGGAGCCGCGGATCGATTTTTGCAGGCACGAGAGCAGATCGTAATGCGTGTCCTCGTTGTAGTTTAGGATCCCTGCGTGGAAGCTTTCGATGTGCTCCTTGGTCAGGGTCATTTTGTCGGATTTTTCCGACCCGTCCCCGGCGTTTGCGGCAAAATAACCGTTTTCAAGCAGTCCGATGCCGCGACGCACGTCGCCCTTGACCCCGGCGGCGATAAAGCGGAGCGTTTCCTCATCGGCTTCGATCTTGGTGCCGTTGTCGGCGTTGAGCTTATCGAGTGCGCGCGCGAGCGCGGGCACCATTGCTGCGGCCGAAACGGGCTTGAATTCAAAGAGTGATGAACGCGAGATGATCGCGTTGTAGATGTAAAAATGCGGATTTTCGGTCGTGGATGCGATGAGCGTAACGCGTCCGTCCTCCATATATTCCAGCAGGGCTTGCTGCTGCTTGCGGTTGAAGTATTGGATCTCGTCGAGGTAAAGCAGGATCCCGCCCGCACCAAAGACGTTGTCGGTCTCGCACAGGGCCTCCTTGACCTCGGCAAGTGAGGCCGAGGTGCAGTTGAATCGGCGGAAGAGCATCCCCGACCTTGCCGCAATGATCGCGGCGGCGGTCGTTTTTCCCGTGCCGGGAGGGCCGTAAAAGATCATATTGGTGATGCGGCCGCTTTCCACCATACGGCGCACCACACCGTGCTTGCCGAACAGGTGCTCCTGCCCGACAACGGTATCAAAGCTGTCGGGACGCAGGATGTCGGCTAAAGGCTCGTTTCTCATACACTCACTCCTTTAAGCATCTCCCGCGCGCAGGATGTCGCCCTCGGCGGCGGCGTGTGGCAAGCGGGTATAAAAGATCATCAGCGGATGCGGTGCACTCTCGATCGGTGCACCCTCTTCATCGTACAGCTCGGTAATGACCGAGGGGATGCCCACCTTGCCGGGGGTGAGCAGCTCGGCGCGGTCCCCGAGTGACACCTTGTTGCGTTGACGGAAGCGGCAAAGCGTGCCCTCGTCATTTTGACGCACCAGTCCCTCGGGCAATGCGTCCTGCTCGGTCGCGGCGGCAAAGTAAGCCTTCTCGCGGATGTAGCCGGCCTCACGGCAGAGCTGGGGATTTTCGCGCGGATCGTCAAACCAGTAGCCCGTACAGTATTCGCGGTGCGAAACGCTTTCGACCTCACGGTACCATTTTTCATCAAAAGCGTACCCGTCAGGATCCCTTTGATAGGCATCGATCGCCATACGGTAGGCGTTGGTGATGACCGCGGTGTAGTAGGCGCTCTTCATACGTCCTTCGATTTTAAAGGAGGTGACCCCGGCCTCGATCAGCTCGGGCACGTGGCGAAGCATACACATATCCTTGGAGGACATAATGAAGGTGCCGTTTTCGTTTTCGATCACGGGCAACCGCTCATCGGGGCGCTTTTCCTCCACGATGGTGTAGTTCCAACGGCAGGGCTGGGTGCAGGCACCGCGATTGGCGTCGCGTCCGGTAAAGTGGTTGGAGAGCATACAGCGTCCGCTGTAGGATACACACATCGAGCCGTGGATGAAGGCCTCCAGCTCCACGTCAGGGGGCAGGGCCTCTCGGATGGCGCGCACCTCCGAAAGCGAGAGCTCGCGCGCAAGGACCAGCCGCTTGGCGCCGAGCGCCGCCCAGGCCTTGGCCGCCTCGGGGCTGACGATGCTGGATTGCGTTGAAATGTGGATCTCCATCTCGGGCAGGAGCTCGCGCACGGTGGCGAGTACCCCGAGGTCGGTGAGAATGATGGCATCGATGCCGACGCCGCGAAGCCCCGAAAGATACGCGCGCAGCTGCGCATATTCGTCCCCGTGGGGCATGGTATTGACGGTAAGATAGATTTTTTTGCCCAAGACGTGAGCGAGGGCCACGGCCTCGGACAGCTCCTCATCGGTGAAATTGTCGGCGGCCGAGCGCATACCGAAATTTTTACCGGCAAGATAGACCGCATCGGCGCCGAAGCGCAGTGCCGCGCGCAGTTTTTCCATATTTCCCGCAGGGGAGAGCAATTCAACGGCCATTTGTTTTTTCCTTTACTTTATGTAATATCTTTATTATAATTCATTTCCGCGCGTGTGTCAAGAAAACGCGCAAAGATTGTACGTCCCCCTTGCTTGACGCGGGCTTTGCCTTGTGGTATAATCAAAACATAAAATCATCGCTTTTGTCAAATACTTTCCTTGGGTACAACGGTAAAAGAAAGGATGGCAAAGGATGAGAAAACAAGAAAACGGTGGCGGTTTTTCGCGCATTTTTTGGAATTTTGCGCGCAAGCTTGGCTCGGACCCTCGCCTTGGCGCTGTGCGCTGCTTTACGCTTTTGACCTTTTTGGGGTTTTTTGTTTTTTCGGCTTGCTCGGTCTTTTTGGGGGAGCGTGCCTTTTTTTCGATCTTTCACCGAGGGGCAAGCGACCCTTTTTTTGATTTTTTCAGCTCGGTGCGTGATGCCGCCGCCGGTCCTGCCGTGTACAGCGAGCGGCGCGTGATCTATCCTCCGCTTGCCAACGCGATCTTTTGGCTTTTTTCGCGTGTGCTCGGGGAAGGGCAGGGCGAAGGCTCGGCACACCTGCTCCCCTTCTTGATTTTTTTCACGCTTTGCTTGGTGGCGCAGGCGCTCCTTTTGGCAAACGCGGTAAAGGGCAGGGACGGGGTGCTTTTCGCCATTGCCGCGACCCTCTCGTTCCCGATGATCTTTTTGCTGGAGCGCGGCAATCTCGCGCTGCTGTCCCTGTTGCTTTTGCTTTGGTTCGCTTGCGGCTTGGATGCGCAGGATGCCACGGTGCGTGAGTCGGGGCTTTGGGCACTCGGCGCGGCGACGGCCCTTAAAATATATCCCTTGCTTTTTTGCTTGCCCCTGATCCGAGCGCGAAGATGGCGCGAGGTGGGGCGGTTGCTCCTTTATGCTTTTGTGCTTTTTTTGGTGCCCTCGTTTTTCTTTGGCGGCCCTCTTTACTGCATCAAGTGGCTGGTTTTAAATACGCTTCATTATTCCTCGGTGGCGGCCGGGGGCGTCACGGGTCGGCTCGGCGCGTGGGGACTTTCGCCTCTTGCTGTGGTCTTATTCTTGATTTTCGGCCTGTTGTTGCTGTTTTTGATCTTTTTGTACCGCGCTCTTTGGGGTGGGGAGATCTATAAAAGCTTTGCGCATCTTGCCGCCTTTTTGCTTTGCATTCCCTCGATCTTTTCGGCCTATAACTGGCTTTTGTTTTTGCCGGCGTTGGTCTTGTTTTTTAAAACGGAATCGCTTTCGCGCCGAAATGCCGTGTGGTTCTTTCTCGTGTCCACGCCCTTTTTTCTGTACCTGCCAAAGCCCTTGCAGGATAACGGGCTGATCGCGCTTGTCGGCGGCATCATCGCTTTTTCGGTCATCGAGCTGCTTTGGGAGAGAAAAGCCCGACAACGGGGTGAAAAAAGTAATATCAGTATATAAATATGGAAGTGCATGGGAAACTATGCGAAAGGAGCGTTATGCGTTACGAAAAATGGTATCGCGATCACACCGCTTCGCTGAAGGGACAGGTGGCGGTCGTGACGGGCGGCAACAGCGGCATCGGCTTTTGCGCGGCACGGGGGCTTTTGCATCTCGGTGCCAAGGTGATCCTTGCCTGTCGAAGTGAGGCGCGTGCCGAGGCCGCGCGCGGACGGCTGTCGGCGGAATTTGACGCCGTCGAGATCGAGGTGATGCACCTGGATCTTGCCGATTTTTCCTCGATCGATGCGTTTGCCGAGGATCTTGGGAAACGGTATGCGAAAATCGAGGTTTTCCTGCACTGTGCGGGGGTGTATTATCCGCGCGGCACTCACACGGTGGACGGCTTGCCTATGACCGAGGGTGTGAACGCGTACGGCACCGTGCGCCTTGCCCGTGCGGTGGAGCATTTGCTGGGGGAGCGCGGCCGTATGATCTTCACCACCAGCCTGGTGGATCGCTTCGGCAGGGATAAGACCCCGAACGGGGAGGGATATGCCGCCTATGCCAGGAGCAAATACCTGCTTTCCGCCTACGTGCTGGCGCGCGCCGAGGGGCGTACGGCGACGGAGCCCTCGTTTATTGCCACGCACCCCGGCATTACCGCAACCGCCCTGCTTTCGCCCGAAAAAACAACGCACAAGCCTTGGTTTTCGCGGTTTGGTCACGCGTTTTTGTACTTATTTACGCACAGCCCCGAAAAGGCGGCACTCACCGCCGTGCTTGCGGCGGCAGGGGAGGTGCCGAACGGTGCGGTCATCGCGCCACGCGGCCTTTTCGGCATCAGCGGCTATCCGCACCGCACACGGTTTTGCAAAAACGTGCGCCGAAGGGCCGCTCGGGGTGTGGATTTTATGGAAAAATAAAAAAACACTTGCACCGAGGAGTCGGATATGCTATACTGGATGTATATTATTTCCAAACCATAGGTTTGGAATGGGGAGGTACCATGTTTCGCATCGGATTTGACAACGAAGAATATATCCGCCGTCAATCGGCGCATATTCGCGAGCGCATCGCACAGTTTGGCGGCAAGCTTTATCTTGAGTTTGGCGGCAAGCTTTTTGATGATTATCACGCCTCGCGCGTACTGCCCGGCTTCCGGCCCGACAGTAAGGTGCGTATGCTTTCGGCTTTGGCAAGTGAAGCCGAGATCGTGATCGTGCTCAGCGCCGCCGATATTGAAAAGAACAAGGTGCGCGGCGATCTTGGCATCACCTACGATCAGGATACACTGCGCCTTATTGACGCCTTCCGCGACATTGGTCTTTACGTTGGCAGTGTGGTCCTCACACGCTATGCGGGGCAACCGGCTGCGGCCGCCTTTGCCAAGCGTCTTGAAGCGTTGGGACTGCGCGTATATCAGCATTATTCGATCCCCGGCTATCCCTCTGACGTGGAGAAGATCGTCAGCGACGAGGGCTACGGCATCAACCAATACATTGAAACCACGCGCTCGCTCGTGGTGGTAACGGCCCCCGGCCCCGGCTCGGGCAAAATGGCCACGTGCCTTTCGCAGCTTTACCACGATCATAAGCGTGGCGTGCGCTCGGGCTATGCGAAGTTCGAGACCTTCCCTGTGTGGAACCTGGGGCTCAAGCACCCTGTAAATCTCGCGTACGAGGCGGCCACGGCCGACCTCAACGACCTGAACATGATCGACCCCTTCCACCTCGAGGCTTACGGTGAGACGGCGGTCAACTACAACCGCGACGTGGAAATTTTCCCCGTGGTCAAGGCGATGCTGGAGCATATTTACGGCAGCTGCCCCTACAAATCTCCCACCGATATGGGTGTCAACATGGCAGGCTATTGCATCGTGGATAACGATGCCGTGACCGAGGGCGCACGCGATGAGATCCTGCGCCGTTATTACCGCGCGCTTTGCGCCCAGCGCAAGGGCGAGAGCGACGGCACCGACGTTTCTAAGATCCGTATGCTGATGCGCTCGATCGACCTTGACGAGTCGGCACGCCCTGCGATCGGCGCGGCGTTGGCGCGCGCACAGGAAACGGGAGAGCCGGCGGCGGCATTGCAGCTGCGTGATGGGCGTGTTGTGACGGGTAAGACCTCAAAGATCCTCGGTGCCGCGTCGGCGATGCTCCTCAATGCTCTCAAGGCCATGGCCGGGATCCCCAAGGAGGCTAAGCTCATTTCCCCCGAGATTTTAGCACCCGTGTCGGCCTTGAAGCTTGAAAAATTTGGAAATCAGAACCCCCGTTTGCACATGGACGAGGTGCTCATTGCCCTGTCGATCTGCGCGGTGCACGATGAAGCTGCCAAAGCAGCGCTTGACCGCCTTGAGGATCTGCGCCATTGTGACGCGCACTCGACTGTGATCCTGTCACAGGTGGATGAGAGCGTGCTCAAAAAGCTGGGCATTGAGATGACCTGTGAGCCCGCCTACCAGACCAAAAAGCTCTATCACCGATAAGCCATGGCAAGAAAGAGTATCACAAACACCAAAAGCCGCATCGTGGATGCCGCTTGGAAGCTTTTTTACGAGCAGGGCTTTGAGAATACGACCGTGGAGGAGATCATTGCGCTTTCCGCCACCTCCAAGGGCTCGTTTTATCACTATTTCGGCAGCAAGGACGACCTTTTGGGGTCGCTCGCGTATCTCTTTGATGAAAAATACGAGGAGCTGGCCGCGCGCGGCTTTGGCGACAGGAGCGCGCCCGAGGCCTTGCTTTATCTCAACCGCGAGCTCTTTTCGATGATCGAGAACCGCATCGACATTTCACTCCTCTCGCGCCTGCTCTCGACCCAGCTGACGGTCTCGGGTGGCAAGCAGCTGCTTGACCGCAACCGCGTGTACTTTAAGCTTTTGCGCCGCATCGTAGGCGAGGGGCAGGAGCGCGGCGAGATCACGGGGGGTCTTTCGGCCGATGAGATCGTGCGCCTGTACGCAATGACCGAGCGCGGGCTGCTCTACGACTGGTGCCTGCGTGGGGGCGATTATTCGCTGGCGGATTGGGGCGCGAAGACCCTGCCCTTGCTGGTGCGCTCCTTCGAAAAATAAAGTTTTATTTTTGTATATGATTTTGTTTTTGAAATCGTCTATTTAAAAATCCTTTATTTTCAACGGTTTTAAAACAAAATATCCAAACGGCGTATAGAATTTAGTCTATACGCCGTTCTCTATTGCATTTCTGAAAAAGTTGTGATACAATAGGAGGGTATTATAAATAGGAAAGGACTTTGTTATGGTACAGTTTTCAGCATTTATCGTTTATTTCGCGCTGATGCTCGGCATCGGCATCTACTTCTTCCTGCGTGATCGCAGCAAGAGCGACGCGGATTATTTCCTCGGCGGCCGTCAGATGGGCCCTTGGGTCACCGCCATGAGCGCCCAGGCCTCGGATATGTCGGGCTGGCTCCTCATGGGCTTCCCCGGTAGCATTCTTGCCTTTGGTATGGGCAAGGTGTGGATCGGCATCGGTCTTGCGATCGGCACTGCCGCAAACTGGCTGATCGTGGCCAAGCGCCTGCGCAACTTCTCGAAGGCCGCGGACGACTCGATCACCCTGCCCCAGTACCTCACCAACCGCTTTGCCACGGCCAACCCCGTGCTCAAGGTGACCTGCGCGATTATTTTCCTTATCAGCTTTACCGTGTACGTGGCCTCGGCCTTCAACGCCGGCACCAAGGTGTTCGTGGCGGTGCTCCCGAAGCTCTTCCTTGGCCGTGAGATGCTGGCGATGGCGATCTTCGCGCTCATCGTTTTGGCCTATACCTTCCTCGGTGGCTTCAAGGCCGTATGCTGGACCGACTTCTTCCAGGGGCTTCTCATGCTGGTGGCGCTCCTCATCGTGCCGATCGTGATGGCCGCAGGCCTGCACGACAGCCAGTATGCGAGCGTTTTTGCCGAGGGTGTGACGGCGTTTAACGCCAATCCCTTTGCCGCCTCCTGGCAGGATATCGTATCGGGCCTTGGTTGGGGTCTCGGTTACTTCGGTATGCCTCACATTCTCGTGCGCTTTATGTCGATCAAGAAGGCCTCGATGATCAAGAAATCCGCCACGGTGGCGATTTCCTGGGTCGTCATCACCCTTGGTGCCGCAATTTTCATCGCGTTCCTTGGCCGCACCTACGTGTTTGCCGACGGCAGCTCGCTTGCCGCGATGCTCCTGCCCTCGGGCAATCAGCAGAACATCTTTATTGAGATCGTTCAGCGCCTGTTCCCCGGCTTTATCGCGGGGCTTCTGCTTGCCGCGATCATTGCCGCCTCGATGTCCACGGCCGACAGCCAGCTGCTGGTCGCCTCCTCCTCCTTTGCATCCGACCTTTACAAGCCCTTGATCCGTCGCGGCAAGGCCAGCGACAATGAGGTGACCTGGGCCAGCCGCCTGGTGGTGCTTGCCGTTGCCGTGGTGGCGTTTCTCATTGCCGCCTCGGGTCTTGGCGACAACAGCGCTTGGGCGAGCAACATCATGGCCATGGTTGAAAACGCGTGGGGTCTGTTTGGCTCGGCGTTCGGCCCTGTGGTGATTTTGTCGCTGTTCTGGCGTCGTCTCAACTATAAGGGCGCGGTGGCCGGCATCATCGGCGGTGCCGTGGTGGATATCCTTTGGCTCGTGCTCTTTACCAACACCATCATCAAGAACCCGATCGCCGTGACCGGCGTTTACGAGATCGTGCCCGGCTTCATTGCAGGTGCCGCGATCGCCGTGGCTGTGTCGCTCCTGACCAAGGCGCCCGACAAGGCCGTTACCGACATCTTTGACGCCGCACTCTCGCCCGAAGCGGACGAGGCGTAAAATAGTATAAATCAAAAGCGCATTCCCAATGTGTGATGCTCCTAGCGGAGAAATCATCTAACCCACGGTGGGGGAGAACTGCGTTCGCCCGCGGGCGTTCACAGAACGCCCCTACGGATAAGCAAAATTTTATACACAGAAAACAAAGATTAACCCCGACAGATTTTTAAGGTCTGTCGGGGTTAATTTATTCTGTTCGACAAATTGGAATTTGAAGTTATAAATCAACATTGATTTCGTACTTATCTTCAATAAGTATGTAATTCACTTTATACCTTAAAGCGAGGTCATGTATTTTTGCATTATCTGCCAATACACTATCCATTGTACACCCTTCATCATCTAAACGATTCTCGATAACATTGGCATATTTCTTTATATCAGTAAAATGGTTTCGGATATATCCTTCGCTCATAACAAGGCAATAATACTTTATATTTTCAAGATATTCTTTATCAAACCCTATCCGCCAATCGAATGGAATATAGCACCCTTCAATGATCAAGTTCTGCTTATTTTCAATAGCAGTTTTTATCATTTCACGAACAATCGGCCACAAGTATTCGGTTAATTTTGCATCGTCCATAGGGGTAAGTTCCGCGTTCCCGCTACGAATCAAACCCATTTTCAGATGGTCTATCGACAGATACGGATATTTATATTTTTCAAGCAATTTTTGAGCCAGCATCGTTTTGCCTGTATGCGATGCTCCTGTAATTAAAACAATCATTATCACACCTACAAATTCTTATTTATCTTTCTCTTTTATCGCGCAAGATTCGCCTTTGTATTACAAAGGAATCGGGCAAAGCCCATACCCCTTATTCTTCTGCGTATAATTCATCGTAGTACCATCGTAGCGGATTTTCGTAAATGTAATTTGATCGGGTTTCGTAATCCTCTTTATTTCGTATCACGTGTTCAATAAATGATTTCTGCCAAATGGTTTTAGCAACCTTTTTTGTAACCGCTCCTTTGAATTGCTTTATCATTCGTTCCACCGTAGGGGCGACCTGTGGTCGCCCGTATTCGTCGGCAGAAATAACAACCATTATGTGTAGGTGGTTCGGCATAATTACATAGGAATACAACGATACCGCAGGATATGTTTGATTCCAACGTTCCAGTTCGTCTAACACGAGCTTACCTATATTGGATAACGGCAGATTTTGCGGGCGAACACAGTTCGCCCCTACGGCACACCATTTGAATGTCTGCGGATCAACTGATCCGTTTCAAAAGTAATTCTTTCTGTTGTCCGTACAGATGGTTACAAAATATGCACCGGGGGAACTGTAATCATAATTCTTGAGCCGTATATCTTTTCTTTTCGGCAAATTCTTTTTGTTATCCATTTTCATCACCCACCCCATTATAACACAAATCGGCAGGGAGAACAATTTCCCTGCCGAAATTTTTGTGCCTGTAAATTCTCCGTTAAGGACATCACGCTTTTTGGGAGCGCGCTTTTTATTTAATAAAAGGTCGCCAGGGGTTGCTTGGGCTCGCTCGAGAGGGCGATATCGGTGGCGTAAAGGACGGGCCCCTCGCTGCCATAGAGCTTGTGGGGCTCGATGCTCACCTTGGCGGTCACCTCCGCCCATTCTCCGGTATCAAGGCCGATGTCTCGGTCGAACTGGCACACCATGCCCTGGTAGGCAATGTCATCCTCACAGCAGGTCATGACGTGGCGGCCGATGACAAGCGCTTTTCGACCCAGCGCACGGTCGCGTGCGACCATACCCTTGAATTTTACGGTTTTGCCGTCGTACGTTTGCATATCCTCGGCAATGTCACGGTAAAAGAGGGCATAATCCCCGTCGGCAATGGCAATAACGGGGGCGTTTTTGTCAAAGGGCAGGGGATCCTCGATCTCATCGTATTCAAGTTCGCCGCTCTCGCCCTCGTAGCCGATGCGTGCACGGCGGCTGATGCCGCGTACGAGCTTATGAAGGGCCATTTTGTCGGTGCCGTCGGCACGGTTGAAGATGACCAGTTCGGCATCGTTTAATTTATCGACCATCAAAGAGCGCATATTGGCGTTGTAGGCCAGAGCCGTGGTGGCATCCACAAAGAGCAGCTGCTGGAAGATATAGCATCCGCGCGGGAGCGCGGCGTAAAGGGTGTCGAGCTGCCACATACCGTTGTATTCGACCATCAGGCGGTCGGCGCCCTCGGCCTTGATCAGGCGGTCGAGAAATTGGGGCGTAAGATCGGCCTCGCGCTCCACCACCGCTTGCGTGACGTTCGGGGCGGCAAAGCGTGTGGGGTCGTATTCCTCAAGCCCTTCCTCGCAAACGAGCAAAAGGATCTTTTCCCCCTTGTTGAAGTTTTCATCCTCCAGGGCCTCCTGGATCATCCGGGTTTTGCCCGATTCAAGAAAGCCGGTAAACAAATAAACGGGAATGTTTTTTGCCATAATTCACCTCATTTGAGCTCGACCCCGAGCAGAGCCGAGAGGGCGGGGACGTTGAGGTCGGCACCGATGACACAGAGGCGACCGATGATCGAGGGCGATCCCTCGCGCACGTCGGGCTCGCCCGGCACGTAATCAAAGTGGAGCCACGAGGTGCCCTCGCCGGCTACAATGCCCTTTGCGCGCAAAACGGTACCGAATTTTTCGGTATCCTCCAGGGCCGCAAGAGCGTGGGCGAGGTCCTCCTTGCCGAATTGCTTGGTGGTCTCGGCACCGCAGCTGACAAAGACCTCGTCGGCGTGGTGGTGACCGTGGTAGTGGCACTCCTCATCGTGATTGTGATGCTCGTGGCAGTGGCACTCCTCATCGTGATGGTGATGCTCATGGCAATGGCATTCTTCATCGTGGTGATGGTGCTCATGGCAATGGCATTCTTCATCGTGGTGATGGTGCTCGTGGCAATGGCACTCTTCATCGTGGTGATGATGCTCGTGGCAATGGCATTCTTCATCGTGGTGATGATGCTCGTGGCAATGGCATTCTTCATCGTGGTGATGATGGTGGTGATGCCCGTGCTTGAGGTCCGACAGGGCGGCATCCAGCGTATCCTTTCCCGAAATGGCAAAAAGCAGCTGCTCGCCCGTGAGCAGATCCCAATCGGTGGTCACGATCACGGCTTTTTCGTTCAGGGCGCGCAGTGCTTCAACGGTTTTTTCAACCTGCTCGTGAGAAAGACCCTTGACGTGGCTTAAAACGACGGTACCGGCGTGCTCGATCTGGTCGCCGAAGAATTCGCCGAAATTTTTGAGATACATGCGGCATTTTTTGGCATCCGCCACCGTCACAAGACCCGAAATTTCAAGGTCGGCGTGAATGCCGCGCACGGCCTTTACCACGTCGGAGAGCTTGCCGACGCCCGAGGGCTCGATGAGAATACGGTCGGGGTTGTACTCGGCAAGCACCTTTTGGAGGGCCTGGCCAAAGTCACCCACAAGGCTGCAGCAAATGCAGCCCGAGTTCATTTCGTTGACCACGATCCCCGCGTCGGCGAGAAATCCGCCGTCAATGCCGATCTCACCAAACTCATTTTCGATGAGAACCAGCTTTTCGCCGCGGTAGGCCTCGGTGATCAGCTTTTTGATCAGGGTCGTTTTGCCGGCTCCGAGAAAGCCCGAAAAAATATCGATTTTGGTCATAATACCACTTCCTTTTTAAAATTTGGCGCGTATATAGAAGCTCTCAAGGGTCGAGAAGGCCTCTTCAACCAGCTCGTCCACGTTAAGCCTTTGCTCCTGCTCCTCCACCTTGGAAAGAACGGGGCGCGTTTTGGGGTGCCTTGGGGTGAAGACCGTGCAGCAGTCCTCAAAGGGCAAAATGGAGGTCTCAAAGGTGTCGATCATGCGTGCGATCTGCACGATCTCCTCCTTGTCCATACCAATGCAGGGGCGGAACACCACCGTTTCGGCCAAAGCCCCCGTGACGTTCAGGGCCTGCATGGTTTGTGAGGCCACCTGCCCGAGGCTCTCGCCTGTAATCAGGGCCTCACAGCCGCGCAGGGCGGCGGTCTTATTGGCCAGGCGCATCATAAAGCGGCGAAGGAGCAGGGTGAAATATTCTTCATCGCAGTGCTTGACCAGCTCCTCTTGAATGTGTGTGAGCGAAATTACGTTGACCTGCATACTGCCCGACCAACGGGCCACAAGAGAGGCGAGCGTGAGTACTTTTTCGCGTGCTTGCTCGCTGGTGTAGGGCATCGATTCAAAGTAAAGGGCCTCAAGCTTGACGCCGCGCTTGGCCATCATCCAGCCGGCCACGGGGGAGTCAATGCCGCCCGACAGGAGCAAAAGTCCCTTGCCGCCGGCACCGACGGGCAGGCCGCCCGCGCCCTTAAATTGTCCGGCGTGCACGTAGGCGGCGGTATCGCGCACCTCCACACGCACCGTGACGTCGGGATTGTGGACGTCCACGCGGAGCCAAGGGCACGCGGAAAGGACCGCGCCGCCCGTTTCGCGCGAGATCTCGGGGGAGGAAAGGGGAAAGGCCTTGTCCGAGCGCTTGCCCTCAACCTTAAAGGTCTTTTTGCCCTCAAGGAATTGCGGCAGGTAGCTTTTGGCGGTTGCAAGGATGCTTTCCATATTTTTTTCGGCCACGGCGGCGCGTACCACGCCCGCGATGCCGAACAGGCGTCTTGCCGCCTCAAACATTCCGTCAAGGTCGCAATATTCATCCTTGGGCTCAATAAAAACGGTGCTTTGCGCGTATCTTACGTTGAAGCTGCCGAAGGCGGCGGCGCGAAAGCGGAGCTCTTTTGCGAGCGTATCCTCAAAAAAACGTCGGTTGGCACCCTTGAGGACGATCTCACCGTATTTGCAAAGTAAAATTTCTTTCATAAGCGTTCGCCGTTATTCGGCATACTCCTCGTTTTGTTCTTCCGCTTCGGGAACCTCAAAAAGGGCCTTTGCGGTGTCAAGCAGGTCCTCGGGCACGTAAATATCGGTGCCGTGAGGGTTGCTGCCCATAATGAGTCGAATGGCACTGCCGCCGCCGCGATCCTTTTTCAAATAGGGGATGTCCGCCTCGCGGAGCACCTCCTCGGTCATACAAAGGGACACGTCGTCATAAAGCGTGCAAAGGAGCGAGAGACCTCGCTCGTTTAAGGCCGGCTTGTCAAGGCCAAAAAAGCGATCCATTGTTATGCCTCACTTTCAAAATAATGGGGGAAGAGCTGTTCAAACACGCGGCGGCAGGCGTCGGTGTCGGCCAGCGAGGAGTGAGCCGTCCCCCTCCACTCCAACGAAAAATGTGCCATGGCGTCCGAAAGGGACAAATGCGAGAGCTCCAGCTCGTGCTCAAATACGTAATGTGAAAACTCGGCCGAGAGGTCGAGCATTTTTTGACGCAGGAGCTTTTGCCCCTCGCGCGTTTTGTAAACGCGTCGCAGGTGCGAATAGTCGGTCGAGGTGCCAAAGGCCACCAGCTGTTCGGCACCGTTCAGGATCTCGGCCAGCGTGGGCGAGATCTCGGCAAAGGTCGGCGCGTCCTTAACCATATCGGGGGTGATGCCGTGTATTTTCTCGGTGCGCTTCCATCGCTTTTTGCGTTCGGGGCGCGTGAGGGTGTGGAACACCTCTTCGCCTCGGCCGTTGACGATCGACACCGACAGGACCTCGTCGTGGTCGTACACACCGGTCATTTCAAGATCAAAGAACAGCACGCGATCGCGGCTTTTTCCGTAGTGGGCCAGGCGCTTGGCATCACCTGCTTGGCGCTTTTGTGCCAGCTCCTCGCGGTAACAGTCCCGGCAAAGCTTTTGGCGAAACCGCACACCGCCCCCGCACTTGGCACAGGGCAGGGGAAGCCGTCGGCAGGTGGCGCGGTCGTAAAGCATCACACGCTCACCGCTTTTTTTGATGTAATAGGCCACGGGCTCACCCGTCGGCTCATAGTACATTTGCTTTAACACCTCGGCCGAAAAGAGCCCCTTGGCGGGCGCGCTTTTTGCGCTGACGCGGCGCGGCTCACCCGTGGGGAGCGGCAGGACCGGCTCCTTTTTTTGCGGTGCGGCCTTGGGATAGCGGTAATCTCTCGGAGCCTCCTTGACCTTGGCGGGGTCAAAATAGGGGGTCCGCGTCCCATCCTCCCGCTTGATGCACGCAACGGGGGTGCCGAGCGGCATTAAGCCCATGCGGCACAGGTCCTTTTCGCTCAAGAGACGGCGACGCTTGGCCTCCTCGAGGGAAATCAGAGGCGCGGTATTCTTTCGTTGTTCAGCAGCGGCGTTTTTCATACCGACCTCCTTGCTTCAAGACTTGGCCGTGCCGTTTGGCACAATCAATTTATTATAACATAATACCGTGTAAAATACAAGAATCCGTGCAAAACTATTTCACAAAAGATCGTGGATATTAGGCGCCCCGTATCCGTGCCCTTTTTCGACAAATCTTGCATACAATGTAGAGAAAGAGTGGCCAATTCTTATGATTAAAGCCGCTGTTTGAGGGAAAAATAATACCAACAACGGTCTTTTGTGGGAGGAATGTGGAATGTTAAGTGTGAAACGCGGAGAGATCTATTATGCCGATCTCAGCCCTGTGGTGGGATCGGAGCAAGGGGGAGTGCGCCCTGTTTTGATCATACAAAACGACGTAGGGAACAAATACAGCCCCACCGTGATCGCGGCGGCCATCACCTCGCGCATGGGCAAGACCAAGCTCCCCACACATATCGACGTGTATGCCGAGCGTGCGGGACTCGCGCGGGACTCCGTGGTGTTGCTCGAGCAGGTACGTACGCTGGATAAACGCCGATTGCGTGAAAAAATGGGGCGTCTTGACGAGGATATTATGAGCGAGATCGACACGGCGATCGCGGTGAGCCTGGGGCTGCTCCCCCACGGCGCACGCCTGCCCCAGCATACGGGCACGACCGAAAGCGGAGCCCTGCCGCAGGTGGCGGTGGCTGCCACTGATGCGGTCCCGCAAGCGACAGGCTCGACTCCGAACGTGGGTGAGCCTGCGGCTCCCCACGGTGTTATGGGGTGATCGGAGAGTCCTTTGTGGCATAAATTTAAAATTTTGAGAAATTTACTTGATTTTTTGCTCAAAAAACAGTACAATGTAGGGTAGAAATATTTGTACTGCAAAGGAGAAACAACATGGCTCTTGTTACAACCAAAGAGATGTTTAAAAAAGCATACGAGGGCAAATACGCCATCGGTGCATTTAACATCAACAACATGGAAATCATCCAGGCGATCACCGAGGCCGCTGCCGAGGAGAAATCGCCCGTTATTTTGCAGGTGTCTGCCGGCGCACGTAAGTACGCCAAGCACGCATACCTGCTCGCTCTCGCGAAAGCGGCGATCGAGGACAGCGGCGTGGATCTCGCCCTGCACCTTGACCACGGTGCGGATTTTGAAATTTGCAAATCCTGCATTGACGGCGGCTTTACCTCCGTGATGATCGACGGCTCGCACCACAGCTTTGAGGACAACATTGCTCTGACCAAGAAGGTGGTAGAGTACGCCCACGCCCACGGCGTGGTCGTTGAGGGTGAGCTGGGCGTTCTTGCCGGCGTTGAGGATGACGTTGTGGCAGAGCATTCCTCCTATACCCGTCCCGAGGAGGTTGAGGAGTTCGTATCGCGCACGGGTGTGGATTCTCTGGCGATCTCGATCGGTACCTCTCACGGTGCTTATAAATTTACCGCAAAGCAGTGCACGCGCAATGCCGACGGCGTTCTCGTGCCGCCCCCCCTTCGCTTTGATATTCTCGCCGAGATCGAGGAGCGCCTGCCCGGGTTCCCGATCGTGCTTCACGGCGCATCGTCCGTGGCGCCCGAGTGTGTGAAGGAGATCAACGCTCTGGGCGGTCAGCTGCCCGATGCCGTTGGTATTCCCGAGGAGCAGCTGCGACAGGCTGCGCGCTCGGCGGTGTGTAAGATCAACATTGACTCCGACATTCGCCTTGCTATGACGGCAGGCATTCGCCGCGTGTTTGCGGCAGAGCCCTCGGTATTTGATCCGCGCGGTTATCTTTCGGTTGCTCGCGCCGAGGTCAAAAAAATGGTACAGCACAAGATCAGGAATGTGCTGGGCTCCTCGAATACTCTCTAATCGACAAAAATAATTACGCGTTACGGCGTTGCTCCTCGCACACGACCTCGACATAGGTCACTATGCCTTCGCCCGTGTGCTCCGGTGCGCCTTGTATCGCTTGCTCTTTTTGCCGATTGAGTGCAAAAATATGAATACAAAAGAGGCCCTTTCGACTTGCACTTTGTTTGAACGGCAAATTGATTTTTAAATTTCCGCGAACTGTGCACGCCGTATGTGGTCTCTTTTTTAAAAAGGTGAAAAATGAAACATATCGAAAACCATACCGTGCGCTGGCACGATACCGATGCGCGGCGCCAGATGCGCCCCTCGGCGCTCCTGGCGCTCATGCAGGAGACCAGCAATTTGCAGTTTGTGGCCTCGGGCCGGTCGCTGGATGCGATCCGCGAGGAGGAGGGCGTGGGCTTTATTTTAAGCCGCATATCCTTTGATATTCTGCGCCCCCTTGCAGCGTTTGAAAAAATACGCGTGGAAACCTTTACCTGCCGGGGGCACGGTTACACCTTCCCCCGTGGCTTTGAGGTTTTCTGCGGCGAGGAATTGGTGGCGCGCTGTCACTCGCTTTGGGCGTTGGTGCGCGTTCGGGATAAATCGCTTGTGGGGTGTGCCGATTTTCCCTTGTCCTTTGGGGACGAGCCCGAGATCGCAACCGATACTCCCATCCGCTTCCGCGTGCCGCGCGGTCTTGCGTTTGAACAGGTGGGCGAGCGCCGCATCACCTTTGCCGATCTTGATTACAACATGCACATGAATAACACCAAATACCCCGATATGGTATCGGATTTTCTGCCCGATCCAACGGCCTGCCGCGTGGTGGGCATGTCGCTGGCCTATCTCCGTGAGGCGGCGTATGGCGATACTGTCACCGTGGAGCGTGCCGAGGGCGGCGAGGGCGTTTATTATTTCCGCACCAAGAAGGGCGATGCCGTTTGCCTTGAGGCGATGGTGCGGATCGAAAAGAGGGAGCAAGCATGATCAGACGAGCACAAACAGGGGATATGGCCGGCATTAACCGACTGCTTTGCCAGGTTTTGATGGTACATCACGATGGCAGGCCCGATATTTTTAAGGCCGGTGCCAAAAAATACACCGATGAGCAGCTGGAGGCGCTCATCGCCGATGACAGCACCCCCATTTTTGTGGCGGTGGACGAAGGGAATAGGGTGCTCGGTTACGCCTTTTGTAAGCTGCAGCAGCACGTCAACGATAATATTTTAACCGATATCAAAACACTGTATATCGACGATCTTTGCGTGGATGAAGCCTGTCGCGGTCAGCATATCGGCAGCACGCTATACGATTTTTGCGTTCGCTTCGCCAAAAGCGAGGGCTGCTATAACCTCACCTTAAACGTGTGGTCCTGCAATAAGAGTGCCATGCGCTTTTACGAAAGGTGTGGCCTTGTGCCGCAAAAGGTTGGCATGGAGAAGATTTTATAAGGCAGATCAAAAAGAGCGACCGTGCGGTCGCTCTTTTTTGCTATGATGATGTTTTACGCATCCCAGCCCGAAAGCTCGCGGAATACGGGCCACGAGAGATCGGCATAGAAGCGGTGGCCGCCCTCGCCAACGATCAGCCTGCAGTTGTCCTTGCAGCCGGCCCGTTCATAGATCTTCTCAATAATTTCATATTCCCGGCGCGTGCCGTCGATCTTGAAGCCGGGGTCGAGCTCCCCTGCTACCACGATCAGCTTGCGGGGCGCGATCAAGCAGGCAAGGTCGCCCATGTCCATATATTTGGCAAGCCTTGGGATATAATTGCAGGTGCAATGCTTACGCGTGCCGATGGAGCGCTCAAAGGAGCATACGCTGCAGGAGGGCACGGCGATCTTGATGCGCTCGTCAAAGCAAGCGGCGTAATAGGTCGCCGTGCCGCCCCCGGAGTTGCCCATGCAGGCAATACGGTCAAGGTCGATTTCGGGGAAGGCGGAAAGCGTGTCAATTGCACGGGAAATATCCCAAACGCGCTCACCGATCAGCGTTCTGCCGAGCAAAAGAGCTGCCATTGCCGGGTGCCAGCAGGTGGTTTTCGCCTCGGGATCCTTTCGCAGCATAATTTCACTCTTGCGCTCGCCAAAGCCCCGTTGCTCTATGACCAGTGCCGCATATCCCTCGCGCACGATCTGTATGGCAAAATCGCGGTCGCCGCCGGCAAGGCTCTTCTCGTCACCGGGATAGAGCGCTACCCCCAAAGAAATATGCATGCCCGAGGAATGTCCCTGCAAGCAAATGATCACGGGACAGGGCTTTTTGGCCTTGTGGGGGATCAGCAAATGGGCGGGCACGGAGGTGCTTGGCTCGGTGTCAAAGATAAAGCGGTATTCGGTATGGGTGTCGTGCTCCTTTTTCCATTCGATCCGAACGTTCGGTTCGACACGTTCCGGCATGTCGCCGATCAGCTCGGTGAGCTTTTCTCTTACCTCGTTTTTCCAGGCGTCAAAATCATTGTCCTCCCGATAGCGCAGCTGGGGCGTGATGGATCGGATCAGGTTATCGTGACACAGGTCCGGTGAAAAGCTACTCATATTTTCCTCCTTAATAGTAGAAATGATCTTTGAAATAATTGCATTTTTATCATAATACAAAGCGGTAGCCTTGTCAAGAAACATATTTTGTTTTTAAGCCCCAATTCAACATTTCTTACATTTTTTTGTCGGCAAATGAAACCCCCTCGCGCCACGGCGCGAGGGGGTATTATTATTTGCCCATCATGATCTCGGAGATGGTATCCAGCACCTTCTGGTGGCAGCCGCCGCAGCCCGTGGAGCAATGGGTCTGCTTTTGGATATCCTCAAAGACCTCAAGCACGTTTTCAAATTTCGTGTGCGAGTCAAGCGCGTTTGCAATATCAATATAGCTTACCTGCTTGCAGTTGCAGATCATGTAATTCGCTTGCATTGCCGTCACCTCGCAGTATTAGCCAAAGTATCTTGCAAGAAGGCCCTCAAATGCCTTGCCGTGGCGCGCCTCGTCGCGAGCCATTTCGTGCACAGTGTCGTGGATGGCATCAAGGTTCAGCTGCTTTGCCATCTTGGCCAGCTCAAACTTGCCGGCGGTTGCGCCGTTCTCGGCTTCTACGCGCATCTCAAGGTTTTTCTTGGTGGAGTCGGTTACGACCTCGCCGAGGAGCTCAGCAAACTTCGCGGCGTGCTCGGCCTCCTCAAAGGCAGCCTTTTCCCAGTAAAGGCCAATTTCGGGATAACCCTCACGGTGTGCCACGCGTGCCATAGCGAGGTACATACCAACCTCGGTGCACTCGCCCATAAAGTTGGCGCGAAGACCCTCAATGATCTCTTCGGGTGCGCCGTTTGCCACGCCGACTACGTGCTCGGCGGCCCACATACGCTCGGTTTCCTTTACCTCATTGAACTTCTCGGCCGGAACCTTGCATTGGGGGCATCTTTCGGGGGCGGAATCACCCTCGTGTACGTAACCGCAAACAGAGCATACAAACTTTTTCATCCTCAAAATCTCCTTTTTATCTCAAAATTATATCATAGTCCGCGTCGGTGTTTTCCGACGGTTCCCTTGGAACATCTTTATCTTAACACGAAATTTTTATTTTGTCAATAGGTTTTTAGAATAATTCTAAAAATTTTTTTACAAAAAAAGGAAGTGCATGGCAAGCTCGACAACGGCTGTCAGCATTTCCTTTTTTATCATATTCGATCCACGGTAATGACGGTGAAATAAGAGGGATCGAGCGCACGGATCCTTTGGTCGATTTCCTCCTTCAGGTCCACCTCTGGGGTTTTGATCTCAAAGGGCACGGCAATATCAAAAATGAGGTTGGTGTGCGTGGGACCGGGCACGATGCGAAAATCGTGTATTTCAATGCGCCCGTCGATATCGGTAACGGCCTTTTTTACGACCGCCCGCCACCTGGTGACCTCCTCATCATCGGTCACGATGGGATCCATATGTATGGTCGAGGCGATGTGCTCCTCCTCCCACAGACGGCGCTCGATGAGGTCAATGGTGTCGTGCGATTTAAAAATATCCTCCTTGCCGTCCACCTCAATGTGGAGCGAGGCAATGGTACGCCCCGCACCGTAGGTGTGCACCATCAGGTCGTGGATGCCGAGTGCCTCGGGATATTCCCCAACCACGCGCTTGATCGCCTCGATCACCGACTTGTCGGGGGCGGTGCCGATGATGGCGTTGTTGGTTTCAAGAAGCACGCGCGCGCCCGCGATAAAAATAAGGATGGAAACCAGCACGCTCATCACGGGGTCCACGTAAGCGGCCACAGACTCAGGCAGGACGAGGGAGAGGAGATTGGCCAAAAGCACTGCGGCCGTGGCGGCGGCATCGGAAAGCGAGTCGGCGGCCGTGGCGCGCATCACGTCGGAGTGGATGCGCTCGCCCACGCGGCGGTTGAAAAGGGACATCCAAAGCTTGCAGGCAATGCAAAGCACCAGCACGAGCACGGCTACCGTTCGAAATTCGGGCAGGGTGGGGCTTTTGAATTTTTCAATGGCGTCGCGTACCAATTCAAAGCCGATAAAGAGAATGAAAAAGGATACCACGAGTGAGGCCACGTATTCGATGCGCGCATGCCCAAAGGGATGCTCGCGGTCGGCGGGCTTGGCTGAGATCTTAAAGCTCACGAGCGACACGCCCGAGGCCCCGGCATCCGAGAGATTGTTGATCGCATCGGCCGAGATCGAAAGCATACCTGTCAGGGTCCCGATGAGGAACTTGGCGGCGAAAAGCAAGACGTTTAAAACGATGCCGAGCACCGACACCAAGGTTCCCCAGGCACTGCGTACCTTGGGGTTTTGGACGTCATTTGGGTTTTTGATGAAGATCTTTGAAAGGAGTGTGAGCATGGTGTACCTCTTTTATTAAAATCGAAAATAAAGAAACGGGTTAAAGGAGGCATCGGCGAGATAGCACACCGACAAAAGGAGCCCCAAGAGGGGAAAAAGCACCGTGAGGGCGGCGCGTCCTTGGCAGGCGCTTTTCCAAAATTTTCTCGGCAGGGGGGTGGCGGCAAGCACCGAGATCGCCAAAAACGGCAGGTGGCGCACCAGGTGGTAAAGGTCGTTTTGGGCGGCGAGCCCCTTACCCCCGACAAGGGCAAAAAGGAAGGAGCCGATCGATGAAAACGCAAGTGCAGGGGTGCTGCCGTCCAAAGCAAAGAGCAGCCAGCCAAGCAAAACGGCCACCGAGGTGAGCGCGCGGCGCCCCCACAGGGGTAACTTTTCAAGGGCATCCCTCAGTATAAATTTTTCAATCATCAGGAGCACAAAATAGTAGAGCCCCCATAGGATGAAATTCCATGCGGCTCCGTGCCAAAGGCCGGTGAGGAGCCACACGGCCAAAAGATTCAGCACCGTGCGAAGGGTCCCCTTGCGGCTCCCGCCGAGAGGGATATAAACATATTCCTTGAAAAAGGAAGAAAGCGTGATGTGCCACCGTCGCCAAAAATCGGTGACGCTCACGGAAATATAGGGATAATTGAAATTTTGGGGGAAGTGAAAGCCAAGGATCTCCCCAAGGCCCACGGCCATATCCGAATAGCCCGAAAAATCAAAATAAATTTGAAATGCGAAGGCCAAAAGGGCCAACCATGCGGCGGTAAAGGAGAGGGGCACGTGCTCGGTCAGGGTCGCAAAAAGCGCGCCCCAGGGGTTGGCAAGCAGCACTTTTTTGGCAAGCCCCGCAATAAAGTGGCGTGTGCCGCGTGCCGCAGAGGGGATGCTGTGCTCGCGCGAGGCAAGCGCCTCTTCCACATCGCTGTAGCGCACGATGGGGCCGGCGATCAGTTGGGGGAAAAGGGCCAGGTAAGTGCCGAAGGTGAGAAAGCGGCGGGTGGGCTCGACACGACCCCAATACACGTCCGCAACGTACGAGAGAGCTTGAAAGGTGTAAAAGGAAATGCCCAGCGGCAGGCGCGTTGCCCCCACCGTAAGACCCAGCGGCCTCAAAAAGAAGGCGGCGTATTTGAAATAAAAAAGGATGCCGAGATCAAAAACGACGGCCAGCGTGAGCGGCAGGCGCGGGTATCGGCTTCGCACGGTCCACAGCGAGCAAAGAAAGTTCAGGGCGGCCGTGAGGAGCATCAAGAGCAGGTAAACAGGCTCACCCCATGCGTAAAAGAACAGGGATACTGCAAACAAAATGGCGTTTTGAAGGCCAAGTGCAGTGTGCCTTTTCAGGCGAAAAATGCGCGTGGCAAGGGCCGGCACCGCAAAATAAAGCAGAAGGGCCGTCGGCAAAAACCAAAACAAAAAAAGAAAGGATGAAAACAGCAATTTCCTCGCCCCCTTACGCGTTTTTCTTATCTTGCGTGATTTTCGGGGCGTTATACGGCTTCTTTTCTTAATAGTATAGCAAAACGCTCGGCATTTGGCAAGTGCTCACGGCAAAATAAAAGCGGGGAGCCCCGTTTCGGGGCTCCCCTTTGAGTTTAATGGATATTGAATGGTTTTGATGGAATTGCTTTTAGTCCTTAATGAGCTCGACCTCAATGACTTCGTCATTTTTGAAGAAGATTTTAAGCACAGGAGATTCCTCCATGTTCTCCAGCTCTGTCTCCAACTCGGCACGTTTTTCCGCTAGCGCTGCGATCTCTTCAAGGCTTTCGGCTTGGTTCATTTTTTGATTGATTTTGCTGATTTTTGCAAGCTTGCGTCCGTATGCACCGCCGTAGTAATAATAAGTCGATCGAACGGTTTTGTTCTGGTATTGTTGCGGTGCGCCAAGAATATCTTCCACCTCCTGAGGCGTCATGCCGAACTCGATGCGGTTGTAGTTGAAGTCGCTGGTGGGATCAAGTAAGATGGACTGCAGGACGAGCACGGTGGCAACGGCCAAAACGGCAGTAATTACGAGAACGAGTGCGATTTGGGCAATGTCCTTGGATGAAAGAGAATGCTTTGCGGCGGGCTTGGCTGTGACGCTTTTGCTTGCGGTGCGAGGTGCGGTAACGGTAGCGCTCTCTCCTTTTACGATCTCGTTGATCGATATCTCAAAAATTTCAGATAATCGGATCAGCGCAGTCACATCGGGCTCGGTTTGGTCGTTCTCCCATTTTGAAATCGCTTGTGCGCTAATGTTCAATTGCTCACCGAGCTGTTGCTGCGTGAGAGATTTTTTCTTTCGGTGAAATGCAATTCTTTGCCCTAAGGTCATGTCAGTTCTCCTTTTTGTTGTTAGGTGATTTTAACATACCACAAAAAAGTGAATTTGTAAAGAGCGCGAAAGTAGAAATACTCAACAATTTGTTGAATTTGAAAAGAAAAGCATTTTGACGGCAAAATGGTATCGTTTTTGGCGAGAAAATGGAATTTTAAAAGAGATTGCGTGAGTTATGCCAAAAAGTATGGCTTGTGGCTTGATTTTTATGTCGCAAAAAGATATAATGGAAAATGACAATATATTACAAGCTTGGAGGAAGTATGGAATTTTACATCAATCATCCCGTGATCTTTTTGCTCTCGGGGATCTTGGTGGCGGCGGTGCTGCTGCAGTCGATCTATTTTCTCATCAAGGCCCTGCGCCGCGCGAAGGCTCTTGAGATGGATACGGCCAAGATCAAAAAGCTGATCATTTCGGCCGCGACCTTTACGGTGGCTCCGGCCATCGCCATTGTCATCAGTGTGATGACCCTTTCAAAGGATCTTGGCGTGGCGCTCCCCTGGATGCGCCTGTCGGTGGTGGGGTCGCTCTCTTACGAAACGATCGCCGCCTCCAATGCCGTGAGCGCAATGGGGCTGGATTTCGGCAGTGCTACGCTGAATGCCTCGCAGTTTGTGACAGTGGTGATCGTAATGACCGTGAGCATTATGGTAGGCATTTGGCTGGTGCCGCTTGTGGCCAAAAAGATGCAAAGCGGTATGATCAATATGGAAAAGCGCGACAAAAAGTGGAGCGAGATTTTTACCAACGCTATGTTTATCGGTATGATCTCGGCCTTTGTCGGATTTGTATTTTGTGACGTGCTCTTGCTCACCAAGGGAGATTTCACAGGGCTCATCCCCGTGTGCGTTATGGCCGTATCCATGGTCGTGATGCTTCTTTCGGGCCTTTTGGTGAAGGTGCTGAAGTGGCAGTGGATCTCGGACTACGCCCTGCCCATCAGTCTTGTGCTCGGTATGGCCTCGGCCATTCCGATTACGGCGTGGTTATCCTAAAGGAGGTGTCGGTATGAAAGAGAATAAGCTTTCTTATATGGACAGTGTGCATCGCGACGGTCGCATTTGGTCCTTTTCGATCATGGCCCTGATGCTCCTTTACCCCATCGCCCTGATGGTGCTTTTCGGGGCGGTGCCCGATGGCAAGGGGCTCCTGATGGGTCTTATCGCAACGGCCCCGATGTACTGGGCGGTTGCGGTGGTTGAGACCTTTACCTTTATTCCGATGCTGGGTGCCGGCGGCTCCTACATTTCCTTTATCTCGGGCAACATTTCAAACCTCAAGCTCCCTTGCGCGCTTTCCGCGATGGAGCAAATGGGCGTGAAGGCCAACAGCGAGGAGGGCGAGGTCGTCTCGACCATTGCCATTGCCGTGTCGAGCATTGTGACCACCGTTATTATCATTCTCGGTGTTATTTTGATCGTGCCCCTGACGCCGATCTTGAACGCGCCCGTGCTTGCGCCCGCGTTTGCGCAGATCCTGCCTGCTCTTTTTGGCGGTCTTGGCGTGGTATTTATCTCGCGCAACGTCAAAATTGCCGTGGCGCCGATCGCGTTGATGATGATCCTTTTTGTGTTCGTGCCGGCACTTGATAGCGGCATGGTCGGCATTATGGTGCCCGTGGGCGTGCTGCTTACGCTCATTGAAGCACGCGTAATGTACAAGAAAAATATGCTGTGAGGGTGAAGGTATGAATGCTTCCACAATACTGAGCGAGCACGTTGTGCCGTTTTTGAGGGGCGTGGGCACCGGGCTTTTGCTGAGTGCCGCGGCGGTGTTGGTGATTGCCGTTATCGTCATTTTGATCCGCACCCTCCGTTTTCGCCCGGAGAAGGTTGAAAAAAAGAGCGCCGATGCCGTGAGCTTTGACCGTGACAGGGCGGTGGAGGGCTTGGCCGCGCTGGTGCGCTGCAAAACGGTGTCGAACCGCGACACCACCAAGGAGGACGACTCCGAATTTGAAAAGCTGGTGTCGTTGCTGCCGACACTGTATCCCACGTTGATGAGCGCGGCCACACTCACACGCTTTGACGGGCGTGCGCTCCTTTACCGTTGGAGGGGAAAGAGTGCCGCCGAGCCTTCGGTCCTGATGGCACATTACGACGTGGTGCCCGCCGATGAGAAGTTTTGGGAAAAGCCGCCCTTTTCGGGTGTGCTTGAGGACGGAGTCCTTTGGGGACGCGGAACGCTGGATACCAAGGTCACAATGAATGCGGCGCTTTTTGCCGCCGATACTCTTGCGGCCGAGGGCTTTGTGCCCGAAAACGACGTGTATTTTGCCTTTTCGGGTGGCGAAGAGATCAATGGCGAGGGAGCCCTGAACATTGTATCTTATTTTGAAAAGGAGGGCATTGTCCCCGGCATCGTGCTCGACGAGGGCGGTGCGGTCGTCAAGGACGTGTTCCCCGGTGTGACGGCGGCCTGCGGTATGATCGGCATTGCCGAAAAGGGAATGCTAAATCTTGAATTCAGTGTAACGTCGGGGGGCGGTCACGCCTCGGCACCGAAGCCCCACACACCCGTGGTTGAGCTTTCGCGCGCTTGCTGCGATATGGAGAAAAATCCCTTTAAGGTGCATCATACGCCCCCGGTGGCCAAGATGTTTGATACGCTGGCCCGTCGCTCGACCTTCCTTTACCGTATGATCTTTGCCAATCTTTGGTGCTTTACGGGGCTGCTGGACCTTATTTGCCGCAAGACGGGTGGCGAGCTGAACGCCATGATGCGTACCACTGTGGCCTTTACCCAAATGCAGGGCAGTCCTGCACCGAACGTGATTCCCCCGACTGCAAAAATGGTGGCAAACCTGCGTCTCAATCACGAGGATACGGTGGAAAGTGCCCTTGCTTATGCCAGAAGCGTGGTAAAAAACGACCGTGTGACGGTCACCGCCGCGCAGGGGATGAATCCCAGCCGTATTTCGCGCGTGGACGTGCCGGCGTTTGAGAAGATCAAGTGTGCGGTGGAAGAAACCTGGCAGGGCACCATTGTCACGCCCTACCTGATGGTACAGTGCTCGGACAGCCGCCATTGGGGCAGGATCTCGGACCGCGTGTACCGTTTTTCCGCCATGGACCTCACCGCCGAGGAGCGCGCCACCATCCACGGTAACAACGAGCGCATTCGTGTGGAGACTGTGGGCCGTGCGGCAGAATTTTATATTCGGCTGATCAAGCAGCTGTAAAACAAAAAGGGGAGAGCGATATGCTCTCCCCTTAAATTTTACTGTACTTTTGTAAACGTGAGGGTTGCGGTATTGCCATTGATGGAGTCAACGACGAAATTATACGCGAGTGCGTTGCCTGCATCGTCAAAGGTCCTGCCCATCGTATCGCCTACAACATAGGTGTAGGTGCCGTCGGTGGACTGTACGTATTCGATGAGGTTGTTCACGCTTCCGTAATTGTCGGACGCGTCGGTGTTGTTGTTGTAAATGTTGTAGTAGGTCTCACCCTCGTACACCTCGCTGTAAAGAGAGGCGTTGATGTGGTAAACAATAATTCCGTCGCGCTCGAAGTAACCGGCATCCTCTTCGGCATTGAGACCCTCAGCGGTGTAGTACACGATAATGTAATACTCCTGATATGCGCCAAGCGTATCGTCCCAGTTGTTTGCAATGAGGATGGTATCGCCGTTTTTGGCAAAGGCCTCAAGCGTAAGGGTGATGCTGCCCTCGCAAACGACGAGGCGCGAGGTGGTAAGCCAGCCGTAATTGAACTTGGTAAACGCGTTATGGTCGCCGAACATACCGTCCATGATGTCCATGCCGTCAAGCGGCCCGTCGGTTTTGCGCGAGGTATCGTAGTAATCATCGGCGCCGAGCACGTGCCCAAACTCGTGGATGAAGGTGTAGGTGTTGATGCTGTCGTCGTTATCAAAGCCAAGATTGCCGCTGAAGTCGTATTCCTCGTGCAGGAAGTCAAAGGATGCCCACAGATAATCGTTGGCTGACACGCCGTCGTATTCGTAATAATATCCGTCGGCGTCCACGTGATAATTCCAGTATCTGTATGCCCAATAAAAATCCTTGGTGCTGTCGATATCGAGGGTGTGAACGATCACGACCGCGTCGATGACCTTGTTCTCGTCACTGTCAAACTCCGAGAGGTCCATGATGGTTGCAAGGTATGCAAGCGCCTCGTCGATAATGAGCTGGTCGCCGTTTGCATAGCCATCCGTATCGGTGGAGTCGGCATAATAGGTGCTATCGTACCTTGGCTTGAACCAATTGCCGATGACGGTGAAATCAACGGTCAGCTTGCCGTAGCTTGAGATCTTGTAATATTCATAAACCGAGCAGATGCCATCATTGGGGTCGTCGGAGGAAAACGCAGTGTAAAGCTTTGCAATGTCATATCCGCGGCTGGCCGCGGTCACGTCGGAAAATTCAACCGGGATGACAAGCACCTTGGGCGATCCCGTGGTGGGGCAGCCGTCGATGTAGTCGAACTGGTCGGTGACGTCCTTTACGTTCGCCGCGCCCGTAAAATCAACGTCGTGCACGCCGTCGGCATCGGTGGGGAGCCCTGCGCCATCGTTGGTTATAACATTTGAGCCGTCGGGATAGGCGTTGCCGCCTCCGTTGCCGCCTTGGCCGTCATCGCCGCTGCCCGCATCGCTTGCAGGGTAAACGTAAACGTCAACGACATAACCGCTGTCGGTTTCGTAATACGCGAGGTCAAGGTAAATATCGCCCTTGGTGTAATAGTACCAGGTGTCGCCGTATTCGTCCACCTCGGTTTCCGAAAGCTCGTAGCCTGCAAGCTCAAGCTTTGCGCGGTAGAGGTCAAACTGTGTCTGGGTGTTGCCGTAGGTGTAATAGTTGATACAGGGGTCGGATGAATTTCTGTAATCGTCGATATAATACGTATCGGCAATAAGGAAGGGAATGGTCTCGCCGACGTAGGAGATGAACATGGATTTCTCGGATGCGGTAAAATCATCGGTGTCACTGCCCTGGTTGCCGTCGGTGTCGCCGCCTTCACTGCCTTCGTTGCCGCCGGTGTCGCCGCCTTCCTCAACATAGAGGTAGATATAAACGTCAACGACATGATCGTTTTCGTCGATATAATAAGCAACGTCAATGCAAATGTCGCCCTTGTCGTAGTAGTACCAGGTGTCGCCGTACTCGTCAACCTCCGTGTCGGAGAGGGCATAGCCCGCCGCGGTGATCGCGGTGCGATAGGTGTTAAACTCCGCCTCGGTATTTCCAAGGGTATAAAAATTGATGTACGCACCGTATTCGTCGGAGCGGGATTCAAAATAGTATTCGTCATTGGCAAGGTAGGGGATCGCTTCGCCAACGAGGGCCGTGAGGGCCTCCACCTCGCTTGCCGTGAAGGCGGTGTTGGCCTTGCCGGGGGTGTTGCCCTGATCACCACCACCTTGGTCGCCGCCTTGATCACCACCACCTTGGTTGCCGCTTTGATCACCACTACCTTGGTCGCCGCCTTGATCACCACCACCTTGGTCGCCGCCTTGATCACCACCACCTTGGTTGCCGCCCTGATCGCCACCGGAGGCGATCTCGCGATAGATCAAAACGTTAACGGAGGTCAAGTGGTACGAAACGTGGATGTGGATATCGCCCTTGACGTAACGGTATTCGGTATCGCCGTTTTCGTTGGTTGCGGTCTCGGTCAGCGTGTAGCCGTAAAGTGCGGCGCGGAAGGCCTCAAACTCCGACTCGGTGTTGCCCTTGGTGTAGAAGCGGATGAACTGCTCCCCGTCCTCGGTGAGGAGGTCGAAGTAGTATTCGTTGTTCGGGATAAAGGGGATCAGCTCACCAACAAGGGCTGTGAGATTTGCCTTCTCACTCCCGGTAAATGCGGTGTAGGTATAGCTTACCGTGCCGCCGTCGGGGTCGGGCTCGTTGCCATTTGACGGTGTGCAGGAAACAAGCAGGGCAAGCACAAGCACAAGTAAAAGAGAAAATAATAAAATTCGTTTCATTTTACCCCTCCTTCAAGAGGCCTTTTTTCTACATTTTAGCACAAGTTTTTCCATAAATCAAGAAGTTTAAAATACTATTTAAAGAAGAAAAAACGCATACGGGAGGGCAAAAAAGCAACGCGGTTGGTGTTTTCATTGTCGGTTGCGTTCGAGGATGTCTGCCCCAATCGGCGGCAGAAAATAAAAAAGAGCAGGCCATTGGCCTGCTCTTTTTTTCTGGAGCTGGTGGTGAGATTTGAACTCACGACCTGCTGATTACGAATCAGCTGCACTGCCCCTGTGCTACACCAGCAACGCGCTTATTATATCATAATTTCCACCTTGCCTTGCGTCTGTTTTTGGAGCAATCAGCGAGAAAACAGACATAAAGATAAAAGAAATTATGATCAATAAAACCTACCTTAATTTGCTCCGCGGGGCCCGTAATTCGGGTGCGAAGCTTTTAGGGTTTTATTATACCACATTTGCTTGCGAATTGCAAGTGCTTTTTAAAATTTTGTTGGGTATTTTTCGTTGTTATTTGTTGAGGTAGGACATATAGGTTTGAATGTCGCTTGGCGATTGCTCGTTGATGACAAACACGCGGCAGCCGAGCATGGTGGAATCGTGATAGGTGTTGGTGCTGATCGTGGAGGAATAGCAGAGCTTGATGCCGCCGTACTCGACCATATAATCGTTGATATGATCGTGACCGTTTACCACGGCCTTGACATCGCCTCGTGCGTGAAGCGCGGCAAAAAGCCCCGAATTGTAGGCTGAGGATGCCACCGACTCTTTTTTCTCGCCCGTGTGGGGGAGGCTTTCGCGGTTGGCCCAGGCGGTGTAGGTTTCCTGCAATGGGATGTGGAAGGCCATCAGACCCGGAACGGGTTGGCCGTTGTTTTCGGCTTGCAAGCGCTTGGAGATATCAACGTACCACTCGATCTGATCTTGGTGGATATAGTCGTAGGAGGTGCCGCTGTAATCGGAAAAGGCGGAGCCCGTGGGGAAAAGCGCGGACTTTTCATCGGCGGTAAGGTAGTCGCCCGAATCAAGCCCCCAAACTGCAAATTTTACCGTATCATCCGTGCCGTAAACGGGGAGGACGTAGTTGCCAACGCCCGTCAGCTCCTCATTGCCGTGCTTGGAGATGCAGTATTCAAAGCTTTCATATACCGCCTGCTGCTGCTCTCTGGTGTAGCTGTGCTCGGCGTCGTGGTTGCCAAACACGTGCATCCAAGGGATCTTCTTTTCCTCAATATAGGACACGGCTTGTCGGAGCGTGGCCTTGAGGGTCTCATCGTTGCTGACGGCGGCGTCGGCGATGTTGTCGCCCGTGAAAATGATGAGATTCGGGTTTTCGCGGTCAACAAGCGTCTTGATCGCCTCGCGCATGCCCTCGGGCAGGCCGCTTGCCTGCAAATGCAGGTCAGCCAAAACCATGATCTTGAAATGGCCGTTGCCATCAAAGCGCAGCTCGTGCTTGCTTTCAAGTGCCTTTTTCAGCACGGGATCTTTTCTGGTACAAGAGACCATGCCGAGCAGGAGGCAGGGGATGAGGGCAAGAACAAGCAATTTTTTAAAAAGCTTCATAGCGGCTCCTTTGGTATTATTTCTTTTCGATGACAATAAAAAAGGGTGACGTGGGGGAATTTACGATGCGAATGAGGGTGCAGCAGATCACGTGCCTGTCGAGTGTGGCGAAGTAATCAAGCACCATTTTGCCCTCGGCATCGCCTTCGGCGTGCCCGGGATAAACGGCCACAAGCAGAACTCCGTTGTGGTCAAGGAGGTCGATTGCCGCTTCAATGGCCGGCATGGTGGTCTCGCGCATGGTTGTGACGCGCTTATCGCTTCCGGGGAGATACCCGAGGTTAAACATCCCTGCCTTGATCGGTCCTTCTACATACTTTTTGACGTTGTGGTGCGAGTCAAGGATCAGGGTGTAATTTTTGGGGCAGCCTGCCGCCTCTAAATTTTTGGTAGTTGATTGGAGTGCCATTTCCTGCACGTCAAAGGCAAAGACCTTGCCCGCCTCGCCCACGGTTTTTGATAAAAACTCGGTATCGTGGCCGTTGCCCATGGTAAAATCCACGGCGGTGTCGCCCTCACCGAGGTGATTTAAGATAAAGGTCTTTTGAAGCGCCAAAAGATCGATCATATTTCCGTATTTCGATGCCATATCAATCCTTTTTTAAGTGAGGGAGCATCGCGGCGTAAAGCCCCGATGCATAGTGTAGAAAGCCGAGATCGTTCGGGTGCAGGCGTTGGTCGTAAAAGAACTCGGGCAGGTGCGGCACGAAATTTAAGGTATCAATAACGGTAGCACCCACCGCCTCGGCGGCGGTGCGAATGATCTGTCTGACGGAGGAGAAGCTCCCCGCAGGGCGGAGCTTCCCGTGGCCTGCACACCAGATCGGCAGAATGGAAAAGAGCTTTGCCTCGGGGAAGGTAGCACGCACACGGCGGTAATATTCGGTCGCGTTTTCGGTAACCTCCTCGGCGCTCTCGCATTTGGCGAAGTCGTTCGTACCGTAGGCAACGGTGACGATCTCGGGGCTAAAGCCGAGCTCGCCGTCGATCATATCGGGGCGGAAGATCTCACCCGAAACGGCTTGGTTTACTGCGTCAAAGCCCAGCATATCGCAAAGACGGTTGGCGTAAGTATTTGAAGGGTAGCTTGCAACGGCACCCTGTGTGATGCTGTCACCAAGCAGGAGCATGGTGGGGCGCCACGGCAGGGGCGTGACCGTCGCGCCGTCGGGGACCGTGAGGTTGGCAAGCGAGGCGCGCGCGAGGTACGGGAGATACAGCACCACGTCGTGCGTGCCCTCTGGCAAGTCAAAATGGAACGTGCCCTTGCCGCCGCCCTCCAGCACGTCACCGCAATGCCAAACGAGCGCGCCGTCCACAAAAAGGTCGAAAAAGCATTTGATGCCGTATGTGATGCGGTAGTCGATCGAAAACGCGTCGGCATCGGTTTGAAACGCCAAGCGCACGTTCGGTGTCGCGCACGCGCGTGCGTATGCCTTTTCACGGGGCTTATAAAATTCGCGTTGCTTTTCGGTCATGCGGTGGGGGATGAGGTAGCCCTCATCGTCCTGTTCCACAGACAACGCGCCGTGTATGAGCGCGGCGAGCTCTGCTTGAGTGAGTATCATAAATCATATTTCCTTTGCTTGTGATAAGAGATAGAGGATCAGTTCTCGTCAAGGTATTCCTTGATGACGTTGTACACGCCGTTTGCGTAGAAGTTAAAGCCGAGCTCGTTCGGGTGAAGCACTTTGGCATCGGCGAAAAACTCACGCATGTTGGGCACGATCTTCAGGCCCTCGATCGGTATGGAGCCAGCCTTGAGTGCCGCCTCGCGGGCGATCTCGATCGCCTCCTCAAAGCGCAGGGCGTGGACCTTGACGCAGTCCATACGCCAGATGGGCAGAACCGAGAACATTTTGGCGTTCGGGTACATTTCGCGCAGGCGACGGTAAAATTCGTTCGCGTTATAGACCATCTCTTCTCTGGTGCACTTGGTGTAGTCGTTCGAGCCGTACGCGACGGTAATGATGTCGGGGTCAAAGCCGAGGTCGGGGTCGAGCATATCGGGGTTAAAGGTCTCACCGCCAATGCCGAGGTTCACGGACGTGGCGTCCAGCTTATCGGCTAAGAGGTTCGCGTAGGACTGCGAGGGGAATCTTGCATCGTACCCTTGCGTAATGCTGTCACCGAGGATCAGCATGCGGCGCTTTTTGGTAACGGGTGTGATAGTTGCACCGTCGGAGAGCGTGAAGTTGGCAATCGCGGTCGAGAAAAGCGGGGGGCAGTAGATCGTGACCTGATGCTCACCCTGGGGGAGCTCAACGCGGATATTGCCTGCGCCGATGCGCACCCCCTCCTCGCCCTGGTGATGCACAAGCGAGCCATCTACGAACACGTCGTAGTAATAGTACTCGCGGCTGGCGGCACGCGTGGCGTAATAGTCAAACGAGAAAAAGGAGGCGTCGGTGGTAAAGGCAATGCGCATATTCGAGGAGGCGTGTGCCTTCTCAAAAAACAGGGTCTTTTTGGGGTGGACCAATTCTTTATAAAACTTTACCTGCTTTTCGGTGAAGCGGTAAAGGGCAAGAAATCCGTCCTTTTTGTCAACCGTGCGCACGACGCCGTGCAAAAGGGGGATGAGCTCTTGATGTGTAAGTACCATGATCGTTCTCCTTGTGCTTATATTTCTTTGTTATTTTAACACATACGCGTTGTCTTTGTAAGCAAAAATAAATAATAACGGTTGCCTTTGATTATTTTTTTTCGGGCGCGCCGTGCAGGTCGGAACGCAGAAATTTAATGGCGCGCTCCACGCTGTCCTTTGAGTTTTTCCAGGGCTCTTGATCGTAACGGTAATCAAATTTTTTGCAAAACCAGCTGATATCGTCGGTAAGCTCCGAAAGATACCCAAGCTCGATTTTTTGCATCAGGGCGGTGAATTCGGCCATGGTCTTTTTGCCAAGGCGGGCGTCGCCGCGCTCCAGGAGCAGGCGGTAATGCGGCAAGCAAAAATAGGGCTGTCCCTCGAGCTTTTTGCGGAATTCCTCCTCCGTGTCGTAGAGATAGATCACCGTTTGCGCCATGTGCTGGAAGTGAAAATCGATGCGGCGGCACACGTAGCAGGAATTTTCGAGCGCCTTGACGCGTTTGACGGGTCTTGCCTCGGCTCGCCCGACCACAGTGTTCAGGAGTCCCGATTTGAGGTCCTCCTGCAATTCCTTCAAATGACTTTCGAGCGTCAGCGCCATGCCAAGGCGATTTTTGCGCACAAACATCATATCGTAATGTGTGCGGCAAAAGCCCTCCTTGTTGGTTTGAATGCGCACGTCGGGCTCCATCATCGAGGCACCGAGAATGAGGTCGAGCTCATTTTCCTCGAGCTTGCGGTATAAGGCACACATCGGGCATCCGCAGCTTTTGTCGGCGCGCGAGGCATCAAACGCCTCGTTGACGGGTATGGTATAGATCTGCTCCATATTCGGGGGCTCCTTTTCATTTACTACCTTTATTATAATGCTTTTTAAAACCGTTTGCAATAAGCCTTCGGATTTTTTGCAAAATTTCCCTTTTTTGTTTTTTACTTTTTGCATAAACTGCACGCACGGGCACAAACTATAAATGAGAAAACAAAAGGGGGGATTTGAAATGAACAAGGTAACGATGACGGCGGCAGGGCTTCTTGCAGGTATGGTCGTGGGCGGCACGGTCGGCATGGTGGTCGGCGGCAAGCGCGAAACGCGCCGCATGGTAAAGAAAACCGAAAAGGCCGTGCGCGCGATGGGCGATATGATGCCGACGATGAAGATGCGCACCAAATAGGGAAAGGGCGCTTCATTCGCGCAGACCAAAAACACACACTTAAAATATAAGTGTTCTAACAAGGTGAACCGCCTTTTCCCTTGCACAAACGGGGGAGAGGGCGGCTTTTCTAATGTATAGAGATCCTAGCGGATCTCATTTTTATTGTATGTGTGTTTTTTATCCGCGCTCTTGTCACTCGACGTATGAAATACGCCTATCGTGCCAAGATCACGGCTTCTGCATCGAAGCAACCGCCCTTTCAGGCCGCTTCATTCGCGCAGACCAAAAACACACACTTAAAATATAGGTGTTCTAACAAGGTGAACCGCCTTTTCCCTTGCACAAACGGGGGAGAGGGCGGTTTTTAGTGGGGCGATTCACGAATCGCCCGCGAAATAGTAAATATCAAAACGGGTGATGCATGAATTGCCCTGCCGCGTTGGATCAATCGTCCCTTTTGGCGCTTGATTTGCGCAAAGTAAATACATAAAAATAAAAAAGGTGCGGTACCTTTTGGGTACCGCACCCTGATTTTACATATTCGCTTTGATGACGGCCAGTGCCGCCTTGGCGTCCTTGGACGTCAAAGCCGGCGTGTTGCCGAGCGGATAAGGGATGCCGAGATTCTCGTATTTTGCCTTGCCGAGTGTGTGGTAAGGGAGCGTCTCGATCTTTTCGATGTTATCGAAGTCCTTTAAGAATTGCCCGAGGGCGGCCAGCTCCTTTTCATTGTCGGTAAAGCCCGGAATGATGACGTGGCGCACGCGCATCGGTTTGCCTTTTTTGTTCAAATATTTGGCAAAAGCCAAAATGTGTTTGTTTCCGTGACCTGTCAGCTCGCGGTGCTTTTCGTCATCCATGTGCTTGATGTCAAGCATCACAAGATCGGTGACAGCAAGCAAGCGATCCATCTTTTCAAGGTACTCGGGGGTCTCGCGGAAGGTGACGCCCGAGGTATCAAGGCAGGTGTGAATATGGTTTTCCTTGGCAAGCTCAAAGAGCTCGATCAGGAAGTCGATTTGCATCAAAGGTTCACCGCCCGTGGCCGTGAGGCCGCCCGTGCGGTAAAAATCAATGTTTCGCACCATGCGACGGATGATGCCCTCGGCGGACTTTTTTTCGCCCGCCTTGGGCACCCACGTATCGGGATTGTGGCAGTACAGGCAGCGCATGGGGCATCCTTCAAAGAATACCACGAAGCGAAGGCCCGGTCCGTCCACCGTCCCTAAAGTTTCAATCGAATGAATGGCTCCGCTCATATCAGATCGAGCCGTGGAAGGTTCTCGAAATAACCTCGTCCTGCTGTGCCTTGGTGAGCTTGATGAAGTTTACGGCGTAGCCCGACACACGGATGGTGAGCTGAGGATAAAGCTCGGGGTGCTTTTGTGCGTCAAGCAGCAGCTCGCGGTCAAAGACGTTGACGTTGAGGTGGAAGCCACCCTTTGCACAGTAGCCGTCAAGCAGGGCCACGATGTTGCATTCACGCTCCTCCTGGGTCTTGCCAAGAGCCGAGGGAACGATGGTGAAGGTGTTGGAGATACCGTCCTGAGAATCCATGAAGGGGATCTTTGCAACCGATGCCATCGATGCGATCGCACCGTTTTGGTCTCTACCGTGCATGGGGTTTGCACCCGGTGCAAACGCCTCGCCGCACTTTCTGCCGTCGGGGGTAGCACCGGTGTTCTTACCGTAGGTCACGTTCGAGGTGATGGTGAGAACCGAGGTGGTGGCAATACCGTTGCGGTAGGTGTGCTGCTTGCGCAGGTAGGTGATAAACAAACGAAGGACCTCAATGCCGAGCGAGTCAACACGGTCGTCGTCGTTGCCGTACTTGGGGAAGTCGCCCTCAACGATGAAGTCGGTGGCGATGCCCTGCTCATTGCGGACAACCTTAACCTTGGCATACTTGATAGCGGACAGGGAGTCAGCAACTACGGAGTAGCCTGCGATACCGGTTGCGAACCAGCGGCGCACCTCCTTGTCGTGGAACGCCATCTGTGCGCGCTCGTAGCAGTACTTGTCGTGCATGTAGTGGATGGCATTGAGAGCATTGACGTACTCCTTGGCAAGCCACTCCATCATAGCCTTGTATTTCTCCATGACCTCATCATAGTCGAGGTACTCGGAGGTGATGGGCTGGAACTTGGGTGCAACCTGCACGCCGGTCATTTCGTCCACACCGCCGTTGATCGCGTAAAGCAGGCACTTTGCAAGGTTGGCGCGTGCGCCGAAGAACTGCATCTCCTTGCCGAGCTTCATCGAGGATACGCAGCAAGCGATGGCGTAGTCGTCACCGTGCAAGGGGCGCATCAGGTCGTCGTTCTCGTACTGAACGGCGTGGTGCTCGATGGAAATCTTAGCGCAGAAGCGCTTGAAGTTCTCGGGCAGGTTCTTCGACCACAGAACCGTGAGGTTGGGTTCGGGAGCAGCGCCGAGGTTGTTGAGGGTGTTGAGGAAACGGTAGCAGTTCTTGGTAACAAGGTGTCTGCCATCGACGCCCACACCGCCGATCGCCTCGGTAACCCAGGTGGGGTCGCCGGCAAACAGGGCGTTGTACTCGGGGGTACGTGCAAAGCACACGATACGGAGCTTCATGACGAAATGGTCAATGATCTCCTGTACCTCTTCCTCGGTCAGCACGCCGTTCTTCAGGTCGCGCTCAGCGTAAATGTCAAGGAAGGTGGAAACACGGCCAAGGGACATAGCGGCACCGTTTTGCTCTTTTACAGCGGCAAGATAGCCGAAGTAGGTGGCCTGAACAGCCTCCTTGAAGCTCGAAGCGGGCTTCGAGATATCGCAGCCGTAGGATGCGGCCATCTTTTTGATCATCTCAAGGGCACGGATCTGCTCGGAGAGCTCCTCGCGGTCACGGATGACGTCGGCGGTAAGCACCGAGGGGGTCGAATCCTTTTGCTCGTTCTTGTCCTCGATCAGGCGATCGATGCCGTAAAGAGCCGCACGGCGGTAGTCGCCGATGATACGGCCGCGGCCATACGCATCCGGCAGGCCGGTGATGATGTGGTTCGAGCGGCACTTTCTGATCTCGGGGGTGTAGGCGTCAAACACGCCTGCGTTGTGTGTCTTTCTGTGCTCGGTGAAGAACTCAACGAGCTCAGCGGGTACAGCATAGCCGTTGTCCTTGCACGCCTTCATCGCCATACGGATACCGCCGTAGGGCTGAAGCGAGCGCTTCAGGGGTTTGTCGGTCTGAAGACCCACGATCTGCTCCTTGCCCTCTTCGATATACCCGGGGGCGTGCGAGGTGATGGTGGAAACCACCGAGGTGTCCATATCCAAAACGCCGCCTGCGGCGATCTCTTCCTTCTTCAGCTCGCTGATCTTAGCCCAAAGATCAAGGGTTGCCTTGGTGGGGCCGGCAAGGAAGCTGTCGTCGCCGTCATAGGGGGTGTAGTTCTTTTGAATGAAGTCGCGAACGTTGATGTCGCGTTCCCACAAGCCGCCTACAAAGCCATTCCATTCAGTTCTCATGTATTTTACCTCCAAAAAAGGAATTTATTAACAAGCCATAAAAAATACCGACACTGTGAGCGGTGCTCGACGGTCGGCAAAATATGCGGGTCGCCGTTACGCTTACAGGAGCTTACGCCGTCGTTTTGCGACCATTGATAGTATAGCACAGCAAGCCCCTTGTGTCAAGGGAAAGTTGTGCATTTTTTGTTCCTTTTTCTTCATTTTTTTTAAAAAAACAGCAAAGATTGGCAAAGATTTAACAAATCATTTTGAGCACTCTTTGCTTTGTTATTTTTATCACAAAAAAGGGGAGCATACAGGGGAGTCTTGGAAAAAGGAGGCCGCCTTCACACTCAAAAAAAGCCGCGCGGCATCGCCGCGCGGCAAGGGTGCTTTTATTCGGTTCGCAGTGCCACAACAGGATCTTTCTTGGATGCGATGCGAGAGGGGATCAGACCTGCGATGAGGGTGAGCACCATACTGATGGCAACCAGCACGAACGCCGCTACGGGCGGCAGGACCGCACGGATGCTTTCCATATCGGTGACAGCGCGCAGGATCAAATTGATCGGGATACACAAGAGGAGCGTGAAGAGGATGCCGATGGCACCGGCAGCAAAGCCGATGATGAGCGTTTCGGCGTTGAATACGCGCGAGATATCCTTTTTCGACGCGCCGATGGCGCGCAAAATACCGATCTCCTTGGTGCGCTCAAGCACCGAGATATAGGTGATGATGCCGATCATGATCGAGGAGACCACCAGCGAGATCGACACGAAGGCGATGAGCACGTAGGAAATGGCATCGACAATGATCGTCACCGACGACATCATGGTGCCCACGAGGTCGGAGTACTCGAGCTTGTCGGCGTTGCGCCCCTCGGCCTCGGCCTTGGCGTTGTAGTCGGCGATAAAGGCTTCGATCTTCTCCTTCGATTCAAAGTCCTTGGCGTAGAAATTGATCGAGGCGGGCTTTGCCTTTTCGGCATCGTCTAAGACGTCAAGCACGCTCTCGAGCGTTGCATCGATCTGGGGGGCCATGGAGTACAGGGTTTCCTCGAGCTGGATAAAGGCGGGGTCGTCGGGCGTCATCGTGCCAAGAATTGCCAAGAAGATCTCGCGGTTCACGGTCATATTCTTGATGCTGGCGGTGAGGGTGGCGTAGATCTCCTGCATGGCGGCATCGCCTGCCAGCTCAATAAGACCGGGGGTGGGATTCGGCATCATAGCGCCCATGGCGGGAAGGCCGTTGAGGGCACCCAAAACCACCTGCATATCGAGTACGGGAAGCAGCTTTACAAAGTTTTTGGCGGTAATGGTAATACCGTCCGTACGCATGCTGAGCATGGTGAAAAGAGTATCCAGCGCATCGGTGTTGGCTGCGGTATCGGCCTCCGTTAAGATGTCGGTAAGGATATTGGCCTGGCTTTCGGTCGGTAGCAGCATAAACATACCGAGGAAGGACTGGGTGTCCGTTACTTGAATGCGATCCTCAAACTCGGGGTTGTGAAGGATCTGCTCGGTCATATAGGCGTAGAACATATCCATGGTGGCCGCATCGATTTTATCGACCAGCGCCGGAATGGTTTCGGGCGTATAGTGGGTGCGCTCAAAGGCAAGACCCGTCAGGACGTTGACGGCGGGGTACGCCTTTTGCTGGTTGATCACGGCGCTCGCTGCATTTTTTGCAAGGATATGATCGGTCAGGGCCTTGGTGTAACCGACAGCGCCCGAGATCGAGGTGGCGGCAACGCCCTTCTTGGGGCGGATGATGCCGGCGATCTTCAGTGCTTCGCCGTTTTTGCTGACGAAATCGGAAAGGTCGAAGCCGGGGGCTTCACGCAGGTCGCTCCAAACGGGCTTCTCGCCGTCGGCGGTCGGGTAGGTTTTGTCCGTTTCCTTGAAGAAATCGGCCGTCGTCAGGAGCTTGAATTGGGTGCCCAAAAGCTGCTCGTAGGTGTAGTTCACGTCCTCGGCGGTGTAGTTACCGGCCATGAGGCTTTTCAGCTCCTCCTCAATGCCGGCAGGGTCGAGGATGCCGAGCATATAGAGCGTCATTTTGCTGATCTGGTTGTTGCCGCTGACCACCAGCACGACCTCGTTGTATGCCTTGGGCCAGCTGCCCGCGATCACGTCGTATTGCTGATCGAGCAGCTCTTGGTTGCCGATCATTTCGGAGAAGACGTTCATGCCGCCCATGCTGCCGCCCATTTCCATGAGCTCGGACATGCCCGAGAAGGCGCTGCCCATGTTGTCAAACACCACGTTCATGCCGATCTCGCGGGCATCCAGCACGGTCTTGCCGTCCTTGTCAACAGCCACCATGTTAAAGATCTGCAGGTCGTAGTCGTAGGTGTACTGAATATCGTTGACAAGGCCGTCTATCTTATCGGGGTTTTCCTCGATGTATTTTTTGAAGGCTTCAAGGTTGTTGCTGACCGTGGCGCTCATCGCCGACATCATGGTGCCGAGCGAGTCATCGACGTGAATTTTTCCGCTTTCCTTATAGTCGGTGTTGCTGCCCGTGGTGGTCATGGCGCCGAGCAGGGCGGACATATCCTGCGTTTCCTTCAGGATCGTTAAGGGATAGGTCGAGAGGGTATCCTCCTGCACCGCCGCGATAAAGAGGTTGACGCCGTTTGAGAGGGCGAGGATCAGCGCAATGCCGATGATGCCGATGCTGCCGGCAAAGGATACGAGCAGCGTGCGCGTCTTTTTGGTGAGCAGGTTTTGGAAGGACAGGGATAGCGCGGTGAAGAGCGACATTGAGCGCTTGCCCTTGCTGCCCTTTTTCTTTGCCTTGTTGCGTTTGCCCACGCGTTCCGTGGGGGCTTCTTCGGCGGCCTCGGCGGGTGTTGCCTCGACCGCGGGTGTCCCCTCTACCAACACGGGCTCTGCCTCGGCGGTGTAGGGGTTGGTATCCTCCTGCACCTCACCGTCCAGCACCTTGATGATGCGGCTCGAGTATTCGGCGGCAAGATCGGGGTTGTGCGTGACCATGATGATGAGCTTTTCCTTGGAAACGCTCTTCAAGATCTCCATGATCTGCACGCTGGTGTGTGTGTCAAGTGCGCCCGTGGGCTCGTCGGCCAAAATGATCTCGGGGTCGTTGACAAGCGCACGCGCGATCGCCACGCGCTGCATTTGGCCGCCCGACATTTGATTCGGCTTTTTGTGGATCTGGTCTCCAAGGCCCACCTGCTCCAGTGCCGCAATGGCGCGGGCACGGCGTTCCTCACGCGACACGCCCGACAGCGTCAGGGCCAGCTCGACGTTGGCGAGCACCGTTTGGTGCATGATGAGGTTGTAGCTTTGGAATACAAAGCCAATGGAATGGTTGCGGTAGGTATCCCAGTCGGCATCGGTAAACTCCTTGGTGGAGCGTCCGCCGATCACAAGATCGCCGCTTGTGTAGCGGTCAAGACCCCCAATGACGTTGAGAAGCGTGGTTTTACCACAGCCCGAGGGGCCTAAGATGGATACAAATTCGTGATTCCTGAAGTCGATGCTGACACCGTTCAGTGCCGTGACCTTGGAATCGCCCGAAATATAGGTTTTTACAATGTTATGCAGGGAAAGCAATCCGTTCGCCTCCTTAATTTAATAAACGATAATATATTATAACATGATTATAGCCTGAAATTGTGATAAATATATGAATTTTTTTGATTTTACCGCAAAAAGGTCAAAAAAATGAGTGAGGTTTTGCACCTCACTCAAATTATGCGATCAAAAAACGCTTGATGTACCACCAAAGAGCGGCGACGGCGCTGAGCACGCCCGACACGGTTCCGGCCTCGGCGGCGGCGCGTTCGGTGTTTGTGGGGACCTGTGGCGTACCCTGCTCGGGTAGGGGCTGCGGGGTCGAGGGCCCGGGTGCATCGGGGGTGACAGGGGGCGGAGTGTCGCCATCCTCGGGCAGGGCTCCCCCCTCGGCGGTCGGCGGCTCCTCAACGGGCAGGGGCTCGAACACGGCCGTAAGAGCAAGATCGCCCTGGGGCAAGGGGTCGCCGGGTGCGTAGATCCCACCCTCGGCGTCCCGCCAATGGTGGAAGGCAAAGCCCTCGCGCAAGGGCGTTTGGGTGTCGGCTTTCCCGACCTCAAAGCTGAAATAGGACTGGGATGGGGGGAGATTTTCGGCATTTTTCGCGGTGTAGGTCACGGTATAAAACACGGGGGAGGTGAAGTCCGCATAATCGAGGGATATGTAGGCCACCTTGCCATTGTGATCGAGCCTTCCCCAGCCGTTTTGGATCTCCTTTATTTCAACCAGAGTCCCGTGCGAAAGGGAGCCGAGCTTGGTGCCCGAGGTCGAGGGGGCGGAGCGCAGGTTGACAAAGTCATGCGTGACGGTATAAAGTCCCGTGGACACATCCTCCAGCGCGAGTGCGGTCTTTTTCAGGGGGATGCCGCCGTATTTCGGCCTTCCGTATCCGACGATGTAGGTGTCGCTAAGGGCATAGTCGCGTGCCGATACCTTGTTTGAGGCGTTGCCCTCTACGGTATAGACGCGTCCATCCTTAACGTATCGCACGATCCCGATGTGATCCGAGGCGCGCGTCACTCCCGCCGAGCGGAAGAAAATGAGATCCCCCGCCTTTGGGATGTAGCCCGAGGCACGGGTGCTGTAAAGCCCCAGCTCCTGCAGGCGCTCGACCCACAGGGTGCAGCTGGTGAATTTGCCTCCCGCACTGTCCTTGGCACCCGCGATCTCCAAGCACCAGGAAACGAATGCCGCACACCAGGCGTAGGAGTAAGAGCCCCCGATGGTGCCAAAGGCGCGGTTGTATTCGGTATAATTTTTGGTGCCGGAGCTGTTTTTGCCGTTAAAGTCGCTCTTGGAATTTCCCTCGTGGTAGCCGAGCTGAGAGAGGGCGGCCGCCACGGTATCAAAGGCGGCGTCACCCGTTTTGGTGATCCTTTCTATGTTTTTGTGATATTGCGATGATCGATAGGTGCCGGTTACGGTGTATGTAGGCGTCAAGGCGGCGGTGGGCATTGCAGAGCCCAAAAGCAGCAGTGACACACACCCGGCAGCGAAAGCTCGTTTCATGGGGGAGTCCTCCTTGGGAATTTTTCTTTATTTTAGCATACCGTGTCGCGTTTTTGGGGATGTAAAATTTGGAAAAGGGGGAAAAACACGCTCCTTCACGCAGAAATCATTTGACATTTTGGGGGATTTGTTATACAATAGTTTATATCTTCAAAGGATTGTTGCTCGCTTGGCGAGGAAAGGGTAAAATATGGCAAGACCGAGAAAAAGTTATTATTGGTGGATCGTGGGCAAGGTGCTTTACGGTCTTTTCGCGCTGGGCATTTTTGCAATGATTGCCTTTTTACTGTGGCGCGTGCTCTTTTCGGGTGGGACCCCCAAGGAGATGGAGCGGCTCAGCCCCAACGAACGGCTTCTTGCGGCGTATGAGGCCAAGGGCGATGCGCTTTCATTGCGCACGCAGGAGCACGAGATCTTTACACGCGGTGAGCATAACAACGGGTATTTTTCCACCCCCCGTGTGGTGTATATTCCCGAGGCAAAGCAAATGCAGGTGCTTCTCCGCTACAACAACAGTACCCTGAAGGCTACCAAAAAGGATTTTGGGCTTGAGAGCGTGCCGCCGCGCGGCGAGATCGTGTATGACGTGTCGCTTCTCGGCATCAAGGACCTGACTCCGGAGGATCCAACCGACAACAAGGATGGCAGTGAGACCCTTACCGAGGTGCGCCTCGCCCCCACCTCCTATGAGATTGAGACGACCAAGCTTTATACCTTTATTCTTTATACGTTTGACGACGTGACAATGCCCGAGGACCTGATCGTGATGTATCTTGACGTTTACTACGGCGGTGCCGTGGATTATGAGAGCAAGGCCTACGGCTCGATCCGTGTGTACCATAAGGATGAGCCCTGGACCGAGCTTGCGCTGAGCAAAGAGGATAAGGCGGCCCTGACCGCCGGAGGGGGAAAATAACGATGTACGATTACAAACCGACGCGCACCAACGCCAAGGCCAAAACCGCGGTCATTCTTTGTCTTGCCGCGGCCGTGATCGCCTTTGTCGGCAGCGGACTTGTCCCGAAATATCCCTCGATCCTGCAATGTGTGGGGCTTTGCCTCTTGGTGCCGGTCATTCAGCTGACGGCACGGTACTTGATCCTGCAGCATTTGTATCGCTTGCGTGAGCGCGAGGATGGGAGCGTGGATCTTGAGATATTTACCTATCGCGGCGGGTCAAGGATGCAGCTGGTATGCCGCGTGGGGCTTTCGGAGATCACAAAGGCGGCATCCTTGACTGCCGAAAATTCAAGTGCGCCGAAGGGCATTCGACGTTACAATTATCACCCGGATCTAAAGCCCGAATCGGGCCTGGTGCTGTCGATCACCAACGGTGACGGTGATTGCGAGATCCTGCTTTCGCCCGATGAATATTTGACCCAAATTCTTTCAAAAACCAAGTAAAAAACCAAAAAGGAGGGGGATTGTGATGCAAAACGCGGCTTTTTTGCCCATTTCGCGTGCCGACATGGAGGCGCGTGGATGGGATGTGCCCGACTTTGTATATGTTACGGGTGATGCATACGTCGATCACCCCTCCTTTGGCGTTGCCATCATTTCGCGCGTGCTTGAGGCGGCGGGGTACCGCGTGGCGATCCTCTCGCAGCCCGATTACAAAAGCGCTGAGGCCTTTCGTGAATTCGGCAGGCCCCGTCTTGGATTTTTGGTAACGTCGGGCAATATTGACAGCATGGTGGCGCATTATACCGCCGCCAAAAAGCGTCGCTCAAACGATTATTATTCGCCCGGCGGCAAGCCCGGTAAGCGCCCCGACCGCGCTGTGATCGTGTACTGCAACCGCATCCGCGAGGCCTTTGGCGACGTGCCGATCATTTTGGGCGGGCTTGAAGCATCGCTTCGCCGCTTTGCGCATTACGATTACTGGGACGACAAGGTCCGCCGCTCGGTCCTGGTCGATGCCCGCGCCGATCTTTTGACCTACGGTATGGGGGAGAATATATTGCTCCGCATTGCCGCCCTGCTTGACAAGGGTGTGCCTGTTAAGAAGATCCGCGACGTGCGCGGCACCGTATGGCTCGGCAAGGAGGGGGACACGGTCCATTATCCCGTGGCCGGCTCCTTTGACTACAACGAGCTCAAGGTCAACAAGCGTCGCTATGCCGAGGCCTTTGGCGTTCAGTACCGCAACCAGGATAGCGTGAGCGGCCGTGCCATTGTCGAGTATTACGACGGAAAAATGCTGGTGCAAAACCCACCCATGCCCCCGCTTGAGCGCGAGGAGCTCGACCGCGTGTATGCGCTCCCCTTTGCGCGCACCTATCACCCGATGTATGAAAAGCTCGGCGGTGTGCCGGCAATCGAGGAGGTGCGTTTTTCTGTCACGCACAACCGTGGGTGCTTCGGCGCCTGTAATTTCTGTGCGCTGGCATTCCACCAGGGACGCACGGTGCGCTCGCGCAGCATCGAGAGTGTGGTGGAGGAGTGCAAAAAGATCACGGCGATGCCTGATTTTAAGGGATACATCCACGACGTGGGCGGGCCCACCGCCAATTTCCGCGGCCCTGCCTGCGACAAGCAGCTGACGTCGGGAGTCTGCACCCATCGCAAATGCCTTGCGCCCACGCCCTGTAAGAATTTAAAGGTCGATCATAGCGAATACATCGAGTTGCTCGAAAAAATCGAGGCGCTCCCCGGGGTAAAAAAGGTGTTTATCCGCTCGGGCATTCGCTTTGATTATTTGCTTGCCGACAAGGACGAGCGCTTTTTCAAAAAGCTGGTGCGCGATCATGTCAGCGGTCAGCTGAAGGTGGCCCCCGAGCATTGCTCCGAGGGGGTTCTTGCCGCGATGGGTAAGCCGAATTTCTCGGTATATCAGGCCTTTCGCAAGCGCTTTTTTGAGATCACCCGCGAGGTGGGGAAGGAGCAGTATTTGGTGCCCTACCTGATGTCGAGTCATCCCGGCAGCACGCTGGCCGACGCGGTGGCCCTGGCCGAGTGCCTCAAGCGCGATCATTACGCGCCCGAGCAGGTGCAGGATTATTATCCGACGCCCGGTACTGCCTCGACCGTCATGTTTTATACGGGCATCGATCCGCTCACGGGCAAGGCGGTGTTCGTGCCGCGTGATTACACCGAAAAGCAGCTTCAGCGCGCGCTTTTGCAGTTCAACCGACGCGAGAACGCCCCCGCCGTGCGTGAGGCCCTGAAAAAGGCTCACCGTGAGGACCTGATCGGAACGGCTCCGCATTGCTTGGTGCGTCCCGATTTTCCAAAAGGCAAACCCACGGTGGGCGAAAAACGGGGAATGCGAGAGGAAAAGCCGTTGCGCGGCAAGGGCAAGCCCCAAGGGAACGCCAAAGGGCGTCAGGTCAAAAAGGGGAGCCCTAAAAGTGCGGCGACGCGATCCCCGAAGCGCAAAAAATAACCCCACATTTCCAGTATTTCGGGCGACATGCTTTCTTGACAGCGCGTCGCCCTTTATGGTATCATAAAGGTAACAGAACCGTGGCTTTTGCATAGCTTGAGTAAAGGAGGGCATCTATGAGCAATTTGTTTGATTATTTGACCTGGCGCGGCGATCTTACGTTCGGCAACGCGTCCTTAACGCCTGTGGATGCGCTCATTTTTTCAATGCTGGCGTATTCGGATCTCGGGGGACTGGTCCCCTCGTCGCCGCGTGGGGAGCCGGTGCGGCTTTGCGAGGTCGCTAAGGCCTATTTTGCGCGCCCGTCGGTGGAACGCAAGGCGGTGGATCTCAATCACGAGCGATTGCTGCGTGCGCTTGCGGCCTCGGCGCGTTTTTCCAATTTGCGTGTGTTTGGCGCGAAAAAGATCTTGGACCGTGCCGACGGCATGCAGTTTGGCGCGGTGTCCTTTTTGCTCCCCGGTCAAAACGTATTCGTGGCCTTTGAGGGCACCGACGATACGCTTGTCGGGTGGCGCGAGGATTTTCGTATGAGCTATGAATGTCCCGTGCCGGCACAGCTGACGGCGGTGGAGTATTTGCGTGAGGTTGCCGCGGCCTACCCCTTGCGCCGCATTTTTGTCGGGGGACATTCCAAGGGCGGGAATCTTGCGATGTTTTCGGCGGTCCATTCGGGCGACCACATTCGTTACCGCATCCGCGCCGTTTACAACAACGACGGTCCCGGCTTTTGCGACAGTACCCTTGCGAGTGCCGCGTATCTTGAGCTGCGCGACCGCATCTACACCTACTTGCCGCAGTCCTCGATCGTGGCGGTGCTCCTGGAGCACGATACCAATTATAAGATCGTGGAAAGTACCAATAAGGGGCTTTTGCAGCACGACGGCTATTCTTGGCAGGTGGAGGGGCCCGATTTTGTGTACACCAAGGAGCGTACGGCCTTCGGCAAGCGCACGGAGGCCGTGATCGAGCGCTTTGTCAGCGCCACCAGCCCCGAGCGGCGCCGCCGTTTTTGCGAGGCACTTTTCGGCATCCTTGAGGCATCGGAGCACGATACCGTGTCGGGGTTGATTTCGGGCAAGCGTCAAAGCCTGAAAAGCATGATGAGCGCGTATGCCGACCTGCCCGAGGAGGTGCGCACCCTGCTTGTCGAGACGCTCGGTGTGCTGGGAGATTCTCACCGCGCCGTGAACGGAAAAAAGACCTCTTAAATCAGATAAAGCCGCCTACGGTGTGCGTTTTCGCAAAATTTTCCGTTGGCGGCGTTTTTGTTGGCGGTTTTCCTTGACGGCAGGGGGAAAATGGGTTATACTGAACGTGAGGTGAGTGTATGGAAGAGTTTTATTTGGCGTGCCGGGCCCTGTACGAGAGTGCCTTCGGCAGTGAGTCCCGGGAGTTTAACGAGGCATTGTTTCGCTTTGCCTATCCGCGCTATTTGCGCGTGATTCGGGAGGGGGACAAGCCCGTTTCTATGCTGTTTTCAATACCGTATCCCATTCAAATCGGTGGGACGTTGGCAAAGGCGCGTTATCTTTACGCGGTGGCGACCGACCGCGCTTATCGCGGCAAGGGACTTGCTACTCAATTGATCCAACAGGAGATCGCGCGCGGCTTGCCGGTGTTTTTGCGCCCCTCAAGCGCGTCGCTTTTCGGCTTCTATCAAAAGGCCGGACTGTTGCCCTTTTCCCCTACGTTAACGATGGAGGGCGAGGCGGAGTCCTTGCCCTCTTTGGGGATCGAGTCGCTTTCCCCTGACGGATATCTTGCGTGCCGCGAGGCCTTTTTGAAGGAGCCGTTTGCCGTGCCGAGTGCGGATTTTTTGTCACTTGGGTTTCTTTACGGCGGTGCCGTTTGCCTGGAGGGGGAGCTTGCTACCCTGTATGAGCGGCAGGGTGATATGATCTATTTTAAGGAGTGGCTCGGCAATCGTGAGCTTGCCCCTCGCGTGGCGGCCTCGCTTGGCGGTGCACGGTATCGCCTTCGCGTAAGCGAGCGGGAGGGAGAGCCCTTTGGCGTGGGTGCCAACCTGCCGCAGGGCCTCACATTTTCGATTGCAATCGACTGAATACAAGCATAACATGAAAGGGAGGGGAAGTATGACGGAGCGCATTGTGTTGCATTGTGACTGCAACGGCTTTTTTGCGTCGGTGGAAATGCTTTCCCGCCCCGAGCTCAAAAGTGTGCCGATGGCGGTAGCGGGCGATCCCGAAAGCCGACACGGCATTATCCTTGCCAAAAACGAGCTTGCCAAGGCCTATGGCATCAAAACGGCGGAGACCATTTGGCAGGCGAAGAAAAAGTGCAAGGAGTTGGTGCTGGTGCCGCCGCATCACGAAAAATATCACGAAATATCGCGGCGCGTCAATGCCATTTATCTCGACTATACCGATCTTGTGGATCCCTTTGGCATTGACGAGTCCTTTTTGGACGTGACGGGGAGCATGCACCTGTTTCCCTTTACCCCAAAGGAGCTGGCCGACGTCATTCGTGCGCGCGTGCGCAGTGAGATCGGCATCACCATCTCGGTGGGCGTCAGCTTTTGCCGTGTGTTTGCTAAGCTCGGCAGCGATTATAAAAAGCCCGATGCCACGACGGTCATCGATCGGGAGCATTTCAAGGAGATCGTTTATCCCTTGCCTGTATCGGAAATGCTTTACGTCGGTCGGCGTACAGCCGAGCAGCTGCGTTCGCTCGGTGTGCTGACCATCGGCGATCTTGCCGCCGCCGATCCCTTAAAGCTCACCGCTTTGCTTGGTGAGGCGGGTGGGATGCTTTGGCGATATGCCACGGGCAACGATCACGAGCCGGTGGGATCGTATTTCGAACGGAAACGCCCCAAATCGATCGGCAACGGGATGACCTTCCGGCGAAACATCGTGGGCGAGGCCGAGATCCGTGCGGGGGCGGCCGCCCTTTGCGATTCGGTGGCGGCGCGCCTGCGCGAGGAAGACTGCAAATGTACCGTGGTGCAGGTGCAGGTCAAAACGCCGGATTTTCGCACCACACAGCGGCAAAAGACGTTGCGGTGTGCGACGTGGTTAAGGCGCGACCTGCTTGAAAGCACGATGGAGCTCATCAAGGCAGCCACGGGATACGGCACGATGATCCGCGCGCTTACCGTGACGGCCTCGGGGCTTGTGGGATCGGATGAGGCCGAGGAGCAGATTGACCTTTTTGCCCCCGTTACGGGGGTAAATAAAAAAGAAAACGTGGAGGAAGCACTCCACACCATACGCCAAAAATTCGGAAAGTCCAGCATTCGTTTGGGGCTTTATCCCACGCCCGACGGGGATGAGGGCGACGATCCCGAACGGACTTGACCTCGGCCATTTTATTTTTGATCCAAAGGAGCTTTGACACCGATGAGAAGATCAAGCGGTCTTATTTGTTGCTTGCTTGCGGCCTTTTTTTGGGGCACGACGTTCGTGGCGCAGGACACGGCCGCAAAAACCATACCTGCATTTACTTTTTTAACGCTTCGTTCCTTTGTGGGCGCGGCGGCGCTGGCGGTCGTATTTTTGCAAATGGACCGTATGCGCAAGAAAAAGGGAACCTACAAGGCCCCCACCGTGCAATCGCGTAAGCTTACGTGGCTTTGCGGTGCCTTTTGCGGCGTGTTTTTGTGCGCCGCCTCGGCACTTCAGCAGCTGGGCATTGCAAGTAATACCGGTTCCCCCGGCAAGGATGCGTTTATTACCGCGCTTTATATTGTTTTCGTGCCCCTGTTCGGGTTTTTCCTCGGCCGTCGCGCAGCACCTCACGTGTATGTGTGTGTGCTGGTGGCTCTCGGCGGCCTGTGGCTGCTTTGCATGAGCGGCTCCTCCTTGACGACCGGAGATATCCAGCTGATCGTTTGCTCGCTTTTGTTTGCTTGCCAAATGATCCTGGTGGACCTGGTCGGCGACCGCGTGGACGCCGTGCGCCTTTCGGCGGTGCAGTTTTTGGTGGTGGGCGTCCTTTCGTTGGTGTTTGCCGTGATTTTGGAAAAGCCGACGCTCGGCGGAATTCTTACGGGATGGTGGACGGTGCTTTATGCCGGCATACTTTCCTCGGCCGTGGCGTACACCCTGCAGATCGTGGGGCAGCAGCGTTCGCCTGCGGCACTCGCGAGCTTGGTGTTGAGCCTTGAATCGGTGGTGGCGGTGATCGCCAGCATGGTGGCGCTTCATTTGTACCCCACCGCGACCGAGATCTTGGGCATGGTCCTTATTTTTGCGGCCATTATCGTATCTCAGATCCCTTGGGGAAATTTTATCCACGCGGAAAAAGGCACTCATACACAAAAATAATTTGTCGAAAGGATTTTTGGCGAATTTCAAAAGATTGCTTGACAAGCCGGGACTTTTTATATATAATAAGAGAGTCCGCAGGCATAGTCTAGTGGTAAAACCCCTGCTTCCCAAGCAGGAGATGCGGGTTCGATTCCCGTTGCCTGCTCCAAAGCAAAAGGGGTGCCGAATGGCACCCCTTTTGCTTTGGAGCAGCACGCGAACCCGTTTTGCGCGCACAGGTCGGCTAAACACCGCCATTTGCTTTGCAAAGCGCCAAGCGTTGCGAATATTTGCCGCCTTGTGCGGCAAACGGACCGTCGGGGACGTCGGTCCCTATAAGGAAAACCTTTGAAAGGAGAGCTTCTATGATTGAAAAGGCCTATCTTGAAATTACAAATATCTGCAACCTCTCCTGTCAGTTTTGCCATAAGACGGGGCGCGAAAAGCGGCAAATGACCGAGACGGAATTTGAGCACCTCACCGATCGGCTTTCGGGGGAGGTCAAGTATTTGTTCTTTCATTTAATGGGAGAGCCGACCCTTCACCCCTTGCTCCCCAAATTTATCACCCGTGCACGGGAAAAGGGCTTTTTGCCCGCCGTTACCACAAACGGCACGTTGCTTGCAAGATGCGGCCGGGAGCTGCTTGACACGCCCCTTTATAAGATCAGCATTTCGCTTCATGCTCCCGCCGCCAACGAGGCGTTTTCCGATCCCCTGTATTTGCAGGCCGCAATCGATTTTGGCAAAAAAGCCGCCCAAAGGGGCACGATCGTTGCCTTCCGTCTGTGGAATGTCGGTGGAGAGGGCGAGCGCGAGAACGAAACGGTCTTGGCGGCCCTTCGTGCGGCGTTTCCTGCCCCTTGGGAGGATAAATGGAGTGGCTATCGCCTCTCGAACAAGATCTTTCTGGAATGGGGAGAGGAGTTTGACTGGCCCGACCTCTCAGCGCCCGCACTCCCCGAGGGAGCGCCCTTGTTTTGCTATGCGCTCCGCAATCAGGTGGGCGTGCACGCAGACGGTACGGTTGTGCCTTGTTGCCTGGATGCCGACGGTGTGCTCGCCCTTGGCAATTTGCACGAGCAGCCACTTGCCGAGATTTTGAGCTCGCCCCGCGCACGCTCGATCTACAACGGCTTTACCGACCACCGTGCCGCCGAGGAGCTTTGCCGACGCTGTGGGTACGCCAGAAGATTTAAGGCTTAAAATAATGAAAAAGCACCGCGTTTTCCTGAAACGTGGTGCTTTTTTGCGTCATTTTATGTGAATTTGTTTTCCTATTTTGCTTTTCTGTATTTTAAGGGGGTCATGCCCGTGAGATCGGCAAAGACACGGCGGAAGTGGTTTTCCGAGCGAAAGCCGACGGACTCGCTGATCGCCGAGATCGACTGGCTGGTGTTTTCAAGCTGCTCGATCGCCACGTTGATGCGAATGGAATTGAGAAAGCTCACGGGCGTTTGCCCCAGCTCCCGTTGGAAAAGGTGGTAGATCGTTGACTCGCTCACACAGCAGGCCTTGGCAAGGTCGGCTACCGAAAAGGCGGCGTTCCAGTGCCCCGTGAGGTACTCAATGGCCGTTTGCAGGGTTTTGTCAAAGGAAAAATCGCCCTGCGTCATTTTCACGATCACGGCCCCAAGAAGCTTGTAAAAACGGGAATATGCCTCAAGAACATCGAGCTGATTTCCCCCGAGGAGTGCGGATATTTGCAGGATGGCGGTTTTTATTTCATTGTCCGCGTCAAGAATTTGCGGTGCGTATTTGAAGTTCTCATAGTGCATAAAGCCACTGAGATATACCACCTCAATGTCGGGGTCGCCGTGCCACTCCGAGTAGCAATAGATGTTTTCGGGGATAAAGATGACGTCCCCTTCGACGACCTTTAGCTTTTGATTGAGATAAATATAGGTGCCACTGCCCTTGAGGATCAGGCCGAATCTTGATTTTCGCCTGTTCGAGTTGCCGCGGCAAAAGTGATAATTGTGAAAGACGTGCCGTGACGTTGAGAGGTCAGAAACGTAGATCGCCTCGGTTCCCATGGTGCCTCCTTGCAGAATAGTTACTTTTTTTACAGTATAGCATATTGCGCTCACGCCGTCAAGCGTGTACAATAAATATAATAGGCAAAATATTGTTTCAGGAGGTCCGTGATGAAAAAAATCAAGATCGCACAGATCGGCACCAGCGGCAACAGCCACGGCAGTGCTATTTTCAAAAATCTCACCGAGCAATCCGATATCTTTGAGATCGTGGGCTACTGCCTGCCCGAAAACGAGCGCGAGCTTTTCCCCAAGCGTGCCAAGTATTTTGACGGCTATCGCGAAATGACGGTGGAACAGATCCTTTCTGACCCCGAGATCGAGGCGGTGACGGTTGAGACCGAGGAGATCTACCTTACCAAATACGCTCTGATGGTCGCAAAGGCGGGCAAGCACCTGCACATGGAAAAGCCCGGCAGCCCCGACCTTGCGGCGTTCGAGGAGCTCATCCGCACCGTAAAGGAAAAGAACATCGCCTTCTCGATGGGCTATATGTACCGCTTCAATCCCGTGTTTATGGAGAGCGTGGAGCGCATTCGCCGCGGTGAGCTGGGCGAGATCTTTTCGGTGGAGGCGCACATGGACTGCTTTTATGCCGACCACAAGCGCGAGTGGCTCGGCACCTTCCCGGGTGGCATGATGTTCTTCCTCGGTTGTCACATCATCGACCTCATTTACGGAATCTTGGGCGAGCCCGAGGAGGTTGTACCGCTGAGCTGCTCCACGGGCATTCACGGCGTGAACACCACCGACTTCGGCATGGTGGCGTACAAGTATAAAAACGGTGTTTCCTTCGCCAAGACCGCCGCCGTCGAGCGCGGTGGCTATATGCGCTGTCAGCTTGTTATTTGCGGCGAGAAGGGCACCATTGAATTAAAGCCCCTGGAGGTCGAGGACGGCGAGCTGCGCTACACCGTATATAGTGAGAGCGACGCCGATCTGATCTGGCGCGAGGAGTGGAAGACGGCACGCACCGAATCCTTTAACCGTTACAGCGATATGATGCAAAACTTTGCACGCGCCGTGCGCGGTGAGAAGAACCCCTACACGCCCGACTATGAGCTTGGGCTTTTCAAGCTGATCATGAAATCCTGTGGAAAAGAGGTATAATTATGAAAACGAAGCAAATTGTGTTCACTAAGCCCTGCGTGGCAGAGCTGCTCGATGCCGAGTATGAGGCACCGAAGGCCGGCGAGGTTACGGTATCGCTGGAGTATTCGGCGATCAGCTCCGGCACCGAGAAGGCCAATCTTGTCGGTCAGCGCAACAAACGCGACGACGATGAGGACGCCGAGATCGTGTTCCCCCGTTACTGTGGCTACAGCGCCGCAGGCATTGTAACCGCCGTTGGCGAGGGCGTTAAGGACGTGGCCGAGGGCGACCGTGTGATCGTTTACTGGGGCAAGCACAAGAAAAACATTACCGTAAAGCGCAAGAATGTGGTGAAGATCCCCGAGGGTGTCTCGACGATGGAGGCCTCGATGGTACATATTTCCACCTTCCCGATGGGTGCGATCCGTAAGACCAAGATCGAGATTGGCGAGTCGGCACTTGTTATGGGTCTTGGCATTCTCGGCGTGTTTGCCGTACAGCAGCTGCGTGCCGCAGGTGCTTATCCTGTGATTGCGGTGGACCCCGTAGCGGATCGCCGTGAGTTTGCCCTGAAAATGGGTGCAGACTATGCGCTTGACCCGACCGAGGAGGGCTTTGCCGACAAGGTGATGGCTCTTAGCGACGGCGGCGTGAACGTCTGCATTGAGGTGACGGGCCTTGGCATCGGCCTGGTTCAGGCACTCGAGTGCATGAAGGAGATGGGTCGCGTGGCCCTGCTCGGTTGCACCCGCAGCTCTCAGTTTGAGATCGACTATTACAAAATGGTGCACGGCAAGGGCGTTTCCCTCATTGGTGCACACACCCGTGCACGCCCCGTGGAGGAATCCGCACCCGGTCTTTGGATCCACGAGGATGACATGAGAGCCGCCATGAACCTTATCCGAGGCGGTCGCCTGAACTTCAAGGATATGATCGGCGAGATCCATTCTCCCACCGAGGCAGGCGTTGTATATGACAGACTTTTAAATGATAAAAAATTCCCCATTGGGGTACTGTTTGATTGGAGGAACATTTAATGAAAAAGGTATTACTCATTGGTGGCGGCGGCACGCTCGGCACCTACACGGCAGAGGAGCTCCTGAAGCTCGGCCACAAGGTGGACGTTATTTGCCTTGAGGATCACGTATCCGACAACGAAAATCTCCGATACATTAAGGAGTACGCAACGGTCGAGTTCCTCGCAGAGCTGTTTAAGGAAAACCGCTACGACGGTATCGTCAACTTCCTGCTTTACCGCGACGACACGAAGTATCCCCCCTTCCACGAGCTGCTCTCGCGCAACACCGATCACCTTATTTTCCTGTCCTCGTACCGTGTGTATGCCGACCTGCAGCACCCCATTACCGAGGATGCACCGCTCCTCATTGACGTGGAAAAGGACCCCGTGGTTCAGGCAAACGAGGATTACGCGCTTGCAAAGGTGCGCTCCGAGCGCTATATGAAGGAGTGCGATTGCCCCCAGAACTGGACGGTCGTACGTCCCGTTATTTCCTTCTCCGGTCGCCGCTTTGACGTGGTTATGGCCACCAAGACCGAGGTCGTTGATGCAGTGAAGGAAGGCAGAAAAGTGAAGGTTTCGATCGAATCGAAAAACCTTACTGCCGGCCTTGACTGGGCTGGCAACTCGGGCAAGATGATCGCACATCTTCTCTTCAAAAAGGAAGCGATCGGCGAGGCGTTTACCATTTCTTCGGCACAAAACCTCACGTGGGGTGAGATCGCGGATATTTACACCGAGGTGCTTGGCACCGAGTTTGAGTGGACGACCATCGACTTCTCGAACGAGCCCTTAAAGACCCAGTTCCGCTGGAAGTACGACCGCCTGTTTGACCGCAAGATCGACAACTCCAAGGTGCTCCGCGTCACCGGTCTTAAGCCCTCCGACTTCAAGAGCATCAAAGAGGGCATTATCATTGAGCTGAAAAAGCTCGGTGCGCTTTGATTCCATATTAAAAAATTTAACGAAAAGAGGATAATATAATGAAAGCCATTCTTGTAAATGATGATAGATCCCTTCGCTGGGATAATGTACCCGATCCCGTCATTAAGCCTGAGGAGGTGCTTGTAAAGATCGAGGCCGCAGCACTCAACCGCGCGGACCTTATGCAGCGCGAGGGCGATTATCCGCCCCCTGCAGGCTGCCCTGAGTGGATGGGTCTTGAGGTTGCAGGCACCATCGTTGAGGTGGGTGCTGAGGCTGCCGAGAAGTCGAACTGGAAGGTGGGCGACAAGGTTTGTGCACTCCTTGGCGGTGGCGGCTATGCCGAGTACGTATCGGTGAAATACGATATGCTCATGCCCGTGCCGAAGAACTGCTCGATGGTCGAGGCAGCAGCCATCCCCGAGGCATTTGCGACCGCTTACCTCAACCTCTTTATCGAGGGTAAGATCAAGGAGGGCAACACGCTTCTAATGAACGCAGGCGCTTCCGGTCTTGCCAGCGTGATCATCCCCATGGCAAAGGCATTTGGCGTGCGCGTTATCACCACGGTTCTCACCGATGAGATCGCGGCAAATATCAAGCACCTCAACGCCGATCGCGTGGTCGTTACCACCAAGGAGAACATCGCGGACGTGCTGAAAGAGGAGCTTGAAAACGGCCACTCCGTGGACGTTGCCATCGACTGCCTTGGCGGTGAGATCATGGGCAAGTGCATCCACTACCTCACCCACGGCGCACGCTGGATCATGATCGCGGCGCTCGCGGGCACCAAGACCGAGATCGATCTGAAGAACATCTACGTTCGTAACGTCCGCATCGTCGGCAGCACCCTGCGCTCCCGTACGCCTGCCGTGAAGGCCGAGATCCTCGCGGGGATCGTTCGTGACGTATATCCCAAGATCGAGGCAGGCCTTGTCAAGCCCACCATTCATGCGGTACTTCCCATCCAAAAGGCTGAGGAAGCACACGACATCCTTTACCAGGGCAAGAACGTCGGTAAGGTCGTTTTGACTGTTGACTAATCGCAAAATAAATAAAAAATCGGCATCACCGTTTCGGTGATGCCGATTTTTGCAGGAATACCGCGGAAATTTTATTGCAACGCTAAGAGGAGCGTGTCGCCGCCCATCATAAAGACAAGGGCAACGCTCATGACCACACAACCGATGATGTTTTTGACCGAGAGCCTTTCGCCGAAAAACAGGGCCGAGAAAAGGACGCTGAGCATCAGGACTCCTGAGCAGTAGAAGGTGTAGAGGATGGCAAGGTCAATAAGACCGATCACAAAGGTGAGCACGTGTACGGCTCCGGCTGCGACCAGTGAGGTGGCCACCAAATAAAAGGCGGACATTTTGGTTTGCTTTAGTGCCAAAACGGTGCGACCCTTGAGCTTGAAGGCGAGCATGCAAAGCGAGATCAGGGCGCATACGGCAAAGGTGATGGCGATCATTTCCTCCTTTTCGCCCACCGACGTGACGCGCTGTTGAACGTCGAGCAGGGACCCGTAAAGGCCGTTGCCGATCGCGAGGGCAAATACCGCTGCCCAAAAGCCGCGTCGGGTCTTGGTTTTTTGATCCTTGTCGCTGATAAGATACACGCAAACGAGGACCACGAGAATGCAAACGATCTTTAAGGGGGTAAGGTCATCCCCAAAGGCGATCGCGCCAACCAGTGCGGGAATGATGATACCGCCCGCGATCGAAAAAACCATCAAGACCGAATAAGGCCCGGTTTGCGAGGCCTTTATGATGGTGGCATTGTAGAGGATCAGCGCAAGAGCATTGAGAATGCCGAGCAGCCACGTGAGGGGGGAGGCGGCAAAGTGGAAGCCACAAACAGCCACGGATACCACCGCTACGGTGATGCCGCTGATGATGCTGAATACCGGGGAGGCATTGTCGGCGTTGCCGGGATAACGCGCGGAGTAAAGGCGGGTCAGGAAGGATTGCGCCGTGTACAAAAGCACGATCGCAACCATGAAAACGTAGGTCATAATTCCTCCTTGCTTGCGGTACGGCGTGCGGTCCCGTAAGGATCCCGTCACGCTTGGGTACGCGAGTGCGCGCACTCGTTTGGATCGGTGATGCTTGGGTAGGCAACGCCACGGCGAGCCCTTTGCCCTTGGCGTATTGAAAGAGTCACCCGTAAAGATTATAGCAAACTTCCCCTTGCTTTTAAAGGGAGTATTTATAAAAAGTTTGTAAAAAACAATAAATTTTTAAACAAAATCCAAGGAAACGACTTGATTTTTATTGATTTTCCATGTTACAATGAAAATAGACTAAAAAAGGGGGTGGGCCTATGGCGGATGCGAGATTGGAAAAGATCCTTGATAGCTTTTCTCGGCTTACGGGCATTAACGTTGCGGCGTACGACGCGCAGTTTCGGTGTATTTACACCAACATTGACGGTGTTGGATATTGCTCTGCGATCCACAAATCAAGGGAATGCTTGGCGCGCTGCGTGCAATCGGATACCATAGCCCTTCGCGGTGCGAGAAGCACGGGCAAGCCCTACCTTTATACCTGCCCCTTTGGACTTTGTGAATTGATCTTTCCCGTTCGCGGAGAGGGCGGGGCCGTAGGATACCTGATCGTAGGGCCGACGGTGCGCACCGCACAAACTCCGAGTGACGGGGAGCTGTGCCGCTTGATAACGTCGGGGGGCGGACGGTTGCGAGAGGAGGACCTCTTGCCTGCGGCTGCGGCACTCCCGCATTACACCGAGCACGAGATCGAGGCGTTGGGGCAGCTGGCCTTTGTGATGAAGGAGCACATCGAGGCGTCGCGGTTGCTTTTGCCCGATCGGCAAACGCCGGGGCAATTGGTGCGCGCGTACGTGGGGAAAAACCTTGGGGAGAAGATCACGCTGTCCAAAATGAGCAAAAATTTGCATTGCAGCACCGTTACGCTGACCGAGGCTTTTCGACGTGAGTTTGGCATGACGATCATGGAATACGTGCTCTCGGAGCGCATGAAGCTGGCGCGAAGGTTGCTTTTGACGTCGGCCTCGGTCACCGAAATTGCCGCCTCGTGCGGCTATCCCGACGTGGAATATTTTTCAAAATGCTTTAAACGTGAAAACGCGGGGCTTTCGCCCACGCAGTGGCGCAGGCGCGAGACCGAGCGCACCGAAGAATAAGACAAAAAGCACCGGCGGACAGTGCGGTGTTCTTCGCGGAGAATTTGAGAATCTCGCTAAGTGCGAGCATCGCATTTGACCGGTCAAATGCAAAATGGGCTAAGCCCAAACCCATACTTACAAGCAGAAAGAGCAAACACGCAAGATGAAAACTTGTATGTCTGCTCTTTTTTCTATTGCTTTAGTTTAGAGTTATGAGGCTCGCGAATTGCTTTGCAATTCATTCGCCGTTATGAGCTTGCCGTTCGCTTTGCCAACACCAAGCGTTATGATAGGATTGCCCTTGTAATCTAAAACTTGGCGAAGCCAATCATAACCATGCGTAGCATTTCATAACTCATAACTTGCCCGCAGGGCAATCACAGTTGTAGCGTGAATACTCCGCTTGGAGTATCACGCTACCCGTCGGTGCTTTTTGTTATGAAAAATCGGGGGTGAAGCTGCGACTTGCTGCGTCCTTTCCTTGTGTGAAGCCGCGAAAGCCGAGCTCGGCGGCAAGGGCGGTGGCGGCGTCGTATTCAAAGCTCGTCAGGCGGCGCAAGAGGTGCTTGGGGGCGGTAGGGGGTGCGAAATCGGGGGTATATTGGCGCATCAGTGAGAGCAAGATGTCGGACGTGGGGAGCAGGTCCCTCAGGGCGTGCAGCACGGCTTCCGTATCCCTTCGGCATCCGGGGAGCGCAAGGTGGCGTACCACCATGCCGCGCTTTAGCATTCCGTCCTCGCCCAAGCGCACGGGCCCCACCTGACGGTACATTTCAAGCAAGGCTTGGTCGGCCGTCTCGCGGTAATCGGGCGCGCCCGAAAGAGCGGCGGAGAGATCTCTTGATACGTATTTGTAGTCGGGTAGGTAGATGTCGATCAATCCCTCCAAAAGGCGTAACGTGTCGGGATTTTCGTAACCGCTGCTGTTCCAAATTACGGGAATGCTGAGGTGCGGCTTGATTTTTTTGAGCACACGGGCTATGCGGTCGGTGTAGTGAGTGCCTGTGACAAGATTGAGGTTGTGCACGCCCTGCTCGGCCAGCGACAGCAGGAGGTTGCCCAGCTCATCCTCGGTCATCGCGCGCCCCTTGGCCTCGCGACTGATCTCTTGATTTTGGCAAAAAATGCAGCCGAGCGAGCAACCGCCGAAAAAGACGGCTCCGGACCCCTTTTGACCGCTAATGGGCGGTTCCTCAAAGTGATGAGGGGCGGCCAGTGCCACCACGATCTCGCGCCCGGTATGGCAAGCACCGATCTCGCCGTTTTCGCGGACGGCTCCGCATTTTCTCGGGCAAAGCGTACACCTTGGCATACCGCGCCCCTCCTTTCGCGTTGGTTCTTTGCTTATCTTATCACATTCTCGAAAAAAATTCAACTTTTCTTTGGCAGGAGTGGTACAAATGACGCGAAATGTGGTAAAATGATAGCAGTAATTTGGGGGAGGCTGAGAGAATGAAACAAAGCCCTTTTGAGCGTGCCGAGATCCTTTGCGTCGGTACTGAGCTGTTGATCGGTGATATCGTGAATACCAACGCGGCCTATTTGTCGCGCCGCCTTGCCGCTTTGGGCATCGGTGTGTACCGCCAGGCCGTGGTCGGGGATAATCCCGAACGCCTTGCCGAGGATGTGAGGACCGCGCTGTCGCGTGCCGATCTTGTGCTGATGTCGGGCGGACTCGGCCCGACGTACGACGACCTCACCAAGGAAACGGTTGCCCGTGTGTTTGGGAGAGGGATGCAAATGCACACGCCCTCGCTGGAGCGTATTGAGGCATATTTTGCTGCCACGGGCCGCACGATGACCGAAAACAACAAAAAGCAGGCGATGATGCCCAAGGGGGCTATTGTGTTCCCGAACGATTACGGCACCGCTCCCGCGCTCGCTCTTGAAAACGAGCGGGGGCAGGTCGTGGTCATGCTTCCGGGTCCGCCCCGTGAGCTGGAGCCCCTGTTTCGTGAGCAGGTGGAGCCCTATCTGAAAAAACGTTGCGTGTCGATTTTGGTCAGCCGAAATCTTCACATCATCGGTATGGGTGAATCGGCGGTGGAAAATGAGCTGCCGAAGGAATTAAAGGACAGCGAGAACCCCACGGTCGCACCCTATTGCGTCCCGGGCGAGGTTCGTCTTCGCGTCACGGCCAAGGCATCCTGTGAGAGTCAGGCGACGGCCCTTTGCGACGGCATGGTAGAGCAATTGCTTGCCCTGCCGATCGGGGAATTCGTTTATGGCATCGATGTGCCCGATGCCGCACACGCGCTGGTCGGTGCACTGGCCGAGCGCGGTCTTACCATGGCCACGGCGGAATCCTGCACAGGCGGGCTGATCGCCAAAAAGCTCACGGACGTAGCGGGCTGCTCCTCGGTGGTGGCCGGAGGCGCGGTAACCTACCAAACGCGTGAAAAAACAAGGATCCTCGGCGTTGACGAGGCCTTGATCGAGGCGCATACCGTGGTCAGCGACTCGGTGGCGCGGGATATGGCGGTGAAGGCTCTTTCGGCGTTTGACGTGGATCTTGCCATCGCAACCACAGGCTACGCCGGCCCCGGCGGCGGCACCGAGACCGATCCCGTCGGTACGGTATATGTTGCGGTCGCGACCAAGGATCGCGTGGCCTCGGAGCGATTGTCGCTGGGGGCTCGCCGCGATCGCGCTTACATTCGTGAGGTCGCCTCGGTGCGTGCCATTGCCATGGCGTTGGGCGTTTTGCGGGGAAATTTATAAAAATCGTGAAAAATTTGTCAATCCTGCTTGACAATTTGCCAATAATATATTAAAATGAAATCTAAAGTCGTTTATGAAAGGGGAACATTATGGCAAAGTTCCGTAAAATCGGAATCCTCACCTCGGGTGGTGACGCACCGGGTATGAATGCGGCCATTCGCGCTGTGGCGCGCAAGGCGCTGGATGAGGGTGTTGAGGTTGTGGGTATCCTTGGCGGATATTCGGGCCTTATTAAGGATAAGACGATTGATTTTAATCCGAGAACGGTTTCCAATATCATTTCGCGTGGCGGCACGGTCCTTTATTCGGACCGCTGTCCTGAGTTTAAAACCGAGGCCGGCATGAAGAAGGCGATCGAGACCTGTTATCGCCATGAGATCGATGCGATCGTAGCGATGGGCGGCGACGGCACCTTCCGCGGTGCGACCGACCTTACCAACCGCGGTATTCCTACCATTGGTATTCCCTGTACCATTGATAATGATATTACCGCAACCGACTATACCATCGGCTTTGACTCGGCGATGAACACTACGCTCAATATGATCGACTGCCTGCGTGATACGTGTGAGTCACACAAGCGCTGCAACGTCGTAGAGGTTATGGGACGTGATTGCGGTCAGATCGCGCTTTATACGGCCATGGCATCGGGTGCCGTTGCGGCGGTCATCCCCGAGGTGCCCTTTGACGAGGGAGAGCTTCTCGCGCGTATGAAGCAGCTGCTTGTTGCCGGCAAGCGCAGCTACCTGGTCGTTGTCAGCGAGGGCGTTTTGACGGCCGACGGCAAAAAATACGGTGAGATCCTTTCGAAAAAGATCGAGTCGGATCTGGGCATTGAGAGCCGTTTTGCACGCTTCGCACACGTGGTGCGCGGCGGCAGTCCCTCGCTTCGCGATCGCTTTACTGCGACCCGTATGGGTGTATGCGCGGTCGAGTGCCTGCTCGAGGGCAAGAGCAATCTTGTCATTTGCGAGCGTGACAGCAAGATTGTAGAGATGGACATCAATTACGCTCTTGCGGCCGACCGTATGTATAAGAATCGCTTAAAGGACGGCGACCTTGACGGCTTTGATGCAGAAAGCATTGAACGTATGAAGGCACTTTCCCTGCAAAGAAAAGAAAACATTGAAACGGTGTATCGCGTTGTCGGCGAGACCAGTAAATAAGAACGGAGAAATCGAACATGAGAAAAGTAACAGTTATCGGTGCCGGCAACGTTGGTGCAACCATTGCTTATACCCTGGCCGTTGAAGGTGTTGCCAACGAGATCGTAATCATTGACATTAAAAAGGAAAAAGCAGAGGGTGAGGCCATTGACATCGGTCAGGGCGGCCTTTTCTTCCGCGAGGACGTGCGCATTCTTTCGGGTGACTATCCCGATGCTGCGGACTCGGATATCGTCATCATTACCTCGGGTATGGCACGCAGACCCGGTATGACGCGTCTTGATCTTGCGCAAACCAACGTGGATATTCTTTGCAGCATTGCACCTCAAATTAACAAATACGCTCCCGGTGCCATTTACCTGATCGTCAGCAACCCCGTGGACGTTTTGACTTACGTTTTCCACAGGATCACCAACATTCCCGAAAGCCGCATCATCGGCTCGGGCAATAGCCTTGATACGGCTCGTCTTCGCTACTGGCTTTCGAGCCGCTTCAACATCAGCCAGCAAAACGTACACGCTTACGTGTTCGGCGAGCATGGTGATTCCTCCTTTGTGCCGTGGTCCCAGGCGGCCATTTGCACCACTAAGGTGGAGGAATACTACAAAAAGCTTGAGGGTGAGGAGATCGACAAGGTGGCCGCGGAGAATTACGTGCGCAAGTCGGGTGCCGAGGTCATTGCACGCAAGGGTGCTACCTTCTACGCTGTGGCGTGTGCCGCAGTGCATATGTGCAAGGTCATCTTCAGCGGCGTAGATACCGCGTTGTCGGTATCGGCGATGATGCATGGCGAGTACGGTGTTGACGACGTGTGCCTGTCCACCATTTCGATCATTGGTGAGAAGGGCATCCGCGCTCAGATCCCGGCTGATCTGACCGAGGCGGAGCTTGAAAAGCTCCGCCACAGTGCCGAGTGCCTGAAGAACGTCATCAACCAAATTACATACAAATAATAAAAAAGCCCCTAAACGGGGCTTTTTTATTGCAAAAAATCAAGAATTTCATCCAGTACGGGGTGCAAGATCTCGTCGTTTGCAAACAAGATCTCGTGCTTGCTGCCCGGCACCGTTTTGTGGGTGCAATGCGGCAGCTTCTTGGCCACGGCGGCTTGCGCCTCGGGACTGACCAAATGCTCCGTGTCGGCGGAAAGAAGCAAGACGGGCAACGTGACCTCGGCCAATGCAGGGTCCTTTAAAATCTTTTTGGGGAGCTTTAGTGCGGCGAGGCTCCACGCGTAGCTCGGCGCTCCGCCCGCAAATAAGGGATCGCGGTTTCGCAGCTCATGAAGATAGGCAAAGCGCGAGGGAGAAAGGGCGGCGGAGCGGTCAAAGCTTTCGGACGCGTAGTCACGCTTGGCCACAAAAACCATTTTGTTGGCGCGCCCCGTCAGGGTGCAAAAGCGGCAGGCCGATGTGGCGCACATACGTGCAAGGCCGCGGTATTGCAAGGAGATGAGCGGCGCGGAAAATACGGCTTTTTTGAACACGTCCTTGTGTTTTTCCAAAAAAAGCAAGGAAACGCCCCCGCCCATGGAATGCGCGAACAAGTAAAGAGGCGCGCAAAGATCGCCTCTTCGCGCGGCCAGCACGTCCTCAAGATCCTCAACGTATCTTTCAAAGCGGTCAACGTGTATGATGTTCGCCGCCGTCTCACGGTGCGAGCGCCCGTGGCCGCGTTGGTCGAAAACAAGGACCGAGAGTCCCTCGCGAAGAAGGTAGTAGATCCATTCGCTGTATTTGTCGGTGCATTCCGAAAATCCGTGAACGATCACCACGGTGCCGCGCGGTGCATCGGCTTGGTATGTGACGGTATAAAGGGTGCTTCCGTCACGTGCGGTGCAGGTTTCGACCTTGGCTCTTGCCGCAAGATAGGGCAGGACGGTGCTTTTTAGTGTTTGGCTGAATTCCTGTTCTTTGATAAAGGTTCTCAAAAAGGTTTTCCCCCGTGTTACGATCGCGTTTGCTTTAGTATATAGTATCTTGCGAGATTTGTCAAATTATTCAAAAAGGTATGACCCGCGGGTCATACCTTCTTTATTTTAATTCCTGCTCGAGTCCATCAAAAAGCGGCGAGATGAAAAAATCACGAATGTGTATGTCGAGGCCGTCGCAAATTTTTTTGATGGTTGAAATGGTGGTGCTGTTGTTCCTGCCTCCAATGATGTTATTGAGGGTGGATTGCGTAATGCCCGAAAGCGTTGCCATGCGGTTGACGGTAATATGGTGCTCGCTGCACAGCTCGAGTATGCGCCTGCGTGTGGCTTCTCCAATATCCAAAACAACACCCCCCATACGTTACTGTATCTTTATTGTAACCTTTTTTTGTCAAAAAACTTAACTCAAAAGAGTTGACAAATGATGTTTTGTATGTTACAATATGAAATAATCAAAGAACACCTTTCGGGGACTGGATTTTTTGATTGCATTTGTGGCAATATAAAAACATTTTAAGGAGAGTAATGGCATGAAACCCGAGTACGTAGCAAAAAAATCGATCGCAAAAGCATTTACACCTCTTACGGTACTGTTTTTTTGGTTGATCGTTCCCACCTTTGTGATTTTGTTTCGCATTCTTGCGATCAAGAGTGAGAGCTTTGAGTTTTACAGCGATCACGTGATCCACAAGCGCGGAATTTTAAACAAGCGCGAGGATCGTAAGCCTTTCTTCCGTGTCAACGGTGTCAGCTTCAATCAAAGCTTGCTCGGCAGCATTTTCAATTATGGCAGCCTTACGGTGGACGGCGCGGGTCGATGGGATTTTGCGCTGGAGGGCATTAAGGATCCCCGTGCACTCAAGGCGTATCTTGAGGGTCGCGGAGTGACGGAAGCAAGTTTCCAAAATATCATTCACGAGTAAGGATGTTGCTTTATTTTTGAAACAAAAATGATAAAAATCGCGCACGGTACTGCTTTTTGGTACCGTGCGCGATTTTTTATCCAAATTTTTCTGAGTTGTTTTGGTATTCGTCGATCATTTCTCCGGCGTTGGCGTTTCGGTGAGAAAGGAACCAGTCGTAAAGGGCGGGGTCGCCGTAAGCATTGCTCCAGCAGTTGTGCCCGTTTTCGGGGTAGATGGTCAGGCGTGCGTTGCCGCCGTAGCGATTCACGGCATTGACCATTTTGACGCTCTCCTCGGGGAAAACGGATTTATCCCTGCCACCGTGAAAGGCCCATACGGGGACGTTGACAAGGCGGCCGGCGTTCCAGTAAGTGCCGCCGCCGCAAAGCGGCGCGATCGCGGCAAAGGTCTCAGGGATGCTCATGGCGAGCTGCCAGGTTCCGTAGCCGCCCATGCTGTTGCCGGTGAGGTAGATGCGGCCGGGGTCCGCAAAGTCCTGCTCGGCCAGATAGCGCGAGAAGCGCTTGAGCCGTTCAAAGAGGTCAAACCAGGTGTTTTCATGGCACAGGGGTGCCACAATGATGAATTTGAAGTCGGGCCACTGATCGGGGCGTCGTAAAAAGGAGTGCTTGGTGATGTTGGCGATGTCCTCACCCCTTGTGCCTGCACCGTGCAGGAACAAAATTACGGGATATTTCTCGCCCTCGGTGTAGCATTCGGGAAAGCGTACGGCGTATTGCATGCCTTCAAACACATCGGTTTTGACGTTCATAGGGTTTCTCCTTTTTGGGTTTTCTTTAGTGTAGCACGTAGGGCAAGGGGAATCAATAACAATTTTTGACCTTTTTCGGGAGAGCTTGTCATTTCTTGCGAATTTAGTATCCCAATGCCTCGTTGATCAGCACAACCTCGACGTCGGTGCCGCCCGGCTTTCTCCACAATACCGAAAGGGCCTTGCAAATGCGTCCCTCACTCTTGCAATCGTAGCAACGGTCGCCCTGCTCGGCACAAGGGGTCTTGGCCCCAAGGCGGCGTGCATTCAGGGGCGCGGCAATGTTGCGCGCACGCCACAAGGCCTTGTCGAAATTTTCGGCAATCTTGTTGTTGCCCACCACAAGATAGACCTTTTCGTGTCCGTAAAGCGTGGCGGCCACGCGGTTGCAGGTTCCGTCAATGTTGATGATCTCGCCGTTTTCGGACAGGCCGTTGACCGAGGAAAGGTAGATCTTGGCGGTGGTGGCAAGGCCCAGCATCTCCTTGGCGGTCTTGTCCCCCTTCAGGCGCCAATGCCAAAACACCTCGTTGTGGGTGCTGAGCGATTCGTAAAGCCCCAACCGGTCCAGCGTGATCGAGCCGCCAAAGCCGACGGTCTTTTGGTCGATGGCGGAGTTTAAGTAAAGGGCCGCATCTGCGGCGGTCTCAAAGACGGAAACGGCGTAGCCGGCCGCCTCCAAATTCTTTTTTACGTTATCAAAATTCATAGACGTTCTCCTTTTTAAATGGCATAGCCGCCGTCCACGCCAAGACATTGCCCCGTAATAAAGGAGGCGCTGTTTGAGGCAAGGAACAATACGACCGAGGCAACCTCCTCGGGGGTACCGATGCGGCAAAGCGGGGTGGCGTCGCACAGCGCGGCGAGTGTGGCCTCGTCCAGGGCGGCATTCATATCGGTTTGAATGACGCCGGGCTCAACGCAGTTGACCGTAATGCCCGAGGGGCCGAGCTCCTTGGCCAATGCCATGGTAAGACCGCGCAGGCCCGCCTTGGCGGCGGAGTAGGAAACCTCCATGGAGGCCCCCGTTTTGCCCCACATGGAGCCGATGTTGATGATGCGCCCCTGCTCGGCGGCGATCATAGCGCCCTGAGCCTCGCGTGCGAGATAAAAGGCCGCGGAAAGATTGGTGTCGATCATTCGTCGCCACGCGGTATCATCCACGTCGCGCGACAGGGAAATATCGGATATACCGGCGTTGTTGACAAGCACCAGTGGTGCGCCGCCCAAGGCCACGCGGGCCTCGGCGTATGCCACGCGCACGGCATCGGGGTCGGATACGTCACAAGAGATGGGCGTGGCGCCGGTTTCGGCGGCAAGCCTTGTGGCCGCTGCGTGGTTGGTGCGGTAGAAGAATACCACGCGGTCGCCGGCCTCGCAAAAGGCGCGTACGATCGCGGCTCCAATGCCGCGCGAGCCACCGGTGACAAGAACTCGTTTCATGGGATTTTCTCCTTTTGCTTTTGCAATGATTTTTTGCGGTTTCAAATTATAGAAATTTTGGAGGGCGACGGGTTTCAACGGCGCTGAAATCCGCGAAGAGATGCCTGCGAAATTCATCGTGAAGGTCTTGCGGCACAAGGGTTTTTCCGTAATTCCATACGACCGAGAAGAGGGCGCGCTGCGAGAGCTGCTGCACGCTTTTATCCCCTTCGCTTTTAAGGTAGTCAAGGATGCCCTCGAAAAACGTGAAAAAAGAGGGGGAATGAGGCAAAATAAAGTGCAGTGTATGCACAAAACGACCCTTTTCACACAGGCGGTCAAGGATGTCCGATATGCCGTGCAAGCGGTGCAGCTCCGCAAAGGAAAGCCACGGGGTCTCAAGCACGGTATAGGGGGGTGCTTGGGAGGCACGGATGCCGTATTTCTCGGCATCGCGGCGAAGCGCAGTGCCGTGGAGCAGCTTTAAAAATCCCAGCTGCAGGACGTCGCACACCGGGTATGCCGCATCAAAGGAGGCGGCAAAGGTGCGGTAGTCCTCAAAGGGCAGCCCTGCGATGAGATCCAGATGCACGTGACAGCTTCCCATCGCCTTAAGGCGTGCGGCGGCCGCCAATGTGGCCGCCGTGCCGGCGTGTCGGCAAACGGCATCCAGCGTTTTTTCGTTTGTGCTTTGCAGGCCGATCTCCAAGCGCACCTTTCCTGCGGGGAATTTCCCCAAGATTTCGAAGGCTTCCTCATCAAGCAGGTGAGCGGCGATCTCAAAATGATAGCACTTGGTGTAGGCGGGAAAGAGCAGTCCCCGCCATATTTTTTTCGCGCGCTCGCGGTCAAAATTAAAGGTGCGATCCACAAGCTTTACGGTGATCGGCCCTTCAAATGACTCGAACTCAAGAAGGTCCAAAAGCACCTTTTCGGCGCTTTTGGCGCGCACGCCCTCCTCGGCCGAGGACAGGCAAAAGGTGCAGGAGAAAGGACATCCGCGTGAGCCTTCGTAATAGACAAGCGACGGGACGGGCGCGCTTTTTTCGTAATGGATGCCACGGGCGGCAAATCCCCGATCGGGGGTTCCGTGCAGGACCGGGGGCAGGGCCTTGCCCTCCCTTACGGCGTTGGCGACCGTGACGATCGCCTCCTCTCCCTCGCCTGTAATGACGGTATTGACAAAATCAAGCGCGGTAAAGCGTTCGGTATCAAACGACACCTCGGGACCGCCGAGAACCACGGTGGCCTTGGGGTGTACCGTCTTGAGGTCGCGGGCCAAGGATAGTATCGCCGTGACGTTCCAAATATAGCAAGAAAAGCTGTAAAGGTCGGCGTTTGCCTCTACAAGCTCTGCCAGGAGTGCTTCGGTACGGTCGCGCAGGGTTCCCTCGGTGCAATGCACCGAGGAAAAGCCTGCATCGGTCAGAGCCGTTTTCAAGCACCGTATGGCGAGAGACGAGTGAGCAAAGGAGCCGTTTAAGGTAAAAAGCTCGATCTTCATAGGCCTATTGTATCACGTAAACTGTGAATTGTAAAGAGAGGCATAAAAGCCGCCTGTTTTCTTCATGAGGGTCTCGTGATCGCCCGATTCAATGACGTTGCCGTCCTTGATCACGAGGATGACGTCGGCGTTTTGAATGGTGGAAAGACGGTGTGCGATGACAAACGAGGTGCGCCCCTTCATAAGGTGCTGCATCGCCGCCTGAATTTGCTGCTCGGTGCGGCTGTCCACATTGGAGGTGGCCTCATCAAGGATCAGCATCGGGGCATCGGCCAGCATGGCGCGCGCAATGGTGATGAGCTGGCGTTGACCCTTGGAAATATTGACACCGTCATCGGTCAAAACGGTATCGTAGCCGTTTTTTAAGCCCTCGATATATTCGTGGATGTGCGCGGCCTTTGCGGCGGCGACGATCTCCTCACGCGTGGCGTTTTCCTTACCGTAGGAGATGTTTTCGGCAATGGTGCCGCAAAAGAGCCAGGTGTCTTGAAGCACCATCGTAAAGGCCCCGCGCACCGATTTTCTTGCGGCCTCACGCAGGTCGGTGTGATCAATGGAAATGTGCCCACCGTTTACGTCGTAAAAGCGCATCAGCAGGTTGATCACGGTGGTTTTGCCAGCTCCCGTGGGGCCGACGATCGCAACCGTTGTGCCGGGCTTGGCGTTGACCGTCAGGTCATGCAAGATGGTTTTGCCCTCGACGTATCCGAATTTTACGTGCGAGAAATCGACCTCGCCCGTGACCCCTTCAAGCACCGTGGCATCTTCCACGTCCGGCGTTTCGGGCTCCTCATCGAGCAAGCGGAAGACACGCTCGGCCGCGGCCGTTGCCGATTGAAGCTCACTGACGATGTTGGCCAGCTCGTTGATCGGGCCCGAAAATTTACGGGAATACTGCACGAAGGCCGACACACCGCCCAGTGAAAGGGCGAGAATGGGTGCAAGATCGGGGGTGGTTCTCGTGAGCATATAAAGCGCACCGCCGCACATGGTGACCAGGGCGATCGAGAGGTTGTTGATGAAATTGACCGAGGGGCCGATGACGGCACCGTGATAGTCGGCGCGATAAAAGGCCTCGACGGCATCCCCGTTGCGCTCGTCAAAGCGTCCGATGATGACGTCCTCACGGGCGTAGGCACGAATGGTCTTTTGGCCCGAGAGCATCTCCTCGGCAAAGCCGTTGAGCTCACCGAGCTTTCGCGATCTTGCCTTGAACAGGGGGCGGATGCGGCGGGTCTTATAGCGCGTGAAGATGATGGAGATCGGGATTGTGATGCAAAAGACCAGCACCAGGGGTGGGGAGATTGAGAGCATCATGACCAGGGCACCTACGACCGTCACGATGCTGGCAAGAACCTGCAGGATATCGTGAGAAAGCGAGGTGTTGACGGTGTCGATATCGTAGGAAATGTGGCTGATAATGTCACCGGTTTGGTGGGTGTCGAAATACCCGACGGGCAGGGTCGTGAGATGCTCAAAGACCTCGCGACGCATGGTGTAAATGATCTTTTGGCTCAAATGGATCATAAGGACCGAGAGCAGGTAAGAGAGTGCCGCCGATACGGCATAGAAAATAAGGAGCAGGATCACAAAAAACCATACACGGGGGAAGTTTACTGCCCCAATTCCCGGCTCAATGGCATCGATCGCCTCGCCCGAGAGCATGGGCCCCGCGAGGGCCAAAAGGTTGGAGGTCAGCATCAAAAGAAGTGCCAAGATCACGGTTTTGGGGTAGTGGAACAGGTATTTCCCCATACGGCGGATGATGCGAATTTTATCCTTGCTTGTTTGCTTTTGATCCACGACGGTGCTGTTCAGGGATCTGGAACGTCCCATAGGACCGCCGCCCATACCCATATTATTCAAGGAAAGCACCTCCCATCTGCGAATTGCTGATCTCACGGTAGGCGGGGCACGCGACAAGCAGCTCCTCGTGTGTGCCGGCACCAATGATCTTGCCGTGATCAAGAACCAAAATGTGATCGGCGTGCTTCACGGAGCTGACACGCTGCGCCACGATCACGGTGGTGGTCTTTACCTCCTCGCGAAGCGCCCGACGCAGGGCCGCATCGGTCTTGTAGTCGAGTGCCGAGGAGGCGTCGTCGAGAATGAGGATCTCAGGATGTCCCGCAAGGGCTCTTGCGATCAGCACGCGCTGGCGTTGACCGCCTGAAAGGTTGGTGCCCTTGGGGGTCAGCACGTGATCGTAGCCGTCGGTGAAATTTTCAATGAAGTCGGCCGCTTGCGCGAGCGCGGCGGCGCGCTCGATCTCGGCATCCGAGAGGTCGCGCCCGAAACGGATGTTTTCTCTTACCGTGTCGGCATAAAGGAAGTCGTTTTGCATCACGATGCCAAAGCGTGCGCGAAGCTCCTTTTCCGGCAGGGTATAAATGTCCTCACCGCCGATCTTGATGCTGCCGCTGTCGGCGGTGTAAAAGCGCTGCAGGAGCGACACAAGCGTGGTCTTGCCCGAGCCCGTGGCCCCAATGATGCCGAGGGTGCCGCCGCGCGGCAGGGAGAAGCTGATATTCTGAAGATTGTTTTTCTTGCCGTTGTAGGAAAAGGTGACGTTTAGGAACTGTAAAAAGGCCTTTTTTTCATCCCCATCCACGGGTGTGGGCGCGCTTTGGCGCTCCGATGATGCCAGCACCTCGGCAATGCGGTTGGCTGAGGCAACGCTCTTGGTGGACATCACGAAGATGCGCGACATGGCGGTCATTGCGGTGGACATCAGGGTAAAATATTGCAAAAAGGCGATGATGCGCCCGGGCATGGAGAGACCGCCCTCCACAAGGTAGGCACCCACGAGGAGCACGGCGACCAAGCCGAGATTCAGGAGCAACGTCACCAGGGGCTGTGAGAGGGCCATGGTGATGCCTGCCCGACGCTCGCAGGATACGAGTCGGCGGTTGACGGTATCGTAACGGCGGCTTTCGTAATCCTCCTTGGAGAGTGCCTTGATCACGCGCACGCCCTGACAATCCTCACGCACGACGCGAACCATACCGTCCACGGCCCGTTGGGTCTCGGTATAAAGGGGCAAGCCCTTGCGCGTGACCGAGAAAATGGCGACGCCGATCAGGGGCATGGTGATGCTCAGCACGATCGCAAGACGCCAGTCGAGGAGCATGGTGATGGCGATGCCGCCGAGGAGCAGGATCGGCACGCGCACAGCCATGCGCTGCATCATCCCGATAAAGTGGTGAATGTGGTAGGTATCCGACGTGAGGCGGCTTTCCAGCGAGGGGACGGTAAAGCCGTCGGTCTCGCGGGAGGACAGGTGCATGGTGGCGGCAAAGAGGTCGTGCCTTATGGCGCGCGCCGCCGATTTGGCGACCTTGGCCGCGTTGCGGTTGGCAATGATGTTTCCGACCATGGCAAGCACGGCCGCGGCGATCATCACACCGCCCCATTTGATGATGGGCAGCAGCTCGCCGAGGGGCACCACGGTGTCCAAAATATGGCTTAAAATGTAGGGGAGCGTCAGCTCAAAAAGAGTGGCAAGGATCTTGATGATCAGTCCCCAGGTGACCGACCGCCAAAGGGGTCTCAAATATTTAAAAATCAGCTTCATTGACGATCTCCTTTGCGGCGTTTTGGGCGTTATCGTAGGCGCGCTCCAAGAGGCGCGAGAAGACGGCGATCTCTTCCTCGGTGAAGCCTTCGGTGATGATGCCGTTCCATTCGTGCGCCATTTCGCGCAGCAGCGGCAGGATCGCCCTTGCCTTTTCGGTGGGGGAAACAAGCAATACGCGGCGATCGGCTTCGTGTGGCGTTCGGGTGACAAAGCCCTCCTTTTCGAGGTGCGCAAGCCGTCTTGCCACACTGCTTTTGTTGACAAACAGTGCCCCCGAGAGCGTGTCCTGTGACACCCCAACGTGATGGCAAATATAAAAGAGGTAGGGGCGGTCACACGCGTTCACGCCCGTTCCCTCCAGCCTTGCGGCTCGAAAGAGGTTTCCGGCGCGCACGATCGCGTTCATTTTGTTTAATGCGTGCATAAAATGCTCCTTTGGAAAATTAGTTGCACGTGCAACTAATTGTATTATATACGCGTGTGCGCGCGTTGTCAAGAGAAAAGAAAAAAATGTGTGTGGGTGGTGGCATAATCGACGTCGGGGGTCGCATATAAGAGAATGAGGCAATAAAAAAGGAGGATTGAAGGATGGAAAATCAACTTGAACTGCCGATGAAGAAGAAAAAGGAAGTACGCCGTCCGTGGCGGCGTCAGATCGTGATTGCGTGTGCCGTACTGCTGGTTGCCGTGGCGCTTGCACTGAATTTCACGCTCTTTGGCGGGAACCCCGGTACCACAGACGGGGGGGATGCTCCGACCGGTGACGGGGCGGGGAACAATGCCGCGACCGGCACCGCACAGGACGGGTATTTTTCCGCAACGCAGGTCAGCCGCCAGCGCGCACGCGACGAGGCACTTGAGGTGCTTCAAAGCGTGGTGGACAGCGCCGAGGCCGATGAGGCGACCAAAACGGGTGCCCTGCTTGAGATCGCGGCGCTTGCGGGCGAAATGGAAAAGGAGGCGAACATCGAGGCTATGGTGCTGGCGAAGGGCTTTGCACAGTGCGTAGCGATCTTAAACGGTGAGAGCTGCTCGGTGGTCGTCAGCGGCGAGAGCCTGCAGCCGAGCCAAATTTCGCAGATCAACGAGATCGTGTATGAGCAAGCGGGAATTCTGCCGGCAAACATCAGGATCGTGACCAAATAACGCCATACGTCCTTGGCGTTTCATAAAACGATACCGTATTAAAAAATCGCTTTTTCATCGCGTGCTTGGTGAAGGGGCGATTTTTTATTTGCGCCCCTTTTGGGCATTGGGCCTTGCGTGTGGGGGACTTTTTGCAAAGCGGTGTTGTTTTTTGAAGGAACTGCGATGCTGAGAGCGTCGGCCCCGGCGCTAAAATTTATGCGCGCCGCCGGTTGCGCTTTCTTGACATTTTTCGCGCGTTTTGTTATAATAAAGGTGTACTTTTTGATGCAATCGTGAAAAAACGAGGAGAGATATATGAAACAAGCTATTAAGACGGCGGCTCTCGGCCTGCTTCTCGCTCTGCTGCTGGTGCCCGCACTTGCCTCCTGTGCCAAATGCAAGCACAAGGATACGAAATGGCAGGATATCGTGCCGGCGACCTGCAGTGTTGCCGGACTGCGTGCAAGAGTGTGCAAGGAGTGCGGTGAGGAGGTGTACCGCGAGGAATACGAGATCTCGCACATTTACGAGGAGGGCCTTTGCCTGTATTGCGGTGTGCCGCAGTACGGCGCGCAATATTTGGAATACCGCGAGATCACTCTTGACGGTGAAGAGGGGTACGAGGTCATCGGCCGCGGAAACAGCACGGCAGTGCATTTGGAGATCCCGTCGATCCGCAACGGGAAACCCGTGCTTTCTATTGCGGCGCGTGCCTTTTTGGGCAACAAGATTATTTTGTCGGTGCATTTCGGTCAAAATATCAAAAGGATCGGCGAGCAGGCCTTTTCGGGCTGTGCGGTGCTGACCGACGTGACCTTCCACGAGGAAAGCGAGCTTTCCGTGATAGAGGGGGCGGCATTTCTCGGCTGTGAGAGCCTGAAGGCCTTTGCCGTGCCCACGGGGCTCAGTGAGATCCCCACCGAATGCTTCAAGGGCTGTACGGCACTGGAGGAGCTTACGCTTCACCAAGACGTTACCACCATCGGTGAAAATGCGCTCGAAGGGTGTGATGCGATCGTTTACCAAGAGGAAAACGGGGCCAAGTACCTTGGCGCCGAGGGTGCGCCGCACCTGCTTTTGGCAAGTGTAACCGATAAAAATATCACCGGCTTCACCGTGCCTGCCGACACCAGGATCATCGGCACGTCGGCCTTTCGCGCCTGCACCAAGCTGACCTCGATCTCCCTGCCCGAGGGGGTCTTGGCCCTTTCGCCGTATGCCTTTTCCGCGTGCACGTCGCTGGAGTCGGTGACTCTGCCGAGCACCCTTGTGGCCGTCGGCACCGCCGCTTTTGCCGGATGCACGCTGCTGGAGTCGCTGACTCTCCCGTCCGGTGTGCTTCACATTGGTGAAAAGGCCTTTTATCAATGTCGCGCCTTGACTGCGTTGGAATTGCCGAGCGATGTGAAGACGGTGGGTGCGTTGGCTTTTCTTCAAACGGGTCTTTCCCACGTTACGTGGGAGGGCGGCAGGTATCTTGGCAATGCCGAGAATCCTTATCTTGTTTTCGTGGGCATCGAATCGGATCTTTTATCGTTGACCATTCATGAAAATACCCGCGTGGTTGCGAACGGTGCCATGGCCGGCACCTCGGCTGCGAGCCTCATTTCGGTGACGGTTGGGGCGAACGTGGTAACGCTCGGTGCCGGGGCCTTCCTTGGCTGTGAATCGCTTGAAGCACTTGTATTTTCGACGCAGGATGGCTGGAAAATCGCTACCGTTTACGGGGTAAACCCCATTTCGATCGTGGTTGACAGCAGTGAGGTCACGGCCGGGGCCATTGTGGGGATCCACAAAAATGATTACTGGTACCGTTAAAGGGGTGCACGGCGTTTGCGCAACGCCAAATCGCCTTTGAACCGCGTATCCTTGTCTTACAACAAAAGTGAGCCCTTTATGTTGTCACGGCTCCAACGACAATAACCGCCCTTTCCCTTGCGCCGGTGGGGGAGAGGGCGGTTTTTTGCGATTCGACGCCTTGCTGCGCGGAAAAAGCCCTTGCGAAAAAACGCGAAAACCCCGCAAAAGCCGTTGCAAAGGCAAAAAAGATATGCTATAATAATTCTAGTTATCTTAATGGGGGTGCTTCGTATGCTTACGACCTTGTTATCGGCGGGCCTTTGCGGCATTGACGGTTTTCTTGTGACCGTGGAATGCGACGCACAGGAGCGCCTGGGGGATTTTGAGATCGTCGGACTCCCCGATGCCGCCGTCAAGGAGGCCAAGGACCGTGTGAGGACGGCCAGCTACAACAGCGGCTTTCGCTTCCCGTCGCTCTCTCTTACCGTCAATCTTGCCCCTGCTAACCGCAAAAAGGAGGGGTCGGGCTTTGACGTGGCGATCTTGGTGGGCATTCTTCGCTGTGCGGGGCTTGTGGATCGCCGCACGGACCTTTCCCGAACCTGCCTTGTCGGTGAGCTTTCGCTTTCGGGTAAGATCCGCCCGGTGCGCGGTGCACTGTCGATGTGCGTGGCGGCGCGAGATGCCGGCCTGACCGAAATTTTTGTCCCGCAGGAAAATGCCAAGGAGGCGGCCGCCGTGTCGGGGATGACGGTATATCCTCTGACCGATATGCGAACGCTGGTGGCGCACCTCAACGGCGAAGAGAGGATCGTACCCGTGACGTGCCGCCCGTTTGACGGAGCGGATGCGGCGTTGTCGGCCGCCCTTGATTTTGCCGACGTGCGTGGGCAGGCTATGGCCAAGCGTGCCCTTGAAATCGCCGCCGCCGGCGGCCATAACGTATTGCTCATCGGCCCGCCCGGCACGGGCAAGTCGATGCTGGCTAAGCGCCTGCCGACCATTTTGCCGCCCCTCTCGTTTGAGGAGGCGATCGAGACCACCAAGATCCATTCGGTGGCGGGTACACTCCCCGAGGGGAAGTCGCTTTTGGGGGCGCGTCCCTTTCGCGCACCGCACCACACGATGTCGGCGGTGAGCTTGGTGGGCGGTGGTGCCAACCCCTTGCCCGGTGAGGTGTCACTCGCGCACAACGGGGTGCTTTTTCTCGATGAATTGCCCGAATTTCCCAAAACCGTGACCGACACGCTCCGCCAGCCCTTGGAGGATCGGCGTGTGACCATCACGCGTGCGGCCGCACGTGTTACGTTCCCGTGCTCCTTTATGCTTGTGGGCGCGATGAACCCCTGTCGGTGCGGCTATTTCGGACACCCGACCAAGCCCTGCACCTGCTCCGGTGCCGATGTGCGTCGGTACATCTCGCGCATTTCGGGTCCCTTGCTGGACCGCATTGATATTGAGGTCGAGCTCCCCTCGATCTCCTTTGAGGAGCTCTCAGCAAAGGATCCCGGTGCCGAGACCTCGGCCACGATCCGAGACCGCGTGGTCAAGGCCCGTGCCTTTGCCGCGGCGCGTATGAACGGTGAAAAGAGCATTTTTTGCAATGCACAGCTCGATGCCGCGGCCATCCGCAAATACTGTGTGACCGACAGGGCCGCCGAGGCGATCCTGCAAAGTGCTTACGACCGTATGGGTCTTTCGGCGCGCGGATACGATCGCGTGATGCGCGTGGCGCGTACCATTGCCGACCTTGACGGGGCCGAGATCATCGGTGCCGCACACATCGCCGAGGCGATACAGCTGAGGAGCCTGGATAAAAAATATTGGAATTGATCCCCGAAAGGAAGATGATTATGTTGAATACGACCGGTTACGTTTCTCCCTTTTCCACCCGTTATGCATCCAAAGAGATGCAATATTTGTTCTCGGCTGAAAAAAGGCCCTTGACCTTTCGCCGTTTGTGGATCGCGTTGGCCGAGGCCGAGCAAAGGGCGGGTCTTGCCATTACGGACGAGCAAATTGCCGAGATGAAGGCACACGAAAAGGACCTGGATCTGGACCTTGCCGCCGAATATGAGAAAAAGCTCCGTCACGACGTGATGGCCTACATTCACGCCTGGGGGGACGTTTGCCCCAAGGCTCGCCCGATCATCCATTTGGGCGCGACGTCCGCGTATGCACAGGATAACGCCGATATGATCATTTACCGCGAGGCCCTGCTTTTGGTGCGCGGCAAGCTCGCGCGCGTGATGAAGAATTTGGCCGATTTTGCGATGAAATATAAGGACCTTCCGGCCCTTGGCTACACGCACCTGCAGCCGGCACAAATGGTGACGGTCGGTAAGCGCGCCACTCTTTGGCTCTACGACCTTTTGCTGGATTACAAGGATCTTGAATACGTGCTTTCCACCTTGGCGCTTTTGGGCTCCAAGGGTACGACGGGCACGCAGGCCAGCTTTATGGAGCTGTTTGACGGCGACAGCAAAAAGATCGATGAGATCGAGGAATACATTGCCAAGGAAATGGGCTTTGACAAGGTGGTTCCCGTCAGTGGCCAAACCTACAGCCGCAAATTTGACAGCCGCATCATGAGCGTGCTTTCGGGCATCGCGCAAAGCGCATACAAGTTCTCAAACGACGTGCGCCTGCTCCAGTCCTTCAAGGAGATCGAGGAGCCCTTTGAAAAGAGCCAAATCGGCTCCTCGGCTATGCCTTATAAAAGAAACCCGATGCGCTGCGAGAGGATCGGTGCGCTTTGCCGCGCGGTCATTTCGGGCGTGACCAATACGGCGATCACGCACTCCACCCAGTGGATGGAGCGCACGCTGGACGATTCGGCCAACCGCCGCATCGCCATGTCCGAGGGCTTCCTTGCCATTGATGCGATCTTAAACGTTTATATCAACGTCACCGACGGCTTGGTGGTGTACCCCAAGGTGATCGCCTCGCGCGTGGCGGCGGAGCTGCCCTTTATGGCATCCGAGAACATCCTTATGGCCGCGGTGAAGCGCGGCGGAGATCGCCAGACCCTGCACGAGGTCCTTCGCGAGCACGCGATGGAGGCCGGCCGTATGGTCAAGGAGGAGGGCAAGCCCAACGATCTTCTCGAGCGCATTGCCGGCGATCCGCGCTTTGGGATGGACCTGTCGGATATTGAAAAGCTTTTAAATCCTGCCGATTACATCGGCCGCTGCCCCGAGCAGGTGGAGCGATTTATTAAAGATGAGATCGAACCTGTCCTTTCTGACGTTGAGGCTCTTGACGGGATGACACTGACGGTATAAATCGGCACAATCAAAAAGGAGGCGTGTTATGGCTACGAACGGAACCCGTGATGTGGGCAGGTTTTCGGACCTGCGCGAAATGCTGGAATACAGCGCGATGCGATTTGGCACGTGCGTGGCGATCCATGAAAAAAGATCGGGCTTTTATCAGCACATTTCCTACGGACGTCTTTTTGAAGAGATCGAGGCACTCGGAACGGCGCTGGAGCCGCTTTTGCCCAAAGCTCCCCGTGTGTTGCTTTGGGGTAAAAACAGTTATATGCAGACCCTCTCGTTTCTTTCGCTCCTTTGCGGCGCAGGCCTGCCGGTGCTGGCCTCCGTGTCGATCGGGGATGAGGATTTCGCGGCGTTGGTCGAGCGGTGCGGCGCTTGCGCCATCCTTTGCGATCGCGATCTGAAGGTGCGTGCCGAGGCCCTTTCGCTGCCCGTCTATTGTTATGAGGATCTTTGCCCCCTGATGGAGAAGGGGCGGGCAATGATCGCCTCGGGCGAATACACGGTCTTTGAGGCCCCGATTGACCTCAAGGCGGTGGCGGCCGTATTTTCTTCGCACGGCCGGGACATCGCTCTCTCGCACGAGGCCATGGTCGAAACGGTGCGCTTGCTTGCCGAATCGAATGCGATCGGTACCCGTGACACCTTCTTGTCGGTCCTGCCGCTGGCACAGGCACATGAGGCCCTGTTGGGGCTTTTGTTCCCCCTGTCGCAGGGCGCGTCGGTCGCGTTCGCCGAGGGCACGCGCCGACTGCTTTCCAACATGCGTGAGATCCACCCCACCTGCATGGTGACGGTGCCCTATCTTGCGGCCAAGCTTTACGATAAATTTTGGTCCTTGGCCGAGGGCCGTGAGCGTGAGATCCGCCGTGTGATCGCGACCACCGACCCCGTAAGACCCTTGTCGGCCCGTCAGGCCCTGAAGACCCGTTTGCTTTCGTCGGCCCGCGCCCCCTTCGGCGGTGCGCTCCGTTGCCTGTTTTTGGTGGGCACGCCTCTTGAGGCGATGCTTTCGAAGGGTCTTCGTCAGATCGGCATTTTTACCGCTTGCACGTACGGCCTTGCCGAGTGCGGCAGGCTGGCCGCGGTGACCTCTCCTGCCGCATACCTTGACGGTACGGCCGGCAAGGTACTTAAGGGTGTGCTTGACATTGGCCATCCGCAGCAAGACGGTAGCGGTGATATTTTGGTCAACGGCACTCCGACGGGAGAGCGCGGCCGTGTGGATGAAAACGGATTTTTGCACGTGGTGGGCAAGACCGTCAACGCCATCGTGTTGGGGAATGGAACTGTGATTTCCCCCGAGGAGATCCAACGTCTTTTGCGGCAAAGCCCGCTTATCAAGGAGGCTGCCGCGGTCGGCGTGCCTACCGCCGAGGGCGTAGAGCTTGCGGTGATGCTGGTGCCGAATATCGAGGACCTGGAGCATATTTTGGGGAAAGATTATACCAACGAGGATCTTGAAAGGGCCACATCGGAGTGGCTCGGCAACGTCAACGAGGGCGTGGCCGAGGATGCACGAATTGCCCTGTTTGCTTTGAGCGCCGAGCCCCTGCCGCGTGATGCGTCGGGCGCGCTCGTGCGTGAGGAGATCATACAAATGCTGATCGCCGCCCAAGGCGAGGAAGACTTCAGTCAAGAGGAGTAAGACCATGAGCAAAAGAGTAATTATTTGCAGTGACAGCACGACCGACATCGGACGTGCGTTGATTGAAAAATACGGCATTGGCATTCTTCCCTTGTCCGTTAATCTCGGCGGCTGCTGTTATACCGATGGGGTGGATATCGACCCCGAGGGGATCTACCGTCATTACGAGGTCAAGGGGGAGCTTCCCAAGACGGCTGCGCCCAACATTGCGGCCTTTTGCGCGTTTTTTGAGGAGCGGACCCGGGCGGGCGACGCCGTGGTGTTCTTTACCATCAGTGCCGAGATGTCCTCGACCTATAACAATGCGCGTCTTGCTGCCTCGAATTACCCCGACGTGTACGTGGTGGATACAAGAAACCTCTCAACGGGTGGCGGTTTGTTGGTGCTTGCCGCCGCTGAAATGGCGAAAAAGGGGATGTCCGCCGCCGAGATCGCGAAGGAGTGTGCGGCATTGGTTGACAAGGTCGATGCCTCGTTTGTGATCGATAATCTTGAATTTTTGCACAAGGGCGGCCGTTGCTCGGCCGTGGCGGCGCTCGCGGCAGGCGTGCTGCAATTAAAGCCCTGCATTACGGTGCATGGCGGTAAGATGGGTGTTGCCAAGAAGTACCGCGGCAAATTTGCACGTGTGCTTCAGCAGTACATTGCCGATCGCATCGGAGATGCCGAGGGCATTGATACCTCGCACGTATTTGTGACGCACGCAGGGTGCGATGAGGAGATCGTTTCGGCGTGCGTGGAGCAGGTCAAGGCCCTGGCCCCTTGGGGTGAGGTTCACGTGACGCGCGCGGGCTGTACGGTTTCCGCGCATTGTGGCAGAAACACGCTGGGCGTACTCTTTATGCATAAGTAAATGATGATATATAAAACACCCCCGATGGCTGTCGGGGGTGTTTTGACTTTATTTTCTGCCGCGCTCGATGAAAAGAGGGGAGAGCGCAAGGGAGAGTGCTGTGATCGCAAGGTTTAGCAGCGTTGCCAAGAGGGCAAACAAAAGCAGCCGATCGAGGGCAAAGCCGAGGACCATCAGGATCGCGGTCGGCGCAATGCCGAAATAAACGAACAAAATCTGCACGAGGGACTTTAGCATTTGCGAGAGCCCCGTGGAGAGGGAAAGGTCGATAAACATGCCAACGGCATCGGAAAACGCGCCAAGGGAGAGGACCAGCAAAGCCCACACCGACGCTTCAAGGGGATCGGCGCGCAGCAAAACTGCTGACAGCAGAAAGGCGGGTAAAAGGTCAAGCGCACTGTTGACAATACCTGCGGCAAAGGAGAAAAACACCTTGCGGTGTGCACTGTCGGGCACGAGGAAGAAATGCTCCTGCGCGATATCCGTGGCAATGGGATTGCCCAGCGCACGGTAAAAGGAAAGTCCCGCGAGGGTGAGCGCTACAGCAGGGAAAAAGGAGATCTTAAGCGAAAATTGCATCAATGCCGACACGCCGAGCGCCACCATAAGATAGGTGATAGACGTCTTGGTGAACACGCACAAATAGGCAAAGCGGAAGCGATTGTAAAGCGCCTTTTGAAAATAGACCGTGGCACCGTTGCCGCGTGCAAAGCCGTTGCGCTTCAACCGCTCGCCGCGATCCTTTTTGCGCTGCTTGACACCTGCTGTTTGCTGTGCTTCCCGCAGGGCGGCGGTCTCCTCGGAGCGTGCCATGGCTTCCTCGTAAAAATCCGCTTTTTGCCGACGTATGATAAATAAGAGCAGTAAGCCGAGCAGGATCAGCGCCAATACCGAGAGCAAAAGCCCCGCGACGTTGCTTGAAAGGGCGCACATGACCATTGCCTTCAGCCACCCCCAAACGGGAATATAGCGCGTGACGGGGGCGTTGAAAAAAGCACAGGCGGCGGCAAAATAGTCGTTCCCATAGGGCTTGCTGAAAAGGATAAAGGAAACGCCGATCACGCCAAGTAGCACATAAAGTGCGGGACGTATCCGCTTTTTGAGATTCTCCTTGGTTGAGCAAACGGTGTAAAGGAGCACCGAGATCAGCTTTTGATAAATAAGAAGCAAAAACCATGCGCCAAGGATAGCAAAGGCGGCACCGATGCCAAGACCGAGGTTGAGCACCAGGTTGGGGACCTGAAAGAGGAGATACAGCGTGGCAAGCAGCGAGGTGCCTGCCTGCATCACCAGGCGGAACAAAAGCACCGCTTGCGGCGAGAGGGGCGCTTGGAAAAGCAGATTGACATCTGCCATTTGGAAAATCGAGCTTCCGCTTTTGTCGGCGGAGAACGCCGCGAAAAAGAGCACGATCAGCACGATCCCGCCCGTGAGTAGCTCCGTGAGTGCCACGATCTCTGCGGGATCGGGGGCGGCTGCATCATCGTCGGGGAGCGTTTCCTCATAATGGTCATCCCCGTTCGGCTCGTTCTCCTCGAACAGCGAGGCAAGCGCCGCAGCACCAAGCCCAAAGATCACACCTGCCAAAAGGCAAACCAGCAAAAACACCGCCACCCAGGTGCGAAAGAGCTTGCGGATCTGGTTTTTCACGGTGTGCGTGATGTAATATAGCGTCATACGCATGGCGCTTATGCCTCCTCCACTTGTTCTTTGCCCTCGGTGATGGCAAAGAACAGCTCCTCGAGCGCTTCACCGCGTGCGGCAAGCTCCTCGCGGGTGACGTTCGCGCGCAAGCTTCCGCCCTGCATGATGAGAGTGCGATCCCACAGCATATCGATGCTGTCGATCATGTGCGTGGAAACCAGCACGGTTCTCCCGTCCGCTCTCATTTCGGCAATGATCTCCTTTAGCTCCTTGATCGCGTGCGGGTCAAGCCCGATCATCGGCTCGTCCATCAAAAGGAGCTGTGGACGCGGCAGGAGCCCGAGGCAAAGGTTCAGCTTTTGCTGCATACCCTTTGAGAGCTCGTCGCCAAACTTGCTTTTTTTATCGCTCAGCTCAAAGCGGTCAAGGAGCTCGTCGGCATACGCGCGGTAATCGGAGAGCCCGTAGGCACGCGCGAGAAACTCCATGTGCTCGGCAACCGTGAGGTTCGGGTAAAGCGAGGGAATCTCGGGCACGTAGCCAAAGATGCGCTTTGCCGCCACCGTTTTGTTGGGAATGCTGCCGATTTGTATGTCGCCACGGTAGCGCAAAAAGCCCGTAATGCACTTAAGAAGGGTGCTTTTTCCCGCCCCGTTCGGGCCCAAAAGGACGGTAACGCCGCCTTTTTCAAGGTGGAATGAGATGTCATTGCAGGCAATATTCTTGCCGTAGCTTTTGGTTACGTGGGAAACGGTTAACATAAGAAGCTCCTTTCGCCCGTGGGCGTTAATTTTTGTTTCGAAGACCCTTGGGGTAGTGATTTTTCAGTTTTCCCGAAACGCACTTGCCGCCGCCGAGCGGTGCGCCCTCAAAAAGCACGCAAACGTAGCCGTTTTTCTCGTTTTGGAGCTCGGGGCAGTCGATCTCCTCGCCGCGCAGGTATTTTTCTACGCGTGGATCGGTAGCAGTGAGATGAAGCTTGCGGCAAAAGTGCTTGCCAAGGGCAGAGAAGAGCTGGTGATGCGGCTCAATGCGGTTTTTCGCAAGTGTGCCGACACACACACCCGCGGCAAATACGCCCGACGGGGGCAGGGGAATATCGGGCGCGAGGAAAACATTGTCGCGCAGGCGGAAAACCTTGCCGTTTGGCATGTCGTGCAGCGTGTCGGCAAGAAAATCCGAAAGGAGCGCTTGCTCGGCGCGCGAGAGGGGCTGGGCGTTCGTTTTTAGGGATTTGCGTGGCGTGCCACCTTCACTTCGTGTCATCAACGCGAGGAACTGCCCCTCGCCGTCGGCCTTGTGCGGATAAAAGCGGCGGCAAAGCGTAAGATCACGCCCACCGACACTGATACCATCGGCAGTGATTGCCGCAACGGCAGGGTTTACGGGGATGAGGGTAAAGTCGGGGTGGGTATCAAGAAACCACGACACGTTTTGCTCGTTTTCCTCAAGTGAGAAGGTGCAGGTGGAGTAAAGCAATTGTCCGCCGGGGGTGACCAATTTGGCGGCGTTGTTTAAAATGTCGCGCTGACGCACGGCACAAAGCGCGACGTTCTCCTCGCTCCATTCCTCGCCTGCAACCTCGTATTTTCTGAGCATCCCCTCACCCGAGCAGGGGGCGTCGGCGACCACAAGATCAAAGCAATCACCGTAAAAGTCGGCAAGCGCATCGGTTGCAAGGTTGGTGACCACCGTGTTCGAAACGCCCATGCGCTCGACGTTGCCTTGAAGAATTCTGCATCGTGTGGTGACATATTCGTTTGATATCAAAACGCCATTCTCGCCGATCGCGGCGGCAAGCTGCGTGGATTTGCCACCCGGGGCGGCACAAAGATCTATGACGCGCGCACCGGGGGTAATGCTGACGGCCGCAATGGCACTGATCGCGGAGGGATCTTGCATATAGAGCATCCCTGCGTGGTGGAAGGGGAGAGCCCCCACCTTGTCCTCGGTTGCATAAAAGGCGTTCGGGATAAAATCAAGAGGCTTGGTCGCAAAGGGCAGTAGGGGCAACAGGTGTGCGGCGTCGGTCTTTTTGGTGTTTACACGAAACGCACGTACGGGCGGCTTCGATAGGGCCTCAACGAACCGATTGTATTCATCGGATCCTAAGAGTCGGTGCATCCGTTCCAAAAATTGTTCGGGAATCATGGTATAATTGCCCCCTTTCCGGCATATAATGCCATATATAATAAAGTATAACGCGAAAACAAAACGGTGTCAATAAATTTTTCAAAAAGGGTTGACAAGAGGGTGTGCTTGTGCTATAATACTATGGCAAGCGAGGCGGGACGCCCCTCTGCCGGCACGCCGGAGTGGTGGAATTGGCAGACACCCGGGACTTAAAATCCCGTGGAGAGAGATCTCCGTGACGGTTCGACCCCGTTCTCCGGCACCATTTTCAATTTCATATCGCGGGGTAGAGCAGCTTGGTAGCTCGTCGGGCTCATAACCCGGAGGTCGTGTGGTTCAAATCCCGCCCCCGCAACCAAAACGAAAAAGCACCCCTTGTGGGTGCTTTTTTCGTTTTGCTCGCGTGGCGCGGCTTGCGCTGCGCGCTCCCGGGTTATGAGCCCGAAGGGCGAATAAGTCGGAGGTAGAGAGCGAAGCGAACGGCCGAGCGGTAGTGAATGACAGC
>JAFVYZ010000020.1 GCA_017508425.1 Clostridia bacterium | reverse complement strand
TCACCCCGGTAAACGCGCATGTTGCCCGAGGCGATCTCGTCGATGAGCACCACCTCGCCGTTGTTGTAGCCAAACTCAAATTTGATATCCCACAGGTCAAGCCCGATGGTCTTAAGGTCGTCAGCGACGATCTTCGTGATCATGAGGGTCTGTGCCTTGAGGCTCTCAAACTGCTCGGCGGTCATCACGCCAAGTGCGACAAGGCCCTCGCCCGTCACCAGCGGATCGCCCTTCTCGTCGTTTTTGAACGTGCACTCCACGTATCCGCCCTCAAGACGGGTGCCGTTTTTGATGTATTCGCCGTAGCGACGAACGAAGCTGCCCGTAGCGACCAGACGGCAAATGACCTCCAGTCCGCCGCCGCCCTGTGCCTTGCCAAAGCACTCGGCAGGGAGCACCTCCATGGTGGCATTTTCAATATCGGCGCTGACATAATGGGTTTTTACGCCCGCCTTTTTCAGCATTTCAAAGTAGTAGACCGAGGTTTCAAGATTGGCACGGCCAATGCCCTCGATCGTCAGGCCCACGCTGTTCTCGCCCGGATCAAATACGCCGTCCTTGCCGGTGCAGTCGTCCTTGAATTTCAGCAGTACGTTGCCGTTGTCAAGCGCGTAAACGTCCTTGGTTTTGCCCTGATACAGTTTCTTCATTGTGATATCTCCTTTTTGGGTGTAAAGATTTATTGCTTCATGACCCGCTGCTTGTCGATGACAAGGTGGGTAAAGAGGATCGCCGCGACGAACAAAAGTGCGGAAATAACCGCCAGCACCTGCTGGCCGTACACGTGAAGGCCAAACAGCATGTTGCCGTTTTTCTGCACAAAGGCAAGCAAGCGGCTCGCCAGGAGCGAAGCGCCGAAGCCGCAAAGGCCGCCGATGCTGTTTTTGAGCGCCGATGCCTGTACAAAATAGCGGCTGTCAACGTAGCTGTAGGTGATGTTCATGAGGTTTTGATTGAGTCCTGCCATAGAAACGCTGTAAAGCAGTATGTAAGCAATGACCAAAAGACGGGTCGCGGGGGTAGAGAAGATCACCGAGGCTACGCCGATGGAAAGAATAATGAGGGCCAGCTCCACGCCCCTTGCAAACGATCGCTTGTCGGAGTATTTGCCAAAGGAGCCCGACACAAAAAAGCGCAACAGATTGCCCGCGGTGGTAAGCAGCTGCACCTGTGCAACGGTAAAGGCAAGCTCACGGATATAATAGGTGCCCATAAAGCCGTTCACGGTGTAAACCGCCGCGTTATAAAGGACGGTGAGGATCACCACGTTCACGAACCCGCGATTGCACAGGGTGTTTTGGAACACCTCCCGGATGCTTGGTGTTTGCTCCTTGTCGATTGGCGTGCGGATCTCCCCTTTGATCAGTAAAAGGCAGATGAAATCGCAAATCGCAAAAATAAGTATGGCAATTGCCGCAAATAAAAAGCCGCCGTAAAGGTTGTCCGATGCCTCGAATGCATCCATCGCGTAGCCGAGCGCCAGGGACACGACCATGCCCGAGAGCAGGGAGATCTTCTCCTTACCTGCGGAGTAGCGGGCGCGATGGTTGGGGTCAACAAAGGAGTTGCACCATTTGTAGAGCATGGTGCTGACGAAATAATAGCCGAAATAGGCAAGCAGGATACAGACAATGGTAACTACCTGCTTGTATTTCGCGGCAAACGGCAGAAACGGTACGAGGTAAAGCAACATAAAGAGCAAGCGGCTTGCCATATAAAAGATCATAACAAAGCGCTTGGTGTTAATGATCCTTTGTGCTACGAAAACAGAGAGGAACTGAATCACAAAGGCCAGCGAAACAAAGGAGGAGATGATGCCCGTCATGGCGTCGCTCATTCCGATGCTTGTGAGGAGCTTTGCAAGAAATACGCCGCTGACGATCATGGACACGAAATACTCAAACAAGCACTCAAGCAAATACGCCTTACGCGAACGCTTGTAAGCGGGGCTTTCAAACAGCGAGGGTGCGGATATCTCGCTTGGCGTGCCCTCGCAAGCCTTATTCTTCACGATAAGAGCCTCCTGTTAAGCAACAGATAAATTAACAGTTTTATTATAAGCGCGTTTGTTTTGTTTGTCAATAGAAAGTTGTGCGAAAAGGGAGAATTATAACGCATTTTTTGTGCGAGCCCTTTACTGCAAAATCGATTTTTTGTATTCCTGCGGTGACATGTGGACAAAACGCTTAAAGCACATCGAAAAATACTGCGGTGTGTCGAATTGCAGCGCCGCCGCGATCTGCCCGAAATTGTAGCTCCCCTCGCGAATAAGGCGCTTGGCCTCCTCGATCTTCAGAGAATTATAATAGTGGATGATGCCGCCGCTGCGGTAAAGCGAAAAGAGGTTTTTGACGGTGCTTTCACTCTTGCCAAGGCGTCTTGCGACCTCGGCGACCGTCAGGGACCCGTACACGTTTTTTTCAAGCAGGTCCAGGATCTCCTTGACGGGGAAGGGGATATCCACGCCGTTGACCTTGTAATGGTAGCGGCTTTTTTTGGCCAGCGCCCCCTCGCTTCGGTGCAAACGAATGAGGAAGATCTCCAGCAGATTTTTGATCATCTGGCTGCTGCCGAACGGGGCCCCCTCAAGCCGTTGCATCTGCTGGAGCAGGGGGTTTTTGGGATCGACCAGCGTATAGGTTGAGGTGCCCTCGCGAAAGAGCATGGAAATGAGTGCCTTTTCCTCCCCCCCGAGGGGAAAGATCTTGCCCTCAAAATCGCGCATGGCGCGGCTTTTGCACTCAAACGTGATGATCGATACGTTCGGGGCGGTGTCACCCGTGGCGCGGATGGCGTGAAATTCATTGGGCTTATGAAAGGTGAGCTCGCCTCCCTTTAAGACAAACTTTCGCTTATCCGCCGTGCAGAGCACCTCGCCGCGGTCCACGTACACCATTTCCCAGAAGTCGTGGCGCTCGCCGTCGTTTGAAAAGCTTTTGGAAAACTCGACGTAAAATACGGTAATGAGCTTTTCGACGTGGATGACTTTTTCAAAGCTGTATTTTATAAAATTGTTCATTGAGCAAACACTCCTTGGCTGAATTTATAAATATTATAACCGATTTTATATTCCATTGCAACAAAAACCGTGATAAAATGAAAATAAAGTAGAAATCACTTTCAAATTTGAAGGAGGTATGAAGATATGTACACAGTTCTGGTGATTTCCTGCCACCCCGACGACGTTGAGATCGCATGTGCCGGCACACTCCTCAAGTGCAAGGAGCGCGGTGACCGCGTGGTGGTTTGCCACCTTTGTTCGGGCAACCTCGGGCATGTGATCATCCCGCCCGATGAATTAAGAGTGATGCGTGCGGGTGAGGCAAAGCGTGCCGGTGCTCTTGGCGGCATTGACGAGGTCTTCTGGGGCGGCTTTGACGACCTTGAGATCTACGACAACAACAAAGAGGCACGCGACAAGGTCGTTGACGTGATCAAGCGCGTCAATCCCGACTTTATCATTACCCACAACCCCGACGATTACATGCCCGACCACACGGCAGTTTCCCGTCTGGTGTTTGACGCGGCGTTCACGGCGACCCTTCCGAACTACCACGTTAAGACCGAGGGCGCGGCCAAGATGGTGCCGATCTACTATATGGATACCCTCGCGGGCGTGGAGTTCAATCCCACCGAGTACGTGGACGTGACGCCCTACATTGACAAAAAGATCGAGATGCTCAACTGCCACGAGTCGCAGATCGTGTGGATGCGCGATCACGACGGCATCGACTTCCCCGATATGGTAAGGACCTGCAGCCGCTATCGCGGCTATCAGTGCGGTGCTGACTATGCCGAGGGCTTCAGACAGTGCCACGTGTACCTCAAGGGTACGACCAAGCGTTACCTGCCGTAAGGCACATCAAATACATTGAAAAAGGAGAACGAATTATGAATTTCATGTCTACTGTAAAGGGCTCGGCCCTCGAAGGCTTCTATCCCGCCGGTTGGGATTTTGACAAGATCGATGCTTGCATCGACGCACCCGAGAAAATCACCGAGCGTCAGGCACACTGGAACAAGGATTTCACCCCCATCAAGTGCGAGAGCCTGGCTGAGTTTGAGACCTACATGGGCCACGAGATGGCCATGCAGATCCGTCTCGCGAAGGAGCGCGGCGAGAAGCTCGCGATGATCCTGCCCGTAGGCCCTATGGGTATGTACAAATGGGTGGTTTACTTCCTCACCGAGTGGAAGGTGAAGTGCGACCACGTTACCACCTTTAACATGGACGAGTGGGCGGATGCCGACGGCAACACCCTTGCTCCCGACAATGCAGGTGCCTTCCAGTACGCGATGGAGCACGCACTTTTCAATCCCTTAGGGGAGCTTACCGTGCCCGCTGATCAGCGTAACTTTGCCACCAAGGCAAATCTGCCCACCTACCCCGAGAAGATCGCAAAGCTGAAGGCTGAGGGCGCAAAGCTGGTGCTCGTTTACGGCATCGGCAGAATGTGCCACATCGCCTTCTGGGAGCCCACCTTTGCGGCTGATTACGCATCGGCTGAGGAGTGGGAGAAGGCGCCTTACCGCATCGGTGCCAAGATCCATCCCTTAACGGTTGAGCAGAATGCACTGACCAGCTTCAAGTCCCGCACGACCCTCGTGCCTTGCCGCGCCAACACCATCGGCCCGGGGCTCTTCCTTCAGGCGGATTACGCCATTGGCGGTGCAGACGGCATTCTTGGCCGCGGTATGCAGTGGCAGGGCATGTCGCTGTGGATGACGCTGCGCTACGGCAAGACGCCCTGGATCACCTCGTCCTATATCCCCACGCTTGCCGGCAAGCTCTTCTTCATGAACGAGCTCGCAGGTCCGCTGGTTGCCGAGTGTAACTGATATGACAAAGCGAGAGGGAATTGCCGTTGTCGGCACGCTGCTCGTTGACAACCTTTATGAAATTTTCGCCTACCCCGCTGAGGGGGAGCTGACCAAGATCCGCTCGGTTTCGCTTGCCTGCGGTGGGCTCGTGCCGAACAATGGAATCGGGCTTAAAAAGATCGCGCCCACGCTCCCCGTCTTTGCCGTTGGCAAGGTGGGGCAGGACGACGCCGGAAAGCACGCCCTTCGCGTGATGCGCGACGCGGGCGTTGACGTGTCGGCGGTGACGGTGAGCGAGGGGGATCGCACCAGCTTTACCGACGTGATGAGCGTCGGGGGCGGTCAGCGCACCTTCTTTACCTACCCCGGGGCTTGTGCTACCTTTGGTGCTTCCGACGTGCCGTTTGACGAGCTCACGTGCGAAATGCTTCATCTTGGGTATTTTCTCTTGCTTGACAAGGTAGATGCCGGTGATGGGCTGGCTATTTTGAAGGAGGCGAAGGCCAGAGGCATAAAAACCTCGATCGACCTCGTCAGTGAAAACAGCGATCGCTATGCGGTGGTGCTCCCGTGCCTGCCGTACGTTGACAATCTCATTATCAATGAGCTTGAGGCAGGGAAGCTGGCGGGGATGGCCCCGACCGATGAAAATCTTAATGCGATCGCAAACAAGCTCCTTGACCTTGGCGTGCGTGAGCGCGTGATCATTCACCAGCCCTCACTTGGGCTTTGCGCCACGAGAGAGGGCATCGTGCGCCTGCCCTCGTGTAAGCTCCCGAAGGGCTACGTTGTGGGCAAAACGGGGGCGGGTGATGCCTTTTGCTCGGGTGCACTTGTCGCGATCCGCGAGGGGGCGACTCCCCTTGAGATCTTAGAGCTCGCCGAGGCTGCGGCCGTGGCGTCGCTTACTGCCGCCGATGCCACGAGCGGGCTTCTCGAAAAGAGCGCCTTGCTCGAAAATATCAGAAAGTTTGATAGGTGAAATTATGTTAGTAAATTTGAAGGAAATTTTGGAGATCGCCGAGCGCGATAACATTGCCATCGGTATGTTTAACGCCACGGGCTTTGACAGCCTGCAGGCCGTGATCGCGGCGGCAGAGGAGCTGAACCAGCCCGTTATCATCGCGCACGCTGAGGTACATAACGTTTACAACGACATTTCGATCGTTGGTCCCGCGATGATCGCGGCGGCCAAGGCGGCAAAGGTACCGGTTTGCGTGCACCTTGACCACGGCGAGAGTATGGAAATGATCTGGCGTGCCCTTCGCATCGGCTTCACGTCGGTGATGATCGACGCCTCGGCCCTGCCCTATGCGGAAAACCTCGCGCTCACCAAGCAGGTGACCGAAATGGCACACGCCATGGGCGTGTCGGTGGAGGCCGAGCTTGGCCGACTCGTGACGGGTGAGGCCGGCAGCAAGGCTGAGGCCAATACTGAGATGAAGGCTGAGGATTTTTATACCGATCCTGCCGAGGCTGAGGCATTTTGCCGCGAAACGGGCGTGGACGCCCTCGCTATCGCCTTCGGTACGGCACACGGCTTTTATACCGCACAGCCCGCCCTTGACTTTGACGTGGTGAAGAACGTCAAGGCGTCAACCGCGCTTCCGCTTGTCATGCACGGCGGCAGCGGCGTATCCCGCGAGGGCTTTAAGAAAGCGATCGCGAACGGTATTCGCAAGATCAACTACTACTCCTATATGTCCAAGGCCGGCTACGAGGCCGCCAAGGCCGAGATCGAGGCAGGGAACAGCAAGTACCTGCATGACGTGGAGTTTGCGGCTATGAAGGCCATGAAGGAGGATGTCAAGAAAGCAATCAAGATTTTCGCAAATCTCGATTAAACGAAAAGGGAGCATTGCCAAAAAGGCGATGCTCCTTTTTTGACACAATAAATGTAGAAAATCCACCTCGCTTGGCAAAATAGGGATAGAAAAATATCTTATTTTGTGGTATGCTTAAAGGGTAAAAGTCGTTTTTGCGGCAAACTTTAGATTGTTTTGAGAGGTAAGCATGATCAGCCTTCTTCCCACTCCCAAAAAATGTACGCTTGAAAACGAGCAGTATCACCCCATTGCGCCCACCATTTATACCGAGGTGCCGGCGTGGAACGATGCCGTTGCGGCATTTTGTGAAAGTGTCGGGAAAATTTACGAAATCGAAATGACCGTAAAGGAAAGTGCCGGCGTGTTGCTCAAGAAGGATAACACGCTTGCCCCAAATGCCTACGTGCTCGATAGCACGGGTGAGGAGATCGTCATTCGCGCCGCCACGGATGAGGGCGCGCATTACGGACTTGCCACCGCCCTTCAGCTCATCAGCTGCAAGGACGGCACACTTGCCGTGCAGGGCGTTTTGATGGAGGATTATCCCGAAAAGGAGTATCGCTCCTTTATGATCGCCACGGGACGCATCTTCCATCCCTTTAAAAAGATGCTCAAATACGTCGATCTCTGCTATTTTTATAAGGTAAAGTATTTGCACATGCACGTGGCAGACTCCTTCCTTTACAGTATTCCCTCAAAGGCATTTCCGAAGCTGATGAAGCAGGGCAAATATTATACCTACCAAGAGATCGAGGAGCTGAACAGATACGCCGCGGCACGCGGCATCACGCTGATCCCCGAGGTGGAGTGCCCCGGGCACACCACACTGCTCGCCGAAGCATACCCCGAGGTCTTTGCCGATCACGCCGATGAGGCGCGCCAAACGGTCTGCGATCCCACCGCGTTTGAGCATGGGCAGGCGGGCGTGATCTGCGCCGGGAGCGAGCGCTCCTTTGAGGGTATCAAAACGCTCTTTGCCGAGGTGGCGGAGCTGTTTCCGAATGCACCTTATATTCATATCGGCGGCGACGAGGCACCCTATGAAACGTGGGAGCATTGCGTGGATTGCCGCGCGTATATGAAAAAGCACGGCCTCAAGAACGCCTACGAGCTTTACAGCGAATACGTGGGCAGGGTCGCGTCACATGTGCTCTCGCTCGGCAGAACGCCCATTGTTTGGGAGGGCTTTCCCGCCGAGGGCGCGCACTATATCCCGAAGGAAACGATCGTCATTGCTTGGGAATCCCGCTATCAGCTTGCGCCCGAGCTTTTACAAAACGGCTTTAAGATTGTCAATGCCTCCTGGAAGCCGCTGTATATCGTCACACCTACGTGCTACGACCACTATACCTACGAGGATATTTTGAATTGGAACGTCTATAATTGGCAGAACTGGCACCCCAAGTGCGCCGCGACGCTCAACCCCATCAACGTGCAGCCCACCGCTGACGTGCTCGGCGGCACGCTTGCCGCGTGGAGCATGCAGCACGAGCAGCTGATCTCGCGCTTGCTTGAAAATATGCCCGCCTTCTCGGAGCGCACCTGGACGGTTTTGCGCCAAATGGATCTTGACACCTATAAACGCATCTTTGGGTGCGTGAGTGAAAAGGCGGCAAAGCTGATCGCTGATATATGCTGATATATAATGAACTGATATATAACGAAAGGAAAGAAACCATGCTGAATTTAATTCCAACCCCTAAAAAATGCACGGTCAATGACGAGGCGTTGCACGCCGTTCCCGCGACGGTTTACACCGAGTCCCCCTTATTTGGTGATGCGCTTGTTACCTTTTGCGAAAGCATCAAGAGAATTTACGATATCGAAATGACCACCACTCCCGACGCGGGTGTGTCGCTTGTGCTTGACGAAGCGCTCGCTGCCGACACCTATACGTTGGATAGCACCGAGAGGGTGATCATTCGCGCCGCGACAAGGGAGGGTGCGCTTTACGGGCTCGCGACGGCCCTCCAGCTGCTTGAAAAGGGAAATGGCGCGCTTGCCGTGCCGTCGGTTTCCATTGAGGATAAGCCTGATAAGGATTATCGCTCCTTTATGATCGCCACGGGCCGTATCTTCCACCCCCTGAGTAAGATGCTTAAATACGTGGACCTTTGCTTTTATTACAAGGTGAAATATTTGCATCTGCATTTTGCCGATGCCGATCTTTACACCATGCCCTCGAAGGCGTTTCCGAAGCTTTGCAAGCCGGGTAAGCACTATACCTTTGAGGAGATTGCGAAGCTCAATGACTATGCCGCATCTCGCGGCGTGGTATTGGTGCCCGAGCTTGAGGGCCCCGGACACGCAAGGGTGCTCACCGAGGCGTATCCCGAGATCTTTGGCAACTATACCGATGAGTCACGCACCGAGCCCGTCGGTGTCACGGGGTCTAAATTCAGCGCCCATGGTGTCATTTGCGTGGGGCATGAGCAAACCTTTGAGGCAGTAAAAACACTCATCGGTGAGATCATCGAGATGTTCCCGAGCTCCCCCTATATCCACATTGGCGGAGATGAGGCACCCTATGATACCTGGGATTTGTGCGCCACCTGCCGTGCGTATATGGAGAAAAACGGCATCAAGGATGTGCACGAGCTTTACGGTGAATACGTTGGGCGCGTGGCGTCTTACGTGCTCTCGATCGGCAAAACGCCCATCGTTTGGGAGGGCGTCGCGAAGGAAGCGCTTCGCTATATCCCCAAGGAAACCATTATGGTTGCATGGTCGGGCAAATATCAGCTGGCAACCGACCATCTCGAGCTCGGCTTCAAGATCATCAACGCCAGCTGGAAGCCGCTGTATCTGGTCACGCGCTATATCCCGAATTACGATCATTACAGCTATGAGGATATTTTAAACTGGAATGTGTATAACTGGCAGCATTGGGCGCCCACGGTGCCGGTGTGTCAGAATCCCCTCACCATCGAGCCGACCGACAAGCTGCTTGGTGCGGCGTTTTGCGCGTGGAGTATGGAGTACGAGCAGCTCATCTCCCGCCTCCTCGAATGCATGCCCGCCTTTGCCGAGCGTGCCTGGAACGCAGACCCCACCCTTCAGCTTGAGGAGTATTGCCTTATGATGAGAAAGTCTGCCGATAAGCCTGCCAGACTCATTGCTGACAAATAAACAAAAAGACCGTGAGCACAGCTCACGGTCTTTTCCTTATAGCTCTGTGAGGGATTTGCCGACAAATTGCTTGGTCAATTGATTTAAGCGGTAAACAGGAAGCCCCACGACGTTGAAGTAGTCGCCCGACAGGCCCTTGATAAAGAGCGAGGCAAGGCCCTGCACGGCATAAGCGCCTGCTTTGTCAAGCGGCTCGCCGCTTGTTGCGTACCAAAGGATCTCCTCCTCGGTCATCGGGGAAAAATGAACGGCGGTCTTATCGTGGTCGGCGATCTCTTTTTCGCCCTTTATGAGGGCAATGCCGCTGATGACGTGGTGGGCGCTGCCCTGAAGCGCGCGGAGCATACGTGCGGCGTCAGCCTCGTCCTCGGGCTTGCCAAGGATCTCGCACCCTGCCGCCACGACCGTATCAGAAGCAATGATGAGGGTGTCGTTGTTCCACTCACCCCGTGCCTGCAAAAGCTCCCTCACGGCACGCCCCTTGCGGAGTGCCAGTTCCTCAACGAGGGCGGCAGGGTCGGTGATGGTGGAGTGCTCGTCGGTGTCGGCGGTCACAATGTCAAATTTCACGCCGAGCATGGTGAGAATTTCGCGCCTGCGCGGCGATTTGGAGGCCAGTACGATGCGCATTACTTCACCCCTGTTGAGCCAAAGCCGCCGGCGCCGCGCTCGGTTTCATCCAGCGTGTCGCTCACGATAAAATTAGCGGCAAGCACGGGCATAAACATCATTTGTGCAATGCGGTCGCCGCGATTGACAACAAAGGGCTCCTTGCCTGTGTTGTGGAGCCCGACGCAGATCTCGCCGCGGTAGTCGGCGTCAATCACGCCAATACCGTTTGACAGGCGAATGCCCTTTTTGATGGCAAGCCCGCTGCGTGCGGCAAGAATAGCCACGACCTCGCGGCTCTCGGGTGCGATGGCGATCCCTGTCGGGATCAGGGCGCGCTCACCCGGTGCAATGGTGACGGTCGTGCCTTCGTCAAGCGCGGCACGCAGGTCAACGGCCGCGGAGCCGTCGGTGGCGTAGGTCGGCACCTCGGCGCCGCGGGAAAGTAAAATTTTAACGGGAATAGTCATGGTCGGTTCCTTTCTCATTCGTTCGGTAAAAGGGTCTTGACGGCATCCCACACGCGAAGCGCGACCTCCTCGGGACTGCCCTCGGCGTTGATGATCGCCACGTTGTCGGAGAGCGTGCCAAAGACGCGCAGGAAGGTGGAGCGCACAAGCGTTAGGGTCTCCTCCTTCTCATAGATCTCGGTGGCGTTGCCGCGCCCGCTGATGCGCGCTAGAGCCGCCTTGGGGGGCATATCCAGGAAAATGCAAAGGTCGGGGCGTCGGATCTCGGGGCAGTCGCAGTTCATGCGGCGCACCCATTCGTAGTCGGTCAGGCTCCCTTGGTAGGCAAGGGAGGAGTAATAATAACGGTCGCTGATGACGTCGAAGCCCTTGGAGAGCCAGGATTCAATGCCGTTTTCGGCCCGGTTGTGGTGAATGCGGTCCAGGGTGAACAGCGCCGCCATCTCCGCCACGGTACGGGGATCCTCGCCCGAAAGCGCGGCACGCAGCAGCTTGCCCGTGGCGCTGTCGGTGGGCTCGGCCGTGGGCAATGGGGTTCGACCCATCGCAGCCAAACGCTCGCACAAGAGGTTCAATTGCGTGCTTTTGCCGCAACCGTCGATGCCTTCAAACACAATAAAAAGAGGGCGGAACATAAAGGGCCTCCTTGGGAATTATTATTTATATTGTAGCATTTTTCTTGTTGTTTTGTCAAGAAATTTATTGACAGGAGGCACAAAATATGCTACAATATGAGAACTGTTCTCAAATTGGAGTAAAAATGGAAAACGAAAAGAAGCTGTATCACACCGCCGGGCGCACGGCCCTGCTCTCTTATTTAAAGGAAAGGGCAAGTGAGGCACCTGAAACGGCGGATGAAATTTATCGCGGTCTTGTGGCCGCAGGCACGGCACCCGGGCGCAGCTCGGTGTACCGTATGCTCTCGGAATTGGCCGAAAGCGGACGTGTTCGCAAAAGCCGTGCGTCGGGTGCGGGGTACACCTACCAGCTGGTGAGTGAATCCTACGATTGTCACGGGCATTTGCACCTGCAATGTCTTTCCTGCGGCAAGGTGTCGCATTTGAAGTGCGATTGCAGCACCGAGATCGTGTCGCACCTTTTGAAAACGCACGGATTTCTCGTTGATCGCGGCAGATCGGTGCTCCTCGGCACCTGCGCCGCTTGCGGGGAGGGGAAGGTATGACGGAGGTACTGCACGTGCTGGGGCACGCCGTTTTAGAGACCCTGAAGGTGTTGCCCTTCTTGTTTCTTACCTATTTATTAATGGAGTGGCTCGAGCACCGCGCCGGTGAGCGCGTGGAGCGCGCCGTGGCAAGGGCCGGCAAGGCAGGGCCCCTGATCGGTGCCGCCGCAGGTCTTTTGCCGCAATGCGGATTTTCGGCCTCGGCCGCCGGCTTTTTTGCCGGGCGCGTTGTCACGGTCGGCACGCTTCTTGCGGTATTCCTTGCCACCTCGGATGAGATGATCGCCGTGTTTTTGGGGCAGGGGCTTTCCCTTCGTGTGATCCTCACGGTTTTGGTCGTGAAGCTGGTCGTTGCGGTGCTTTTTGGCTTTGCCGCCGATCTTCTCTTGTTCAAAAAGCAGCAGGGACTGCGCGTGAAGGAGCTTTGCGAGGAGCACGGGTGCCATTGCGAGGAAGGAATCCTGCGCTCCGCCCTTCATCACACCGGTGAGATCGTTGTCTTCATTTTAATTATTAATATTATACTCGGCGCAGTGCTCCGTTTCGTGGAGGCCGAGCGTCTCGCTACCGCACTCGGCAGCTTGCCGGTGCTCTCGCAATGCGTGGCAGCCTTAGTGGGCCTTGTTCCCAATTGCGCAGCCTCGGTGGCGGTGGCGACCCTTTATGCACAGGGCGTGCTTTCGGCGGGCGCAATGCTCGCGGGGCTCCTCACGGGTACGGGTACGGGGCTTTTGGTGCTTTTCCGCGCCAACAAAAATCACGGCGAAAATGTGCGGCTTGTTTTGGCGCTTTTCCTCGTGGGCCTGCTGGTCGGTTGCCTTGTTGATTACACGGGGCTTTTTGCGTTGCTTGGGCTTTGACCTTATTAAAATCCAATAGAATAAAGTCTTGTCAACACTATATATACCGTGTTTTACAGCCCCCGGACCCCATATTTAGAGGGCAAAAAAATTTTTAAAAAAAATTAAAAAAAAGGGTTGACAAGCCTGTTTCTTTTGTGTTATAATATGCAAGTCGCCGCGAAAAACGGTGACGAAATGGTCTTTGAAAATTGAACAACGAGAGATAGTATGAAGCACAGCAAGTGCGAAAATATCTCGACAATTCTGAAAGAGAAAAACTCTTTAAAAAAGTAATTGAGCAATCAAGCTCGAAATTGATTTTATGCTCCTTCGCCGGAGCTTAAGATACTATGATTTCGAGAGTTTGATCCTGGCTCAGGATTAACGCTGG
>JAFVYZ010000019.1 GCA_017508425.1 Clostridia bacterium | reverse complement strand
CGGGCGAGGGCTACGGCCTTTCGGCCGCTGCGCTCGATAAATTTGCCGCCGAGGGCGTGACCTGCATCATTACCGTGGATACGGGTGTTACCGCCAACGACGAGGTGCGTTATGCCACCGAGCTTGGCATTGATATGGTTGTGACCGACCATCACGAGTGCCGCTTGCCGCTGCCTGAGGCGGTGGCGGTCGTCAACCCCCACCGCCCCGATTGCCCTTATCCCTTTAAGGAGCTGGCGGGCGTGGGCGTGGCCTTTAAATTTGTGACGGCCTTTGAAAGTGAGCTGGCCCTTGCGCGCGGCGAGCGCGAGATCGACGGCGTTCGCAAAATTTGCCTGGAATATGCCGACCTTATGGCGATCGGCACGGTGGCGGACGTGATGCCCTTGGTGGATGAAAATCGCGTCATGGTCAAGTTTGGCCTTGATAAGCTGCAGCACACCGATCGCCCCGGCCTTGCCGCCTTGATCGAGGAGGCCAACGCCGATTCCACGCGCCGCAAGCGCATCACGGCCTCGTTTATCGGGTACACGCTTGCACCGCGCTTGAATGCCGCAGGACGTATGCGTGACGCATCGCTCGCGGTTTCGCTTTTGTTGGCAAAGGAGCCTGCCGAGGCACGACGCTTGGCGGTGGAGCTGTGCCGCATCAACCTGGAGCGCCAGCAGGAGGAGGGGCGTATGGCCGAGGAGGCCTTTGCCCGTATTGATGAGGAATTTGACCTGGATCAAACACGGATCCTTGTCCTCGAGGCCGACCATTGGCGTCAAGGCGTCATCGGGATCGTGGCCTCGCGCGTGACCGAGCGCTACGCAAGGCCCGCGATCCTTATTACCTTTGACGGCGCCGTGTCGGGCGAGCCGAGTGCGTTTGACGCAGGTAAGGGCTCGGGACGCAGCCTGAAGGGCATCAACCTTGTGGAAGCACTTTCGGACAGTGCGGATATTTTGGATAAATTCGGCGGACACGAGCTGGCGGCAGGTCTTACCGTCAAGCGCGGCCGTCTTGACGAGCTTCGCCGTCGCCTGAATGAATACGTGGCGACGCATACGGACAGCAGTGCCGTCGGCGTGTCGCTGGACGTGGATATGGAGCTGGATCTTTCGAATGCCACCCTCTCGCTTGCCGATGAGCTGCTTTCGCTTGAACCGTTTGGCACGGGCAATCCGCAGCCGCGCTTTTTGTTGCGCGACCTTGTGGTGGAGCGCATCACCGAGCTTGGCGGCGGCAAGCACCTTAAGCTGACCGTTTCATCGGGCTCTCGCTCGCTTTTTGCGCTTTTGTTCTCGACCTCTCGCTCCGAAATTGAGTTTTGTGAGGGCGACCGCATCGACCTGTTGGCCACGCTTGATGTCAATGAGTTCCGCGACGTGCGTTCGGTACAGCTGACGGTGCAGGACATCAAGCTGTCGGGGGATTACGTCAAGGAGCTGGAGCTCGGGCGCAAGCGTTACCTTGAGCTTCGTGCGGGAGCACCCTTCGCAGTCTCGGAGGGCGTGCTTCCCGACCGCGAGCTTTGCGGCCACGCGTACGTGGCTTTGCGTCGTGAATTTCGGCGCGGCAGATCGCGTTTTGGCGAAGGGGAGCTTTTGTCGCTCTTCAATATCGGTGCCCCCCGAAGGATCGGGTACCCTTGTATGAAGTATATTCTTGACATCTTTCGCGAATTGCAGATCTGCGGTGTGGAAGAGGTGTCGGAGGGGAACTATATTTTTGACGTTTATTACAAAACCGAAAAAACCAACATTGAGAAGTCGTTTATTTTAAAACGTCTTCGCTCGCAGTGTCAGGACAACGCCTGAAAGGAGCTATTATATGCCCGCTATCCCCGATACTACCCGATTGTTTGAGATCCTCAGCGCATCGGGCAACAATTATAATATTGCAAAAATAACCACCGCGTATGAGTATGCGGCCATTCTTCACGAGGGGCAGTGGCGCAAGAGCGGTGAGGCGTATATTTCGCATCCCATTGCCGTGGCCGAGATCGTGGCGGGGCTGGGGCTTGATTCCGACTCTATTTGTGCCGCGCTTTTGCACGACACGGTGGAGGATTGCGCCGACAAGACCAATTTAAAAGAGATTGAAAAACGCTTTGGCGCAGACGTGGCACTTCTCGTGGACGGTCTTACCAAGATCGTGGTGCTGGAGGTCGAGGACAAGGAGGAGGCGCACATCGAAACGCTCCGCAAGATGCTTCTCGCGATGTCGCGTGACGTGCGCGTTATTTTCATCAAGCTGTGCGATCGCTTGCACAATATGCGCACGCTCGGGGCCCAGCCCGATCATAAGCAACGCACCACCGCGCTTGAAACGATGCACGTGTATGCCCCCCTTGCGCACCGCCTCGGTATGCAGCGCATCAAGCAGGAGCTCGAGAACCTCAGTTTGATGTATCTGGACCCCTACGGCTATTACGAGGTCAAGCAGGATATTGAAAAGAAATACGGTATGCATACCGATTTTGTGGAGCACATCCGTAAGCAGGTCGGTGATAAGATGCGTGAAAACGGCATTTCCTTCACGCTGGAGGGGCGCATCAAATCGGTGTACAGCATCTACAAAAAGATGTACACGCAAAACAAAAGCTTTGATGAGATCTACGACTTTTACGCCCTGCGTCTGATCGTGGATACCGAGCTTGCGTGCTATACGGCTCTTGGTATCATCCACGAGATGTACAACTCGATCCCCGGCCGCTTTAAGGACTATATCTCGACGCCCAAGCCCAACCTGTATCGTTCGCTCCATACCACGGTCATTGGTCGCTTCGGCGTACCCTTTGAGGTTCAGATCCGTACCAGGGAGATGCACGAGATCGCGGAGTTCGGTATCGCCGCGCACTGGAAGTATAAGTCGGGGGCTACGAGCCGAGAGGATATGGATAAAAAGCTTGCTTGGGTGTCGCGCCTTCTTGAGAGCGAGGAGGAAACGCGCGATCCCGACGAGTTCATTGACGTCTTTAAGACCGACGTATTCCAGGATGAGACCTTTGTCTTTACGCCCAAGGGCGACGTCATCACCCTTTCAAAGGGTGCTACGGTCATTGACTTTGCCTACGCCATTCACTCGGCAGTCGGCAATAAGATGACGGGCGCGAAGATCAACGGCATGATCGTGCCGATCGACCGTGTGCCGCAAAACGGCGAGATCGTGGAGATCATCACGTCAAACGCCTCCAAGGGTCCCTCGCGCGATTGGCTCAACATTGTCAAAACGGGCCAGGCACGCAGTAAGATCCGTCAATGGTTCAAAAAAGAAAAACGCTCCGACAACATCGTGGTCGGCAAGGCCGCGGTGGAAATGGAGATCAAAAAATTCGGCCGACCCACCAACGAGCCGCAGCGCAGTGAGATCATTGCTGCTACCGCACAGCGCGTGGGCTACGCTTCGGCGGATGATCTCTTTAACACCATCGGCTACGGCGGCATTACCGTCTCGAAGATCGTCACGCGCTTGCGTGAGGAGTTTGACAAGGTGGTTCGCCCGGCAGAGCCCGTGAATGAGGAAAAAGCACCGCTGAGGGTGGAAAATATCCGTGTGTCGGATAAGCCGAAGCAGCTGCGCCACAACAGTGGCATCGTCGTGGACGGCGAGCGCGGCTGTCAGGTCAAATTTGCCAAGTGCTGCAATCCCTTGCCGGGTGACAACGTCATCGGCTTTATCACAAAGGGCTTTGGCATTTCGATCCATAAGGTCGATTGCCCCAATGTAGAAAACGGAATGAAGAGGCCCGAGGATGCCGACCGTTGGGTCGAGGCACACTGGGAGCGCGGCCGTGCCGAGAATTCGCACGACGTTTACGAGGCGCTGGTGCAAATTTACGCGTACAGCAGTCTTACGATCCTGGCCGAGATCACGATGGCCTTGGCGGATATGAAGGTGCTGCTTTTGCAGATCAATACGCAGCAAAAGAACGACGGCCGACTCATCATCAATCTTAAAATCAGTTGCAAGAACGTCGATCACTATCACTCCATCGTGTCGCGCTTGAAGGGACTCAAGGATGTGGTCGATATCGGAAGAGGTTTTTCATGATCGCCGTATTACAGCGTGTGAACCGAGCCGCCGTTCGCGTCGAGGGCGAAACCGTCGGTGAGATCGGCAAGGGCCTTTTGATCCTTGTCGGCGTCACGGGTGAGGATACCGAAAAGGACCGCGAGGCTTTGGCCAAAAAAATTGCCGCACATCGCATTTTTTGCGATGAAAACGACAAAATGAATTTGTCGCTGAAGGATATCGGCGGCGGGGCGCTGGTGGTGTCCAATTTCACGCTTTGCGCCGATTACAGTCACGGGAACCGCCCCTCCTTTTTCGGGGCGGCGGCACCGGACGTGGCGAAAAAAGAATATCATTTGTTTTGCGAAGTACTGAGTGCTTGCCTTGGCGAGCCCGTCGCGCGCGGTGAGTTCGGTGCGGATATGAAAATTGATATGGAGGCCGACGGTCCCGTTACCATTGTGATGGATAGCCGCGTGCTTACTCAAAAAGGAAAGGGGGAAGTAAAATGAAGCTGCATATTGAGGGCAACATCAATGCCTATTACGTGCAAACGCTTTGCATGATCTTTTTCCCCGGTGAAAAGTTCTCTCCCGAGGGGGTTGAGGATCCACACGAGCTCTACTTGACGGTCACCGAATCCGAGGGTGGCGTGACGGCAACCGCACGCATCGTTTGCGACGGTAAGACTGCGACGGCCGAAAAGACCCTCGAGCCCCGTGCAGATCTTACGGCCGACCGCCTCAAAAAGATCGCGATCGGTCATGTGGTCTTAAATGCTGCGGGCGAGGTCCTGCACTATCGCCCCTCGTGGGGAATGCTGACGGGTGTGCGTCCTTCCAAGGTCGCCACCGAGCTTTTGCAGCTGGGCAACAGTAAAACACGCACCAAAAAGGCGCTGGCGTCGGATTATTTGGTGATCCCTAAAAAGGCGGCCTTGGCGACCGACGTGGCGCTTTACGAGCAGCAGATCATCGGCACGCCCGATTTCCGTGATTGCAGCGTGTACATTTCGATCCCGTTTTGCCCGTCGCGCTGCTCGTATTGCTCTTTTGTTTCCTACACCTCCAAGCGTCTTTTGTCGTTGATCCCGGATTATCTTGAGCTCCTCAAGGCCGAGATCAAAGAGAAATTCCGCATCATCAAGGAGCTGGGTCTTCGGGTCCTTACGGTCTATATCGGGGGCGGTACGCCCACCATTTTAACGGCTGCACAGCTGAAGGAGCTGCTTGAAACGATTGCACAGGGCACGGACGTATCGGCCCTGCAGGAATTCACCCTTGAAAGCGGCAGACCCGACACCATTGACGCCGAGAAGATGGCCATTGCGAAGGCATACGGCGTCACGCGCGTGTGCGTGAATCCGCAAACGCTCTCGGACGAGGTGCTCCGCGGCATTGGCCGTTCGCATACGATCGATGATTTTTATCGCGCTTATGATATTGCGAGAAATTCGGGCATAAAGTGTATCAATACCGATTTGATCGTAGGCCTTCAGGGCGATACCTTTACGACCTTTTCCGCGACCTTTGACGAGATCCTTCGCCTCGATCCCGAAAACATTACCGTACATACCTTTTGCGTGAAACGCGCGGCGGAGATCCTAAGGCAGGATCATCGCATTTATAATTTGCGCGGTGGCGATGCCGGCAAGTGTGTGGATTATTCGCAGATCCGTGCGGCTGAGGCAGGGTATAAGCCTTATTATATGTACCGTCAAAAGAATATGGTGGGCAATTACGAAAACGTGGGCTTTACCAAAGAGGGCTTTGAGGGACTATATAATATTTATATGATGGAAGAGGTCCACTCCATTTTTGCCGCGGGGGCCGGTGCCGTGACCAAGCTGATGGAGTACGGAACGCCTGAAAGCGGCAAAAAGAGCGTGATCACGCGCCTGTTCAATGCCAAATACCCTTACGAGTATCTCGATAAGGGCGTGGATGCTGACCAGCACGATCAGATCGTATCATTTTATCGGGAACGCGGCCTTTAAGTCCGTGCCCCGTCCTGGGGGTGATACGTTTGCTTTTGCAGGATGTACCTACGAAAGAGAAAAAATTTATGCGCGGGGTGATGATACTCACCCCCGCAACGCTTTTGGCGAAATTGATCGGTCTTTTTTATAAAATTCCGCTCCTGCACGTTGTAGGGGTGGAGGGGATGGCCTATTTTTTGTCGGCCTACCATGTTTATTCGCTCCTTTTTGTATTCTCAGCGGCAGGGCTCCCCGGTGCGTTGTCGCTCTTGGTGTCGCGCCGTGTGGCCCTGTGTGGCAACGGTGCCGTTTCGCGCCTGTTTTTGGTGGCGCTGGGGGTGTTCTTCCTGGTGGCGTCGCTCGGTACGGCCGCGCTTTTCTTTTTTGCCGAGGAGATCGCGGCCGGTCTTTCCATGCGCGATTCTGCCCTTTCTCTTATGGCAATTGCCCCGGCGCTCCTGTTGTCGGTTTTTGTGGGTGCGGCGCGGGGCGTATTTCAAGGGTATCACAATATGCTGCCAACGGCGCTTTCCGAGGTGATCGAGGCAGTGGGTAAGCTCGCTTTCGGTATTACACTTGCATCTTGGGTAAGCGAGAGGGGCGCATCGGTCCCCCAGATCGCCGCGGCGGCGGTGCTTGGCATCACACTCGGCATTTTCGGGGCGGCGGTGTATCTCGGCGTGCATCTTTTTTTTGCGCGCAAAACACTTTTTGGCGGTGATAAGGGCATTTTACCACGCCGTAGCGCGGTCCTGACCGAAATGCTGCGCGTAGCGCTGCCCGTAACAGTCAGTGCCTCGGTGATGAGCTTGGTGAGCCTTGTGGATACCGTTTTGATTTCGGGCCGCCTGCAATCGGCGGGCTTTACTCCCTCGGTGGCGAACGCGCTTTACAGCACGTACGGCAATTTGGCGGTGCCGCTTTACAATCTTGTGCCGGCACTCCTGGCCCCCATTACCTTATCGTTGACTCCTGCGCTTTCCTCCGCCTTTGCCTCAAGGGATGAGGAGGGCGTAAAAACGGCCTTTTCGGGAGCCTTTCGCCTCACGGCCTTGATCGCGATCCCCGCATCGCTTGGGCTCTCGGTGTTTGCAAGCCCCATTTTAACCCTGCTTTACGGGGAAACGGAGCCGGCGGTAGCGGTGGCCACCCCCTTGCTCGCATGGCTTGCACCGGCCCTGCTGCCGGCGGTGCTGATCGCCCTTACGGGCGCGGCACTTCAAGCCGCCAATAGGGCGGCGGTGCCCGTGTGGTCTATGCTGGTGGGTGCCGCGGTTAAATTGATCGCCGAGGCGGTGCTTTTGCCGATCCCCCCCGTGGGCATTCTCGGGGCACCGATCAGCACGCTTCTTTGCAATCTTACGGTGCTTACGATCAATCTCCTTGTGCTGTCAAGAGTGTTGGATCTTCGGGCCCTGTCACCGGGTGCCTTCTTTCGCCCGCTTTTGGCCGCCGCGCTCGCGGTGCTTTCGGGGGGAGCCTTGCTTTTTTACCTGTGGCGGCTGTTGGGTCAAGCCGCGTGGCAAACACCGCCGACGCTTTTGCTGGTGGTGGCGCTCTATGCAGCCCTTGCGCTCCTTTTCGGGGCGGTTTTAAAGGAAGATGTTGAAAATTTGCCGGGCGGCGCGTTTCTTTGCCGTTGGCTGTTGAAATTTAAATTATTAAAAGAGGTTCAGTACAGTGACAAGAGAAGAACAGCTTCGGCTGATTTTAGAAAAAAATGAATACGATGTTGAGGACCTGGTTACGATAGTAGAGCTGCTTCGCTCGCCCGGGGGATGCCCTTGGGACCGTGAACAAACGCACGAGTCCCTGCGCGCGGATTTGATCGAAGAAACCTACGAGGTCATCGAGGCCATTGATAACGGCGACGCCGACCTTTTGAAGGAGGAGCTGGGCGATGCGCTTCTCCAAATCGTGTTTCACGCAAGGCTCGAGGAGGAGCAGGGGCGTGCGACACTTCGTGAGATCGCCGACGGCATTTGCCGAAAAATGATCCATCGTCATCCTCACGTTTTCGGTCAGGGAAAAGCCGAGAGCGTGGCGGAGGTCCTTTCGAATTGGGAGGCGATCAAAAGCGAGGAGAAGAGTCGCAATACCATCACCGACAAGCTGAATGCTATTCCGCGCCAGCTGCCGGCTTTGATGCGTGCGGCCAAGGTCGGCAAAAAGGCGTCGGTCTTTGATTTCCCGAACACAGCCTCGGTCCTTGAAAAGGTGAAGGAGGAGCTCCTTGAGGTGGAGTCGGCCCTTCGTGAGGGTGAGGGCGATCATATTAAGGAAGAGATCGGTGATCTGCTTTTGTCCGTGACCAGCTTGGCTCGATTTGCAGGGGTTGCACCCGAGGAGGCCCTTACGGGTGCCACGGATAAATTCATTTCACGTTTTGCCGCCTTGGAGCGAACTGCCGCCGATCTCGGGCTTGATTTGACGGTGATGAGCGACGAGGATAAGGAAAATTTGTGGAAAAGAGCAAAAAAAATCAATAATTTGTGAGAAATTGGCTAATTTTTTGAAAATCACTCTTGCAATTTTGTGAATTTTATGGTAATATATTATTAGTAATGAGCAAGGCTCGTTGCTCGGTTCGTTCCCAACATAAAAGAAAGGAAGTATTGACCTATGAACAAAGCACAATTGATCGAAGCTATCGCAGCAAAGAGCGAACTTTCCAAGAAGGATGCCGAGGAGGCTCTCAACGCCGTCGTTGACGCCATCAAGGAAGCACTTAAGGCTGGCGATAAGGTTCAGCTTGTCGGCTTTGGCACCTTTGCCGTTAAGGCCCGTGCTGCAAGAACCGCTCGCAATCCCAAGACCGGTGCTACCATCGAGGTTGCTGCTGCAAAGGTTCCCACCTTCGCTGCCGGCAAGGCTCTCAAAGACGCTGTACAGTAATTTAGGCGATAAAATACGCGGCGGGGGCTTCCTCGCCGCGTGTTTTTTGAAAAAAGGATATGAGAATTGATAAATATTTAAAGGTTTCCCGTATTATCAAGCGCAGAACCGTGGCAAACGATGCTTGCGATGCAGCACGCGTTACGGTCAACGGCCGTCCCGTTAAGGCCTCCTATGAGGTGAAGGAAAATGACGTGGTCGAGGTGGCGTTTGGTGCACGTACGCTTAAAATCCGTGTCTTGACCGTTAAGGAAATTGCGGGCAAGGCCGACGCGGCGTCGCTGTACGAGGTTATAGAATAAGCGGATCTCACATATAATTTACCGATGAATTTTCGGAGGTAAGTTATGGCGGATCTTAAAGAAATTGAAAAAAAGCAGGAGGGAGCGCACACGCTCTCACTTCGGTCACGTTCTCACGCGGAGCTTTCGGGTGTGACCGAGGTCAATAGCTTCGACGAGACCTGTGTGGTGCTGTCAACGGTATCGGGAGAGCTCACGGTCGAGGGAGAGGAGCTTCGCGTCGGCATACTGGATATGACACACGGGCTGCTTGTGATTGACGGCAAGGTCCATGCGCTTTATTATACCGAAACTCGGCAGCGTAAAAAGGGCCTTTTCGGTGGCGGTTGGCGATGACGATCGATCCCGTAGCTCAATTTTCGCTTTGTCTTTGGGCGTTTTTGGGCGGCTTGGCCTTTGGCCTTCTCGGAGAGGTTGGTAAGGTCGTAAGGATTCTTGTCGGGGCCTATGTGCCGCCCCCGGCCTTGCGTGCGCGCTATGAAAGACCGCTCCCCCTTATTGGGCGAGCTCCTCGCTTTCGCAAGACGGCACCGCGCCGTGCTTGGGCCGGCACCGTTCAAATTTGTGCGGATATTGCCTTTTCCGTGCTTGTGGCACTTTACGTGCTTTATATTTTATTTCGTTTTCAAAACGGAATTTTTCGCGCGAGTGCCGTTTTATTGTTTTTGATCGGGCTCTCACTGTTTCGCGTGGGGCTTTCGCGCCATTTTATAGGGCCTATGGCAGCATTTGCGTATGCGCTTTGTGCCCTGGGTGTTTACGGCAAGGTGCTTTTGCTTTTTCCGCCTACCATCTTATGGCGCTTTTTGAAGCGGTTTTTGCTTTTGCCATTTTTATCGCTGTGGCGTGCCACTTTGGCTTCGCTTTGCCAAAAGCGTACGCAACGACTTTGCGCCGCCCAACGCGCTCTTGCTTTGCAGGGCCTTGATAAAACATCGAAAAGGAATAAAAAATTATGTCGAAAAAAAGAAAAAAGGGTGGCGGCATCTCGCCCCTGACGCTGATGATACGGCTCCTGATCGTGGTGATATTTATCGCCTCGGTCATCATTGCCTTTAATCGAATTACCGAGGCCATTCACAACGATGAGAAAAAGAAGGACCTGACACAAAAAACGGCATCGACGCTCCCGCCTTCTGCTCAATCAGAAAGTTTTTTTGAATTTTTCGTATAAAAATCCCCCTTTGTGTAAAAAATGGAAGTGTCGGCGGTATTTGCCGCCGTACCAAATTTACACAAGGGGGATTTTTGTGATGTCCAATATGCTGCTTGAACTCAAAAATTGCTGCTGCAGTATCAAAAATGACGAGGAGGAGTACCTGACAGGGAGCGCGGATATCGTTTGCGAGGTGCTTGACGTGGACGAGGAATGGATCAAGATCATTTATACCGATCGAACCGGTAAGCGCATTGTTAAGGTAGAACGCACCGACACGATCCTGAGCGTGACCATTTTTCGTTCATAAATTCAAAAGGGGCGCGGCCTTTACATCGCGCCCCTTTTGAATATCCTCTCGAGAAAAAATGGGTGTTGTCGGGTCAAAAATAAAAAAGTCGAAAAAGAAAATTAGAAAATGAGTTTTGTAAAATTGGAAAATTTATATAAATATTTGGAAATGGAGAATGTTGTCGAACAAAATCCGTCAAAAAAGCACCGAGCAGTTTTGCCGCTCGGTGCTTTTTTGATTACGATCACTCTTCCTTCAATGCCAAATAGCGGATCGCTTTGCGGTATCCTTCGAAGCCAAGACCTGTGTAGGTCTTTACTGCGACTGCCGATACAAAGGAATGGTGACGGAAGGGCTCGCGCTTCATAATGTCCGAAATGTGTACCTCTACCGTTGGGATCGCGACGCCGCTCAGGGCATCGGCGATCGCGAGGCTGGTGTGCGTGTAGGATGCGGGATTGATGACGATGCCGTCAAACTTTCCGTAAGCGGCCTGGATCGTATCAATGATCGCACCCTCGTGATTGGATTGAAAGAGCTTGACCGATACACCGGCCTCCTTTGCGGCCGACTCGATGAAGTCACAAAGTGCAAAGTAGCTTTCTTTGCCGTAAATATCGGGCTCGCGAATGCCGAGCATGTTGATGCTCGGGCCGTTAATGACGAGAAGTTTCATAAAATAGCCTCCTTGATCAGGGAAATATTTTTTTCTTTATCCTCGGTGAGCGCGACACTCACGTCGGAAAAACGACGGTAAAGCGGCTCTCGTTCGCGGTAAAGAGCCTCGGGGGTTCGCGCTTGTGACAAGGGCCTGCCCTCGGTTGCGAGACGGCAAAGCGGCGCATTTAGAAATACGATCCTGCCGTTTTGGTGAAGGTGGGCGTAATTTTCCTCAATTGTCACGCATCCGCCACCCGTGGCGATTACCTGTCCCTTGCCGCGGCCAACAGTCTTCAGTACCTCGCTCTCGCGGGCGCGAAAGCCGCGCTCACCCTCCCTTTGAAGGATGTCGGGGATCGTCATCCCCGCCTGTTTTTCAATCAGGGCGTCGGTATCGACGAACGGACGGTTCAGGCATTCGGCCAGAGCCTTGCCCAGCGTGGTCTTTCCCACCCCCGGCATGCCGATGAGAATGATGTTTTCGGTTTGCTTTTTAAGCAGCCCTTCGATCTCGCCCGAGCGCTTACGGGGGATCAAGACCTTCGTAAAATGCTCCGCCGCACTTCGGGCCTGTGCCACCAGCATCAAAAGCCCGTTTTTACAAGGAATTCCGCGCGCCTCGGCCTCCAGCAGCAGGGCAGTGCGTGCAGGATTGTAGATGAGGTCAAGCACGCCCTCAAGACGCGGGAAGCCTTCGAGCGATAGCGGGGCGTTTCCGTTGTTGGGGTACATCCCGACGGGCGTGGTGTTCACGATCAGGGCGGCGTCGGTGTGTCGGTCAAGGTTTTGGTAGTTGTTTTCTCCCCGGCGCGAGATCACTACGGGGTTGGCTTTCAGGTCCTTTAAAACCGCGACCACTGTTTTGGAAGCGCCGCCGGAGCCGAGCACCAAGGCTTTTTTGTCCTTGATCGCGATGCCAAGGGAGAAAAAAAGATCCAAAAATCCCGGGTAATCGGTGTTGTAGCCCGTAAGGGTGCCGTCGGGCTCCTTGACGACCGTGTTGACCGCGCCGATGGTCGCGGCGGTGTTAGAAAGTCGGGTAAGATAGGGAATAACAGCCTCCTTGTAGGGGATGGTGACGTTAAGACCGTCGAAATCCCTTTCGGTGAAAAAGGATTCAAGCTCATCTCGCTCAAGCTCCTGCAGGGAATAGCGGTAGGGCGCCAAATGCGCGTGAATTTCTTTGGAATAGCTGTGTCCCAAGGGCTTTCCGATGAGCTTGATGTGAAGATCGTTTGGTTTCATCGTAGGCCCTCACAGTTCATGGTAGGTGCCGAGGTATCGGAAGGCCTCTTGCTCGCCGTCCAGCTCGGCAAGCAGGCCGTAAAGTGCCTCGGTGTTTGCGGGTGCGATCAGATCAAAATAGAAGCGGAATTCAAAATCGCGTTCGGGCACGGGCCTTGATTCCAGCTTGGTGAGGTTGATCCCGAAGGCGTCAAAGCGCTTTAAGAGTCGTGAAAGCGAGCCGGCCTTGTGCGGCAGGGTCAGGATCAAGCCGGTTTTGTCGGCGCCCTCGTAGATCTCAAGCGATTTTGAAATGCAAATAAAGCGCGTGCGGTTGCTCTTGCTGTTGCAAATGCCGCAGGAAAGCGTATCAAGGCCGTAAAGCGAGGCGCATTCACCGCCTGCAATGGCGGCAACGTGCCCATCGCATTCGGCCGCATATTTGGCGGCAAGCGCGGTGTTTTCCATGGGTGTGAGCTTAATGCCCGGATGCGCCTTGAGAAATTCATCGCATTGCATGAGGGCTTGCTTGTGCGACACGATCTCGGTTATATCCTCAATTTTCGCACCCCGTTTGGCAAGTAAATGATGATCCACGCTCAGCTTTAGTGCACGCACCACAAAGAAACGGTGGCGTGAGAGCAGATCATAGATCTCGGTTACCGATCCGGCAGTGCTGTTTTCGATCGGCAACACACCGTAGCGGCATTCCCCCTGCTCAATGGCCTCAAATACGTCGGAAAAATGAGGATAATGACGGATGTCGGGGGTATCAAAGAGCTTTTTGGCCGCCGCGCAGGAGTAGGCCCCTGCCGTGCCTTGGCAGGCCACTGTGGCGGTCTTGGGGAAGGATTTGGGGGTGGTCTCGATCGCTTTTGCGATCGATCTTGTCAAGGGGGAATCGGCTCCCAGCTTGGCGTGCTGATGAGCACGGGACAGGGAAAGGATATCGGTGTAGAGCGTGCGCGCGTATTTTTTGAATTCAACGGGGGAGCTTTCCTCGATGCGGTCAAGCAACGCCGCCTCGCGCGCAGGGTCCGTCACCGCCATGCCGACCGAGCGCTTGTATTCGGCAACGTCCGAGGAAACCTGCATACGTGCCGCGAAAAGTGCGACCATTTCCTTGTCAATGCGGTCAATTTTTTCGCGCAAGCGACCAAGGTCAAGCGGCTTTGTGTCGGCTTTCGGGGATTCGTCAAGCATCAGATCCATCACGGCAAGTGCCGCAACCGCCTCGGTGACGGGCACGACACGGGGGAGGATGCAGGGGTCATGGCGTCCCTTGATCGCTAACGTGGTGTTTTCCATACGCTGCAGCGATACGGTGCGCTGCTCCTTGGCGATCGAGGGCGTCGGCTTTACGGCGATGCGAAAGACTACGGGCATACCGTTTGTCATACCGCCAAGAATGCCTCCGCAGCGGTTTGTCTCGGTCTTGACACGGGTGCCGTCGGTCACAAAGGCGTCGTTGCTCTCGCTCCCACGCATTTTGCCGAGCGCAAATCCGGCACCGAATTCCACGGCCTTCACGGCAGGGATCGAGAAGAGCGCGGAGGAAAGCCGTCCCTCTACGCCGTCAAACATGTGCTCGCCAAGACCTGCCCTCAGTCCGGTTATCATACATTCCACCGTGCCTCCGACCGAATCGCCCTCGCCCTTGGCGGCTAAAATAACGCTTTCCATTTCTTGCCTCTTGCTTTCGTCGATCACGGCAAGGGTACGCGCAGCGAGCGTGTCAAACAGTGTCACATCAGGGCAAACGGGATCAAACGGGGTGTCACATACTTCACCGACCGAGGCGATATGCGCACCGATGCGGATCCCTTTTTCCTTCAAATATTGCAGGCATAGGCCTCCCGCAATGCAAAGCGGTGCGGTAAGCCGTCCCGAAAAGTGCCCTCCGCCGCGAAGATCAACGTCCCCTCCGTACTTTTCAAGTGCCGCAAAGTCGGCGTGGCCGGGACGTGGGGTATCGTAGATAAAGCCGTAATCCGAGGAGCGCGTGTTTTCGTTTTTGATGATGGCACGAAGAGTCCTTCCGGTCGTCACACCCCGCTCGTCAAGCCCTTCGAGAAATAGGGGTCGGTCATCCTCGCGGCGTGCCGTGGCAAGCGGTGAATGACCGGGGGCACGACGGGCCATCAGCGCGTAAAGGGCGTCAAGATCCACGGCAAGACCGGCGGGGAATCCCTCAAGTGTCATGCCGATCTCGGGGTCATGCGAGCCGCCGAATACGCGGAGTGTTAAATTGCTTCCGTACGTGTTTTTCATAATTGCTCCTTGTCAGTGAGGGGCATGGCCTCCTCAAAAAAGGTCGGGTAGGATTTGCTCACGCATTCCGCATCGGGAATGACAACGGCGTTGTCGGTCAAAAGAGAGGCTACGGCCGCGCTCATGGCGATGCGGTGATCGTGACGGGCATCGACGGTGCCGCCCGTAAGACGCCCTACGCCCCGAATGATAAGACCGTCGTCGGTTTCGGTAATATCCCCACCAAGGGTGCGCAAAAACGCGGATATGGCCGAAAGGCGGTCGCTTTCCTTGTGGCGCAGTCGCGCGGCGTTTTTGATGTGTGTGGTCCCCTTGGCGGCGGCACCGATCACAGCAAGCACGGGAACAAGATCGGGGATGTCTCCCGCATCCACCGTAATGCCGCAAAGCGGCGCGGGGGAAACGGTTACCGTATCGCTTTTTGCCGTAACGTCAGCACCAAACTGCGTCAAAAGCGTCAATATGGCGCGGTCGCCCTGCTTGGTGTTGAGATCAAGCCCCGTAACGGTGACGGGATGTGTGCCGATCGCTCCCATCGCAAGCGGGAAGGCGGCACCGGAAAAATCCCCCTCGGTTACAAAGATGTCCATAGAGGTCAAGGGCGCGGCCCGATATCCCGAAATGTGGAACAAGGTACCGTTTTCCCGTACCGTTGGAGGGGCATTGAAGGCCGATAGCGTATCCAATGTCATGTCGATGTAAGGGGTCGATTCGAGTTTTCCCGTCAGTGACAGGGTCGAAGGCTCATCCAAAAGGGACAATGCGAACAGCAGTCCGGTAACGTATTGCGAGGAAACACCGGGTGCCATGCGGTAGTCGCCCGATTCGATCCTCCCGCGAAGCAGGAGTACGTCATCTTTTTCGGCGATGCTGGCACCGTGCCCCGTCAGGAGCTCGGTTAAGGGAGATAAGGGACGCTTTGACAGCCGCCCGCGCCTAATGAAATCGGTATTTACGCCAAGCGCGGCGCACACGGGGAGTAAAAAGCGGAGCGTGGAGCCCGATTCACCGCAGTCGAGTACGGCGTTTTGAGGGATGCTTTGATGGCAAATCGGGGTGACGTCAAGTCCGTTTTCGGTTTTTTCAATGACCGCACCCAGTGCCCGAAGACAACGGGCGGTCGCCTCAATATCCTCGCAAGAGGTCCGCAGGACAATCGAGGTCCTTTTGTCCCCGAAGGCCGCCGCAATGAGGGCGCGGTGCGCCGCTGATTTTGAGGTGGGGGCCGCTACGGTCGCGGCGTAATCGGGCTTTTGCAGCGTGACGGTCATAACGCACCCCCAAGGGCAAAGATCCTTTCGAGCGCAGTGATCTCAATGGGGTAAAGCACGCTTTCGCCAAGTGCCCGGGGCAGGACCAGCGTGAGGGTGTCACCGCGCCGCTTTTTGTCGCGGAGCGCCGCCTCGGCCAGGTCCCTTGCGGTGTAGGGGCATTCGGTCGGTAAGTGGTATCGCTTCAGCATATTTTCAACGTGCATCGGCAGACCTTTTTCGCAAAGCCTTAAGGCCGCCGCCGCTCTTGCGGCGAGCATCATGCCGATCGCCACGGCCCTGCCGTGCGATATGCTGTAGCTTGAGAGCAGCTCAACGGCGTGGCCGCCCGTGTGCCCGAGATTGAGGAGCTGACGGCATCCGCCGTCCTGCTCATCGCGCTCCACCAGGCTTCTTTTTTGATCCACGCAACGCGCGATCACGCGCTCGGGTGCGCGATCAAAAGGAGTCTCGAGCAAGCAAAGCAGCTCCTTGTCGCCAATGTAGCCGTATTTGATAACCTCGGCACACCCGTCGGCAAAGATCTCGGGGGGCAGGGTCTTGAGGGTATCGGTATCGCAAAGAACTCCTATGGGCTGTGCGAAGACGCCGCAAAGGTTTTTGCCTGCCGTAAGATCCACTGCCGTTTTGCCGCCGACGGCACTGTCAACCATCGCAAGCAGGGTGGTGGGGACCATATAGCAAGCAATGCCGCGCAAATAGGTGGCCGCGGCAAACCCGGACAGGTCTCCTACCACGCCGCCGCCAAGGGCAATGACCGCGTCGGTGCGTGAAAGCCCGACCTCGGCCATTTTATCCCAAAGCCGCAGGAGTGTGGCGGTGCTTTTGGAGGCCTCGCCGCTTGCAAATACAAAGCGGGTCACGGTGTAGCCTGCCTTTTCCAGCGCATCCGCGGCCGTGTCGGCGTAGAGGGCCGCTACGGTGTCGTCGGTGACAAGTAACAGGTGACGCGGCGGCGGCAGCAGGTCGGCAAGTCGCTCGCCGAGTGTGGGCAAAAGCTTGCTGCCCACGTGCACGTTATAGCTTTTCGATGCTTTTACGGGTATCGTTTGCATACGTTTCATCTCCGTTTTGTGTTACTTTCGGTGATCGACCTCATCGAAAGGTGTGGGGCAGCCGTTGGTTGCCATTTCCGCGCAGATCCTTGCCATGACCTCGGGGGACTCGTGCAGTCCGCCCTTGAGCCATTCAATAAAGACGTTGTAAAAAGCCCCGGCAAGGAAAAAGCGGTGATAACGCTCCTCGGTGCTGTTGTTTGGCGGCGGGAAGGTTATAAACATATTTTTAATGAGTGCTGTAAGAATCAGCTCGCCAAGGTGCGCGCGGTATGCCACGATCGCAAGGTCGCTGTAATTGCCCAGCTGCTCAAACAGGGCGTAAAAGTATTCGTAGGGAATTGCCGAGCTGTTGCTTTCGGCAATGCGTTGGTGAATGCGCTCGCCCACCTCCTCGATATACTTGTTTAAAATATCATCCTTCGAGGTGTAATTGCGATAATACGCCATGCGCGACACCCCTGCCTTTTTGGCAATATCGGTGATCGAAATGCTGTCGTAATCACGCACCTTCATCAATTCGACCAGTGCGGTCACGATGCATTCTTTGGCAAGGCGATTGGATTCACTACCCTTAGACATAAACAAAAACCTCCATTTTGTCACACCGAAAAGAAATTCGGTTGACAACCGTACTTTTAGGTGGTACACTTGTAACCGTTACGAGTGTAACCATTACAAGTGTAACATATATGGACGTACTTGTCAACAGGTGTGACAAAATTTGTCACATCAAATTTAAAAAAGAAAAGAGTGATGCTTTATGTCCATGAGGTTTAGTCACGAGCTTCCTACGCCCGAGCAGGTCAAGGCCACCTATCCCGTTACCGATCGCGCCCTTGCGATCAAGGCGGGGCTTGATGCGGAGCTGGCGAGGATATTCAAAGGGGAAAGTGCAAAAAAGGTGTTGCTCATAGGCCCCTGCTCGGTGGATAGCGAGCCCCCTGTGTTGGAATATGCGGCGCGCCTGTCGCGTTTGCAGGAACGAGTCAAGGATAAGCTTGCGCTTGTGATGCGCGTATATACCAATAAGCCACGCACCACGGGGGATGGCTACAAGGGCATGCTCCACCAGCCCGACCCCACCAAGAAGCCCGATCTTTACAGCGGACTTTTGGCGATCCGCGAGCTGCACACGCGCGTTTTGACCGATATGGGTCTGCCGACGGCCGATGAGATGCTGTACCCTACCAATTACCAGTATCTTTCCGATTTGCTCTCCTACGTTGCCGTGGGGGCAAGGTCGGTGGAAAACCAGGAGCACCGCTTGGTGTCAAGCGGTATGGACGTGCCCGTCGGTATGAAAAACCCCACGGGTGGCGACCTTTCGGTGATGATGAATTCGATCACCGCCGCTCAGCATCCCCACGTTTTTCAGTATCGAAACTGGGAGGTGGAGACCGAGGGAAATGCGTTGGCGCACGCCATTTTGCGCGGATACGTCAACCGTCACGGGCAAAGCCTGCCAAATTATCATTATGAGGATCTCGCACATCTTTGCGCTCTCTATGAGATCGCGGCGTTGAAGCATCCTGCCGCGATCATTGACTGCAATCACGCCAATTCGGGCAAAAAATTTGCCGAGCAGCCCCGTATCGCCAAGGAGGTGTTGCACGCCTGCCGACATAACGAGAGCATCGGCCGCTTGGTCAAGGGCTTTATGATCGAAAGCTACCTTGAGGACGGCTGCCAAAAGATCGGTGAGGGAGTGTTCGGTAAATCGATCACCGACCCCTGCCTTGGGTGGAAAAAGACCGAGCGCTTGGTCCTTGATATTGCGGATATGATCTGAAAAAGGTCGCCACAAGACGTTGTGGCGACCTTTTCTTTTCTAAATTTCGCGTTTTTTCTTGACTTTTTTCTCGTGGCGTGATATAGTCAAATTACAATCTTGATCTGCTTTGACGGGAGGATGCTATGGGCTTGGAGGATAAAAAGGTATTGGAGTCTCGCATCAAAGCGGGCGAAGAGACTATGAGAAAGGAAAGACAAAGGAAAATGAAAAAGAAGATCAAAGCCAAAAAGGATGGATTCTTTAGGGATTTCAAAAAATTCATTACCAAGGGCAATATCATTGATATGGCCGTCGGTGTTGTGATCGGCTCGGCGTTCAGTGCCATTGTCAACGGACTTGTGAAAATGATCATCAATCCTGTGATCGCACTCCTCACCGGCGGCGTCAGCCTTGACGGATGGAAGACCGTACTGGTGAAAGAGGTGCTTGACGAGGCCGGCGAGGTTGCTACGGCTGAGGTCGCGATCCTGTGGGGCGAGTGGATCCAAACGATCATCAACTTCTTTATTATCGCAATCAGTATTTTCGTGGCGGTGCGCATTATTACGGGCATCAATAACCGTTTGCGTGCCAAGGAGCTGGCCGCCATTGCCGAGGCCGATGCCAAAAAGAAGGCCGAGGAAAAGGCTAAGGCTGATGCCCTTGCCGCCGAGCAAAAGGCCAAGGAAGAAGCCCTCGCCAAATTCTATGCTAACGTGGAGCTGCAAACCAAGCTCCTTGAAGAAATTGCGAAGAAATAATGTATAAATTAATAAAAATGCCGAAATTTCGCGATTTCGGCATTTTTTGTTTCAACCCCATTGACAATTGTAATACATTTGTGGTATTCTTGAAGCAACTCGAGAAGAGAGGTGAATATAATGGCGGATAAAAAGTTCGTGATCTCAAGCAAAAGATATCGTGGCGACTCTGCCGTACTCTCCGTGCGGCTACCCAGTGAGCTCATTAAGCAGCTCGATGATATCGCGGAGAAAACGGGCAGAACACGCAATGAAATCGTGCAAAAATGTCTTGAATTTTCGGTTGAAAACCTTGAGATAAAATAACAAAGCAGGAAGTAAGAATGACAGTTTTTAAATGTAAAATCTGCGGCGGAGCGCTGGAAATTGATAGCGCGCAGTCCGTTGCCACTTGTGAATATTGCGGTACGAAGCAGACGCTGCCGCGTCTTGATGACGAGCGCCGCGCCAACCTTTATGACCGCGCTAACCACTTCCGTCGAAACAACGATTTCGATAAGGCGATGGGAATTTTTGAGCAAATTCTCAACGAAGAGCCCACCGATGCCGAGGCGTATTGGTCGATCGTGCTCTGCCGCTACGGTATCGAGTACGTAGAAGATCCCGCCACGCGTCGCCGCGTACCGACCATTAACCGCGTGCAGTTCACGTCGATCTTCGATGACGAGGATTATAAGTCTGCCATCGCCAACGCCGACGGCTATCAGCGCGATATCTATGAGGCAGAGGCAACCGCCATCAACGAGCTGCAAAAGGGGATTCTTGCGATCTCGCAAGCAGAAGAGCCCTTTGACGTGTTCATCTGCTACAAGGAAACCGATGCAAATGGCAGACGCACGCAGGATAGTGTGCTTGCCACCGAGCTTTATCATGAGCTGACCAAGGAAGGCTTTAAGGTCTTCTTCTCTCGCATCACGCTGGAAGATAAGCTTGGCGTTGCCTACGAGCCGTACATATTCGCTGCGCTCCACTCGGCAAAGGTGATGGTTGTTCTCGGCACTCGCCCCGAGCATTTCAATGCTGTTTGGGTGAAGAACGAATGGAGTCGTTATCTCGCGCTCATCAAAAACGGCGCTAAGAAAACGCTGATCCCCGCTTACCGCGACATGGACCCCTACGACCTGCCCGAGGAGTTTTCCCACCTGCAGGCACAAGATATGTCCAAGCTTGGCTTTATGCAGGATCTTACCCGCGGTATCAAAAAAATTGTTGAAGCCGATGCACCCAAAGGAACCAGTAAGGAAACGGTAGCAACAACCGCACTTAACATTACCCCTCTTTTGAAACGCGTCTTTATGTTTCTTGAAGACGGTGATTTTGAAAGTGCAAATGAATACTGCGAAAAAGTGCTTGACCAGGATCCTGAAAACGCCCAAGTGTACCTGGGCAAGCTGATGGCAAAATTGCAAGTGCGCCGCCCGGCAGATTTGTGTCAACTAAATTATCCGCTGAACGATGATCCGGATTACAAAAAGGTGCTTCGCTTTGCAGATGATGAGCTCAAACAAAAAATACTAAATTGCAATAGCGAGATCGTTTATAATAAGGCTGCTATGTATGCATCAGAGTGCCAGGATTCAGCGGCTCTCATTGCTGCCGCGGAACTGTTTGAGAGTATTGCAAACTATAAGGATGCTGCCAAGCGTGCGGCGAGCTGTCGCCAGGAAGCTGCCCGTGCACGTAAAAAATCGGAGGAGGCATGGCAAGCTGCCCAACGCGCTGCAAGACAGCGCGCCAGGCGTAGCCGTATCATTGCACTTTCGCTGATTATTCCGGTTGTATGCGCTGTGATTGCCTTCATCATTTATTACAATACGGTAACTTCTCCGAAATTGATGGATTGGTGTTTAAAAAGGTGGATGACACATACCATCTCACCGCATACAACGGGCAGAATTCAGCCGTTGCCATTCCCTCCGAGATAGAAGGAAAGCCCGTAACGACAATCAAAGCATCGGCATTCCAAAATTGTACTGAATTGCAAAGCGTCACAATTCCTTCAAGTATAACTACCATTGAAAAGGGTTCGTTTAATGGATGTATTAATCTAAAAAGCATGACGCTCCCATTTGTAGGAATACAAGCAGAAGACAGGAGTGTAGGCGCCACATTTACATATCCATTTGGATACTATTTTGGCACAAGCAATTATAAAGGTGCAATTGAAGTAACGCAGACCGCGTATTCTGACCGCGGAAAAAGCTCTATAAACTACTATATCCCTGTAAGTTTGAGTTCCATAACGATACTGGGCGGAGATATTCCAAGCGGTGCATTTGCAAATTGCGAGAATTTGACAAGCGTAACAATCGGAAGAGACGTCACAAAAATAGGTGAAGGTGCATTTTATAATTGTATCGGCTTAAAGGAAGTGCGTATCACAGATATAACCGCATGGTGCAAAATTACGTTCGAAGATAGCGAAGCTAACCCATTACAATATGCAAAAAATCTGTATTTAAAAGGCACCTTAGTGAGGGTACTTGTAATACCAAGTTCTGTAACAAGCATTAAAAACTTTGCTTTTTTCGGCTGCTCAAAGTTGACGCGTATCACAATCCCATCGAGCGTTACGAGCATCGGTGCTTGTGCATTTTATGGCTGCACAGAACTTACAAACGTAACAATTCCGTCGAGTGTCACGAGCATTGGAGAGCAGGCATTCTCCGAATGCACAGAGCTTACAAGTATCACGATCCCAGCTTCTGTAAAAAGCATAGGGATATTCTGCTTTGCAGGATGCGATTCTCTTACGGCAGTTACGTTCCAAGATTTTAATGATTGGGCTGTCAGTCAAACAGACACTTTTTCTTCTCGTAAAGATCTCTCACCGGGATCATTAAGCATTCCTTCTACCGCTAAGACTTATTTAACTTCTACTTATTGCACTTACTACTGGAAAAAAGGTTGATCCAACCCGAAAGGATATTTGAAAAAGCGTTAATAACTTATTACTTAACAACAAGGATTGAAAATGGCACTTTTTAAATGTAAAATCTGCGGCGGGGCGCTGGAAATTGACAGCGCGCAATCCGTCGCCACCTGTGAATATTGCGGCACAAAGCAGACGCTGCCGCGTCTTGATGACGAGCGCCGCGCAAACCTTTATGACCGCGCCAACCACTTCCGGCGAAATAACGATTTCGACAAGGCGATGGGAATCTTTGAGCAGATTCTCAATGAGGAGCCCACCGACGCCGAGGCGTATTGGTCGATCGTGCTGTGCCGCTACGGCATCGAATATGTAGAAGATCCTGCCACGCGCCGTCGCGTGCCCACGGTCAACCGTGCACAGTTCACGTCAATTTTCGATGACGAGGACTATAAGTCTGCCATCGCCAACGCCGACGGCTATCAGCGCGAGATCTATGAGGCAGAGGCAAACGCCATCAACGAGCTGCAAAAGAATATCCTTGCTATCTCGCAAAAAGAAGAGCCCTTTGACGTGTTCATCTGCTATAAAGAAACCGACAATAACGGCAGGCGTACACAGGATAGCGTGCTTGCCACCGAGCTTTACCACGAGCTCGCGCGCGAGGGCTTTAAGGTCTTTTTCTCGCGTATCACCTTAGAGGATAAGCTTGGGCAGGAATACGAGCCGTATATTTTCGCCGCGCTCAATTCCGCGAAGGTGATGGTGGTGCTTGGTACGAAACCTGAGCACTTCAACGCCGTTTGGGTAAAAAACGAATGGAGCCGTTTTCTTGCGCTCATCAAAAACGGCGCGCGCAAGATGCTGATCCCCGCCTACCGTGATATGGATCCTTACGACCTGCCCGAGGAATTTTCCCACCTGCAAGCACAGGACATGTCCAAGCTCGGCTTTATGCAGGATCTTACCCGTGGCATCAAAAAAATAATAGCGGTAGATGCCAAAAAAGAAACGGTGCGCGTGGAAACTGTCGAGCCCGCGATAGCGGTCAATGTTGTCCCACTTTTGGAGCGTGCATTCCTGTTTTTGGAAGACGGTGAATTCGACCGCGCGGGCGACTTTTGTGAGCAAGTGCTCAACCAAGATCCCCAAAATGCCAAGGCGTATTTGGCTAAACTGATGATCGATTTTGGTGTAAGAATCCCCAAAGATCTTGTGTTGTGCGAAGCGCAAATCGAAAAAAATGGGAATTATCAAAAGGCGATTCGTTTTGGTGATGATGATTTAAAACAGCAACTACAAGAATATCGTAATATTATTCAAAAAAATTGCGAGGACAAAAAGAAAGAAGACATCTATTTAGGCGCATTGAAGAAATTGGCAGAATCAAAAGAAGAAAACACGGAAACTGCAATAGAATTATTAGATGACGCCTTAAAAGATCTGGGCAAAATTGTTGGTTGGAAAAATTCTACCCAATTGATTAAACAAACAGAGATCATTCTAAAAGAATTGTACATAAAGCAAGAGTGTGAAGCAAAAGAACAAGAAAAAATAGATTTAGAAAGAGCTGCAAAAAAACAAAAAATCGCGAGAGTTACTCTTGCCGTTTTGATTGGGCTCTGCATTCTTGCGGGGACTGTTGCCATCATTGTCAATGTTATCATCTACGAATGGGTAGATGGTATTCGCTATACTAAAAATAATGATGGTTATTGCGTAGACGGCGCGAGCTCCGCTTCTGGCGAAATCACCATTCCTGAGGAGATAGAAGGAATTCCCGTAGTACGTGTTGGAGCGGGTGCGTTTCAAAACAATTCTTATTTGACTTCTATTTCCTTGCCATCTTCAATAAAAAGTATTGGCTGGGGAGCTTTTGGTGGATGTTACAATTTGCAACAAATAGAATTGTCCCCATCTTTGGTTGAAATAGATATTTGCGCTTTTGAAGGATGCAGCTCGCTGACTTCGGTCACGATTCCCGAAAGTGTGACCAGCATCGGCTGGAGGGCGTTCTCTGGCTGCACGGGACTTAAAACGGTGACTTTTGCGGCGGACAGTAAGCTGACCAGCATCGGCTGGAGTGCGTTTGATTGTTGCATGAGCCTCATGAGCATCACAATCCCGTCGAGCGTTACCAGCATCGGCTTTGCTGCGTTCTCTGGCTGCACGGGCCTCGCGAGTATCACGCTTCCTTTTGTAGGCGGCAGTGCAAGTGCTACCACGGAATCGGATTCTACCTTGTTTGGTTACATTTTCGGAACAAGCAACTATACCGGCGGCACGGCTACGAAACAGCACTATGATTCAATCATATACACAACGTACTATATTCCCAAGTCGTTGAAATCTGTCACGATCACAGGCGGCAATATTCATTTCGGTGCGTTTGAGTGCTGCACGGGATTGACGAACATCACAATCTCGTTGAGTGTGACCAGCGTCGGCAATCGTGCGTTCTCTGGCTGCACTGGTCTCACGAGCATCACGATCCCGTCGAGCGTGACCAGCATCGGCTCTTTTGCGTTCGAGGGTTGCACGGGCCTCACGAGCATCACGATCCCGTCGAGTGTGACCAGCATCGGTCATGGTGCTTTCTCCCAATGTAGCTCGCTGGAAAGCATTATGTTGCCCTTTGTAGGAGCTACATTAAACGGCGAAAATGATAAACACTTTGGTTATATTTTTGGCGCAGATTCCTATTTTGATAACGAGTGGTATGTGCCGTCTTCACTCAAAACTGTTATCATCGCAAGTGGAACTAGCATCGGTACTGGTGCGTTTCACAAATGCAGTTCGCTGACGTCTATCACGATTCCCGAAAGTGTGACCAGCATCGGGTCTTCTGCATTCTACGGATGCAGTTCGTTGACAAATGTGACTTTTGAAAACACAAATGGATGGTATTCAGAGAATGGTATAAGCATCCCAGCAACCAACTTGGCAGATCCCTTCACCGCAGCAATCGGCTTGGTACATTCCTACGCGTTATCTTCCAACACGACCTATGCTTGGTACCGAAGCTAAGACTATCACAAAAGAAAGGAAAAGATTATGTCCAAAATTGCAGACATCATTAAATACGAAGGAGACAATTCCACCTTCATCTGGAAGCACCCATGTGAGGATTTTAACTCGTTGACACAACTGATCGTGCACGAATCACAGGAAGCGATCTTCTTTATGAACGGACAGGCATTAGATCTGTTCAGCGCGGGACGCTACACGCTTGAAACGCAAAACATTCCTTTGCTCGGCAAGGTGCTCAACCGTGCCACGGGCGACAAATCCCCCTTCCACTGTGAGGTCTATTTCATTAACAAGACCGAGCAAATGTCCATCAAATGGGGTACGGATAGCAAGGTACAGTACATAGAGCCGACCTACGGCTTCCCGATCTCCATCGGTGCATCAGGCGAAATGTCGCTGCGCGCCGATAACGCGCGCAAGCTGCTGATCAAGTTAGTAGGCACCGAAAAGTATCTCGGTCAGCAAAAGCTGGTCAGCTTCTTCCGCGCGTTCTTGATGACGCGTATCAAAACTTATATCGCGCAGGCGATGAAAAACAACGCCATCAACATTTTTGAGATCGATGAAAATCTGACCGTTTTCTCTGATTCCATCAAAAAGATGCTGGTGGGCGACTTCGCCGAGTATGGCGTGGCACTTGAGCAGTTCTTCATCACCAACATCGCCAAGCCCGACGGTGAGCGACAGTATGAGAAGTTCAAGGAACTCCACTTCCGCCAGTATGCCGACGTGGCAGAGGCAAAGCTCCGTCAGCAGATCGGCGTGATCGACGCGCAGACCGAGGCACAAAAGACCGTGATCGAGTCGCAGGCAATTGCCACCAAGCGCGCGCAAGAGGGCTACACCTACCAACAGGAGCGCGGCTTTGACGTTGCCGAAAAGGTTGCTCAAAACGAGGCGGTGGGGCAGATGACCAACCTCGGCGTGGGGCTTGGCACTATGGCAGGCGTCGGCGGTGCGGTTGGCGGCCTCGTCGGCGGCATGATGCAGGATGCCGTAGGGACTGTGGGTGCCGCACAGGCAATTACCTGTGCCAAATGCGGCGCGTCGCTCCCCGCAAACGCAAAATTCTGCCTTTTGTGTGGTGAAAAGGTAGAAACGGTATCAGAAAACACCGTTGTTTGCCCCGCTTGCGGCAAAACTGTTGCAAAGGGCAATTTCTGCCCCGAGTGCGGACATAAGCTTGAAGCAGTATGCCCGAAATGCGGCAAAACAGTGCCAAACGGTGCGAAATTCTGCCTTGAATGTGGCGAAAAGCTGTAAGGAGATGTACATATGAAAAAAACGGCATTATATTATAGCATCATTTGGTTTGTTTCGGTTGCACTTTTCAACGTTATTACGTTTGTAACGCCAAGCAATGCGGGTAATAAATTCGATGGTAGCTTTTGGGTAGGCTATATTTTCATTACCGTAGCGTTTGTGGGGCATTATGGCTGCGTGATGTTCGCACTTGCCCGAAACGACATCAAAAAGACCTTTTATAACCTTTCACTTGTAGGCGTGAGCAACACGGGTGTGATTGCCACCCTCATCGTAGGCACAATTTGTATGGCGGTGCCCTTTATCAAAAGCTGGGTCGCGATCATTTCGTGTGCGATTACGCTCGGCGTAAATATCGTTGCTGTGCTGAAGGCAAGTGCGGCGGTGGCTCTTGTAACGGATACCGATACGCGCGTGGAGCGCGAAATGGCACTGATGAAGGCGCTGATCGATGAGGCAAGAAACATTTCGCTCTACGCTGCCCCCGCCCTGCAAGCTGAGGCGAAAAAGGTTTACGAGGCGCTTCGTTATTCCGATCCCACCGATCACGTGGATGTGGCGGAGCTGAATTGGCAGCTGAAGGGCGGCCTGAAGGCATTTGCCGCCGCCGTAAAAAAAGAGGATAGCGACCTTGCCATTGCCGAGGCGCAAAATTTACAGGAATTACTGGAAAGCCGCAACATGCAGCTGAAGTCATTAAAGCACTAAATGCGAAAGTAAAAAAGCGAGCCTCGAGGCTCGCTTTTTTTGTCGTTTCAGGGAGCTTCCCCGGGGGTATTGTCATATCCTGTCAATGCGGAGGATTTTCCGCGGAAAGGAAGGAGAATGATGCCAACACTCATCAATCAGGGCACGCTGTTTTTTACCCCCGCCTTTGGGCAGCAGCAGTCCCTGGATACCAATATTACTACGACCGAGGTTGAGGTGTGCTACGGGCTCGAGGTCAGCCACGCCGCCACACCCACGACCTTCACCGTGGGCAACACGATCTTTTATACGGTCCTGCTTCGCAACACGTGTACGGGCACGCTTTACAATCCTTTTGTTACGGTTGATTTTACGGGCGGCGAGCTCACTAACGTGCCGGGGAGTGCCGGCGCCTTTTTGTATGCAGGCACCGGTGTGATCGCCGTGCCCGTGACCGCCACTCAAAACTCGCCCATCACCTTTGTGATTGATTCGGCCATCCCGGCCGGGGGCTTTGTTTATCTGACCTACAGCGCTACCGTGACAAGTGCTACTGCAAACGAGATCGTATCTACCGCTATCGGCGCTGCCAATGAGGGAAGCCCGACCGGGCCCACCATCAGTGACGGGGGTATCGCTGTCATCACGCGCACCCCGCTCAGCATTGTCAAAACCGCACCCGAAACGGCCGACGTTGGGCAGAGCATTTCTTATCAGTTCACGATCGCCAACAATTCGGGTGATCCCATTACGCTGGACCGCCTGACCGACCAGCTGCCCCTGGGCTTTGCCTTTACGGTGGCAACGCTTACGGTCGATGGCACACCTGTGTCTCTGGTGGCCGGTACCGATTACACGGTCACACCCGAGGGGTTCTTTACGCTGGAGCCCACGTCCACGGTCATGCTCCCTGTGGGGGCCATTGCCGTTTTGACGCTCAACGGTGTGGTGACTGCTTAAACCCCTCAACAGGAAAAAGTCCACCGACGGGTGGACTTTTTCTACTGTTTGGATGCAATTTCAGCTGTATTTGACTGAATTTTATTTTTTTGTTGACTCCGCGCGCGCAAGATGATAAAATAAAAATACTACATCAAAGCCGTATCGGAGGCAGAACCATGCAAACCGTGCAACTTTTAGAGGAATTCAAGACCGCCCCTGCCGTTTTCGCGGTAGGCAACGAATATCAGATCATGGTGCCCGTCAAAAGTGAGCTTTTGTTTTGGGTAAGCGTTGGTGACCAAGCCTTCTATGATCACATCAACGGCATTATGCGCTCCAGAGTGCCGGTACATACCGTGCACGTACCTATGGCACTGCTTGATCGTGTCGGCTCGTACACCGTGCATTATCGCAAGATCATCGATCGCAAGCCCGCTTTTACTGAAAGCGAGGATGAGGTTCGTGCAACCTATCCCTTTTATCCCATCCCCACGGATCGCCCCGTGCAGATCTACCATCTGTCGGACACACACGGTAACTTCCCCCTTCCCGTCGCTGCGGCGGGATATTTTGGCGACGGCCTCGATCTTTTGATCCTGAACGGTGATATTTCGGACAACAGCAATGACCCTGCAAATTTTGACTTGATCTATCGCTTCTGTGAGGCGATAACAGGCGGCTCTCGCCCCATCATTTTCTCGCGCGGTAATCACGATATGCGTGGGCGTTATGGCGAGGAGCTTATCAATTACACCCCCACCGATCGCGGCAATTCCTATTTTACCTTCCGTTTGGGTAACGTGTGGGGGATCGTGTTGGATGCGGGCGAGGACAAGCCCGACGATCACGAGGCGTACGGTCACACCAACGCGTGCCATGGGTTCCGACTTGCCCAGACCGAATTTATCAAAAGGGTGATCAAAAATGCCGCAAGCGAATATGAGGCGCCGGGCATCACGCACCGCCTTGTGATCGCGCACCACCCCTTTTCCGCAGCGAGGAGGGAGCCCTTTAACATTGAATACGATATTTACACCGAATGGATCACGCTGCTCGGCACGTACGTAAAGCCGCAGCTGCTGATCGGTGGGCATTTGCACCAAAACACGCTCAATCTCGCGGGCGGTCAGCTTGATACGCTGCACGCCGTGCCCATTATGGTTGGCGCCTCGGCACCGCGCCGCAATGAGGAAAGGGTTCGGGTTCGTTACGTGGGGGCAGCCATTACGCTTTTTGCCGACCGTATCAAGGTGGAGTTTACCAACCAAGCGCGAGAGGTCGAGGCAACACATGAAATTTTAATATGATGGAGTAAAAAATGGGTCAATTTATCATCACAAGAACACCGAAGGGTGACCGCTTTCAGTTGAAGTCCGATTCCGGGCGTACCCTTGCAGTGTCACGTCACTATGCTACACTGGATGCCTGCAAAAAGGGGATCGCCAGCTTGGTGATCAACGCGCCGCTGATGCCCGTCGTGGATGCCGCGGCCGGTGAATACGGTCCCAATCCGAAATTTGAGATCGTCGGTGCCGACGGCGGACTTTCCTTTTGGGTAAAATCACCGAACGGTAAGACCGTCATCACCTCACCCGTTTACGCCACCAAAAAGGCGTGCCTGCGTGCGATCTCCATGCTCCGACAGGGCGTGGTCGATTTTGAGATCCTGTTTTACAGCAAAGAGGGATACACTCCTTTGACAATGAAGTCGCTGGAGGGCATCACGCCGGTACCGACCCCAAAAGCATTCTCGACGTCCGTTGAGGTGCCGAACGGTGCGAGTGCGGCAGGGGAGCCCGAGGAGGCGTTGGATATGCCCGTGGCGGAAGAGCCTGAGGAGGCGTTGGATATGCCTGTGGTGCAAGCACCCGAAAAAATATCGGTCGCACCTGCCTCGGACTCCGCACTCGCACCCGCCCCGTCGCCGACAAAAAGCACACTTGTTCCTCGGCTTATTCGCCTGCAGCCCCGAAGTGGGGCGACGCCCAAGGCGACGCGGGAAAGCGAGAACGTACGCAATTTAGGGGGAATTTTTGACCGAATTTTTAAAAAATAAGTAAAAAACATTATTTTTTATCTTGATAAATATTAAACAATGTGCTAAAATAGTACTGTTTTGAAATATTGACCCCAAAGGGGGCATCACTACGAAAGGCGGATCAGTAACATGACCTACAACAAGAAGACGATTGAAGATATCGCACTTGCCGGCAAAAAAGTCATTGCCCGTTGCGATTTTAACGTGCCGATGGACGGCGACGTGATCACCGATGACAAGCGTATTGTCGGTGCACTTCCCACCATCAAGTACCTGCTTGCCGAGGGTGCGGCAGTCATTCTTTGCTCGCACTTTGGCAGACCCCACAACGTGCTCGACGCAAAGCTTGAGCTTGACAAGAAGGAGAAGGCAAAGGTTGAGGCACTGCCCGAGGCAGAGCAGGCTGCCGCTACCGCCGCTTTTCTTGATAAGGCCAAGAACGACGACAAGAAGTTTTCTCTTGCACCCGTTGCAAAGCGTCTCTCCGAGCTGCTTGGCATTGAGGTAAAGATGGCAAAGGACGTTATCGGTGCTGACGCAAAGGCGAAGGCCGCGGCCCTTCAGCCCGGTGAGGTTTTGATGCTTGAGAACGTTCGTTTCCACAAGAAGGAGACCAAGAACGATCCCGAGTTCGCCAAGGAAATGGCTTCCATGGCTGAGATCTTCGTCAACGACGCATTCGGCACGGCACACCGCGCACATGCTTCGACCGCAGGTCTTGCAGACTACCTGCCCGCAGTTTGCGGCTACCTGATCCAAAAAGAGATCTCCATTATGGGCGGCGCACTTGCTGACCCCAAGCGTCCCTTCGTTGCTATTCTCGGTGGCGCAAAGGTCTCCGATAAGATCGGCGTGATCAACAACCTCATCGACAAGGTGGATACCCTCATTGTCGGTGGCGGTATGGCATACACCTTCTTCAAGGCACAGGGCTACGAGATCGGCACGTCTATTTGCGAGCATGATAAGCTTGACCTCGCGCTTGAGCTGATGGAAAAGGCCAAGGCCAAGGGCGTGAAGTTCATGCTTCCCGTTGACAATAAGCTGGGCCGTGCTTACGCACCCGATACCGAGAGCTGCTTTGCGGATTCCGATAAGATGCCCGAGGGCTACATGGGTCTTGATATTGGCCCCAAGACGCAGGCAATGTTTGCTGAGGTTCTAAGGAACGCAGGGACCGTGGTTTGGAACGGCCCGATGGGTGTGTCCGAATGGGAGGCCTTTGCCGCAGGCACCGAGACGGTTGCCAAGGCCGTGGCTGAGAGTGACGCTATTTCCATCATCGGCGGCGGCGACTCCGCAGCGGCTGTGGAAAAGCTCGGCTTTGCCGACAAGATGACGCACGTTTCTACGGGTGGCGGCGCATCGCTTGAGTTCCTTGAGGGCAAGACCCTTCCCGGTATTGCTTGCCTGCTTGACAAATAATTTTGACACAAAACGAAAAGAGGACGTATCAATGAATCCCGCAAAGAGAAGAACCGTGATCGCCGGCAACTGGAAAATGAATATGACTCCCGCCGAGGCGACCGCTTTTATCAATGAGATCAAGCCGATGGTTGCAGGCAAAGACAACTGCGACATCATTTTTTGTGCACCTTACGTAACCATTGCCGCCGCAATGGAGGCTGCAAAGGGCTCGAACATCGTCATCGGTGCCGAGAACGTGCATTTCGCCGCAAAGGGTGCTTACACGGGTGAGGTTTCCGCCGAAATGCTCAAGGCCATCGGTGTTGACACCGTCATCATCGGCCACTCCGAGCGCCGTCAGTACTTTGGCGAGACCGACGAGACCGTAAACCTTCGCACCAAGGCCGCGCTTGCCGCCGGCCTTCGCGTCATCCTTTGCATGGGTGAGGTCAAGGAGCAGCGTGTGTCGGGCATCACCAATGAGGTATGCGCGATGCAGATCAAGCTGGACCTTGCCGGTGTCAGTGCCGAGGATATGAAGAATATCGTTATCGCGTATGAGCCCGTTTGGGCGATCGGCACGGGTCTTACTGCAACCCCCGAGCAGGCCGAACAGACCTGCGGCGTGATCCGTGAGGTTCTCGTAGAGCTTTACGGTAAGGACGTAGCCGAGGCGACCACCATTCAGTACGGTGGCTCGATGAACGAGAAAAACGCAGCGGAATTGCTTGCAAAGCCCAACGTGGATGGCGGTCTGATCGGCGGCGCATCGCTTGTGGCAGAGAAATTCACTGCGATCGTTGACGCAGCACAGTAACAGGAAAAAGGGGTTGTCCGCTCGCGCGGCAGCCCCTTATTAACCGTGCGAAAGCGCGCTTGTTGGAGGAATGTTTATGGCAAATTACAGAAGAGGTCGCATTAACGACGAGATGAAAAAGGAGCTTGCCGTCATTCTGCGCGAGATCAAGGATCCCCGCGTGAAGGATGCGTTTGTCAGTATCACGGGCGTTGACGTGACCCCCGATCTCAAATTTGCAAAGGTCTATTATTCGGCCATGCGCGGTGAGCCCAAGGAGGTCTATTTGGGCTTAAAATCCTCGGCCGGCTTTATTCGCCGCCAGGTGGCACAGCGCCTCAATTTGCGTGCGACCCCCGAGTTTACCTTTGTCGAGGATAACTCAATTGCCTACGGCGCACACATTTCAAAGATCCTTAGCACCATTGAGATTACACCTGAGGAAGAGGAAGACGGTAATGCGTGATCGCCCTACCTTAAAAGGGGAGGCGACGGCGTGAAGAGAATCACTGAAAAAAGGGAGCGTCAGGGCAGCTTTACCGTTGCCATGGCGCTCCTTGGATCGTTAATTGGCGCCGGCTTTTTGTCGGGGCAGGAGTTGTGTCAGTTTTTTGGCATCCACGGCTCGTGGCTCTTTGCGGCTGTGACGCTTTCGATGACCGTGATGGGCCTTATCGGTGCCGTGATGCTTCGCCTCGCCATGGATACAGGCGAGGGGCGCATGGATAAGATTGTGGTCTTTTTTGACTGTCAGCCCCTGCGTGTATCGATTGCCGTTTTGGAGATCCTCTTTGTCTTTATGATCTATTTGGTAGGCATCTCGGCCTTTGGGTCGTTGCTCGATCAAATGTTCGGCGTGTCCGCCGCTGTGGGCGGTGCGCTTTTTACTGTGCTCGTGTTCTTCCTGTCGCTGTTTGGCATCAAAGGGCTGCTCCGCGTGTTTTCGCTGGTGATCCCCACTTTGGTGGTGCTCACGGTGCTCATTTCGCTTGTTGCGATGGCACGGGCCGAGGGCTTCGCCTTCCCCACGGGGGCGCCACAAGGGGCGGTAAGCGGAATTTGGCCGCTGGACGGTATGAGTTACGCCGCCTTCGCGCTTTTCTGCATGCTCCCCGTGCTCGTGCCCTTCGGGGCATCGATGCACCCAAAAAAGCGCCCCGTTTCGCGCGGTATATGTGTCGGAATGCTGCTTTTTACAGCACTCGCGCTCGTCATTCTTTTGGCCATTGCCACCGATCCCGAGGTGCGCGAAAGCGCCCTGCCCATGATCGAGCTTGCCACCCGTCAAAGCGTGGTTTTTGGCGTCGTTTACGGCTTCTTGCTGATGTGCGCCATCTTCTCAGCGACCCTTTCGGCCGCGGCTTCTATCAGCGAATATTTCGCGCGTACCTTCGCCTCCAAAAAGCGGTTTTTGATACCCGTTATGGCGTTTGTGTCGCTTGCGGCCTTTGCCCTTGGCCTTTTCGGATTTGAAAACCTGGTGAGCGTGCTTTTCCCCATCTTCGGGTACCTCGGCACCCTGCCGATCATGCTACTCCTCATCCACGCGTGGCGCTTTTACCGCTCAAAACGCAAAAACGGGGTAAATACATAAAAAAGAGAGTGCCACGCACTCTCTTTTTTGCATACCGCCCCCTACTTTTGGCAAAAATGGGGAAAAGAACTTGCCAAACGGTTTTCATTATGCTAAAATAATATTATCTTAACAAAGGGAGGGTGATTGGATTGAAACGGTTTTCTTGTATTTTGCTCGCGCTGTGCATGCTTTTGTGCCTGGCGTTGCCGATCACGGCCGCGGATACCAAGCCCTTTGACGTGGCCGTCGGTGCCTCGATGGAGGCGGTATCGGCATCGGTCGGTGCCGATACTGCAGGTGCCGCCGTGGTGCTTTACAAAAACGGATCGGTGGTGATGTCGGACGGGTTTGGGTATGCCGATCTTTCGGCCAAAACTCTCGTAACGGCAAGCACGCTTTTTGAAATCGGTGAGGTGTCTTCGACTTTTGTGTCGGTGGCGGCTCTTGTTCTGGAGGGGGAGGGGAAGCTTTCCCTTGACGCGGATATCTTTACCTATTTGTCGGCTGATTTTGCGGCAAAATTGGCACTTTCCTATCCTGTCACGGTACGTCAGTTGCTGACGGGACGCGCCGGCTTCGGCGGTCGTATCTTCGACAATTCCTTTGATAAGGAGGGGCACACCTTTGAAACGCTGGAGGAGGCGATCTTGGCCGACGTGCCGGCGCAGGTGACCTTGCCGGGTACGGCCTATTCGTATTCGCCCTTCGGTATAGCTCTTGCGGCCTTTGTGATCGAAACGGTCTCGGGGGTGTCTTATGATGACTACCTGACCGACAAGATCCTTGCTCCTCTCGGTATGAAAAACACCTACCCGTTTGTTGGCGAAACTGTACCCGATGGGTATGCCGTGGGCTATGTGACGGCGGGGCAGGGGAATTTTACGGCCCCCCACAACGGTGGCAAGACCTATGCAGGGCTTTATCCTGCCACGGGCATGGTCTCCTCGGCCGGTGATCTTGCAAAATTTATTTCTTGGCTTCTTGGCGAGAGCGATGTGATTTTGACCAAGACCGCGAGGGCCCAGCTGCTTGACACCTATGAAAGCGGTATTTTCCGCCCTACGTCACTCGGTTTTTCCGCTTGTGACGGTGTTCTTTCCCGACGTGCCAAAACGGCCTGCTTTGGGGCTTCGCTCGCGCTGGATCGAAGTAAAATGGAAGCCGTGCTGGTGCTCACCAACACGGCGGAAAACGCGCTCCTCGCTTATCCTGAGACCGCATTGTCCTCAACGGACCCCCTGCCTGTTTATCCTACGGGTGAGCTCTTGGAGCTGAAGACCTTGCGCGGAACCTATGCGAGCACCGCGCTCGAGCAACGCTCCCTGGTCGGTCGCCTTTTGACGTCGTGGAATTGCTTTTCGGTAACCCCCAACGATGATGGAACTCTCACTTTTGGCGAGATGCACCTGGTTCAGGTCGCACGCGGCGTATTTGCCGACGCCAAGGGAGACGGCACCACTCCGGTCCTGCAATTTTTGTTGGATGAGCAGGGGAAGGTGACCGCCGTCGTAACCGCCGACGGTGCCCTTTATCAAAAGCTCCCGTTTTATTATGCCAAAACGGTCTTTTCCCTGTTGTTTGGCCTTGTGGTGATCCTGACGTGCGGCTTTTTCCTCTTGGGTCTTTACTCCCTCTTTGAATGGCTCACGTGGCGTGACCGTAAAGGGGAGCGTTTTGGCTTGCTTCGCTTTTTGCCCGAGCTGCTGTCGGCGATCCTGGCGTTGTTTATCGGCCTTCAAATTGTGCTGGCATATAAGCTCGGTACCGAGGTGCTTTCCTCCTTTTATTTTGCAATGCGCGTGCTTTCCTTCTTAGCGGGTCTTGGCGCAACCGTTGTTTACGTCCTGGCCTTTGTGCTCACGGTCCTCGATCGCAAAAAGCATCACCGTATCGCTACCGCCGCGGTTATATATCTTTTTTACGTGTTCTTGATTTGCTTTTTTGGATTGACCCTGTTTTAAGCAAAAAAATACCGCTTTTCGCGCAATGCGAAAAGCGGTATTTTATCTTACAGTAAGAAGCGGGCAAGTGACATGGTTGAATCCAGCTCCTCCAATGCCTCAAGGAGCGCAAGGTATAAGGTATATCCCGCAAAAACGATGACCAAAACCTCGGCAATGCTGAACACCAAAGCAATGATGCCGCACACACGGCCGACGTTTCCGTCGGAGAGGTTGCCGCCAAGCATGACCTTCGCGGTCCTTGCACGTAAAACGGCGATCAGGCCGAGGATAAAGCCAACGATCGGGCAGCAAAGGATCGAAAAAATGAGGCCTAAAATGCCGGTGGTTCTTGAGGAGGATGCCAGCTTGTGCGCACGCATCGTTACACCGTCAATGGAGGGGGTGTAGCCTCCGTTATTGTATCCGTTAAAATTATTTTGATTGTAGTTCATCAAGACCACTCCTTTCATTTACTTCTTACATTATAACGAGTTTTTTAAAAAAAATCAAGAGTTCACAAAAAAACTTGAAAAAAAGGTCGAAATGTGCTATACTATGACATCAAGAAAAAAGGAGGTGGCATCTTTGCGGTTGAAGCGATATTTGTGGTTTCACGCGGCGTTTTTGTTGTTCGTTGCTTTTTTTGCGGTGTACGCTTACGTAATGATCACGGTTTTTGAAAATCGAGTGCCGCATTGCTTTTTGCACGATGTTGCGCACCTGTATTGTCCCTTTTGCGGCGGCACGCGCGCTTTTTTGGCTTGCCTTCGCTTTGATGTGCATAGTGCCCTTATCTTTCATCCTGCGGTGATCGCGTGGGGGATGTTGTTCCTTGCCTTGGACGTTCGCGCCCTTGTATTGATCGTAAAAGAGGAGAGAAAACCGCTGTTTCCCGAATGGCTCCTTGCGTTTTCGGTTTGGTATTTCGGTGCCTTTTTTGTGCTGAGGAACACGCTGGCCCTGTTCGGTGTGGACCCAATGGGAGATATCGCTCCCTTTTGGGCATCACGCATAACGCCTGTTTGGGCGGTGCTTGCCTCCTTCCTGCTTTGCTTATTGACCGCCCTTGGGTGTCGGGCGATCCTGCCCTCCAAAAGGGGGAACGATCTTGGAACGGTCCTTTGCTTTGCCGTGTTTCTCGTACCGTTTGCGGCGATTTTGTACAGTCCTTGGGTGTTGCTTTTGTGGCTTCCGCTTTTGGTCGGTGTGGCCCTTTGGCAGTACAGGCGCACGCGTCCCTTGTCACTGACGGTGCTCAAATACGGTGAAACAACGATCCCCGAGCGCATGGCCTTTGCCGATCGCAAGGGATGTCAGGATCCCGTTGAAATTTCGTTGCTGCTTTATCTGATCGAAACGCGCGGCCGTAGGATCCTGGTGGATGCCGGCTGCGATGTCATGCGGGGATACGATGTGAAGCATCAGGTCTCACCCGCCGAAATTTTAAAACGGTACGGACTTTTGCCGACCGATATCACCGATCTTGTTCTTACACACGCCCACAATGATCACGCGGGTGCTGCACATTATTTTACCAACGCAACTGTGCATATTGCAAGGGATGAGGTGGAGTATGCCACTCAAAAGGGCTTTTTGCCCGCGGGGCTTACGGTCAAGCCCTTTCGGTCGCGGCGCCGTATTGTCGGTGTGGCAGCGCGCGTGTGGGGCGGTCACTCCAAGGGCTCTTCCATCGTCACGTTTCGTCACGGCGGTAAAAGCTATGTGATCGCCGGGGATGAGTGCTATTCCAAGCGTTGCCTTTCCGAGGGACGCCCGACAGGCTCCTCGTACAATAAGGAGCGCAGTCTTGCTTTTGTGCGTCTCTTCGGGGGCAGCACCCATACCGTGCTTTTGTCTCACGATCCCGACGTTTTGCCCGGCCAAAACGGCTTTCTTAAAATTATATAATGAAAGGCTCGAACCGAGGTTCGAGCCTTTTTATCATTCAATATAAGTAAGCAGCTCCGTTGCGGTGGCGCGCACGTAGTTGGCAAAGGGCTTGCGCATTTCAGCGGGGATCCTTTCCTTGGCAAGCTCAAAGTTGAAAAGGCCATCAAAGCCTGTGAGCGCCAGGCCGTGCATCGCATCGCGCCAATCCACACTTCCAAGGAAGGGGGGGAGATGCTCGTCGTCAATGCCAACGTTGTCGTTGACGTGCAACACCTTTAAGCGCTTGCCGATGTAGGCGAGTGCCTCGGATTGCTTCACGCCACTTTGATGCGCGTGACCGAAATCCCAACAAACGCCAATGCCAAGGGCGTCGGCAACGTCGCAAAGCTCGTCGGGGTCCTGGCAGTAGCGGTGCGAAAGACGCATACCGGGCACTACGCGCATATTCTCCACAACCACGTCAAGCCCCACTCTCTTTGCGTGCTCCACAAAGGGCGCGAGATGCCCGACAACCTCATCAAAGAGTGCCTTGCGATCGTGCGAAATGAGCGGGATCGTGGTGGTGTTCGGGTGCATTACAGCGTGCTTTACGCCAAGCGCCACCGCTGCGTCAATGGCGTGGTGCATTTTCTCCGCAAAGGCTTCCGTTACCACGCTCTTGACACCGCCAAAGGGGAGGTGACATTGCTCAAAGCGAATGCCGCATTCCTCGCCGGCGGCAAGCATCTGCTCTACTTGCCTCTGCCAGCCGTTTTCGGTAAGGTCTAAGCCCTTCAGTGAACAGTCAGCGGCGTCAAAGCCTGTTTCCTTTAAAAAAAGAAGCCCTCTTTTGATATGCTCGGCAAAATCCTCATCTTGGCGACAGTGGAGAAACGATGAGCTCACGCGTAAGTTTTTCATAATTTTTTATTCCTTTCGTAATTTATTCAAAAAGTGGAGTCGAAAGATAGCGATCACCTGTATCCGGCAGTATCGCTACGATCACCTTGCCGCGGTTTTCGGGACGCTTTGCCAGCACGGTTGCCGCGTGGAGCGCCGCACCCGAGGAAATGCCCACAAGCAGCCCCTCGGTGCGTGCAAGCCGCCTTGCGGCGGCGTACGCCTCGTTCTCGGTGACGGTAAGAATCTCATCTACAAGGCGGCGATCCAGGTTTTCGGGCACGAAATTGGCACCAATGCCCTGAAGGCCGTGCGGGCCCGACTCACCCCTTGAAAGGAGCGGCGAGGAGGCGGGCTCCACTGCCACGGCCTTGAGGGTGGGAATTTTGGATTTTAAAAATTTAGCAACGCCCGAAAGCGTGCCACCCGTGCCAACACCGGCAACAAGGATATCCACGTGCCCGTTTGTATCTTCAAAAATTTCGGGCCCCGTGGTGGTGCGGTGCGCTGTGGGGTTGGCAGGATTGTCAAACTGAGAGGGGATAAAGGCTCCTTCGGTTGCGGCGGCAATTTCCTTGGCCTTGTCAATGGCGCCCTGCATGCCAAGTGCGCCCGGTGTCAGTACGATCTCGGCACCGTACGCGGCAAGCAAGCGGCGGCGCTCCACTGACATGGTGTCGGGCATGGTAAGCACCACGCGGTAGCCGCGCGGCACGCCAATGGCGGCAAGGCCGATGCCGGTGTTCCCGCTGGTGGGCTCCACGATCGTAGCACCCTTTTTCAGCTTGCCTGTTGCCTCCGCTTCAAGGATCATGGAAAGGGCCACGCGGTCCTTTGCACTCCCCGCAGGGTTAAAGCCCTCGAGCTTGAGTAAAACTTTGGCCTCAAGCCCCTCGATCTTTTGGTAGTTGGCCGGCTCCAGCAAGGGTGTTGCCCCGACCATTTCGCTGATAGAGCGGTAATACATCATGCGTGCCCCCTCGTAATTTTATACTATAATTATATACTTTCGCCGTTTTCGTGTCAAGTATCCAAAATAGGGCAAAAGAACCCCGTGCGAAACATTTCGCACGGGGTTCTTTTAACGATCGTCGTCGATGTCGGGGAAATTTTCTTCCACAAAGGCGCGGACAAGCGCGCGCTTTTCTTCATCGGAAAGGCTTTGCCAGCGACGGCGCATTGCGGCGTTTTCCAGGGCGTTTTGCAGGCATACGCCGACTACGATGTCTGCGATCAGTAAAAGAATGCCCCATACGACCGACGCGGTACTTCCGACAATGATGCCGCCGATGATCAGCCCGATGAAAAGCGGGAATAAAAGATGTGTGACAGTTTTGGCGGTGTTCATTTTTTGGCCCTCCTTGTGATGGCTTGAGCAATGCCGCTAAAGCATTGACGTACCCCCTCGGCGTCGTTTTGCACCTGATAGGCGTGCTCGCGCGGAATGCCAATGTCCCTTGCGGCACTTACCGCATCGATGTTGGCGGCCAAAAAGTGGAACTCCCATCCCGCCTCCGTCGTTTTTTCGCGGATCATTGCTTGCACCTCGTTTGCCGTGAAGCGGCGGCTGGCGTTTTCGAAGCCGTCGGTCGTGATGAAAAAGAGCGTACGCTCCGGTAGATCCTCGGGCCTTGCGTAGCGGTGAATGCTTGAGATGTGCTCCACCGTCGATCCGACCGCATCAAGCAGAGCAGTGCTGCCAACGGGGGTGTAGTCGCGCTCGGTTATGTCGGGTACTTTGCAAAGCGGTATACGATCGTGCAAGGTGTGGAGCTTGTCATTGAAAAGCACCGTTGTGACCAGCGCCTCGCCCTCGCTTTCGCGCATGCGCTTCAGCGTGCTGTTGAAGCCTCCTACCGTGTCGGCGGCAAGCGATGCCATCGAGCCGCTTTGGTCAAGAATAAACACGACCTCTTTTTTTCCTTCAATTAGTTGCATAAGAAAAACCTCCTTTATTCGGTGCTCTCATTGTAGCACCGAATAAAGGAGGTGTGGTCGCTTGAAAGGCGACATTTTCAGCCACCGAGCAGGGGCTGGTCGTAGCGGTAGAGCACCTCGTTGATCTCGTGGATGTCAAAGATCTCGTTCTCAATACAAAAGCGTATGATGATATCAAACTCACGGGCGGGGGAGAGCGCAAGGCCGGCTGATTTGAGGAGCGCCTCGGTTTCTTCGAGGTTCAGGCGCAGGGCGAGTGCAAGGGCGAGCGCCGTGGCCTTTGAGGGCGTGCGATATGTACCGCAACGGATCTTTGAAAAGGTCTTGCGGTCAATGTTGGCGCGCTTGTAGCAGGTCACGTCGTCAAGGCCCTTTTGGTCGATGAGCGCGAAGAGGTGGGCGGCAAAGCCGTCAGCCTTTTTCTTCAACGCCTCCTCAAGCTTCGTGCTGCGGCAGGGACGCGCGGCACGCATGGCAAAGCGGGGCGGTGCCATGCTGGGGATCGGGCGAAACGGCTGCGCTTCCTCCTTGTCACTTATCACATCGCCAAGGTGCTCCTCGGCGGGGATCCAAGGCGTGCGAGTGGGAATGCCGAGCCCTTTGATAAACTCTTCAATTGCCGTGCTTTTTGGTTGGGGGATTTTGTCGCCCAGGCAAAGATAGATCTCGGCACACCCGTTGTCACATTCGGTCAGGGCGGCAATCACGGAGCACAGCTCGTAGCCGAGGTCCGTAGGGGGGACCAAATAGGCACATTCGAAGCAAAGACGCTCCATTTCACTAAAAAAATCGTGCAGTGCCGTGTAAAGAGGGGTGTTGTCCCCCTCTTGTGGGTTCAAATGTATTGTGCCGGCGGCGGTCATGCCGTGTGCGGCGGTTAATTTGCATCCCTTGGGTGCGCGAGGGGAAAAGCGTACTGTACCCCCAACGTGTGGGGTGAGGTCATTGAGGTAAAGCGACATGGTGTGGCTCCTTTCGAAGGATAACAAAAACGGAGTGCCCTCGGGTTAAAGGACACTCCATATTTTTTGCGGCAATTAAGCCATGGTGTTGAGCTTCTTGGTAAACTGGCTCTTTTTGCGAGCGGCAGCGTTCTTGTGGATGATACCACGGGACACAGCCATATCGATCTTCTTGACAGCAGCCTTGTAGGTCTCCTGTGCAAGAGCAGCATCGCCGGCCTCTACTGCAGCCTCATACTTCTTGATCGCAGTTTTCATCTGCGTGCGGAAGATCTTGTTCTGCAGGGTCTTGGCAGCAATAACCTTTACGCGTTTTTTGGCACTTTTAATGTTCGGCATTATCGTTCACCCTCCTTTTAATTTTTTCGGATTAACGACTGCGCCTGAGAGGGTGCGCCGTCGTAAAAGTCCATACAGTCATATATATTATCACATTAAAACGCAAAATGCAAGGGTTTTTTCAAAAAAAGCCAAAAAAATTTTTTCGGGAATTTTCCACTTTTTAGAAAAAATTTTAAAAATTCTTCAAAAAACGCTTGACAAGAGGGGATTGCTTTGCTATAATATTAAACTGCATTATAATTGCTTTACTATCGCTTTTTTGAGGTAGTAAAACAGTTCGCATCAAAACTATTATATACGCGTATGCGCGAATTCTGGCGGCGCAAATGTAAGCGTTTTGGTACTCTAAATCAATGAATGGAGTGATAAAACAAATGGTCAACGTAAAAGAGCAAAAACTCGGCAAGAACACGAGAATGAGTTTTTCCAAAGCACGTTACAACCTTGAGCTCCCGAATCTCGTGGAGGTGCAGACCAAATCCTTTAAATGGTTCCTTGAGGAGGGCCTGGGTGAGGTTTTGCGTGACGTGTCGCCGATCACCGATTTCTCGGGCAATCTTTCCATTGAGTTTCTGTCCTACTCGATCGATCAAAAGCCCAAGTATACCGTTGAAGAGTGCAAAGAGCGTGATGTCAACTACGCCGCCCCCCTGCGTGTCACCGTTCGCTTGACCAACAAGCAAACGGGCGAGGTGCAGAATTCGGATATTTTCATGGGTGACATTCCCCTGATGACCGAGAACGGCACGTTCGTGATCAATGGCGCAGAGCGCGTGATCGTATCGCAGATCATTCGCTCGCCCGGCATGTACTATGCTTCTGAGATCGACAAAATGGGCAAGCGCAACTACACCGCGCAAATCATCCCGTACCGCGGCGCATGGCTGGAGTACGAGACCGATAACAACGGCGTTATTTATGTGCGCATCGATAAGAACCGCAAGCTTCCCATTACCCTGTTTATCCGTGCACTCGGTGCTTTGGGGGACAAGCCGGAGATCGAAACGCGTGAGGATGTTTGTGCCATCTTCGGTGAAGAGGACCGCCTTGCCGCCACCTTTGAAAAGGATGAGTCTGAGGTTCTTGCCGAGCACAACCTGACCTCGGTCGGTCACGAGGCTCTCAAGGAGATCCATAAGAAGCTGCGTCCCGGTGAGCCCGCGATGGTCGATGCCGCGCAAAAGCTTTTGTCTGATATCCTGTTTGATAACCGCCGCTACGACATTGCCCCCGTCGGTCGTTACAAGTTTGACAAGAAGGTCGCACTTGCCGCACGTATCGAGGGCAGAGTTTTGGCTGAGGCGGCCGTGAGCCCCCTTACCGGTGAGGTGATCTTTGAGGCAGGCAAGCTGCTTTCTCACGAGGATGCCCTTGCCATCGAGCGCGCCGGCATCAACGGTGTCACTATTACGCTTGAGGGCGGTGAAGCGGTCAAGGTCTTCTCGAACAATACCATCGAGCCCGAGTACATTCTCGGCTATGACCTGAAGGATTGCGGCGTCAATGAGCGCGTTCGCATTCCCGTGCTTCTTGAGATCATCGAGGAGGCTGAGGGTGATGTAGATACCCTCAAGACCCTTGTGCGCAACCGTATGGCTGAGCTGTGCCCCAAGCACGTCACCAAGGACGATATCTTTGCTTCGATCAACTATATGCTGGGCCTGATGCACGATCAGGGTCTTGGCCAGTACGACGACATCGACCATCTTGGCAACCGTCGTATCCGCTCGGTCGGTGAGCAGCTGCAAAATCAGCTCCGCATCGGCTTCTCGCGCATGAATAAGACCATTACCGACCGTATGGCAACGCAGGATGCGGATAAGATCACGCCTCAAATGCTGATCAACACCCGTCCGATCGCTACCGGTATCCGTGAGTTCTTTGGCTCCTCGCAGCTTTCGCAGTTCATGGACCAAAACAACCCCTTGGCTGAGCTCACGCATAAGCGCCGTCTGTCGGCACTTGGCCCCGGCGGTCTGTCGCGTGATCGCGCGTCCTTCGACGTGCGTGACGTTCACTATACGCACTACGGCCGTATGTGCCCGATCGAGACTCCCGAAGGTCCGAACATCGGTCTGATCTCTTATCTTACCACCTATGCACGTATCAGCGATTACGGCTTCATTGAAGCACCTTACCGCAAGTACGATAAGGAGAAGGGGATCGTCACCGACGAGGTCGAGTACATGACCGCGGACGTCGAGGATCGCTATATTATCGCTCAGGCAAACGAGCCGCTCGACAGCGAAGGTCGCTTTGTCAACAAGATCGTTAACGCCCGTGACAAGAACGAGATCCGCGAGGTCGAGGCTTCCGAGGTTGACTACATGGACGTTTCGCCCAAGATGGTGGTATCGGTTGCCACCGCCATGATCCCGTTCCTTGAAAACGACGATAACTCGCGTGCACTGATGGGCTCGAACATGCAAAAGCAAGCGGTGCCGCTGATGGTCACCGACTCGCCTATCGTTGGTACGGGTATGGAGTACAAGGCAGCAGTTGACTCGGGTGTTGTGATCACCGCAAAGCGCGCAGGTATCGTCGATTACGTCGATGCCGACAAGATCGAGATCGTGCTTGACAATGGCGAGCGCGACGTTTACGAGCTTATTAAGTTCAAGCGTACCAACCAGGGCACGTGCTTCAACCAGCGTCCGATCGTTTCGAAGGGCGACATCATTGAGGCCGGCACTGTGATCGCCGACGGTCCTGCGACCGCAAACGGCGAGATCTCCTTGGGTAAGAACGCCCTGATCGGCTTCATGACCTGGGAGGGCTACAACTACGAGGACGCCGTGCTTCTCAATGAGCGCCTTGTCCGCGATGATGTATATACCTCGCTTCACATTGAGGAATACACCCACGATGCCCGTGATACGAAGCTTGGCCCGGAGGAGATCACTCGCGAGATCTCGAACGTCGGCGAGGACGCTCTGAAGGACCTCAATGCCGAGGGTATCGTGAAGAAGGGTACTGAGGTTCGCGCCGGCGACATTCTTGTCGGTAAGATCACCCCCAAGGGTGAGACTGAGCTCACGGCTGAGGAGCGCCTGCTTCGCGCCATCTTCGGTGAGAAGGCAAGAGAGGTGCGTGACACCTCGCTTCGTCTGCCCCACGGCGAGAGCGGTATTGTTGTTGACGTCAAGGTGTTCTCGCACGAAAACGGTGACGAGCTGCCTGCCGGTGTCAACAAGCAGGTTCGTGTTTATATTGCGCAAAAGCGCAAGATCTCCGTGGGCGACAAAATGGCAGGTCGCCACGGTAATAAGGGCGTTGTTTCTCGCATCCTTCCGCCCGAGGATATGCCCTTCCTGCCCGACGGCACGCCGCTTGATATCGTGCTGAACCCCCTGGGCGTGCCTTCCCGTATGAACATCGGTCAGGTGCTCGAGGTTCACCTTGGTATCGCTGCACGTCACCTGGGCTGGAAGATCATGACCCCCGTCTTTGACGGTGCAAACGAGAAGGATATTATGGAATGTATGCGTATGGCAGGCATGGCCCGTAAGATCCTGCCCGGTGAGAACGTGGACGGCAAGGAGCTCTTCTATGAGGTAACCGGTGCCGACGGCAAGAAGGATTACGTACGCGTCGAGGACGAGGTGCGTGCCGATGCCGATAAGATCGCGGCACTCATCGCTGAGGATAAGGTGAAGGTCATCGACGGCAAGACCGTGCTTTACGACGGTAGAACCGGTGATCCCTTCGACAACCCCGTCACCGTTGGTATTATGTACTACCTCAAGCTGCATCACCTGGTTGACGATAAGATCCACGCCCGTGCAAACGGTCCTTACTCCCTCATCACGCAGCAGCCCCTTGGCGGTAAAGCCCAGTTCGGCGGCCAGCGCTTCGGTGAGATGGAGGTTTGGGCCCTTGAGGCATACGGCGCCGCATACACCCTGCAGGAGATCTTGACCGTGAAGTCCGACGACATCACGGGTCGCCGCCGTGCATACGAGGCGATCATCAAGGGTCAAAACATTCCCACGCCCGGCGTGCCCGAGTCCTTCAAGGTGCTTGTGAAAGAGCTTCAGGCCTTGGCACTTGACGTTCGCGTGCTGGATAAGAACGGTGAGGAGATCCAGCTTTCCACCCTTTGCAATGATGAGGAGCCCCTGCCTTACTCCAACAAGGCAGAGCTTGCCGCCATTGACGAAGCACTCGGTGCGAGTGGCCTCGAAGAGGGCGATCTTGGCGATCTTACCATCGAGGACGAGAACGGTGAGGCGATCGAGATCTTTGCTGAGGACGATTACGACGACGACAACTACAACCAAGATTACGAAGATTAACGGAGGAGCATGAATATGGCAAATAAAGAATTCAATTCTATTAAAATAGGTCTTGCTTCTCCCGAAATGATCCGTGAGTGGTCTTACGGCGAGGTTACCAAGCCCGAAACCATCAACTACCGCACGCTCAAGGCCGAGGTGGGAGGCCTGTTCTGCGAGCGCATCTTTGGCCCGACCAAGGATGGCGCTTGCATGTGCGGCAAATATAAGAATTCCCACGTCAGCTCCTTGCCGCGCGATCGCGTTCATAAGTGCGAAAAGTGCGGCGTGGAGATCACGACCAAAAAGGTACGCCGTGAGCGTATGGGTCACATCGAGCTTGCTTGCTCGGTGTCGCACATTTGGTATTTCAAGGCGGTGCCCTCCCGTATGGCATTGGTTCTTGACATCTCCCCCAAGCAGCTCGAGCAGGTGCTCTACTTTGCTGAGAACGTGGTGCTGGATCCCGGCCTTACGCCTCTTGCAAAGGGCACGGTCCTTACCGAGAAATCGTATGAGGAGTACCGCGAGATGTACGGCAACGAGTTCCGTGTCGGCATGGGTGCCGACGCCATCAAGGAACTTCTTCAGGGCATCGACGTGGAGGCACTTTCTCAGCAGCTTAAGGATGAGCTTCTCGTGGCGACCGGTCAGAAGAAGACGCGTATCATCAAGCGTCTTGAGGTGATCGAGGCCTTCCGCAAGTCGGGCAACCACCTTGACTGGATGATCCTTGACGCACTGCCTGTGCTCCCGCCCGAGATCCGTCCCATGACCCAGCTTGACGGCGGCCGCTTTGCTTCCTCCGACCTCAACGAGCTTTACCGTCGCGTCATCGCGCGTAACAATCGTCTGAAGAAGCTCATGGAGATCCACACCCCCGAGATCGTGGTTCGCAACGAAAAGCGTATGCTCCAGGAGGCTGTTGACGCTCTGATCGACAACGGCCGCCGCGGCAAGCCCGTTACGGGCCCCTCGAACCGTCAGCTCAAATCTCTTTCCGAGATGCTGCGCGGTAAGCAGGGCCGCTTCCGTCAAAACCTTCTCGGTAAGCGTGTGGACTACTCGGGCCGTTCGGTTATCGTTGTCGGTCCCAACCTCAAGATCTATCAGTGCGGCCTGCCGCGTGAAATGGCTCTTGAGCTCTTCAAGCCCTTCGTGATCAAGCGTCTCACCGAAATGATGAAGGCGACCAACATCAAGGAGGCACAAAAGAAGATCGAGCGTGCTTACCAGCACCCCGAGGTTTGGGATGCGCTTGAGAACGTCATCAAGGAGCACCCCGTGCTTCTGAACCGCGCGCCCACCCTTCACAGACTTTCTATCCAGGCATTTGAGCCGGTTCTCGTTGAGGGCCGTGCCATCAAGCTTCACCCGCTGGTATGTACGGCATTCAATGCCGACTTCGACGGTGACCAAATGCCCGTACACGTACCGCTTTCGGCCGAGGCGCAGGCAGAGGCTCGTTTCCTGATGCTTTCCGCAAACAACCTATTGAAGCCCGTGGACGGCCGTGCCGTTGCGGTGCCCACCCAGGATATGATCCTCGGTACCTACTACCTTCTTATGGAGAAGCCCGGTGAGCCCGGCGAGGGGATGGTATTCCGTAACTTTGACGAGGTCAATATGGCTTATGTCAACGGTGTACTTGGCCTTCACGCTCCCATTAAGGTGCGTATGACCAAAGAGATCAACGGCGAGACGGTCACGGGTATGGCTGAGACCTCGCTCGGCTGCTTGATCTTTAACAGCAACATTCCTCAGGATCTCGGCTTTGTGGATCGCACGAAGCCCGAAAATCTCTTCAAAATGGAGATCGACACGGCCTTCCTTAAGGCAAAGAAGGGCAACGTGAAGAAGATCCTTGGTGCGCTCATTGACAACTGCCTGAAGTATCACAGTGCCGCTGACTGTGCACAGATGCTTGATAATATTAAGGAAATGGGCTACAAGTACTCCACCCGTGCGTCCTTTTCGATCTCGGTGTACGATATGAGTGTGCCGAAGGAGAAGCCCGCGATGATCAATGCGGCACAGGCAACTGTGGACCGTATCAACGCCTCCTTCCGCCGTGGTCTTCTCACGGACGAGGAGCGTTATAACTCGATCATTGATGTATGGAAGGTCGCAACCGATAACGTGACCGACGCGATGATGAAGTGCTTCCATCAGCAAAACCCCATTAAGATCATGGCGGATTCGGGTGCCCGTGGTTCGATCCAGCAGATGCGTCAGCTTGCCGCAATGCGCGGTTCGATGTTCGCTACCAACGGTAAAACGATGGAGATCCCGATCAAATCGAACTTCCGTGAGGGCATGAAGATCCTTGAGTATTTCATGGGCTCCCGTTCCTCCCGTAAGTCGCTTTCCGATACGGCTCTGCGTACCGCAGACTCCGGTTACCTGACCCGTCGTCTTGTTGACGTTTCGCAGGATGTGATCGTGCGCGAGGTATGCTGTGATGCAACCGACGGCGAATGGATCAAGGAAATTCCCAACGTCAAGGATCCCTCCAATCCTTTGGAGGCTTTGGCCGATCGTATTCTCGGCCGTTACACCTTCGGTGAGGTAAAACACCCCGAAACGGGTGAAGTTATCGTGGAAAACGATACTATGATCACCGAGGCACACGTCAACGCGATCGAGGCTGCAGGCATCAAGAAGGTGAAGATCCGTACGCTTCTCAAGTGCCATGCACGTCACGGTATTTGTGCGCACTGCTACGGTGCGGACCTCGCATCCGGCAAGACTGTAAGCGTCGGTGAGGCCGTTGGTATCATTGCCGCACAGTCGATCGGCGAGCCCGGTACTCAGCTGACGATGCGTACCTTCCACTCCGGTGGTGTCGCAGGCACCGATATTACGCAGGGTCTGCCCCGCGTTGAGGAGCTCTTCGAGGCAAGGCCTCCGAAGAAGGCTGCGATCATTTGTGAGCAGACCGGTACGATTGCCGGCGTTGCACACGGTGAAAACGTGAACGTGCACGAGATCAGCGTGGTGGATGACGCGACGGGCGAAATGCACAAATATACCATTCCTTACGGTATGCAAATCGCGGTTGCCGAGGGCGATCACATTGAGCGCGGTGAGGTGCTCACTGCCGGTAGCAAGGCTCCTGCCGATATTATGCGTATCAGCGGCCTTGATAAGGTTTACGAGTATATCACCGAGGAAATTCAAAAGGTTTACCGCTCGCAGGGCGTTAGCGTAAACGATAAGCACGTTGAGATCATCGCACGTCAAATGACCCGTAAGGTTCATGTGGAGGATGCAGGTGATACCGAGCTTCTCATTGGTACGCTGATGGACGTTCTTGACTTCGAGGAAGTGAACAATCAAATCAAGGCGCGTGTTGCCGCAGGCGAAGAGAATCTCCGCGAGGCAACGGCATCCCGTGTGCTGCTTGGTATTACCAAGGCAGCCCTTCAAACCGAGTCGTTCCTGTCGGCTGCCTCCTTCCAGGAGACCACTAAGGTTCTTACCGAGGCCGCTATTAAGGGCAAGATCGATAACCTCATGGGTCTGAAGGAGAACGTGATCATCGGTAAGCTGATTCCTGCCGGTACGGGCATGTCCTGCTACCACGACGTTCACGTCGAGCAAAGCGAAAACGCACCGATCGAGGCGTAATGAAACCCTCGGGGGCGATGCGCGGCAACCGCCGCACATCGCCCCCTTTTGTGTGCCGTAACACGATGCAAAGGCCCCGCTGACGCGCACGCGCGTGTGTTTTTATTATATTTGGTAAAAAAATGCATAAAAAACCCATAAATAGTTCAAAATAGTGGGCGCAAAGCATCCTTTTTTGTGCAAAAAGTAAAAAATCACTTTTCTCTTGACAATAATTTTTCCTTGTGTTATAATAAACCGTAAGCGCTTTGGGATAACTATGCCCATTTTGGCTTAAACGTTAAAATTTTTAAGAAGGAGGAAGGAAATGCCAACTTTCAATCAGCTTGTCAGACAGGGCCGCACCGACAAAACGTACAAGTCCAAGTCCCCCGTGTTGCAAAAAGGACTGAATACGCTTCGTAACGAGCAGACCGACCAGCGCGCACCTCAAAGAAGAGGCGTTTGCACGAAGGTATCGACCACAAGCCCCAAGAAGCCGAACTCTGCACTTCGTAAGATCGCAAGAGTCCGTCTTACCAACGGTCTTGAGGCTACGTCCTACATTCCCGGTATCGGTCACAACCTGCAGGAGCACTCCGTTGTCCTTATTCGCGGCGGACGTGTAAGAGACCTGCCCGGTGTTCGTTACCACATCATTCGCGGTACTCTTGACGCACAGGGCGT
>JAFVYZ010000018.1 GCA_017508425.1 Clostridia bacterium | reverse complement strand
GATTACGCACTGCCCATCAGTCTTGTTGTCGGCATGGCTTCCGCCATTCCGATCACAGCGTGGTTATCTTAAAGGAGGGCGGAGCAATGAAAGAAAACAAACAAATTTCTTATATGGACAGTGTGCACCGTGACGGTCGCATTTGGTCGTTCTCCATTATGGCACTCATGATCCTTTACCCTATTGCTTTGATGCTTTTGTTCGGCGCCCTGCCCGACGGCAAGGGGCTTTTGATGGGCCTGATTGCGACAGCTCCCATGTACTGGGCAGTTGGTATCGTTGAAACCTTTACTTATATCCCAATGCTGGGTGCGGGCGGCTCCTACATATCCTTTATTACGGGTAACATTTCAAACCTGAAGCTGCCCTGTGCGCTTTCTGCCATGGATCAAATGGGCGTGAAGGCAAACAGTGAGGAGGGCGAGGTCATCTCCACGATCGCCATCGCCGTATCGAGCATCGTTACCACCGTTATTATCATTTTGGGTGTCATTTTGATCGTGCCCTTGACCCCCGTATTAAACGCGCCCGTGCTTGCCCCCGCTTTCGCGCAGATCCTGCCCGCGCTTTTTGGCGGTCTTGGCGTGGTGTTTGTTTCGCGCAACTGGAAGATTGCCATCGCTCCCATCGCTCTGATGATGATCCTTTTCGTATTTGTGCCCGCGCTTGACAGCGGCACGGTTGGCATTATGGTGCCCGTGGGTGTGCTCCTGACGCTCCTTGAGGCGCGCGTGATGTACAAGAAAAATATGCTGTGAGGTTGTTTGAAATATGAATTTTTCCGAATTACTTGCAGAGCATATCGTGCCCTTTTTAAAGGGTGTTGGCATCGGACTTTTTGCGGGTGCGGGGGCTGTGCTTGCCGTTAGCATTGTTGTGATTTTGGTGCGCACGCTCCGTTTTCGCCCCCAAAAGACTGTGGAAAAGCAGTTTGATAAGGTGGAGCTTGACCGCGACGCGGCGGTGGAAAATCTAGCGGCACTTGTGCGCTGCAAAACCGTTTCCTATCGCGATGCGGCGCTTGAGGACGATGCCGAGTTTGAAAAGCTGGTGTCCTTGCTTCCCACGCTTTACCCCAATATGGCAAGCGCTTGCGCGTTTTCACGTTTTGAAGGCCGCGGGCTGCTCTTTCACTGGCAGGGCAAGCGTGCCGAGGCGCCTGCTGTTTTGATGGCGCATTACGACGTTGTGCCTGTTGATGAGGAATATTGGGAAAAGCCGCCCTTTGATGCCGTGCTCGAGGACGGTTATCTGTGGGGCAGAGGCACGCTTGACACCAAGGTGACGATGAACGCGGCACTCTTTGCCGCAGATAAGCTGATCGCCACAGGGTTTGTGCCCGAAAATGACGTGTATTTCGCCTTTTCGGGCGGCGAGGAAGTGAACGGTGCTGGCGCTTCTCACATTGTTTCGTATTTTGAGGAAAAGGGGATCGTTCCGGGGATCGTGCTTGATGAGGGCGGTGCCGTGGTGGAAAATGTCTTTCCCGGTGTGAGTGCACCCTGCGGCATGATCGGTATTGCCGAAAAGGGCATGCTCAATCTAGAATTCCGTGTAAACTCCATGGGCGGTCACGCATCAGCCCCCAAGCCCCACACGCCAGTGGGTGAGCTTTCAATGGCTTGCTGTAAAATGGAGCAAAAGCCCTTTGGGGCGCATATCACGTCCCCGGTTGCTGCTATGTTTGACACGCTCGGCAGGCGCTCGACCTTCCTTTACCGTATGATCTTTGCCAATCTTTGGTGCTTCAAGGGTGTGCTTGACTTTATCTTCCGCAAGAGCGGCGGCGAGCTCAATGCCTTGATGCGCACCACCGTGGCATTTACACAAATGCAGGGCAGTAAAGCGCCAAACGTCATTCCCCCCACCGCCACCATGGTGGCAAACCTGCGCCTAAATCCCGAGGATACTATGGAGAGTGCGCTCGCTTATGCAAAGCGCGTTGTGGATAATGAGCGCGTTATCGTAACGGCAATCGACGGCATGAACCCCAGCCGCATTTCGCGCATCGATACACCCGCATACGAGAAGGTAAAGGCAGCCATTGAGGGCACGTGGAGAGGCACGGTCGTGACACCTTATTTAATGGTGCAATGCTCGGATAGCCGCCATTGGGGCAGAATTTCCGATAAGGTCTATCGCTTTTCTGCCATGGAT
>JAFVYZ010000017.1 GCA_017508425.1 Clostridia bacterium | reverse complement strand
GCGGTGTGCGGTCTTACGTTGACTATTTTATATGATTCAATGTTCTCAAAGCCGCCGACTCCCATCAACGTAACGTACGGCATACCTGCCGAGAGCGTGTGCCAAGTGGTGTGCATATAACCCATGAGAGATTGATCTTCGATAGTGCTGAGAGCCGCATCTATCTGCGATCTTCCCTCGTCCCAAGGACAGAGTATGCAATCAAATCCTGCTTTCTGGAATACAGAGCAGGTCTCAACGGGGGCTTCGTATGCGCGGTATTGCCAGTCGGCAATGATAACTTCTTTCTTTACGTGATCCAAGAAATATTTCTCTACCTCGGGGGTGGGCGCGTTGCAGGTGTATCTGCTCTTAGGATTGTAATATTCGTAACGGTAGAGCATCATATCTCCCCATACGAATATACGTCGTCCGAGTGCGTTCATCTCGTCACTTATCTCATTTATAAAGTCGCAAAGCGCACTTATGTTTTCTTCGGTAAATTCAAAGTTGTATGCCTCGTCACAACCAATGTGGAAATATTTACCCTCACCGCAAAGCTCGATAAGTTCGTTTCGTATCTGACGCAACAGAGCCTTTACCTTAGGCTTGCGGATATCCCAACACCAGCCGTCCTCGCTGAAATAGGTCTGCAAAGCAGGATTCTGGTCAAGTACTACGTGCTTTCCGTGCATAACTCGTCCCGCGGGAGCGTGTCCCCAGTGGTTGAACATGGGAATTATCTCTATTCCGAGGTCGTTTGCTTCTTTTATAATAGGTTTGATCTCTTCCTTTGTAAATCCGTGTTGCCACGAAAGCTCCTTCATGCAATCGAATTTGAGCATTCCCCAGAATTCGAGAACGATATGAGTGTACTTCAAAGCACCGCAAAGACGGACGAATCTTTGTATTTCCCAAAGCTTTGTTTCGGCAAAAATGCAGAAATGGATCATTCGATTTTGAATAAACGCACGGTCCTTGATCTGACAGCACTCAACCTCGATAGCGTTCTCTCCGTCTTTGTCGATAGCCTTGAAACGATCGAGCAAGGTCATAAATCCATGTAAAAGGTCTTTCTCATTTTCCGCATAGACACAAATACCATCGGGGGTTATGTTAATGCTGTAAGAGTATTCGTCGAGCGAAAGCTTTTCCGCGCTTCCAACAGTAAAAATAAATTCACCGCGCTCTGTGACATCAATGACAGAGCATTGGAAAGTGAAATTCTTCCAAAATTCTTTTATAATGCTTTTGTTAAGACAAGAATGAGCGTTTGCTTTCACGTCTCCCGAAAAAACAAAGCTTCCTTCTTTTTTGATCAGATCTTGAGGATTAAATATCATAAGATTCTCCTTTCTTTTTTATAGTATAGCATGAAATAAAAAAAAGAAACACCTCATTTTTATGCACAGGGGTGGACTTTTTAGTCAAGACATGCTATAATAAAGCTGAGGTGATAAATTATGATATACAATTTTGACGACTTATCTTTTAAAATTTTAATGGTTGACCGCTTTATACATAAGGAAGGCTTTTTTGAGGTAAACGCGCGCCCTTTTTCCGCGTTTTCGTTTCGTGTAAGCGGATCGGGAGCTTTTGAAATAGGAAATAAACGCTTTATTACTCAAAAAGGAGACGTGTTGTTTCTGCCCGCAAATATGCCGTACAAAGTAGAATATTCGAGCAGCGAAAGCATTGTCGTTCACTTTGAACAATGTAATTATTTCGAGACGGAAAATATTTGCTTGGAAAATATCGCAACGATCGGGCTGTTGTTTCACAATCTGCTTGAGTCATGGAACGGTCAACGTTCGGTAAATCAAGCAAAATCCATCATTTATGAGATCCTTGAAAAGATCGAAAAAGATAAAAGAAGCTCTCTCGAGGATAGCACCTTTTCTCGTTGCGTTCGTTATATAGACACACATTTTTGCGATCCTGAATTAGATATCAATACGGTGTGCAATATCGGATTTATTAGCGCATCGAGTCTGCAAAGATCGTTTAATGCGCATTTTGGTATGTCTCCAAAGCAATATTTGCTCAAGCTCAGAATGAATCATGCGTTGGAGCTTTTGGCAGAGAATGTGCTTTCTGTCAAGGAGATCGCCTTTGCTTGCGGCTTTAATGACGAAAAATATTTTTCAAGAGCATTCAAAAGTAAATACGGATATCCGCCGTCTCAGATGCAAAACAGTATGTTTGTGTAAGAATTAAAAAAACGAGCCGAGAATCAACCGACATAAGTACTTGCAATCGCAATCTTCTTTTTTGAAAATATACAATGTCCTCACCTCCATAATAAAAAAATCTGACTTGAACGGTAGGTTCGAGTCAGACATATAAAATTAACAATTGATTTTTTTTGAAAAAAGAAAAAAAGGGCAGATTTTGAAATGAAAAACTCTCAAAATTTGCCCTAATTTTTGTTGTGCAGGGGTTCGAATCCCTGACAACCCTCGAAAACACCCATTGGCATCTATTTAATTTCAACCTATTTTTTTGGATAAAAAAAGCCCAGAACCCTTGTGGGCTCTGGGTTTTTCTGACCTGCATCTATTAAGGTCAGAACAGGTGGCAGCGATGCTAGGATTCGAACCTAGGAAATGACGGAGTCAGAGTCCGTTGCCTTACCGCTTGGCGACATCGCTATATTGTTTTGAACACGAAATATTATAACAGAACAAACGCCTCTTGTCAAGCCCTTTTTGCAAATTTTTCCGAAAAGCGCGTTTTTCTTGAAAATCTGCCTTTAGTTTGACCGCGTTTGGCCAAAATATGCATTGGCGGCGGCTTGTCGTGCCTTGTCGTTAAATTTTTTTGAAAAGACCTTGAAAAAGCCCTCTGCTTTATGGTATAATATGTAAGTCGCCAACGCGACTGTATTTCTACCCGTGGCACAGCTGGATAGCGCGTCAGACTCCGACTCTGAAGGTCGAAGGTTCGAATCCTTTCGGGTAGGCCAAATCAAAAGGGCTCCGCGTTTGGCGGAGCCCTTTTGTTTTGGCCTAACCTTTGGAAAGAAGCTTGCGCTTTGCCGGCAAAGCGCGAAGGTTCGGTTTCCCCGCGCAGAGCGACGCCCGCTTGCGAGGCGGCGGCAAGCGTGGGAATTTTCGCGCGTCGCGCGAATACCCTTTCGCAATTGACATTTCCCCGCCCGCGTGATACAATAAGTATAACGACCGCAACAGGAGGTATAGCATGATCATTCATTCCGATTGGCATATCCACAGCGAGGCGTCTTACGACTCCTCCCTGCCCCTGGCGGAAATTGCCGAGGGCACCAAGGCGCTCGGCCTTGACCGCTACGGCATCACCGACCACGCCAACTACAACGACACCAAGTTTCTCGGCGACCTGCGCCGCTCGGCAGAGATCGTGACCGCGTTTCAGAAGACCCACAAAAACGTGATCCTCGGCGTGGAGCTGACCCCCATCGGCAAGCCCGAGTTTGACTACATTCAAAAAACCGGCACCCGCAAGGGTCACGTAGACCCCGACGGCCCCACCCCCTTTGGCATTGAGCTGGCTCAAACCAAGGAGGAGCTGATGGCTCTTGGCGTGCGCTATGCCATCGGTGCCGCCCATTGGCGCATAGACCTTCCCAACTCCAAAAAAATGACGCCCATTCTTGACGAGAGCATCCGGGAGTGGTACCGCCAGCAGCTCTTTCTTGCCTGCGATGAGCGCGTGACCATTCTGGGCCACCCCTGGTACCACGGCAACGCCATTTGGTATGAGGATTTTTCGATCATTCCCGCTTCTATGAACGCCGACATTGCCGCGGCGCTCAAGGAAAACGGCAAATACGTGGAGTGTAACGCCCATTTCTTCCTTTCCAAAAACACAAGCGAGAAATTCCGCCGCCAGTATGCGGAATTTTTGCGGTCTCTGTTTGAAATGGGCATTCCCGTGACCTACGGCTCGGATTCTCACGACACCTACGCAAAATCGGTCGAAGCGGTCGAAGCTTATCTTGCCGCCGCGGGCTTTGCCGACGGAGATATTGCCGACCTTTCGGACGACGCGCTTTGGTGAAAAGGAGTAAACGATGACAAAAAACCGCGCCTATACAAAAGCCAATATCCTCGCCGGGCTTGAGGCCATGCGCGCCCCCCGCGACCGCGTGGTGCTGATGCACTCCGCGCTCCGCCTTGTGGGCCCCGTGGAGGGTGGCGCCGAGGGACTTCTGAACACCCTTATTGACTATTTTACCGCAGACGGTGGGCTGTTTTGCGTACCGACCCACACCTGGGCCAACCTCTCCCACCCAGAGCGCTATACCCTGGATATGACCGATCCCCACACCTGTCTTGGGGCATTTTCCGATATTGCCGCCGCCGACAAGCGCGGCCTGCGCTCCGAAAATCCCACCCATTCTATGGTGGTGTTCGGGGATCGCGCCGGGGCCGAGGCGTTCGTGCGGGGGGAGCTGGACGTACCGTCGGGCACCGCGCCCGAGAGCTGCTACGGCAAGCTTTACCGCAAGGACGGCTACGTGCTGCTGGTGGGCGTGCCCCACAGCAAAAACACCTACCTGCACTGCGTGGACGAGATGCTCGGGGCGGACAACCGCCTTTCAAAAAGCCCCAAGACGGTATCGATAAAACGGCTTTCGGGCGAAGTGGTGACCCGCGAGATCCACAGCCACTACACCGATTACACCAAGGATATCTCCCAGCGCTTTCCAAAGTATGAGACCGCCTTCCGTTACCACGGTGCCATCACCGACGGCTTTGTGGGGGACGCCCCCGCCCAGCTCTGCGATGCGCGCGTTATGAAGCACGTCATAGAGCTGATCCGCAGCCGCAGCAACGGCGCCGACCCTCTGGCCGACGAAAGGGCCCTTGACCCCAAGCTCTTTTGCCACGTGCACTACGACGACGCGCCGTAGATCCAAGGCTTAACGCGGTTCCCCGTCAAAAATGCAACGCCCACTCCTTGCGGAGTGGGCGTTTTGCGCGAAAACTCGCACCGTTCGGGGGGATTTTGACGATCCGCGCGACTCGCACGAACACCTCCCATCACCTTTCTTTGCCTGTTTTTTATCCCTTTTTTGTTTCCTCTTCCCTTTTCTTCAAAAATGTGGTATGATAGAGGCATCAAAGAAAGGGAGGATCACCACATGAAGCTCACTTATCTCGGCACGGCGGCGGCAGAGGGCTTTCCCGCGCTGTTCTGCAACTGCCCCTACTGTGTGGAGGCGCGCCGTCTCGGCGGCAAGAATATCCGCACCCGTTCTCAGGCGCTGATCAATGACGACCTGCTCATCGACTTTCCCGCCGACACCTATCATCACTTCCTGCAACAAGGCATTGAGGGGGACACGATCCCCTATCTGCTGATCACCCACAGCCACGGCGATCATCTTTATCCCACCGATCTGCACCTGCGCCACGGTGCCTATGCACACAAAAAGCGCGCACCCGTATTGCAGATCTTCGGCTCCGCCAAGAGCGCGGAGCGCGTGGGCACGCCCCCCAACACAGAGGTCACGGTGCTGACCCCCTTTGAGCCCGTGCAGATCGGCCGCTACACCGTTACCCCCCTGCCCGCGCGGCACATGCCCGGGGGCGAGCCTCTGTTTTACATCATCAAGGATAACGAGGGCAAAACGCTGCTTTATGCCCACGACAGCGGCTACTTTTTTGAGGAGGTCTTTGACCATATCGCCGCCAACGGTATCGTTTTTGACATGATCTCGCTGGATTGCACCAACGTGGATATTCCCATTCCCGACAGCGGCTCCCACATGGGCTTCCCCAACATTGGGCGGGTGCTGGAGCGCCTCGCGGCCATGGGCGCCATTACCGATAAAACTGTGAAATACGTCAATCATTTTTCCCATAACGCCAATCCCCTGCACGCCGTGCTGGAAAGTCGCGCCGCGGAGTACGGCTGCGCCGTTTCCTATGACGGCTGCACGGTGGAGTTTTGACGCGCAATGCCACCGCCCAACGCTCCCTCAGTCAGCTTTACTGACAGCCCCCTTTACACAAGGGGGCCATTTCTTTTTGCTCCGCATTCCACCGACAAGCCGGAAAAATAAGGCAAAGTGATCGGAAGAAATTATTGTGATCCGCAAGCCCCGCTGCCCCTCTCCGTCATTGCTACGCAATGCCACCTCTCCCAACGGGCGAGGCTTGGAGATCGGCCGTTGTCACCAAAGGCTCCCCCTTGGGGGAGCTGTCGCCGCAGGCGACTGAGAGGGGGCATGTCGAAATGCAACAAGCTACCGCAAGCCCTCTCCGTCATTGCTGCGCAATGCCACCTCTCCCAACGGGCGAGGCTTGGAGATCGGCCGTTGTTATCAAAGGCTCCCCCTTGGGGGAGCTGTCGCCGCAGGCGACTGAGAGGGGGCAGGCCAAGATACCATAGGGGCGTATGCCAAACGCAAAAAAGAGCCGCAAAGCGGCTCTTTTTTGCGTTTTTCTCATACCGTTTGGGGGTTAATTGCCCTTGGCACAGCAATCGGGGCAACGGGTATGCACAATGAGATCGTAGGAAAGCACAGGCAGATCGGTCTTGGCGGCAAAGGCCGCCGCAAGGTCGCCCAGCTCCAGATCCAGCATCATACCGCAGTCGGTACAGATGGCGTGCTCGTGGGGGGTGGGGGTCTTGTCGTAATAATCGGCGCCCTCGGCGGTGCGAATGTGGCGAATGAGGCCCGCCTCGCACAGCGCGTGCAAATTGTTGTAAACGGTGGCCAACACCATACCCGGATATTTTTCCTTGGCCTTGGCATAGATCTCGTCGGGGCGCATGTGTCCGCCCTCCCGCAGGACCTGCAGGACGGCTGCTCGCTTGGCTGTCATAGGTCACCTCCTGATATAAATGGAATTATTCTAAATTTATTCTAACATAATTTCCTTTGTTTGTCAAGAGTTTTTTAGAAAGATTATAAAATTGGAAAATATTATATTTTCCCCTGCTGCGCGGAGTTCTTTTGGCAAAAGCAAGGAGCGGGAGGCCCCCTTTTAAGGAAAGGGGCCTCCCGCTCCTTCAGACACGATCATTCGTCGTCGGAACGGATCTTTTTGTCGCAGTAAGCGCAACGGAAAATGCCGTGATCTGCGTCCATCAGACGGCAGATCTGATCCAGCTCCTGCTCGGTGGCGGTGATGCACTTGGCATTGCCGCAGCGATGCTGATTGACAAGCAGAGCTTCGCCGCCGGGACGCTTGGTCAGCACCGGCTCGGGGCGAGCCTCCTTGCCCTCTGCGTCCTTCAGGAGGGTCAGGATCAGCGCCATACGGATGTACTTGGCGTTCAGCACCTGCTTGAAGTAGCAGGCACGGGGATCCTCGTCGATCTTCACGCTGATCTCGTTGACACGGGGCAGCGGATGCAGCACGATGGTATCCTTCTTGGCCAGGTTCATCTTCTCGGCGGTGAGGATGTAGAGATCCTTCACGCGGTCGTAGACCGTGAGATCGGTAAAGCGCTCGCGCTGGACACGGGTCATGTAAAGCACATCCAGCTCAGGCAGGCTGCCTTCAAGATCGGTGGTCTCCACGCAGGGCATATTGTGCTTGGCGATCACCTCGTGCTTCACGTAGCCGGGGAGCTTCAGCTCCTCGGGGGAGATCAGCACCAGCTTGATGCCGGTGTAACGGGACAGCGCCTCAATGAGAGAATGCACGGTGCGACCGTACTTCAGGTCACCGCAAAAGCCCACGGTCAGATCGTTCAGTCTGCCCTTCTCGCGCCAGATGGTCAGCAGATCGGCCAGGGTCTGGGTGGGGTGGCTGTGCCCGCCGTCGCCCGCGTTGATCACGGGGATCGTGGCATTGCAGGAGGCGACCAGGGGCGCACCCTCGCGGAAGTGACGCATGGCAATGATATCGGCATAGCAGCTGATGACCTTGGCGGTGTCGGCAACGCTCTCGCCCTTGGAGGCAGAGGTGTTGCTGCCATCGGAAAAGCCGATCACGTGGCCGCCCAGCTCGTACATGGCGGCCTCAAAGGACAGGCG